>CAJUAM010000033.1 GCA_910584615.1 uncultured Dorea sp.
GATATGGTATAATTAGGGTGCCTGCCGGACGGCGGGCATCCGGAAGGGATGATGGCATGATTTGCATAACAGGGGATACCCATGGGGAGTTTGGACGGATTGAGGCTTTCTGCAGGCGGTTCGGGACCTGTAAGGAAGATGTGATGATTATTCTTGGGGATGCCGGGATTAATTATAGCGGGGGAATCCGGGATATGAGGAAGAAGGAGTTTCTGGAATCCCTGCCGATTACGGTATTTGCGATTCATGGGAACCATGAGCAGAGGCCGCAGACCATTGAGGGATATCAGGAGAAGGTGTGGCATGGCGGTGTGGTGTACTGGGAAGAAGAGTATCCGAGCCTGCTGTTTGCGAAGGACGGGGAAGTGTTTGATCTGGACGGGAAGCAGGCCATTGTCATGGGCGGGGCCTACAGTGTTGATAAGATGGTCCGGCTTATGTATGGGTACGGGTGGTGGCCGGATGAGCAGCCTTCTGATGAGGTTAAGAGATATGTGGAGAGCCGGCTGGATAAGCTGGGGTGGAAGGTGGATGTGGTGTTGAGCCATACTACGCCGTTGAAATATGAGCCGGTGGAGGTGTTCATGGCCGGGGTGGACCAGAGTAAGGTGGACAAGTCTACGGAGGAATGGCTGGACGGGATTGAGGATAGGCTGGATTATGGGAAGTGGTATTGCGGGCATTATCATACGGAGAAGAAAATAGGCAAGTTGGAAATTATGTTTGAGAATTTTGAGTTATTTTGAGGTTGATTTTTTACTAAAATTAAGGAAGGAAAAGTATAGAGAAAATGGGTAGGCAAACAGAAGTCTTTAGGAAAATGCATCCTGAACAGTTTTCAGATTCAAAGATTGTTCAGAAGGGTAAGCTTGATCGAGATTTTTTAGATTTCTATTTTGAGACTTTGACTAGCAAAAGTTTAGATAAACCATTTGAAGATTTTTGTAGACATATTGCAGAAGCTGAAATCTGCCCTAATTTATTGCCTCAAACCGGACCAACTGGAGGTGGTGACAGTAAAGTTGATAGTGAAACATATCCTGTAGCGGAGGCAATCTCTACACTTTGGTACTATGGTGACGGAAATAAAGCAGCCACTGAGAGATGGGCGTTTGCAATTAGTGCCAAGAAAGATTGGAAAGCAAAAGTTAAAAGTGATGTTGCTAAAATTGCAAAGGTTAATCAGGATGAAAAGCGTGGGTATACAAAGGTTTTCTTTATGTCTAATCAATATATTTCAGATAAGAAAAGAGCGGATATTGAAGATGAATTACGTAAACTTTATAGCTTAGATATTAGGGTGATTGATCGTACATGGCTACTTGATAAAACATTGAAGAGCATAAGCAATATTGAAATTGCAATAAAGAGTTTTGGCCTTTCAGATAGTTTTATTGATGAAGTGCAAGTTGGAGAGAACGATTATCGACGTAAACAAGAATATGGTCAGATTGAGAAGAAATTGATGTGTGATAAAGTGAAACCATCAGAGATGGTTGTACTATCCAAGAAGAGTTTAGTTTTGGCAAGAGAACTTGAGTTTTCTAAGGAGAAAATAATAGGATTGATTGATCGTAATAATAGGATTGTTAAAGAACATGGTAGTATTATAGATGTTGCTACGGCTATTTATGATGCTGCGTGGACCATTTACTGGTGGTATAGTGATGCAGAACTTTTTTATAATTATTATAAAGAATATGAAACAATTGCACTTGAAGAGAATAATGTAAATTTATTTAAAAACCTTGTTACGCTTTGGATGAATTTATATTCCCTATCGCATGAGAATGAAAATATACCTTTAGATATTCACACAAAATATCTAAAGGAAAAATATATTCAATATATTTGTGACCCTTCAAAACCCAATACTGCGATTGAAGCCAAGGCTTCATTTCAACTAATACGTTTATTCCTTGGTGACGAACCTGATAGTATAGTTGATGATATGATTGAAATAGTGGATGATAGCTTCGGACACCTTGACTTAGACCTATATCCATTAAGTAGGGCTGTTCAGGAATTTCCTGTTTTTGAAAAAGCAGAACACTATAGTGAATTGTTTGAACGTATAGTTGCTATTGTGAGTAAGCAAAAACAAAAATCAGAAGCTGCATTGATGTTAGCTAAAAGAGGTCATTCACTAAAAGAGAAAAAGCCTTATGAGGCATTATCTTACTTTAGTCGATCTCTTATGAGTTTGTATAATGAGAATAATAAAGTTCATTTGATTACGGTTGTTTTGGAAATGGCTGACATTTTTGAGGATGTTGGACTTCTTTGGGCAGCAAGAAATTTCTACTATTTTGATTTTTGTTTATGTATGAACCAATATATGAAATTCGGTGAGGTTCTTCCGGCATTATTCATAAGTGCTAACGCATTAAAATATATAGAATTAAGACTTGGACACATATTGTATGCTACATGTTTTGACGAATTGGCGGATATTTCTATGCATTTATATCCTCAAAATATAGAATTGGAAGACAAAGAGTCAAACAACTTTGATTATATACTTGCAATTCAAATCCTTCGTACTTCTTATGAGGTTGAAAAATCGCTTGGTCAATTACCCGATTATTTAGAAAGTCGAGGACTAATATTTTCGAGTGTTGCAATGAAATACGAGCTTGGATATTATGATGAATCAATGCTGGAAGCTCTTAACAACAGTAAAGAAGCATTTGATGATTTAATAGAAAAGTGGAGATTACAGCCTGCTTTAGAAAAGCTGAATTATCTTCCATGGTATGGAATAGAACATTCATGCCAGATGCAAACGAATATATTAGGATGCTCTATTGGATTAAGAGCATTAGGCCCTTATGAGCATGGTGAAATAGAAATCGGTGCTACAATTCTTGCAACATTAGAGAGTTTTTTTGGAACAGGTGTTTCAAATGAGCTTATCTCTTTCACTGGAAAAATTCAAATTGAACTTTACTATGATAGTTCTTGCTGTACTTTAATAGAGGGGAGAATACATGACGACAAACCCAATATTATTAAGGTGATATTCAAAGACTATGATTCGCAAGATATTGTTGCGGCACAGGGTATGTTCTCTAATTTTATGACTAATCTTATTAGCATGGTGACAGCTATTATGTTTCCATATAATACCGAATTATATAAAATTGAGAATATGATAAAAAATGATGCAGCTTTTGATCGCTCCCAAACCTTTTCAAACAGTGTTTTTTATGGTATGGAAACTCTTGGAAAAACGACATTTTCTTTTTCATCAGTCATTGATGATTACAAAGATATGCAAATGAAGCGAGCTTATAAAAGTATAAGCACGGATATAAAAGGGACAGAAGAGGATGAGAAAACAATTATTCCAGAGACAATTCATTATAGTAAACCACCGGAAGAGTGCGGATTTAAAAATGTTAGTAATGCAAACATTATCACCTCTTCAATTATAAATGTTCCATTGTGGAATGTATGTGATTGGAGGGGAGTGATGTTTATGGCTGATCCATTACATAGATTTCCGCCTATATTATCGTTAGTATTTGCAAAAACTGGTGGTAAAAATATTTTTGATGCTTGGATTAAAGATGTTGGTTATAGTGACAACAAAAATGAAATTGGTATACGTATAATCAAAGGAATAGATAAAAAGCATCCATATTGGTATAGGGTAATAATTGGTCAGTTGGGATTTCTAAACAAAAATGTTAAGAATCCACAGATTATAGCTATGCCAGCAAGATGTCATACTATGCAACCAAGCAATGATGTGAATTTAAAAATGTTTGAAAAGGAACTAAAATTTGCAAAAACCTTTTCTCTATGTCCTTCATATATGTCGAATTCAACAGGGCAACCACAAGTTTATGATGAGCTAATGATAAAAAAGAAACTTGAAAGTATACTAATTTGTAATGCGTTCGACCTTAAAAAAGATGATTGGTTATCGTTTTGTGGCATACTCCCAACTGATGATCCAATTATTCCAGTGGGAAAAGAAAATGCGCCTATTTTAGAAATGATTGAGCGCAAAAATAGTTTTATTAAATAAATGTTATTTTTTGTGAAATTGAAATGTCAGAAAATGAAATAAGCATTGAATTGTCATACTCACGAGCGATGAAATTTGCCGCAATATCCTTGATTGTTTCGCTCGTGAGCCGGATTACTTGGCAAGTTTTAGTAATCGTTAGTATAATAATAAGAGTCATTTTGAAAAATTTTGTCCCATACTTGACATAAGCTGAGGGAAATACCAGAACAATTGTTACATTTTGCTGTATGTTCGTTGAATCACGGGGAATTTATATTGAGAGTGATTTGTTTAAAGATAATGCCTCTTATATGCGCTCGGCCTTGGTAGCCGCGAATGCCATATTTCATGATTTAGGAGATCTAAGAAAACCGGAATATCTTTACCAGATTGTGCAGGATGCATTGGAGCAAGGGAAAGAAATGTGTAACAGGGTGGAAAATTACATCCGAAAAGCTGAATTGCCAGTAACGAGAGAGAATATTCGAAAAGTTGTATTTTGGAATAGGAAAGAGTATAAAGAACATTCTTTTGAAGAAATAAGACATTATCTCAAATAGTAAAATAAGGTTGTTGAAGTGGTTATGGACAGTTTCAAGTTTAAAAATTGGGGGATGAAGTTGAAGTTCATTGAAATATAAAAATGAGACTTTTAAAGAAGAACAAGAGTGGAGGCTCTTTTTTCTCAACAGATATATAAGAACGCAAAATGGATATACGGCGATGAAGAAATTGAAACTATAGTTTATGACGATATGCTGAAAGTAATACTTGTTTCTGCAATAGATAAAGCTGGACTTGATATGAATATATTAAAAGTGAGAAAGTGTACTAACTGCTTTTGTACAGTTAATTATATGAATCAAGTTCCTGATGCTGAATTAGAAAAATTATTTCTGCCGTAATATGAAAATAGAACAAGAGGTAGCTGAATAACTTGAGCATCCAATAGTGTCTTAGTTTCCGGCGGATACGAACACGGAAGGCCGAGAAAGACTGAAAACACGCTGTTTTCGACACTACATAGGGTTTGGAATATACATTATTTCCGTGTGTTCTTAAGGGCATTTTTACATTAACAAGGGTAGAGGGCTGTTTCAACAGTCCTTTTTCTCATTTTCAGGAAATTTTAAAGCTTTCCCGCTGTCTGGCAGGGAATCTCATGATTAATAAAATTTTCCGCTATCTGGCAGGAACTCTCCTGATGTCGGTTTCCCATCTTTGATATTATTGTACGTTTTTGCAAAAAACATGTCAATGAAAATCTCAGTAATCAAATTTGGTGTCAGGCTGAGGACTAACATTTATGTTGGACTTGGCAAAAGCGCAGTTTGTTGAACCGTAATTTGGGTGGGGTAAAAGGGGTAAATTTGTGTGCATGACGGAGCATGTGTTCGACTACTCGAAAATTGCTGAAAAGAGCGGTGTCATCACAATGATTATCTAAATCGTACCTTTGACCAGACTTACCATAAGGGAGCAGAGGAGGCTCTGAACAACAGAGGAGTTGCCGAATGAAAATACACAAAGGACAACCGCCGCAGATAGCCCACTGTCATATGCGCAGACTTGTCATTTTCATTGAGATATGAGTTGTATTTTTACATTTCTGATACAATTTCATTGTGTCCTTGATATATTTGTTCGCTACAATATCTCCATAGAAATAAAGGAGAATGTATTATGTGTGGGATATGTGAATTTCTTGGGGATACTGTGAAGAGAGAGCAGGTGATAAAGCGGATGATGCGGGTGATTTGGTATCGCGGGCCTGATTGGAGTGAGGCCGGTTTTGAAGCGGTGGGCTAAAAGAACTATTTTATCGACACATTATTATGGAGGAGAACACTATGAAAAAAATATTTATAAAAAAAGCGAAGAAAAATAGGATTTCTATATTGATATGTGCAGTTGTTTTAACAATCAGTACTGGAACAGTGGCAGGCTGCTCGATGACAAAAGAAAATGCAGAGGACGTATCTGATCAGTCAGAAGGTGAAAATATTCTGTTTGCTGAGGATTCCACTGCGGATAATGACATATTGGAAAACACGACAGTACCTGAATTTTCTGAGGAGAAAGTGGAAAAAGAGGATAAAATTGTCCTTAAGATTATGAGAGAGGGTGAAATGGATGAAATGCCCGCCACACTTTTTACAGGAGAAGGGTATACCATTTATTTAACAGATGGAGACTGGCAGCAGCACACCCCCGATGCATGGTCAGGTGCATTTGACGGACAGATAGTGTTAAATGGTCAGGTTCGGCTTTGGATAACTCATTATGAAGATAAAACTGTAGATCAAGTTAAGGGGGAATTGGAAAGTGATGGATATACATCGGAAAATTCTGATATGACCAAGCAGGAAGGTGAAGTTATATACAAAGTCAGGCTTAATGAATTTGAAAATGATGTATGGAAAGTCAGTTATTGCTATCCTATTGAAGCGGAAGAAGGGTGGGGAGCTTTATTGCCGTTAATAGCAGATACTTTTGCAGTATCAATGGATGATCAGTAAAGAGAATACAAAAATTGTCCGCGGTAGCCTTTACCGATACTTGGGAACTGCAGACAGAACGTCTGATGAGTGAATTTTTACATTTCTGATACAATTACATAGAATCTCTGATATATCCGTCCGTTACAATAGCCCCATACAAATAAAGGACAAAGGAGAAAGTGCTATGTGTGGAATATGTGGGTTCGTTGGGAATACTGTGGAAAAGAGGCAGGTGCTGGAGCGTATGATGCGGGTTATCCGGCACCGCGGGCCTGACGGGAGTGACACTTATTTCTCCGGAAAGGCAGCCCTTGGATTTCAGCGGCTGAGCATTATCGATCTGAATCAGGGTATGCAGCCTATGTACAATGAGGATGGAAGTAAAGCGCTGGTATTTAATGGTGAGATTTATAACTATCAGGCGCTGCAGGAGGAATTGATACGAAAAAAACATATATTCAGAAGTCTGTCAGATTCGGAAGTGCTGCTCCACGGATATGAGGAGTATGATACAGGGCTCATTGCGAAACTCCGCGGGATGTTCAGCTTCGCTATCTGGGATGAGGAAAAGGAGGAACTGTTTGCTGCCCGGGACTTCTTTGGCATAAAGCCTTTCTACTATGCGGTGGTGGATCATGTCCTGGTATTTGCCTCCGAGATTAAAAGTATCCTGGAATATCCGGGCTATCGTAGAAAGGTCAATGAAGAGGCATTGGAACAGTACCTCTCTTTCCAGTATTCTGTTCTGCCGGAAACCTTTTTTCAGGGGATATACCAGTTGCTGCCGGGACACTATCTTACTTATAAAGACCAAAAACTTCAAGTTGTACAATATTTTAAGACAGAGCTTTTGCCTGCCCGCAAAGGAAAGCAAAAAGAAAAAGTCAGGGAAGTGCAGCAAGTCATGAAACAGTCGGTAGAGCGGCATCTTGTCAGTGATGTGAAAGTGGGGAGCTTTTTATCCGGCGGGGTGGATTCAGGCTTTTTGGCCTCTGTTTCTGGGTGTGACGAAACTTTTACTGTAGGATTCCGAAATGAGGGGAGCATGTATGACGAGACTGCCTTTGCAAGAAAGCTGGCGGAGAATCTTCAAGTTGAAAATCATTGCAGATATATCACAAAAGAGGAATTTCGGGAAGCACTTCCAAAGGTTGTTTACTATCTGGACGAACCTCTGGGGGATGCTTCCGCAGTGGCACTCTATTTCCTTTCGGAAACAGCATCTAAAAAAGTGAAAACAGTCTTGTCCGGGGAAGGGGCTGATGAACTGTTTGGTGGATATAATATCTATTTGGAGCCGGATATGCTGTGGTATATCCAGTGGCTTCCGGAAGGAATCCGTAAAAAAGCAGCAGCGTTTGCCAAAAGCCTTCCCGGACATCCGAAAGGAAGGGGTTATCTGATGCGGGGAGCGCTGCCCCTGAGGCAGCGATACATAGGGAATGCTTATGTTTTCAGGCGGAATGAAAAGGAGAAGCTGCTGAAACACAGTAGGGGAGCAGAACCGGCAGAACTGCTGCGACGGGTCTATGATAGTATTGGATATTTGAAGGATTCTGACCAAATGCAGAGCATCGATCTGACATATTGGCTTCCGGGAGATATTTTAAAGAAAACGGACCGGATGAGCATGGCTCATTCACTAGAGATCAGAGTACCTTTTCTGGACATGGATGTCTATGAAATAGCAAGACAGCTGCCCAGCCGGATGAAATTCCGTCATGGAGTCACCAAATATGCATTGAGAAAGGCTGCCCAAAGTGTTATGCCAAAGCAGGCAGCTGACAGAAGGAAACTGGGGTTCCCTATTCCCATCCGTAACTGGCTGAGGGAGGAGGATTGGTATCTTCAGGTTAAAAAAGTATTTGACAGTGAAACAGCTGCGGTTTATTTTCAAAGCGAGTATCTTTTAAAGCTGTTGGAAGAACATAGGACAGGGAAAGAGGATCACAGCAGAAAAATATGGACAGTTTATAGCTTTCTGCTTTGGTATCAGGTATACTTTGAAAAAGGTACTTTCAAATATTAAACTGAAGACCCGCTAAGGCGGGCAGGAAGGTGTAAGGATGGGACGAGTGGGAGAAATAGATGCTGATGAAATGAGGATACTCATCATAGAAGATGAAAAACCCATTGCGGATCTCTTAAAATATGATCTGTGCCGGGAAGGATTTACCGTAAAATGTGCTTATACCGGAGCCCAGGGTATGTTGGTGATGGAAGAGTTCGAACCTCAGCTGGTGCTTCTGGACTGGATGCTTCCCGACTTTAGCGGAGTGGATCTGTTAAAGCTGATGATGGATAAGTACGATATCCCTGTGATCATGCTGACGGCACGGGGAGCCATTGAAGATAAGGTGTACGGGATGTCCTGTGGGGCCGATGACTATATCACCAAACCCTTTGACTTAAGAGAGGTCAATATCCGGATCCGGACGGTTCTACGGCGGTTTCAGAAGACGCTGGAGATGGAAAAGAGAGCGCAGATCAATATTCCTGACGGTCAGATTTATGAAAATGAGCGGACTGTCGTCCAGGACGGGGAGCAGGTGGAACTAACACCTAAAGAATTCGATCTGCTACTGTGGATGGCCCGCCATCCAAGGCAGGTTTTTACCAGGGAAAGACTGCTGGATGCTGTCTGGGGTTATGATTATGCAGGGGATACCAGAACGGTGGATATGCATATACAGCGCCTTCGGAAAAAGCTCCGTGCGGGAGAAGCCATTATTACAGTATTTGGAGTGGGGTATAAGTATGCACCGGAAGAAACGTAGTTTTTTTCACAGTATTTTATTTCGTATCAGCTTTTGGATTCTTCTGCCTGGGATTGCCGGGATGCTTTTGGTTGCTTACTTTGTTGGAATACAGATGAAGTATCAGATTGAAAAACAGATCATGGAGGAGATGCAGCGAGTGCGTGATAACAGTCTGCTCTATGTGCAGCAGACGCTGTTGTTAAAGGACAGCAGGATGGATGCCGACAGTTTTAAACTGTATAAGAATGAGATTGAAAAGCAGTTAAGTAATGCCGGATATAGAGAAGCTCTTCTTTGCAGTCCTGAGGGAACGCTGCTGGCAGGAGATTCAAAGGTTTTTGAATTACGGAAGGAGCAGGAGGATTTTACGCGGGCCAAAGAACAGAAAAGTGCCTTTTTAGTCCGCTATGGAAACGGCGGACAATGTGAGGTGTATTTTTCCATGCCGGTGAATCTTAATGGGAAGTTTATCGGTATTATCAGCAGCTTTTTTGATTATGGGGGATTATATAGGAGACAGTTGGATACCGTCCAACGGATGGTCTGGATCACAGTGGCGGTCTTTGCTCTGATCTGTCTGATCATCTGGTTTACAGTTTATCGGATATTGCTGCCCATCCGCAGGCTGAGTCAGGCGGCCAGTGAGATTTCCTCCCATCTGGCTGACGGCAGACAAGGAAGCATGATTCTGAATAAATTACGGCTTCAGGGGCGCAAAGATGAGATTGGGGAATTGTGTTCAAATTATATGGAAATGCTTCAGGTAACAGAGGAACAGTTTCAAAAGATCCGGGATGACAAAGATCGCATTCTCATGCTGTGGAGCAGCCGTCAGGAATTTTACAATAATGTAACCCATGAATTAAAGACACCCCTTACCACTATTTCCGGGTATGCGCAGCTGATGGAGAAAAACGGACCTGGGGATGAAGAGTTGTTTTATATCGGAACAGGACACATACTGAAGGAGAGTACCCGGCTTCACCGAATGGTGGTACAGCTGTTGGAGATGCAGGATAAGGCGGATGCAGAAAATGCGAGACGGCTGAACCTGGCAGAGATTGTAGAGAATATAACGGAAACTATGAAGATCAAAGCAAACCGTTACGATAATACACTGACACTGGAGGGGACTAAAGAATGTGTCCCTGTGGTGGGGAAGGAAGATAAAATCCGGCAAGTACTGATCAATGTGATTGACAATGCCATCAAATACGGAGAACCGGGAAAGCCGATCCATATCCGGCTCACAAGACAGGACGGGCTGGCTCAGGTCACGGTATCTAATCAGGGGCAGGGAATCCAAAAAGATGAGCTGGAAATGATTTTTGAACCGTTTTACCGGGCGGATAAGGGGTTGTCAAGAGAGATGGGAAGCTCTGGACTTGGACTTTCCATTGCCGCCAGGATCATGGAGGAGCATAAGGGACACATTAAGGCAGTTAGTATTCCCGGTAAAGAAACTATATTTACCATCTGCTTTCCGGCGGCGGACCAGAATGACAAAGTCTAAAAGCAGGATGAAAGGAAAGGATATATGAATCGAAGAAAACATAAATGCTGTATTGTTTTTTTAGGAGGGATTCTGATAGCGGCAGTTTTAAACGGCTGCGGCGTGGGAGAACAGGATAAGACTATTGTCCTTCCTCCATTGGAGAATCAGGTAATGGATTCGGAAAAATTTCGTTTCAATCATATTCAGCAGTACATTGGCAGCGGTTATGCAGAGAATGTGATCTGTCTGGATTGGGGAGATCCGGGAACAGATATGCTCTGCCTGCTGAAAAAAGAAGATGGCAGATATGTCTATCAGGTTATTGATACAAGGGAAGATACTGTCTTAAGCAGTATTTTTGTGGATGACCGTTCTCTGGAAAATGTATCAATCGCTCCAGGCGGGGGGTATCTTTCCTATGAAGTGCAGGATGGGGAGGAGATGAATCTGATTGTCTTTTGTCCGGGTCAGGGGAGCCGACAGATTCTTCGCAGATGGCAGGATCAGGAGGAGAGCTTTTCCTATATCTGGAGTGATGACGGCACTATGCTTTTTTCCTGGCAGAACGGCGATACTAAAGACGCTTATAAGGAATGGCAGGTGACCCGCTATGAGATGGAAACAGACCCGGAAGATGGCTTTGAGTATATAGTAGTTTCGTTTCAGATGAAGGGAAATGGACATGCATGGAGGAGCATCTGTCCCAATGCTGACGGCACTGAGATATATGTGCGGGAGCAGCTTGGCACTTTTGACGGTACTATGTCCTATAATTGGCTGCTCTTGTCGGATACTGCCACCGTGGAAGCATTGCCGGAATATTCAAAGACGCCTGCCAGTCCTATAAGGTATACGCAGGCGGGACTGTTCGTACAGGAGGAGAGCGGAGACATTTATCTGATTAAGGATATCCGTTCGCAACCGGTAAAAACAAAACTGATATCGGGTAACGAGGGAGCTTATGAGCCCTTTACATATGTATGTGCAAACGGAGATCATATGTTTTTGATGGAATGGGTCAATTATTCCATGTATCAGATCAGCGGTGTGCGTATTGTGGACGGGAAAGTCGATGACCAGCCCGTTGTCTTGTATAATGGTAATTATGAAAGCCTGAACCAGATAAAGATTGTAAGTGATCAGGCAGTGGTGTTCTGGGGGGAAGAATTTCTGGAGAATAATGGGTATCGCTATAAAGTAACTGTATTGAGATATTGAAAAGATGGATGGTTTGGTTATAGTTTTTCATACTCTGGTATTTCAGAATACACTTCTTTATGGCTCGTTTTCATAAGGATTCTGCCAATCAGGGCAGAGGCATGCTTCGCTCCATGTCATCATGGTCTGCAGGACGGGGATGAAGCTCTCACCAAATTCTGTAAGAGAATATTCCACTTTCGGCGGGATTTCCTTGTAAATTTCCCGGTGGAGGAACCCGTCGCTTTCCAATTCCCGGAGCTGCTTTGTGAGCGTGGACTGTGTGATTCCGTCAAGGCGGCGCATCAGTTCCCCGAACCGCTGGACTTTGTAAAAGGACACATACCATAAGATCAGGATTTTCCATTTGCCGCCGATCACGGATTGGAGCCTGCCCATAGGGACGCAGCGGGCAATAGTTTCCTTGTTGTTGAATTTATTATCAGCCATTTCATTCCACCTCTTTCCTAATGAGTATATCTTAGCGGCAAAAAAAAATCAAGATACGGTCATTTTTGACAGATAGTACAAAAAAGTGAACTACAGACTAAAAAAGACAGTACTTGATTTCATGGAGTTTTAGAGGTAATTTAGTGCAAAAGAAAAAAGATACGAGGAGGAATGAATGATGCACTATACAGGAACCATATGGAGACCGCCCTATGAGGCTGCTTCCCTGTTGCTGGAGGTTACCGCAGGCTGTACGCACCACAGATGCAAATTCTGTACGCTTTATGCGGACCTGCCTTTCTGCTTCAGGATGTCACCGATGGAGGATATAGAAGCGGATTTGAAAGAGGCACAGGAGATGTACCGCCGATTTATGGGAAGAAAGGTAACCCGGATTTTCCTGACAGGGGCGAACCCTTTTGTTCTGAAATATGACAGGCTGATGGAGATTGCAGGATTAATACGCAAATATTTTCCAGGAATGGAGACTATCGGCAGCTTTGCGAGGGTGACGGACATTACCTTGAAAACGGATGAGGAACTGGCTGCCCTGAACGGAGCAGGATATGACGGACTGACAATCGGCATCGAAACAGCGGATGATAAGGCACTGCGGTTTATGGATAAAGGATACCTTGCGGATGACATACTAAAGCAGTGCGGGCGGCTGGACATAGCCGGCATCCGTTACAACTTTTTCTATCTGGCGGGCATATCCGGCGCAGGGCATGGGGAGGACGGGGCAAGAGCAACCGCCGCCGTATGCAACAAGCTCCATCCGGCTCTGATCGGTGCTAATATGCTGACTATCTACCCGGATTCAAAGTTGTATGAAGAAATCCGGCATGGGAACTGGAGGGAAGAAAGCGAGACAGAGAAGTACAGGGAAGTCCGGGCACTGGTGGAAGGATTGGAAATACCCGCGGAATTTGCGGCTCTTGGCGCATCCAATGCATTCCAGATTCATGGGGTGTTACCAAAAGATAAGAAGAAACTGCTGGCTTTCCTTGATGATGTCATAAAGAATGTGGGTGAGAGCAAACTGCGGCGTTACCGTGAAAGCGTCCATCATCTGTAGGAGGTGATTTGGATTGCATTTTACGGGAAGGACGACAGCTGTTGGCATTGTCGATTATCTATGGACCAATTATAACCAGATATAAAAATATGTTCATATGCATCTAAAAACAAGCAGTCACAATATGGGATTCGTGACTGCTTGTATATATTATATTAAATCACATCATAACGTTTTACATAGTGCGGGTCGCCTTCATTAGCAGCGACTTCTTTTACTTTTGTTAATTTAGCGTTGCGGTCAATGACCAGATTCTCGGCATGGATTCCTGTGCCGATGATTACATCGGACAGAATCACACAATTTTTGACTACAGCGCCTTCTTTAATGGTACAGCCACGTCCGATAACTGAATTCTCAACGGTACCTTCGATCAGACAGCCGTTAGAAACAACAGAATTCTTTGCGCTTCCATCCTCAGAATAATGGGTAGGACTGGAATCATTTGTTCTTGTGTAGATCGGCCAGTTTGACTCGAACAATGAAGCAGCGGTGTTGTAATCTGTCAGCTCGATATTGGCATTATAATAACCTTTAAAATCAGTAATTGCCGCAAAGTATCCGCGATGGGAAACTCCGCGTATATCTAAAGAACCGTTTTCGCCGCATTCACTTCCCACAATATCAGAGAGAGTATAAAGGGAAGAAGTCTTTTTTGCCTGTTTGATCAAATCAATGAAAAGATCCTTCTTCATAACGTAAGTATCCATGAAAATATTACGGTTCTTTGCGTTGCCGCGGTTCTTTTCGATGGAAAGGACACCTTTTTGTTTGTTCAGGTTCAAGATATTGCAGTTTACATATCCGTCTTTGGCATTGTCAACAGAGTGATATAAAAGTGTGACATCTGCGCCGGATTCAATGTGTGCTTTGAGCAGTGCCTTATAATCCTGCTTGTATACCATGTAGCTGGGAGCAATGATAACATACGGTTTGTTTTCATGCGCAATGCTCTCTAGATTCTCCATGTATGCTGAGATATCATTATTATACATATCATGGTCGATCATACTGCCGGCAAACAACATATGAAGCTTACCGCGCTTGGAGTTAATATTGTAGTGACGTCCTGACCCAAGATGCTCGATCAGTGAGCGGGGTTTTGCATTCAGATATACCTGAATGTGATCCATACCGCTGTTGCTCATATTGGAAATCGGGAAATCCACAATGCGGTATCTTCCGAGGAATGAAAATGCTGCAACCGGGCGGTAATCATGAAGCCCCTCTACCCAGATATGATTTCCGGCAAAACTTACAATTCCTAATGCATCACACATATTATTCTACCCCCTTTACACGTTTTGCAACAAGCTCGATGTGTTCGCTGGCGGCGCTTCCAACTTTAGCGCCTTTGCCAATTTTAATGTCATTTGCTACAAGAGCACGCGTTACAACAGCGCCGTCTTCAACTTCGACGCCAGGCATTAATACGCTGTCAATGATCTTGGCGCCTTTGCCAACCTTTGCTCCGGTAAACAGAACAGAATTTTTAACTTTACCGTCTACAACACAGCCCTGTGTGATGTACGCGTGATTAATGTCAGCATCAGGTCCAAGATACTGGGGCAGTGTAGTGGTGTCTTCCGTGTAGATCTTCCATGTCGGATCGCTTAAATCCAAGTCATTGTTGGAATCCAGAAGATCCATGTTAGCTTCCCAAAGGGAATCGATAGTTCCTACATCCTTCCAGTAACCCTTGAATTTATAGGCAACAAGTTTGCGGTTATCAGCCAGAAGGGCAGGAATGATATCTTTGCCGAAGTCATGGTTTGATTCTGCGTTTTTCATATCGGCGATCAGCATCTTGCGCAGGATCTTCCAGCTGAATATGTAGATACCCATAGATGCGAGATTGCTCTTAGGGTGCTCTGGCTTTTCTTCAAACTCTACGATACATCCATTTTCATCTGTGTTCATGATACCGAAACGGCTTGCCTCTTTTTTTGGTACTTCAATAACTGCGATTGTTGCATCCGCATTATTTTCATTATGGTAAGCAAGCATCTTGGCGTAATTCATTTTATAGATATGATCTCCTGAAAGAACAAGTAAATATTCCGGGGAGTATGAATCAATAAAATCAATATTTTGTGAAATCGCATCTGCAGTTCCTCGGTAAACGTCCAGATTTGCATCTGCTTTTTCTCTCGGCGGCAGGACAAATACACCACTGTTTCTGGCATCAAGACCCCAGCGTCCTCCGGCTGCTACGTAACTGTTCAAAAGAACGGATTCGTACTGTGTAAGGACACCCACAACATCGATTCCGCTATTTGCGCAGTTACTAAGAGGAAAGTCTACGATACGGTACTTTCCTCCATATGATACGGCCGGCTTGGCTACTTTATTAGTCAACTCATGTAGACGGCTGCCACGACCGCCGGCCAAAATCATCGCTAGCATATTATTTTGTTTCATAATGAGTCCTCTCTTTCATTGATGTTAGTTTATATTATACAATTATTTAACAAATTTTTCTATGCCTTTATATAAAAAAACCATATTTTGTGTAAAAAAATCACTGTATATGTAAAAAATAGCAATGTCAAAACCATAGCAGGAGAAAGAATTGATTAAAATCAAACAATGTGGATATGTTTTAATGTGTTAAATGCATGTACAACATTTGTATTCTTTACACATAAAAAAAATGACACGAAACTGAGGGATAATTTATTTCCTTTTTTTCTTTCTTTTGTAGTATAATATAAAAAATACACAGAGAGAGAAATCCTTTTTGAGAGAAAACGGATAATCATGTACCATGGTTGAAAAGGAGGTATTTGTATGGCAGATCACAAAATCATAACGATAGGCAGACAGTTTGGAAGCGGCGGGCATGAAATCGGGAATCTTTTGGCAACACGTCTGGATATTCCGCTCTATGACAACAATCTGGTACGTATGGTGGCCAAAAAGCTTGATATACGTGAGGAGACAGCACGTGCTGTAGATGAGACGACTCTTAACAATTTTCTCGCGGGATATGTACTAGCTCCGATGGAATATTCAAGGAATGCAGACAGTATCGAGACGATACAGCCGCTCAACGAGCAAGTATATGAACTTCAGACAGAGATCATACGTAAGCTTGCCAAACGGGGTCCATGTGTTATAGTGGGCCGGTGCGCGGATTATGTGCTTAAGGATTATGAGAACTGCATTGATGTGTTTATCTGCGCGGACAAGGAAGAACGGATCAAGAGAATTGCGAAGCGTTACGACATGTCAAAGCGCAAGGCTGTTGATAAGATTGCGAAGGTAGACAGAGAACGCAGATATTATTACGAGTCTCATACCGGTCAGGAATGGGGCAGCAAGGATACACACCAGATTGTGCTGAATGCCAGCAGGCTTGGCATCGAAAGAATGGTGGATGTGCTTGAGATGATCTATAAAGCATAAAATGGGTTGGAAGGTTAATTGTATATGGAACTTTTATCGGATATTTTTCTTGATACGCTGCTGGACTGTCTGAAGATGCTGCCTTTTTTGCTTGCCGCGTTTCTTCTTATTGAGATTTTGGAGCATTATTCCGGAAATATTGTAGGAAAAGTGTTTCGAAAAATAGGAAGAAAGGGGCCGGTTGTGGGAGCGCTTGCAGGCTGTGTGCCTCAATGCGGGTTTTCAGTGATGGCGGCGAATCTGTACGCGGGAGGAGTTATATCACTTGGTACGTTGATGGCAGTATTTCTTGCAACATCGGATGAAGCAGTATTGATCATTTTAAGTGATCCTGACAGGATAGGAGAGGTGGGAATACTTCTTGCTGTAAAGATTTTGACAGCTGTTTTTGCAGGTTATTTTATTGATGTGTTTTTGAAAAACAGGATTGAAACTGGCAAGAGATGTGAAAGAGTATGCGAGCATTGCGGCTGTCATGAAAAAGCGGCGGGAATTTTTCTGCCGGCACTGCGGCACACAAGAAAGATATTCTTATATTTGCTGGTATTTACAGGGGTTTTGAATTTTTGTGTCCGGTTATTGGGGATGGATATCCTCTCGTCAATCCTTCTGGGTAATACTATTTTTCAACCAGTGATAGCGGCAGTGATCGGATTTATCCCCAATTGTGCGTCATCGGTGATTTTAATACAATTGTATTTGAACGGAGCTATCTCATTCGCGGCTGTAATTGCAGGACTTTGCACTGGAACAGGAGTAGGTCTGGCGGTGCTGTGTAAAGTCAATTGTCACAAAAAAGAAAATGTTAAAATAGCGGGATTGTTGTTTATTTTTGCAGTCGTGGCGGGAATCATACTGGGAACTATGGAAAAATTCATAGGATTTTGAGCGAAAATACGGTATTTATAGGGCAAAACAATGGGATTTTTCCAGAGAATTGCATTTTTTTTAGGATGTGTTATAATTGTGCTCGAAGACAAAAAGGGTTTATGGGACTAGGAGGATTATTATGGCCACAAAGAAAGTAACAAAAGCATCTGCTGAGACAGTTAAGGCAGCCGCAAAAACAGTACCAGAGAAAACACCGATAGTCAAGACAGTACTTGAAAAGAGTGCTGCAGATAATAAAGCGGAAGTAGAAGAGAAAGTACCCGTAGAGAATAAGGTGGCAGAACCGAAGAAAACAGAAGTAAAAGCGGCAGAAGTAAAGACATCTGCAGCGAAGGCTGCAAAGCCGGCAGCCGCAAAAAAAACGGCAGCCAAAAAAGAGATAAAAGTAAAAACAGTTGTTGAGTATTACGGAAAGCAGGTTGATGAAAAGGATATCATTGCTGATGTTAAGAAAGCATGGACAAAGTCCGGTAAGAGGGTAGGAGATATTAAGAGTATAGAGCTTTACATAAAGCCGGAGGAAGCAGCGGTTTACTATGTGATCAACAAGACAGAGACCGGTGCGGTAGCATTCTGATATCTGAGGAAAGTATGAATAACGAAGACAGCGGTGTGGCAGATGCTGCACCGTTATTTTTTGATTTTAAAATGGAATATATTTGATACCCTTCTTTTTTGCTTGCCTTTATGAAGATTGTGAGATAATATGGTATCAGGGGAAGAGATTTAAGAAACAAAGGAGAAGGCAGTATGGATAATTTGCAGAGTATAATAGAGCAGATCAGAGTGAGCGAAAGTCAGGACGGACCGACTGCTGTATTTTTGGCGGGCAGGATTGGAAAGATCAGTATGGGTGTGGCAATTGCGTCAATTGTTATTGGTTTGCTGCTTTGTTTTTTAGGGTTGAAACTGATAAAGGTTATATCGGCGCTGGTGGGAGTATGTATAGGAGCGGCGGCCGGAACTGTTATTAGCAGTATTGCGGATATTACGGGATTTACAAGAGTCATCATTATCTTTGCCTGCGCAATCGTGCTGGCAGCATTGATATTTTTCCTTCACAGAGTCGGGATTTTTCTTATGACATTTATATTTACGGTTTCGACGGTATTTATTTTTACAGGTGCTGATGAAAAGATATATGTCATGGCAGCTTTAGGCGCGGCGGTTGTTTTGGGGATTGCCGCAATGATATTTGCGGAACAAGGAGCGATTATTATTACTTCTGTGATCGGGGGTGTTTCTGCCGGAACAGGTATTGCATCCATATCAGGACTCACAGATAATCCATTTATGAGTCTGGGGATTGTGGGGGTGCTGGCAGTGATCGGAACGGCAGTACAGTTTGTATTGTATGCGAAAAGAAGAAAAAAAGCAGACAAGACTCCGGCAAAAAAGATAAAGAAAAAGGATTCCATGGAATCGGAAGTTGAGAAGGCAAGAATGCTTTTAGATGATGAAGAAGATACAGATGAATAAAATGCTGTTGATTGTATTTTGACAAAAGGTGGCATAATATTAAAACTGAGAGATAAAACGTGAAGGAGGGCTGATTATGAAGCTTGATATGCATTGCCATGTAAAAGAAGGCTCAATAGACAGTAAGGTCAGCATCGATGATTATATCACGAAATTGAAAGAAAACGGCTTTGATGGGATGCTGATTACAGATCATGATACTTATAAGGGATACAGATACTGGAAATATAAGATGAAAGGAAAAGTACACGAAGATTTTGTAGTGCTAAAGGGGATTGAATATGATACTTGTGATGCGGGGCATATTCTTTGTATAATGCCGGAGGGAGTAAAGATGCGCCTTCTGGAACTTCGGGGGATGCCGGTAGCAGTGCTGATAGATTTTGTGCATCGGCATGGCGGTATTCTGGGGCCGGCGCATCCATGCGGAGAAAAGTATATGAGTTTTGCTCATACAAAGAAGTACTATCATTCTCCGGAGGTCATTAAAAGATTTGATTTTATTGAGACATTTAATTCCTGTGAACCAGTGCAGTCTAATGAAGGTGCTCTGCGGCTGGCGGAAAAATATAAAAAACCGGGTATAGCCGGAAGCGATTCTCACAAATTAGAATGTGTGGGGAAGGCATATACTATTTTACCGGAGCCGGTTACGTGTGAGACGGAGCTGATCTCGCTGATTCGAAAAAAAGCGACGATTGAAACAGGGGGAGAGCTTTATACGAAGACAACGAAGGAACGGATCGGGAAGGCGAGTAAGATCCTGCCGTATTCCTTCTGGTTTTATAATAAAGGAGGAGCGCTTTTAAAGCGAAGAAAGCGGAGGATCAAGAGTGAAGTAGAGAATCCGGTTGACCCGATAGATCCGATTGAATTTGAGTATTTACAGGGGAAACTGTAATTAAGAAGACGCGCGTACATTGACAGAGTTCAGGAAACAGATGTCAGTGTACACGCGTCTTTTTTGAATGATTTAGAAGAGCAGACCGATCTGGTAAACGATAATGCTCATGATCCACGCGATGATCAGCTGGTATAGGATAATTCCGAAAGTCTTTTTGGAACTTCCAAGTTCCCGATGCATCGTTGCAATAGATGCAGTGCAGGGAACATACAGCAGACAAAATACCATCAGCGCAAGGCCGTTAGCGGGTCCGAAGCCGAGTGAAGCCAATGCGGACACCATAGAGTCCATGCCGGATGAAGAAGTGATATTCTGAATCCCAAACAACACACTGCAACTTGAGACTACGACCTCTTTGGCAGCGATTCCGGCGATAAGAGCAACGACAATCTGCCAGTATCCGAGTCCGGCCGGTTTGAACAGCGGGGCAATGACTTTCCCGATCAGAGAGCCGAAACTTTGGCTGATATCTGTAACATATCCTTCAGGACCGAAGTTTAAAATACACCACATAATAACGGAAGCAACAAAGATAACAGTGCCGGCTTTGCTCAGGTAGTCTTTTACTTTTTCCCAGACGTAGATGCTGATGGTACGTGCGTTGGGTGATTTGTATTCAGGTAATTCGATCAGCAGTGTGTGTTCTGTCCTGCTCTTATCTACTTTTGAAAGTATGTATGCGGTGGCAATGGCAACGACGATTCCCAGCAGATAAAGAGAGTAACATACAAGCATTGCATTTCTGCCGAAAAACATAGAAGAAAATAACACGTAGATCGGAAGTCTTGCGCTGCATGACATGAACGGGGTTACCATAATTGTCTTGAAGCGGTCTTTCGGATGTTCTAATGCTCGAGAGGCCATAAGGGCAGGAACCGTACAGCCAAAGCCTAGCAGGAGAGGAAGAAAAGCCCGTCCCGACAGACCTAACCGGCTCATGATATCATCCATGACAAAGGCGACTCTTGCCATATATCCGCTGTCCTCTAAAATTGCCAGAGCAAGAAAGAGTATAAAAATATTAGGCAGAAATGTAAGGATTCCTCCTACACCTGCAATGATCCCGTCCAGGATCAGAGAGGAGAGCATTTGATTTGTATGCAGTGAAGAAAGTCCGGCGGCCACAAAAGCAGAGAAATTCTCCAGGGCAATTTCAAAATATCCTTTCAGCCAGTCTCCTATAGTGAAGGTCAGAAAAAATACAAGGGCCATTATCACAAGAAAAATAGGCAGTCCAATGAAACGGTCCGTTAAGTATCGGTCTATTCTGTCAGTAGAAGCTTCTTTTTCTGATTTATTTACAAGTGCTTCTGAGATGATTTCTTCGATAAAATTGTATTTTTGGTTAATGATATCCTTTTCATAGCTTCTGTCAGTTATATTACCAATCTCTAAAGGATAGCATTCGATGATATGCGTGTCTTGTTCTAATAATTTGATGGCATGCCAGCGCTTGTTCGGAAGTTCTTTGTATTTTTCATTTAATTTATTTATAATGCTGTCAATCTTGTCTTCAATGCAGTCATCATAAACCATTGCGTATTCAATGTGATGATTGTGGACATGTGATGACTGCAGGCCAGGGTGGTGATGGATCAGGGGATCCTGGTGAAAATTGGTCTTATGGTGTGCTACAGCGTGCATCAAGATGGATAAGCCCGTTTTTTTGCGCGCGGAAACGGGGATTACAGGGATACCCAGCATCTCGGGAAGGCGGTGAAGATCGATTTCCATACCGCGTTCTTCTACGATATCCATCATATTAAGCGCCAGTATTACCGGTTTTCCCAGTTCAATAAGCTGTAAAGTAAGGTAAAGATTGCGCTCAAGGCAGGAGGCGTCCACCACATTTACAATGACATCCACCTCGTCACTCATGATACATTGGCGTGATACAGTCTCTTCCATGGTATAGGAGCTTAGACTGTAGATACCCGGAAGATCGATCAGCTTGTAAACCTCACCTTCATAGGTGGTCTGTCCCTCTTTTTTTTCAACTGTAACACCGGGCCAGTTAGCTACTTTTAAGTTGGCACCTGTATAAGCATTAAACAAAGTTGTCTTTCCGCAGTTTGGATTGCCGATGAATCCGATATTAATTGTGCTTTTCATGACAGGGAAACCTCCTTTACCTCGATGTTGTCTGCGATCCTTTTGCCGAGAGCGAATCTTGTCCCGCGGAATTTTGCGGTAAGAGATCCTTTTTTATCGTTATTTAGAATTGTTATGTGTGTCCCCTGTGTCAGACCAAGCGCTTCTAATCTGCGTTCTAGTTTCAGTTCTATGTTGATAGAAAGCACTTGGTAGGTTTGATTGTTCTTTCCTTGCTTCAGTGTCATCTATAGTTCCCTCTTTTATTTTGTTTTTGATAATCATTATCTACAATTATTTATAATAGCATTAATTTTATAAAAATGCTATTGACAAATATAAGAAATGTATTTATGATAATAGCACTCGTCTAAAGAAATTCTATTTTTCTAAAAGATCAATGAAATCATTTCAAGTAATGAGGGAGTCCTCAGATGGGAACTATCATCCCAAATTTCCAAAACGAGAAATACATGCAAAAAAGGGGGAATGCCAGGGTTATAATTCGGAATTTTGCTTTTGATGCCATTTTATGGTAATTCAGTCAAAAATATTTTATAAGAAAAGGAGGCTGTATATGAACAGAAAAAATTCAATAAGGAAAGTAATTGCGATAGTGATTGTATTTGCTATAGCATTTGGTTTTGCGCCCTTTTTTGACAGTACTCTGCGGAAAGTATCTGCTGCTGACGAAAAACATTTTTATACGGTATCATATGATTCGATATTCAGTAATCATGGTTATAAAGATGGTGATGGAAAGATTGCGTACTGTGCAAATCAGAATCTTGCAGGACCGGGGACTGACGGAACAAAATATTATCAGATTTCATCAAATCATAGTTACGATTATCTGATGTATCATGGGTATCCAAATACGAATACTATCAACGGGGTGGAGTGGTCAGATAATAAAGCGCGTGACATTACACAGTATGCGGCATGGCTGCTTGAGTTAGGGCATTCGTATAACAGAGACAGCCAGTCCGAAGCATGGAATGAGGCGGCGGATGAGTTATTCAAAGGTGCGGCGGCATATAAAGGCGGCGGCGCAGAGGATGGAGCTTCATCATTATGGAAAACAGACGTTTCAGGAAAGCAGATGATCATCCAGCCAAATCCCAAGGGAGACATTAAGCTTAAGAAAGTATCTGCAGATCCGAACATAAGTGACGGAAATAAGTGTTATTCTTTAAAGGGAGCAGTGTATGGGGTGTATTCAGATGAAGGCTGCAGCAAAAAAATAGGTGAACTTCGCACAGATGAAACAGGCGGATCCGATACGATCAATGTGCCGGCCGGAAGATACTGGGTAAGGGAGATTACTGCTCCGAAAGGATTTGACCTGGAAGAAGAGTCATATCCTGTTGCTGTTAAAGGCGGAAAGACAGTTACGGTATCTGTTAAAGATGTACCAAGGAAAGAAGTCGTTTCTATCCAGCTTAAAAAGATTGATAAAGATACGGGAAGATCTGCTGCTCAGGGGGCGGCTTCCCTGGCAGGAGCACAGTTCACTGTAAAGTATTACGACGGCTTCTATACAGCAGGGAACCTTCCAGATAAAGCAAAGCGCAGCTGGGTGATCCGGACGAAAGAAAAAAAGTCTGAAAATGGTTCCATTTACTATATGGCATCTCTTGGTGAAGAGTATAAAGTGTCCGGGGACAGCTTTTATTATAATGGAAATAAAATAGTATTGCCATATGGAACATTGTCTATTGAGGAATCAAAGGCTCCCACAGGTTACCGGCTGGAAGGTTCTTATCTGCAGCCGGCAGGCAGCAGCAACAAGACGGAAGGAATCTATGTGGCACAGATTAAAGACCAGGGAGGAGAGGTACATCTGACCGGCGGTAATGTGTTTACTGTTTCTGAAAAAGTTGTCCGCGGCGGAGTGAAAGTAGCAAAGCGGGATCTCCAGTCAAAAGAAGACCGTCCGGAAGGGAGCGCAACTTTGAAAGGAGCAGTGTTTGATATCATTAATGTCAATAAAAACAGTGTGGTAGTAGATGGCAAAAGCTGTGAACCGGGAGGGGTAGTAAAGACGATCACAACAGATGAAAACGGCAATGCCCAGACAACAGCCGACTGCCTTCCTTATGGTGATTACAAGATTTCTGAAAAAAGTGCGCCAGAAGGATATTTGAACCAAGGGGTGGTCGAGAGATCTTTTTCGGTAAGAAAGGAAGGAGAGATTGTTTCTCTTACTGACAAAGACAGCGCTATCCTTAATCAGGTAAAGCGCGGCGGAGTGAAAGTAAAGAAGCGGGATATCCAGTCAGAAGATGCCCATCCGCAAGGCGGCGCAGCTTTAGAAGGAGCAGTGTTTGACATTATCAATGCCAGTCAGAATAGTGTTGTGGTAGATGGTAAGGGCTGTGAGCCAGGAGGGGTAGCAAAGACGATCATAACAGATGAAAATGGAAATGCCCAGACGGAAAGCGACTGCCTTCCCTATGGTGATTATAAGATTTGTGAAAGAAGTGCTCCAAAAGGATATTTGAATAAGGGTGAGACTGAAAGAACTTTTTCGGTCCATGAAGATGGAGAGGTTGTGGATCTGACTGACAAAGAAAGTTCTATCTTTGATCAGGTTAAGCGGGGCGACCTTGAGTTTGTAAAGATTGAAGGGCAAACTCATAAGCGTATGGCTAATGTTCCTTTCAGTATTACCAGTCAGACAACGGCTGAAAGCCATATTGCGGTAACGGATGATAACGGCTGCTTTTCAACAGAGAGTTCAGTGAATCTGCACAGCAACAATACAAATGCTAATGATATCCATACAGAGGATGAAAATTATGATCAATGTTCAGGTATCTGGTTTGGGTTAAATGAAGCGGGTGATAATGTTGAAGTTGATGATAAACTGGGCGCACTGCCTTTCGATACTTATTTTATTGAGGAACTTCGATGTAAGGCAAATGAGGGGCGTAAGCTGGTGCCGGCATTTGAGATAAAAGTATCTGCTGATAAAAGAGTGATCAGGCTTGGAACTATCACGAATGAGGCACCGGAAATTCCAGAAGAGCCGGAGGAACCAGAGGAGCCGGAAGAGCCGGGAGAGCCAGAGGAACCAGAGGAGCCGGAAGAGCCAGAGGAGCCGGAAGAAATATATATCCACACAACTGCCGCAAATAAAGACGATAAAAGCAAGACTGTAACGGCGGACGGCAAAGTGACGATCGTGGATGCAGTTACTATTAAAGGTCTGGAAACCGGTAATAAGTACAGGTTGTTTGGATGGGAAATGGTAAAATCTGAGAATGCGGAGCTTAAAATAGATGGAAAACGTGTAGAAAACGCGGTTGAATTTATGGCGGATACAAAAGATAAAGAGGTAGAGATTGAATTTATGTTTGATGCCTCTTCTCTGGGAGGACAAGATCTTGTGATTTTTGAGGAGTTATATGACATCACAGAGCCGAACCAGCCAGAAATGGTAGCAGAACATAAGGATATTGAGAATACAGAGCAAACTGTGTTTGTGGAAGAACAAGATATACAGATCCATACGACTGCTGCGAACAAGGTGGATGGAAGCAAGACTGTGAAAGCGGATGGCAGAGTGACAATTGTGGACACGGTTATGATAGAAGGATTGAAAGAGGGCAGGAAGTATCAGCTATCCGGCTGGGAGATGATAAAGTCTGAAAATGCAGAGCTTAAAGTAGATGGCAGACGTGTAAAAAGTGATCTTTTCTTTACGGCAGATGATAAGAAAAAGAAGGTAGAGATCGAATTTACGTTTGATGCCTCTTCTCTGGGTAATCTGGATCTTGTGACCTTTGAGGAACTGTATGATATTACGGTACCGGAGAGGCCAGAGAAGGTAGCGGTGCATAAGGATATTGAAGATACGGGTCAGACGGTTTCGGTAGAGAGAAAATCTGAAAAAACAGAACCGAAAAAGACGCCGTTAAAACCCAAAAGACCATTGGAGGCTGTCAAGACCGGAGATAACAATTCCTTGATACATCTTGTGATATTGATGATTATTTCTTGCGTCTCAATATTTACTTGTGTTAGAATAGCACGTAGAGATTAAGAAGAAAACAAGGAGGTTGTCGTAATGGGAATGACAATGACGCAGAAAATTCTGGCGGCACATGCAGGGCTTGAAAGCGTGACAGCAGGTCAGTTGATTGAGGCAAAGTTAGATGTAGTTATGGCGAACGATATCACCGGACCTATGGCGCTGCCTATTGTAAAGCAGATGTCAGATAAAGTATTTGATAAAGATAAGGTTGTGTTCGTGCCGGATCATTTTACTCCGAATAAAGATATTAAATCTGCAGAGAACTCTAAGGCGATTCGTGAATTCGCGAAAGAGCAGGGACTGTCATGGTATTTTGAGCAGGGCAAGTCTGGTGTAGAACATGCGATTCTGCCTGAAGCCGGAGTTGTGGCTGCAGGAGAGTGTATTATAGGCGCGGATTCGCATACTTGTACATATGGAGCATTAGGAGCGTTCTCGACGGGTGTAGGAACTACGGATATCGCTACAGGTATGGCAACAGGAGAATTGTGGTTTAAGGTGCCGGACGCGATAAAGTTCGTGCTTACAGGAAAGCCAGGGGCTTATGTGACCGGTAAAGATATTATCATTCATATTATCGGAAAGATTGGTGTAGATGGAGCTCTTTATAAATCAATGGAATTTGTGGGGGACGGTATCGCGAACCTTACGATGGATGACCGTTTTACTATGGCGAATATGGCGATTGAAGCCGGAGCTAAGAATGGGATCTTCCCGGTAGATGAATTGACACAGGAATATCTTAAAGAGCATACAAAGAAAGAATATAAGATATACGAAGCTGATAAAGATGCACAGTATGATGAAGTTGTGGAGATCGATCTTGGCGCAGTGCGCCCTACAGTCGCATTTCCGCATCTTCCGGGTAACGCAAAGACAATCGATGAGATTGAAGCGATGGAGCCGATCAAGATCGATCAGGTAGTGATCGGGTCCTGTACGAATGGAAGGATCACAGATATGAGAAAAGCAGCTGCAATCCTTAAGGGACATACTGTACATCCGGATGTGCGTGTCATGGTTGTTCCCGCGACACAAAAGATCTATAAGCAGTGCATTGCAGAAGGGCTGGTTGATATTTTTATAGATGCAGGATGTGCAGTGAACACACCGAGCTGCGGACCATGTATGGGAGGCCATATGGGTGTCATGGCAGCGGGAGAGAAGTGTGTATCTACAACGAACCGTAACTTTGTGGGCAGAATGGGACATGTGGAGTCTCTTATATATCTTGCTTCGCCGGAAGTAGCGGCAGCAAGCGCGATTGCCGGGTGTATCGCGAATCCTGAGAAAGTAGGTGACAGATGATGAAAGCATTAGGACATGTATTTAAATATGGAGATAATGTAGATACGGATGTTATTATTCCGGCACGATATCTGAATTCTTTTGACGCAAAGGAACTTGCCAGCCATGCGATGGTAGATATTGATCCTGATTTTGTGAAAAAGGTACAGCCAGGAGATTTGATCGTGGCAAATAAGAATTTTGGATGCGGTTCTTCGAGAGAGCATGCGCCGCTGTGCCTTAAGACAGCGGGAGTAAGCTGCGTTATTGCTGAGACCTTCGCAAGGATTTTCTATAGGAATGCGATCAATATCGGGCTTCCGATCATTGAGTGTCCTGAAGCAGCCAGAGGTATTGAAGCTGGTGATGAAGTAGAAGTTGATTTTGACAGTGGTAAAATCTATAATAAAACAAAAGGGACTGAATTTCAGGGACAGCCGTTCCCGGAATTTATGCAGAAGCTGATTGCGGCAGGAGGTCTCGTAAAGTATACAAACAGTAAAAAGTAAAAGAAGGGTGAAATTATGGATTTACACTATAAAAGCACAAGAGACTCTAACGTAAATGTGACGGCTTCACAAGCGATTCTTGCCGGTCTTGCGCCGGATGGAGGATTGTTTGTGCCAAACTATATTCCGTCACTTGATGTGTCGCTTGATGAGCTTAAGAGTATGGATTATCAGCAGACGGCATATGCTGTGATGAAGCAGTTTTTGACGGATTTTACAGAGGAAGAGCTTAAGGATTGTATCGAGAAAGCTTACGATGATAAGTTTGATACAGAGAGTATCGCGCCTCTTGTAAAAATAGATAATACTTATTATTTGGAGTTATTCCATGGCGCGACGATTGCATTTAAGGATATGGCGCTTTCTATCCTGCCCCATCTTCTGACAACTGCCGCAAAAAAAAATCAGGCGGATAATGAGATCGTAATCCTTACAGCTACCTCTGGAGATACGGGTAAAGCAGCAATGGCAGGATTTGCGGATGTAGAAGGAACAAGGATCATTGTATTCTATCCAAAAGACGGAGTCAGCAAAGTTCAAAAGCTTCAGATGACAACCCAGAAAGGGAATAATGTAGATGTGGTTGCTATCCATGGGAATTTTGATAATGCCCAGAGTGGTGTAAAGGCCATGTTTGAAGACAGAGAGCTGGCAAAAGAGCTGAATGGAAAAGGAATTCAATTTTCATCTGCTAATTCCATCAACATCGGCCGTTTAATTCCGCAGGTTGCTTATTATGTGTATGCCTGCGCAAAACTTTTGGAGAATGGTGAGATCAAAGAAGGTGAGAAGATAGATGTAGTTGTTCCGACTGGGAATTTCGGCAATATTCTTGCGGCATATTATGCGAAGAAGATGGGGCTGCCCATTGATAAACTGGTATGTGCGTCTAATGAGAATAAGGTATTGTTCGATTTCCTAAAGACTGGTACTTATGATAAAAACAGAGAGTTTGTCCTGACAAGTTCCCCATCTATGGATATTCTCATATCCAGTAATCTTGAAAGGCTGATTTATCTGATCACGGGAGAAGATTCTGAAAAGACGAAAGCATTAATGGAGGCATTGAAGCAGAACGGAAGATATGAGATTTCTGACGATATGTATGAGAAGCTTTCTGATATAACCGGTGGTTATGCGACAGAGGAGCAGACGGCGGATGAGATTAAAAGAGTTTATGAAAAAACTGGCTATGTGATAGATACACATACAGCAGTAGCATCTTATGTATGTAATAAAACATGCAGCGATGATAAAAAATGCATTATAGCATCAACAGCCAGCCCATACAAATTTGTAAAAAGCGTAATGACGGCAATTGATAAAAAATACACGGATGCAGATGAATTCGCGCTTCTTGAAACGCTCTGTGAGATTTCCAAAACGCAGATGCCGCAGGCGATCAAGGATATTCTTGATGCTGAGATCATCCACACGGCAGAATGTGATGTGGATAAGATGAAAGAAACTGTGAAAAACATACTGAGTTTATAATGAGGAGAGAGATATGTCAGGACTGGATGGAATATTTGGCATATTTGGAGTAGGCTGCGGGATTTATTGTCTATATGGGTACTATATGTTAAAGGTCAGGGGAGAGATCCTGCAGTCGCTGTTTCTTCCTAAAGATGCTGACCTGAACAGATGCAAGGATTTGAAAGGGTATTGCAATGAGGCACAGATGCCGGCTCTTGTTCTGGGGATCATTGTTCTGATCTATGGGGCAGTGGATCTTTATAACACATATATTCATGGAGTGACGGTATTGCTGCTGGCTGCGACGATAATTTCTGTTTTTGCCGCATTAGTTTTTTTCTGTCTGCGCGTAAAAAAGATTAATAAAAAGTATTTTGACATATAGAGTCAGGCGGGTCATGATCGATGTACGTGGACTGTCGTAAAAACTCCGGATGGAGTAAGTTTAACTTACTTCCGTCCGGAGTTTTGTATTGCTGTTTTTAATTGTATAACAGGATCTTAAACCTGAGGTCCTGCTGAAACTAAAGCTTTTCCAGCTTCATTGCCTTCATATTTTGTGAAGTTCTTAACAAATCTCTGTGCGAGATCTTTAGCCTTTGTTTCCCACTCAGCAGAATCTGCATAAGTATCACGTGGATCAAGAATACCTGAATCTACGCCCGGAAGCTCTGTAGGAACTTCGAAGTTGAAGTATGGGATCTTCTTTGTCGGAGCCTTTAAAATATCACCATTCAGGATAGCATCGATGATACCACGGGTATCTTTGATAGTGATACGTTTGCCAGTACCATTCCATCCTGTATTAACAAGATATGCTTTTGCTCCGTTAGCTTCCATTCTCTTAACCAGTTCTTCACCGTACTTTGTCGGATGAAGCTCTAAGAATGCCTGTCCGAAACATGCAGAGAATGTAGGTGTAGGCTCTGTGATACCACGCTCTGTTCCCGCAAGTTTAGCGGTGAAACCTGACAGGAAGTAATACTGTGTCTGTTCCGGAGTCAGGATAGATACCGGAGGAAGTACTCCGAATGCATCTGCGGATAAGAAGATTACTTCTTTAGCTGCCGGTGCAGCGGATACCGGACGTACAATCTTTTCAATGTGGTCGATTGGATAAGATACACGTGTGTTTTCAGTTACACTCTTATCATTAAAGTCGATCTTTCCATCGGCATCCAATGTTACATTTTCAAGAAGAGCATTACGCTTGATAGCATTGTAAATGTCAGGCTCAGATTCTTTATCAAGGTTGATAACCTTAGCGTAGCAGCCGCCCTCGAAGTTAAATATACCGTTATCATCCCAGCCGTGCTCGTCATCACCGATAAGAAGACGCTTTGGATCTGTTGACAACGTTGTCTTGCCTGTACCGGAAAGACCAAAGAATATAGCTGTATTCTCGCCGTTCATATCTGTGTTGGCTGAGCAGTGCATGGAAGCTATACCTTTAAGAGGCAGATAGTAGTTCATCATGGAGAACATACCTTTCTTCATCTCTCCGCCGTACCATGTGTTCAGAATAACCTGTTCGCGGCTTGTGATGTTGAATACTGCTGCTGTCTCTGAGTTCAGGCCTAATTCTTTGTAATTCTCTACTTTTGCTTTGGAAGCATTGTATACAACGAAATCAGGTTCAAATTTTTCGAGTTCTTCAGCAGTAGGCTGAATAAACATGTTCTTAACAAAATGAGCCTGCCATGCAACTTCCATAATAAAACGGATTGCCATACGAGTATCTGCGTTAGTTCCGCAGAATGCATCTACTACAAAAAGTCTCTTGCCAGAGAGCTCTTTTAATGCGAGATCCTTTACAACAGCCCACGATTCTTCAGAAAGAGGGTGATTGTCGTTCTTATATTCATCAGAAGTCCACCATACAGTATCTCTTGAATTATCATCCATTACGATGAACTTGTCTTTAGGTGAACGGCCTGTGTAGATACCAGTCATTACGTTGACCGCACCGAGTTCACTTACCTGCCCTTTTTCGAAACCTTCCAGTTCAGGCTTTGTTTCTTCTTCAAATAACATCTCAAAAGAAGGATTGTGAACGATTTCCGTAGTTCCGGTAATGCCATACTTGCTTAAATTGATTTCTGCCATTTTATAATATCCTTTCTTCCTTCAATATTTGCCTGTGTATGCATGGATTGTGATGATCTCCCGCAAAACAGACATACTGTGCTCCTCTTTCATATTATACATAATCATACAATAAAATCAATAAAAATCCTCCAAATTTTTTCAAAATTGTTAGAAACTTCACAAAGTGGTTATTTTAAGAATCATTTTTTTGTAGTTGTAAAATTGACGGAAATAGGTTATAATAATTCCAGTAACTCACCTGAGATGTGCGATAACTTCTGTAATTTTGAACCTACAAAACTTTAAACGGGACTCTTATATCTCCGTAATATG
>CAJUAM010000034.1 GCA_910584615.1 uncultured Dorea sp.
ATTTTCTCTGCCAGTTCAGAATACCTGCTGTTTTTTAGTATCATATATCCTCATACCCTGCATTCTGCATATAATCCCTCATATACATCTCCGCAAAATAATCAAGCCTCAAAATCTTTTCTTCGTCCATGTGAAGTTCGTATACCAGCTGCCGCTTAATAGGCATATAATATTGCTCTGAAGTAATTACGATCAGATCTATCTCTTTCTCTTTCATTTTTTCTGGAGCGACGATCTCAATGCCTTCTTGTTCTGATCCCCATTTTTTGCTGTCATTGTCTGACAGACAGACAATTTTAAAATCCGCATTATTTTTTATCTTTAATTTCTCTATATAATGTCTGCAGATAAAACTGGCTCCAAAAAAGGAAATATTTATTTTCTTTTTTTCCGGATTCCTGATGCCACCTTTTATATCTGCCAAAATCTTCTCACCGCTCATCCCCGCTTCAGGCGGCAAAACCTGCAGCCTCGCTTTTTTTATCCGCCCGATCACAGGTCCAAGTTCCTGATCACAGAACTTATCTAAGAACTTTTGGATGTCTGCGCAGGAAGTACCCTGCTCATATGAGTCCGCCAGTTCTTTTACCGCTTTCGTCAAAGGTTCTTCATAATCAGGGTTTTTCATATACAGTACGGGAATATCTAAAAATCCGGCCTCCACCATAACCGCGCTCCTGTCAATGATCACAGCATCCGCATGGTATAAAGAGATTCTATAGTCTGCCCTGTCGTCAATATATACATTTTTCTTTCCCCTTAACTGCCAAAACAGCTTTTCCGCCTTTTTTGACAACTCCGGGCTGATCGTCTGAGAAAAAAACATAGGATGCGGCATCACAACAAAAAACAGATCGTCATAATCTTCTATCTGTCCTGCGAATCTTAAATATTCTTCAATATAAGGCGTAACCTGTTTTTTCTGATTGTTGTCGTAGATCAGTTTCGGAAAATGCATCTTCCAGAGTATGATCCTCCTGCCGCCTGCCATCTGAAAATGATCTGAGCTGCCTATCTCATTTCTATGTACAATAGAATCAAACTTCGGTATGCCGAACGCACGCACCGCCTGTCTGTTTGGACAGTACTTTTTATAATCCTCCAGCATGATTTCTGAGAACGTATAGATCCGCCACGCATTTCTTACCACAAACGTATGAAAATGATTAAAACGTGCGTCTTCTGTATCCGAAATTTCTATACCATAAGGAATATACACTATTCTTATACCCATTTCCCGCAAATGGACAGACAGCGCCGAAGGATTGCGATATGAAACATCATATGGGGGCTGGTAGAGCGCAGCATGCGGATGGAAATTTTTAAGTTCTTTTTCTGAATAAACAAAAAAAGGGATTCCCTTTTCTGTTAAAAAAACATCTGTTTTTTCTATCTGCGCACTTTCCACAGATAATTCATTGACAAAAAATATCCGGATATCTACACTATCATCATTCACACACGCACGATAAAAACTTTCTATAGAAGGCCAGTAGGAAGCCACCTGATACATAACAGCGATCCTGACCTTTTCCCGCGGACCGCATCTGTTGTATTTATGCCGCCAAAAATCAAATAACATTCTTTAGCATCCCTTCATTCCGGATAATATAAACATCATCATATGATTTAAGATCAGATGGACATCTTCCACAATCTGCATATTATCTATAGCCACATGGACATTGTACTTGGATATTTCTTTCAGCCTTCCTCCGCTGTAACCTGTAAACGCAATCGTGTCTGCCCCTAAAGTATTTGCGTATTCAAGCGCGCGGACTATATTTTCTGAATTTCCGCTTCCGGATATCCCAATGACAATATCTCCCTTTTTCAACTTGTTCTTAAGCGGCACCACAAATACATTTTCATACCCGATATCATTGGCAATTGCCATCATCATGGGCATATTGTCGCTGATACACTCTATATCATACTTTATATCCTGATTATAGCTGATCCCTTTATTGAAATCACATTCCAGATGAGCCGCTGTAGAAGCACTGCCTCCATTCCCGCATATAAATATCCTTTTTTGGTTCAATCTGGCATTTTCCAGCACATTCATCACTTCACTGATATCGTCCGTTGAAAGCGCATCCAACACTTCTTTTTCCACATCTATGTATTTGCTGATCTTTTCTCTGTAATCAATCATTTTCTATAGTTCCTCTGTCAATATTAATGATCTGCCTGACTATGTCCAGCAAATCTTCTCCTGTTATTTCCGGCAGAACTGCGTATTTTTCATCCGCTCCTGCTTGTCCTGTCTTAACCAGCGCCGTATGCATACCTGCATTTACCCCTGTCTGGATATCAACAGTACTGTCCCCTGTCATCCATGAATTTTCCAGATCAATGTTGTATTTTTCCGCCATGTCATCTATCAATCCTGTAGACGGTTTTCTGCAGTTGCAGGAAATCTTATAGGCAGGGTTCTCCCCTGCGTATCCCTTATCCGGATGATGGGGGCAAAAGGCAATATCATCCACATATGCTCCCTGTCTGCCCAAAAGCGTCTGAAGCTTCCGGTGAATCCTGTTCACATCTTCTATCCCGCACATTCCTCTCGCCACAACAGGCTGGTTCGTTATCACAATAGCAAGATATCCTGATGAATGGATCAGTCTCAATGCCTCTGCCGCATGTTCTTCCAGTTCAAATTCATCTTCATGGCTGATCAATCCACGAAACTTATTGATCGTACCGTCCCTGTCTATAAAAATGCACTTCTGTTTATTTTCAAGACACCTCTTCTGCCAGATTCCTTTCTCCTGTTCTGTGCATACTTCCCTGAACCTGTCCAAAGTGCCCGCATCCTTTACGTACTCCGTTGTATGATATCCATACACTGATTTGCGGTATATTTCCGGCAGGAGTACATCCTTTTCAAAATCCGCTTTTCCAGGCTTTTCAAATCCGTCAAGTATATTTCTGTTTAGTATGCATATTCCTGCATTTACACAATTTTCATACCAGTGATCACGTTCTTTTCCTTTAAAATTAATCTCTGTCAACCGGCTGTCCTCATCTAAGACAAGCAGATCCGAATCATACGGATGTGAATTCGGATGGACCAGGACTGTAACCATGCCGCCATGATTTTCATGGAACTTCATCATCCGTTTCCAGTCAATATCAAACATGATATCGCCGAATATAAACAAAAAATTCTCCGAACAAATGCGGTCTTTTAAATAATACAACGCCCCCGCCGAGCCTAACGGTTCATTTTCTGTTATATATGAGATACGCACTCCCATAAATGAACCGTCCCCAAAATATTCTCTGATCTTCTCTCCCAGATGCCCCACAATGATTACAAATTCATTGACTCCATACCGGACTGCACTTTCTATCTGCCATTGGAGCATCGGTTTACCGTTCAAAGAAATCATCGGCTTGGGTATATTATTTTTTGTAAGCTCTCTCATGCGGGTGCCTAATCCTCCCGCCTGAATCACACCTATATACATATCTGGCATAACTTCACCTTTTTATATTATTTTTTACCGCCTTGCGGACAGCCTCATCGGATGAATATTTCGCGCTCCATCCCATACTTTGGATCTTATCTGTGCAGTACCTGAACTTTGGCACATCGCCTTTCCATCCGCCCTGCCCTCCTGTATAATCATACTGCACATCGGACAATCCAAGCTCGCCGCACACGATATCCGCGATAGCAGTAACGCTTGTAGCTCCCTTTGTTCCTACATTATACAGCACAGGATTCCTTTCACCTTTATCTTTAAGCAGTATAATTGCGTCAATCAGATCACTGACATAGATATACGGTTTTGTCTGTTCTCCGTCGCCCAAAATCTGAAGTCTTTGGGGATCCTTTTCCAATTTTCTCAAAAAGTCATATATCACTCCGTGTGTAAGCTTCGGTCCGATGACATTGGGAAACCGGAAAATCAGCGTTTCCATATCATTCATATAAGAAAAAGCGCTGATCAATGCTTCGCTTCCAAGCTTCGCGGCTCCATAATAAGAAACAGGAGACAGTGCCGATGTATTTTCATCCAGTATTACATCTTTTTTATCCCCATATACTGCCGATGTCGATGCAAAAAACAACTTCTTAATTTTAAATTTTCTCATACAGCACAAAATCTGAAAGGTTGTTGTATATGTATTCTTGTATTCTACCTCCGGATTTAAAGCACTCGCTTGTATGTCCGAATTCGCTGCCAGATGAAACACATGATCCGGATGCTCTTTTTCAAACACCTCTTCCAGATTTTTTAAAACAGACGCATCTTTCTCGTACAGTATAAAATCTGTATTTTCTGATAAATGACTGATATTATCCGCTGTTCCGAGAGAAAAATCATCAACACACACTACCCTGCTGCCTTCCGCTAAGAGCGCCTCGCATAAATGACTTCCGATAAATCCTGCTCCTCCTATCACTAACGCTTTCACCTACGCATCCTCCCAATACTTATCTCCAATATGTACGACTGAACTACCGTCATGTTCAAATTTAAAAGGAAAGATCCTAAGCCCCAATTTTTCCTGCAGATGAGTCTGCTTTTCCCTGGGACAGTAAAAAAGAAGAAAACCTCCGCCTCCCGCTCCAAGGAGCTTTCCGCCTCCCGCTCCTTCATGAAGGGCCGTCTCATATAATTCATCAATCTGCGGATTTGTAATATTTCCTGCCAACTCGCGCTTTTTCATCCAACTTTCATTCAGAATAGCGCCAAAGTCAGCGATATCATTTTCTTCCAGGGATTTCTTCATGTCTTTCGCCAGCTCGCACATACAAACCAGATTCCTAAATTTATCCGCCTTATCAATAATATTTTTCTTCTGCTCCGCAAGGATCTTATTGGCGTCATGTGTCAGCCCGGTATAAAACATAACGAGATTTTCCTGAAGCCGCCGCAGTGTATCTCCCTTAGTTATGACCGGCTCAACGCAAACCGTATCATCCTTATGAAAAGTGATATAATTAAGCCCGCCGAAAGCCGCGGCATATTGATCCTGTTTTCCGATCGGCGCGCCCAGCTTCTCTATCTCCACTTTGCAAGCCTCTTGTGCCAGTCTGGACTTTGACATATACTTTCCTCTGTAACAGGCAAGTGTATGGATAAGCCCTACCGTAAAAGAGCTGGATGAACCAAGACCTGTTCCGCTCGGCACATCCGCTGTGCTGGATATCTCTACGCCGCTAATCTTTTGTTCATTCAAAACACAGTGAAAAATAGAGTGTCTGATATCTCCAATGTTATCAACGATCTCATTTTGTGAATACTTAAGCGCCGTTTTATTCTCATCAAAGTAAGGATGTACCGTCAGATACATATATCTGTTAATGGTCGTGCTGAGCACACATCCGCCGTATTCTCTGTAAAAATCTGCCATATCGCTTCCGCCGCCGCAAAAACTTACACGAAAAGGAGTTTTCGTGATAATCATCCCATGTTCCTCCTATTTATCTATCCTGACAACCAGATCATCTAATCCGTTCCCATTAATACAATAGTATAATACTTCACACTTTGTTTCCCATAAAAATTTATTTACAGCCGGCAGTACTCCGCAGCACTCTTTACTATCAGCATGTATAAAGCCATAGTCATTAAACTGCACGATCCCACCGGTTTTTATCTTTTTCTTTATCACATTGATATCTTTTGATACACTTTCAAAATCATGAGCGGCATCCAGATAGATATAGTCAAATGTATCATCTTCAAATTTTTCTAATACCTCCCATGAATAACCTTCTTTAACTTCCAAAATTCCGTTTTCTTCCTCTTTTTGGAATCTTTTCTTATAAAATTCTAGTAAGGTAAGACCCCCCCCCCCTGAATTTTGGGTTATTCCACATTCCACCACAATTTATCAAATACGGATTATCCGCAAAGAAATAATCAATCGCATAAAATTTCCTCGGCTTCATAATGTCCAGCAGTTTTCTTGTGAATCCTCCAAATGCAACGCCGACTTCCGCCACCACCAGATTTTTTTCCAAACAGGATAAAGCTGATTTTCTATCAACAAGGAGCTTGCAGCCATCGAGCTTTTCCTGAGGCAATGTTAAATATTCATGCAGATAAGAAACTTTGCTTTCCTCAATCTTGTATTGACAAACTAACTGTTTTCTGACATTCTCAGCATGTGTTCCACTTAGGCAGACAACTATCTTGTCATAATCATAGTCCATGATCTTCTGTGGATTTATTATCATTTTTTCGTTAAATGCCGTGTCCCATAGATCTTTGTTATTATCTGCTATCGCTATCACCCATTTGTTCAGGTCAAATTGATTGTTCTCATTCCCATATATCTGAAACAAACGCTTAGCCTCATGAGATAATCCGAATAATATTACTTTTTCCATCTCTTCCCCCGTAATCCTTTTATTGAGTTTCTACAAAATTTCATGGAAATGACATAGAGCGTATTTCTCTTCGTCTGTGTTGCATACTTCCATATCCATCGGCGGATACATGACTTTTTTCTCAACAACGAGCACACCAAAGTAATAGTGCAGAGAATGCATACTTCTTGTATACTCGTTAACCTGCAGCTCCTGACCTGTCGCAAACCATGCATGGATATAATCTATAAAATTTTTAGAATACTCAATAAAAGTATTTTCCTTTTTATAGCCTGAGTCGTATTTCCTGCTGTCATAAGAAGTTCCCGTATCCTCGCATAAATACACTCCATCATCCTTTATATGAGGAAACATTTCTTCAAATGTGACAATCTGCTGTTCCATATAGTGTCCGCCGTCGTCAATCAGGATATCTACCTTAGGAATCTTGGTTTTGATCCGTTTCCAAAAGTCTCTGTCTGCCTGATCGCCAATGTACACCTCAATTTGTTCATCTTCTATCTCTTTGCATGAAGGCTCTATATCTATCCCTATGATTTTTGCCTTAGGTCCAAATATTTTTTTCCATATCTGCAGAGAGCCTCCTTTATCTATGCCGATCTCCATAATTGTAATATCTTTTCCTATATACTTTGACAAATGTCTGTTATATATTTCAAAATAGTGAAGCCATTTGAAGGAGCGTTTATGTCTGCCTGTAAGAAATTCTGCTTCCATATCATTTAATTCTTCCAAATGACTGCATAATTCCCCATAAACATCACCAGCTCTTAACCCCTTGCTCCAGTCTGCTGTCATTGTCCCGATATTTCTCGGCGATACCTTTACATAGTCCTTCCAATATATAATCTTATCTTCTGGAATCCCTATTTCTGCCAGCTCTTTTTTTATTTTTCCAAGCTTTCTGTTAACGGTTACCAGAATAAAGTCATACTCATATCCTTTGATTTGTTCTGGCAAGACCACATCAATACCATTGATATTCATTCCGCTTTTTTTAATATCTTTATCCGCGATGCATAGTATATTATTTTGTCTTACCTCCTCCTTATCCATTACATGTTTGCAGTTTCCTCCTGCTCCGTAAATAATAATCTGCATATTTTGTTATCCTTTCTTAATGTTAATTAGAAATTCTCCAGAATATCTTCCTTCCAATATTTTCATCATACATACACTTATCTGTAAGATTAGTCTGTTCTTCTAAAAGAGATATAACAGATATGTATGGAATAGTGTCAGGAACCTCTCTGCCTTTCATCTTTTGAAATTCCTCTATATATCTCGTCTGGCTTTCTTTAGACAGATTCATACTGATCTCTTTTACTATGTCAGACGCCAGATCATATTCAACCAAAAAATCTTTTTGCATAATATTCAGATATATTTTCGAATCCCATATATAACTCCACCTGACTGTCAGTCCCTTCGCGAGAGGCTCAATCTTAAGTTTTTCTTTCACAGGCAGGTACTTCATGGTTTCTCTTTCCGTATCCCAAAAATAAACATCCAAAAACTGATGATCGATCAAAATAATATTTCCGTTCCAGATATAAGAATGCATAAAAGCGGTTAAAGCAAACCTAGTTCCGATCCTTATATGCCGTACAGCATCATTTTTTAAATCCCAACGCAAAATCGTATTTCCCGACTCAGGAAACAGCCAGTAAGCATGGTTCGCATATGTAATAGCGCAAATAGATTTGCTATGGATCTCAAAATCATGCACAATATAACTATTTTCCTGCACATTATAACTTAAAACACACGAATTGATCAGATTGGGAATCAGCAAATGCATGTCATTCATACAGGCACCGCCTTTCGACCAGTTGATGCTTCCAGAATCTCTTTTACAAGCCGGTTCCTTCTGAAACTCGTCTATATAATAAACCCTCTCTTTTTCCAAGTCATACCGGGCAATCAATGCCTGCTCCTGGCCGATAAAATAAATATTCTTGTTCCGATAAAACCCGCTGTGGAATTTATATGTCCCGCCCCTTTCACATTGAATCTTTGTAAACTGATTTTCTCTTATATCGTAGATCAAAAAGTCTTCTCCCATGCAAGGCGCTAAATAAATTTTATTTTCATGCTTTAACATAGTGCCTTCCGTTAAATTAACATATTTTTTTACAGGCAGCATTGACAAGAAATTTACACTTTCACTTTTTACGTCTAATTCAAAAACAGCTCCCACTGTAAATGGTACAAACCAGATTTTCCCGCCTTCCATACAACCAATCTTAAATTTGGGGTAATGATCTTTCATGATCTTATCTCCTTGTATTGGTATTTCTTTCTCAAATCTTCTGGAAATGCCGTCAATGTCAGAAACTGATCAAAAGAAAGAATCTTTTCTTTTGGAACTCCCAGATCTTTTGTTAATTGCGTATAAATCTCCGTGACATATTCATTTGACCCAATTACAATATAATCAAATTGTTTTTGGTTGATCTCATCTGGAGCAATGATTGGTTTCCCATAACGGTATTCTTTCTGTTTCTTTTTATCATTATCAATAAAGCCTTTAACATGGACCTTTAAATTGCTTTTCTCTTTGGTCTCATAATATATATCCATACAATACCGGGATATACCTCCGGTTCCAAACATAAATATCTCCGCATTCTCTGTAAATCTTTCTACAATTTCATTTTTATGCTCTTTCTTTACCTCTTCCCAGAGATCCTCTTTAATACGCTGCGCACACTTCCCATCAAAATATGGGACACACTTCGCAAATACCTTTTCCCTTTCTTCTTTTCTTTCATCTAAATCAGATAAGCAGGCAATGCAGAACTTTTTCATTTCTTCGGCTGTTTCTCCCTGATAATAACTATCCAGCAGTTTCTGGATCGGAGGGGTCATTGGCTCACTGTAATCCGAGTTATACATATACAGCACAGGTACGCCGACTGCTCCTGCCTCTACCATCACCGCACTTCTGTCCACAATGATGGCATCTGAATTCATAAGAGAATATCTGTAATCATCTTTTGTATCAATATAGACATTTTCCAATTTTTCAAGCTTTTCGATAAGAGTCTTAGCCAACATTCTCAGACTCTCGTCTATCGTTTCATCAACGAACTTCGGATGAGGCATAAAGATAAAGAACAAATCCGGAGTTTCTCTGATAAAGTCAACAAACTTTATATATTCCTCCAGTTTCGGGGTCGCCTGTTTTTTTATCTCATTTTCTATAAATATTTTAGGAAAATGTGTTTTCCATAATATTACCTTCCGATTATTGATCCGGTTGATCAATGTCTCGCTCAACGCAAATTTCTCTTTATCCTTTAACACATCAAACCGCGGCAGCCCCATATCAAGCACTGCCTTAGAATTAATACAGTATTTTTCATATTCTTTTTTCATTTCCTGGGAGATCACGTAAATCCGAAATGCATTTATCACAACAGGAAGGGCAAAATGCTTATATCTGGACTCTCTGGTATCCGATATCTCAATCCCATACGGTATGTATATAATACGTATTCCACTCCTCCTGAATCTGGACGACCACGTACTGATTGGCCTGTGTCCCTTATCATACGGAGTCTGATATACCATATAATGCGGCTGAAACCGCATAATCTTTTCATAGTCAAAAACATCATACTCAATATTTCTTTTTATCAGAAATTCTTCTCCTGACGCCATTTGGGCAACATCGCCTGATATATCATCAATCCACATCAATTTCACTTCAAATCTCTCATCTTCTAAGCAAGATTGATACAATTTTTCCCATGACGTCCAAAATGAAGCTACCTGAAATACAAATACGATACGAACCTTTTTTTCAAAAGCAATATATTCCATCTCTTTCCTCCAAAACAGACAGCTTATCATTCATCTAGATCCCGGTAAAATCAGATTGTATCATCACCGGTTTCCCAATATAATGATATAGCTGTACGATACTGCTCTTATCTCCATAATACATATCACTCACAACAACCGCCCGGTCCATGTCCGCCGAGTCGTCATATATCCCCCACCCTGCCTCTTTATACTCTTCTACGATTCTTTCATACTCTGCCCAAAGCTGCGGCCTCATGCTTTTTATCGTTGCCTTCATAAGTGGATGGGGCCGCCACAGCAGTGCCACTTCGTCTTTGCTTTTTTCAAATTTTTTAAAGACTGCTTTTATCTTTTTCAGCATCTTTTCATCATACTTAAGCAGCGCTCCCACGCTCGTATTATAAAATACGACCTTCTTATGGTTTCCGTCCGGTTTTTTTATTATCTTATGCCATTCCTTGGGCAGCTCTAAATCTTCTTTTTTTATATTTGATATTTTGTCAACTTTCGGAGAACCAAGTCCCAGTATCCTCTCTTCCCATTCTTTCCTCGTATATCCGCATTCTTTTGTATGCTCTGCCAGCACTTTAATGTATACCTGGCGCATATCTTCTGATTGCACTATCACCTTATCCGCATTAAATACACCAGGGCATATGCAAAATTGAGCCGTTCTGTCAACAGCCGCTTTATCCTCCGGATCAACTTCTTTCAATATAAAATAAGGAATATATATGAGTTTCTCTGTAAACTGCTTTAATCTCTCTGAATAAAAGTCCGGATGCACACTCGTCACAAAGTTTGTATTATCATATGGATTATGTATGAATATCATATCCGGCTTTCTGCCCTCAATATCATAATCCCCGTACCACGTAACCGACACATACTCCGGATACTGGTCTCCCTCATAATGCATTTTCCCAAAGCTCCCGTCTGATTTCCTGTCATAGTACGGGATCGGGATCACATAAGCGTCGCAGTCCGGATCCTCATCCGCCGCTTTCCACACACTTTCCAGACTGTCCCACATAGATGCCTTGTACGGGAGAAAGACAGCCTCCATCCTCTCTTTTATGTCATTTTTTATACTGCTCTCAATCTTTCGCAGATAAGAACGCAAAAGTTTATACACTTTATTCCCATTCCCTGTTTCCCCCTGCATGATCTTTTCATGGCACTGGTACACCAGTTCACAGTATTTCTCCAGAAGCAAAATAACCGCGCACCCTTCTCCCTCCGCTGCCTCTATCATCTCTCCCAGAGTGATCGCTCCCTGCTGGCAGTCCTCAAGAAGTCCCAAAGCCCCAGGATAATTCCCGTTTTCTATTGCGGCCCTGATCCCTTCATGTGCTTCCTCAAGCACCTTCAGGAAATCTTCGGCCTGTCTTTTCTGCGCTCTTCTCATGTCCTATTCCTCTGCGTTACTTTTATTTATTAAATAATAAGGTATATTGGTCATCTTATTAGCTGTTCGCCTTAGATGATGCGAAAATACTTCCCGCTTCGCTCCCCGCTACATCACTTCCTTTGTGTTCACAGGGTCCTGGCCTACCCAATCCGCGGAAATACTTCCCGCCTTCTAAGGCCGTACTGGCAGGCTGTTCCTGACAGCAGGGTCTTTGCCCCTTTTTATATCATGAACCCGCCGCCCAGTCCTTCCGGTAAAATCCCGGCTCTCGCCGTTATTTATCTGGACCGCTGTTCTTATGATCCCTTTTTTATCTTTTCTGCTGCTTAGCCAGACATCTATGCCTCAATGGACGATCTGCCCGGCAAGTCCGCGTTTCAGCGCATTCTTTGCGCTATTTTCTTTCTCATCTCCATAATAGCCGCAGCAACCGCAGGTAAACATTCCCTCTCTCCTGCTCCCTTCCCTGCCGCACATGCTGCATTCGCTGCTTATCCCTTTCCCAAGGACCTCTACAAGCTCTACCGACTGCTCCTGGCATTTCTGCTCCAGCCGCTTCCGGATGTAGCCCCTCTGCCACATGGATACATAGCCGTTGATCCTCCGGCTCCTCCCCGCCGCCTGCGGTCTTGGAAGCTTCGCGATATAGATGGTCCGCGGTTTTTCTGTCCTTAACAGGCGGTTTAATTCACAGTTGATATAGCTGTGTATCTGCTCTTTGTACCTTCTCTTTTTCGCCTCGTACTTCTTTCTCCCCGGATTGTCCTTCCGGCCGCGCTGATAGCCTGCGGTCTGTTCCCTCACCCAGTCCGAATACCCGGTCTGGTACTCCCCGAGCCTTTCTCCGTACCGGTGCTTTTTATCTGTCGTCAGCATACTGTACATCCCCGGCGCCAGACCGATCTCATTCACATAGTCACTATGGGAACGGACCGACACTTTCACCGGAACATGGATATCTGCCTTCCCCTCCTCAGGGTACAGCTTAATATAGATCTGGCTCCCATACCGGTTCCCGTCCGTTAGTTCAACAAATATGCGCTTGCGCCTTTCTTTTGCCGCCAGATAGATCCCGTGGTCCCCATAGCGGTAAGCCTTCCCTGAAGATGAAAACCCTTCCGCCCTGTCTGTATGAGGCTTTATGTGGTATTTTCTTACCTGCCTGCGCAGATAGCGGTGCAGCTTCCCTGTATCTACACCCTCTGATACCTCGTCATATGTCTTTTGCAGCCCGCTTTCCAGTTCCACAGGCTCACCTTCCAGCACTGCGGCAAACGCATTGTTCACCTTCAGCAGGTACCTCAGATAATGCTTCTCGTCTGCCGTCAGGTTCTTGTTTTCCCCGATCAGTCCGGATATCTTTGATTTCGTGCGCGTCCACTGGCTCTTGATATCCCCGAGGGCATCAAACACTGCCAGATAAAAATATACGGACGGCAGGTCAAGTTCACCCCGAAGACCTGAGGCCGTCATTTCATTCTGGATAGTATATCCCGGATAGAGTTTTGAAAGACTCCCGATCCCGCCGAAGCGGTCATATACATAATTTTTGACTTTCCTGCAGTCAAGGGCAATCTCCCGGAGCTTTTCCATATCTTCTGTCCGGATAGTACCTTTGCTGTGCTGGCATACGATCTTACATACTGCTTCTGATGGTTTCTTCATTTTCACCACATTTTTCATCCATCTGTCCTGTCAGTCCCCTGATATCCATATTTTTCACGCGGCCTAATTCCCAAATATATGTATATTTTTTTCATATTTGATGATAATAGAAATTTCGTAGATTGTCTTAATCTGCGAAATGATCCCTGTACTCCCCATAAATACGGGCTTTTATATTATTGCTGACCCAGAAATTGACCATAAATAGCTGCTAATGAATTCATGTGCCTGCGTTTGATCTCTACTGTTGGATGTACATAACGGTTTAATGTTATTTTTACATCCGAATGTCCTAATATCTCACTTAAGCTCTTAATATCTACTCCGCCATTGACACAGTTTGTCGCAAATGTGTGGCGGAGTGTATGGAAGTTTGTTTTTCTTACTCCCGCAAGCCTGAGATATCTCTGAAATTTATTCTGGTAGGTTCTTGGTTCCATGGGGGTGTTTTTGTTAATAACATATTCTCCGGCATTAGTGTAATAAACATAGATCAGTTCAGTAAGCTCATCTGAAAGGGGAATCTCACGTTTAGAACATGTGCTTTTAGGTTTTCCCTCTAAAAGAACCGTTTTCGTCACTTCCCCCTCCACAGGTATCCGCTGCACAGTTGTGTTCACACACATGATCTTTTCTTCAAGGTTAATATCGCCCCATTTTAATGAACAGATCTCTCCCAGACGTAATCCTGTAGAGATACAGATTATGATCCCTAATTTATATATATCCATTCCATTGTACAGATACTGAAACAGCCTTTTTTGTTCATCGGAGCTTAAAATTTCTGTCATTTTATTTTCTCTCCTGTATTTAGGACAAGAGTATTGTATTGTGTTGAATTGGTAATACAAAACCGCATAATTCAAGATCTGGTTCAATACACATGAGATACTGTTTCGCAGACTGTTTGACAGTTTCACTTGATCTTTTCTCTGAAATACATCTGTCAGAATTTCAGGATTTAATTCAGAAAGCAAAACTTTGCCAATTTTATCCTGAATATATTTTTCATATACTGTGCGATACTTTACATAGGTTGCATGCTTTTTTTCAGATTTTATGATTGCGAGCCATTCTTCTGCCGCGGTATGCAGACAGATATTCCTGTATTTTATCTGTTCCTTCGAGATATTTTTTGCAGACAGTTTCGCGGCAGATAATTTTTCTTTAACTTCCCCATATGTTTTCGCATACACAGAATGCGAAAGTCTGTAACCAGGCTGGGACCCTTGTGTATAATACCTGCCTTCCCAACGCCCGTCTTTTCTTTTTCTGATGTTTTCTCCACGTCTTGACATTTTCTGAACCCTCCTGACCATTTTTTTGACCCTTAATGGAAATCAATCTGCTTATATAGAAATGAAATTTGCGCGCAAAACAGGTTGCATTTTTTGGCAATTGACAAATACTGCTGTTGAAAGTATAATGAGTTACGTAGATTGCGCCAATATCTGTTAAAAACAGCTGTATATGTGATTTTTATTGCCTTACAGATCATTTCGCAGATTAAGACAATCCATGAAAATATATCGCAGATTTTAGTCTGATTAACAATCCGCAGATTAAAAAAGCATTATGCCCTATTGACATAATGCTTTTTTTATTTTCTTTTTAATATTCCCAATCGTATTTCCGCAAAAATATTCAAAGAAGCAAAAAAGGATGATACAGGAAAAATACTCCTGCAATTGCTGTCAGAATATACTTCATTGCTTCATATCTTCCATCTGAAGCAGTCTCAAACCTGTCTTTGAATATTTTAACAAACGTTCTCCAGATCAGATATCCTATCAATGTCCCGAATGTGTTCGTCATCAGATCGTCCACATCCGTAGCCCGGAAATTAAAAATCTGCGTCATTTCTATAAGTAAGGAAAATACAAACCCTGTCATCACTGTCTTACTGCATTTCCTGTACTCTTTAAAAATAAATGGGAGAAGAAATCCCAACGGCATGCACATAACGATATTCAGCACAAATCCGACTCCCAGAGAGTCAAAAGGTATAAAATTGTACCCTCCTATGACAGGGTTCTTACCAGCCCTCACAAACCTTAAGATATCTCCCATCGTCCCTATGCCCGTCACATCGAAAACCATCCACAGATAGAAAAGAAATATCCATACCCACGCCAGATAGCTCCCCGAAACCTTTTCCTTCGTTTTCCGTCTTTTCACCACAAATATTATCTGGTATACAAGACACGGCAGTAAAACACATGCCAGCTCATACAATGAAAATATATCGAACATCCTGATCACCCTTAACCCCTCCTCCGGCTTTTATACATATACTACCGCATAATTCTTAACAACCAGCTTTTAAAAATATTAATATTTCATGAGTTTTTCCACATAATCATAAATTCTTTACAGATAATATTTTCTAAATTATGTTAAAAAAACAACCATTCGGAAAATATTATGATATAATGCTCTTTAGAAAAATAATAAAGGAGAGATATGTGATGATTATTACGAATGACATTAAATATGTAGGCGTTAATGACCACGATATTGATTTATTTGAAGGACAGTATGTTGTTGAAAACGGCATGGCTTACAATTCCTATGTAATTATGGATGACAAAATTGCTGTCATGGATACAGTTGATGCCCGGTTTACCCACGAGTGGCTGGACAACATACAGAATGCTACAGGCGGCAAAAACCCGGATTATCTGATCATACAGCACATGGAACCCGATCACTCTGCCAATATTGCTAACTTTATGAATGTCTATCCTGACACAAAGATTGTCTCAAGCGCAAAATCATTTGTTATGATGGGACAGTTCTTCGGAACTGATTTTGAAGACAGACAGGTAGTAGTTAAAGAAGGCGATACTCTTTCTCTTGGAAAGCATGAGCTTGCTTTTGTGGCAGCACCGATGGTTCACTGGCCGGAGGTTATCGTAACATATGATTCTTATGATAAAGTTCTTTTCTCTGCTGACGGCTTCGGCAAATTCGGGGCGCTGGATGTGGAGGAAGACTGGGCTTGTGAGGCACGCCGCTATTATATCGGCATCGTAGGCAAGTACGGCGCCCAGGTTCAGAATCTCTTAAAGAAAGCATCCGGCCTTGACATCCAGATCATCTGTCCGCTGCATGGTCCGGTATTGACAGAGAATCTTGGATATTACATCAATCTGTACAATACATGGTCCTCCTACGGAGTAGAATCCGGCGGGATCATGATCGCTTACACTTCCGTTTACGGCAATACTAAAAAAGCTGTGGAACTTCTGGCGGACAAGCTTCGCGCAAAGGGCTGCCCAAAGGTTGTGGTAAATGACCTTGCACGCTGCGATATGGCTGAAGCTGTGGAAGATGCTTTCCGCTACGGCAAACTGATTCTTGCCACCACTACTTATAACGCAGATATTTTCCCATTCATGCGCGAATTTATCAACCACCTGACCGAGCGTAATTTCCAGAACCGCAAAATAGGTCTCATTGAAAATGGCTCATGGGCGCCTCTGGCTGCCAGAACAATGAAGAAAATGCTGGAAGGATGCAAGAATCTTACATTTGCAAAAACAACAGTATCCATTAAGTCCGCGCTCAATGACGAAAGCAAGGAGCAGCTTGAAGCTCTTGCAGAAGAATTCTGTAAAAATTATCTGGCCCAGCACGATGAAACTGCTAATAAGCAGGATTTCACAGCCCTCTTTAAGATTGGATACGGCCTGTATGTAGTAACATCTAATGACGGCAAAAAGGACAACGGCCTGATCGTCAATACGGTATCTCAGGTTACAGACAGCCCGAACCGTGTGGCAGTATGTATCAACAAGGCCAACTACTCCCACCATGTCATTAAACAGACAGGTATCATGAATGTTAACTGCCTGTCTACAGAAGCGCCCTTTAAGGTATTCCAGAACTTCGGATTCCAGAGCGGACGTGCTGTTGACAAATTCGCGGACTGGGAATCCTTGCGTTCCGATAACGGCCTTGTATTCCTGCCAAGATACATCAACGCATTTATGTCCCTTAAAGTGGAGCAGTATGTAGATCTTGACACTCACGGCATGTTCATCTGTACCGTAACAGAAGCCCGTGTCATCTCTAACGTTGAGACAATGACTTACAACTACTACCAGAGCAATGTAAAACCAAAACCGGAGACCGATGGAAAGAAAGGCTTCGTTTGCGAAGTATGCGGATATATCTATGAAGGCGACGAACTTCCTGACGACTTTATCTGCCCGCTGTGCAAGCATGGAGTGGCAGACTTTGTACCGATCGAATAATCCGCTTATAATCTGATCCTTTTATTAACTTTATGAGGGTGTCCCAAAACTTTGATTGATTAAGATCATAGTTTTGGGGCATTTTTATTTTTCTCTGACTATTTTTCAATTCCTTGTTGACATATTTTCATAAATATGCAATAATTCAATTGTACTAATAAACTAATACAATAGTATGAGGTGAACTATATGCCATGGAATCTGGATAATAACCGTCCGATTTATATTCAAATAATGGAAAGAATACAATTAGATATTATCTCCGGAGTCTATAAGCCCGGAGACAGGCTGCCATCTGTAAGGGAACTTGCCCTTCAGGCTGCCGTGAACCCTAACACTATGCAAAAAGCCTTGTCTGAGCTGGAAAGGAGCGGCATTGTCTACTCGAAGCGAACCAGCGGACGGCTGATCACAGAGGATGAATCAATGTTAAGACATTTAAAAACCAGACTTGCTCAAGAACATATCCTTGCATTTTTAGAAAAGATGGATAAGCTTGGTTTTTCAAAAGAGGAAATACTTACTCTGACACAAGAGCAGCTTAAGGAGGTAGAATAATATGAATCCAGTATTAGAATGCTATGGGCTTACAAAAAGCTATAACAAAATGCATAATGCCTTAAATAACTTAAACCTTACTCTGGACCGCGGGCAGATCATCGGGCTTTTAGGACCTAACGGAAGCGGAAAGACTACTTTTATCAAGCTGATCAATGATGTGCTTGTTCCCACAAGCGGCGAAGTCCGTATAAACGGCATGACACCGGGTGTTGAGACAAAAAAGATCATCTCCTATCTGCCGGAGCGAACCTATCTGGATGAGACTATGAAAGTAAAAGAGGTCATCTCTTACTTTTCTGATTTTTATGATAATTTTTCCACTGAACGGGCATATCAGATGCTTAATGACCTGCAGATCAGTACCGATGCCCGCTTAAAGACACTTTCAAAAGGAACAAAAGAAAAAGTACAGCTCATCCTCGTCATGAGCCGGGATGCCGATCTTTACGTACTGGATGAGCCGATCGGCGGAGTAGATCCGGCGGCAAGAGACTATATTTTAAGTACGATCCTGAATAATTATAATGAAAATTCCGCTATTCTTATTTCCACCCATCTTATTCAGGATATTGAAAATATTCTGGACCGGGTGCTTTTTATCAAACAGGGACAGCTTGTCCTGAATGCAACTGTCGATGAGATTCGTACAGAACAGGGAAAATCAGTAGATACTCTGTTCAGGGAGGTATTCAGATGTTAAGGAAACTGATCAAATATGACATGAAATCATTAAACCGCTTTCTGCCCGTTATGCATATATTTACATTGTTTTTTTCTATATTAGTAAGAATTTTCATCACGGGCAGGATAACTTCACAAACTTCCAATGAACAGATAAATTTCTTCCTGATACTTTCTTTCACCCTGTATTCTATAATTATTGTTGCACTCTCTACTGGAACCAATCTGATTGCCGGTATCCGCTTTTATAAAAATATATTTACAGATGAAGGATATCTCACAAGGACTCTTCCTGTCACTAGCGGCACACACCTTCTTTCAAAGGTCATCACTGGAAGCTGCTGGGCGATTATCAATATGCTGTCAATGTATCTGTGTGTCTACATCGTAATGTGGACTCCTTATATAAAATCAATAGCAGCAGAAAACAGAGATGATATTTTAGTGGAGTTCGGCTTTGTGGGAAAATATGCCCATATCTCTCTGTCTGCCGCATTGATGATACTGCTTTTGTTTAGCTGCATTGGCGTAATCGGAAGCATCATTATGATATATGCTTCTGTTGCTTTGGGCCAGCTTTTCTCCAGTCATCGTGTGCTGGGCGCAGTCGTCACATATTTTGTCATCTCGACTCTGATATCAATCTTATCGGTAGTAGTCATGGTGATTTTCGGGCATGAAACCCGGTTGTTCATGACTTCAAGTCTGCTTGAGAGCGATTTTAATTTCGTATCCTATATGACTGAGTTAATGAAGATCACCGTTGTCTTTGAAATTGTAATTTCAGCTATTTTATATAGCATAACTCATTTCATAATGAGCAAAAAAGTTAATCTGGTATAGTCATAAAAGATCCAGTCCCCATCGCTGTGAGAAGAAGACCAATATTCTCCCGCAGCTTCCGGATTGGATCTTTCTTCTGCTTTACAGTGCTGTTCCCCGTTTAGGAACAAAAAAACGTCCCACATCAACTTTTTCAAGAGTAAGAAGCTCTATCTTGCGCTCTATCCCTCCCGCATATCCCGTAAGACTGCCGTTCGCTCCTACAACCCGGTGACAGGGGATCATGATAGAGATCGGATTATGGGAAACAGCGCCCCCTACTGCCTGCGCAGACATAGACGGCTTTCCCTGCCTGTCTGAAAGCTTCTTTGCAATCTCTCCATAAGTAACCGTTTCTCCGTATGGAATCTCCACTAAGATATCCCAGACACTTTTTTGAAAAACACTCCCTTTCGGCGCAAGCGGAAAAGTTATCTCTTCCTTCTCTCCCTTAAAATAATGATCCAGCCATCGACAAGCCTTAGAAAAAACTTCTCCGGACGTCTCGTCATATACACTGCAGCTTTCCCCATCATCAACCTCTAATGTCCTTCCAAAATACTTTTGCCCTTCTATCCACAATCCGGTGATACTTGTATCATCACCAGAAACCGTAAGCTTCCCTATAGGCGAATCATATACTATCCATTTTTCCATACCTTTCCTCCCTCTCACTGACCTTCCCAGAAATTCTCAATCAAACCCGCTGCATTTCTCACATAACACAGCCGGATATCCTTCCACTCTCTTGGAAATACTTCTCTATACCGGCTGTCCCTGAATCTCTCGTCAAGAAGCAGGATCACCCCTCTGTCTTCATCTGTCCGGATGACTCTCCCTGCCGACTGTAACACTTTGTTCATACCCGGATAGAGATATGCGTAATCAAAACCTCTGACACCCTGCTCGTCAAAATAATATTTCAAAAGCTCCCGTTCCCTGCACACCTGCGGGAGCCCGGTCCCTACGATGACAGCGCCGATCAGCCTGTCCTTTGCCAGATCGATGCCCTCCGAGAAAATACCTCCCATGACACAGAATCCGATCAGGCTTTTTTTCCGTTCTTCTTCAAAATTCTCAAGAAAAATCTCCCTTGCCTCCTCAGACATATACTGGGACTGCATGACATAATCGATAGAACTGTCTTTTTTTTCATCCAGTAGTTTAAGGAACACTTCGTAGACTTCTTCCATAAAACGGTACGACGGAAAGAACGCGATATAATTTCCAACTTTTGCCCCTGCCATCTCCAGCAGATACTCCGCGTATCTGCAATACATCTCCTCCCCGCGTCTCGTAAACTTTGTACTCACATCTGCGCCAAGCAGGAGAAGCCTTTTTTTGACGTCAAAGGGGGATTCTGCGTAAATCGCGTAATTCTCCTTATCGGTACTTAACAGCTTCTTATAATAATGGATCGGAAGAAGGGTGGCAGAAAAAAACACTGTACTATTCCCCTTATCTAAAAATTCCTGAAGATTCTTTGACGGATTCACACAGAACAGACAGACCTTAAATCTTCCGGTGTTCTCCATCTCAGAATACACCAGATAATTTTCATCCAGCTTATCATATATATTTAAAAACATGCGGATACCAAAATAAAATTCTAATACTTCCTTGCGGAGTTCCTCATCCGGAAGCTTTATCTTCCGCTCTTCCTCAAGGAACCGCTCCAGCTCCGTCAAAAGATTCATAAGCTTTAGATACAGGCTGGATACACTGCTTAAAATCTGATATTCTTCACATTCACGCTTCATTAACAGAAGCTGTCGATTGCTCTCATCCAGTCTTTTTGACAGTTTCACATCCCTTGCTTTCACCAGCTTTTTTATCTTCAGAAAGTCTTCTTTATAGATACTGGCGCTGTACATCTCTCTCCCCCGTTCTACCAGATTGTGCGCCTCATCTATCAAAAACAAATATTCCCCCTGATTTCCTTCTCCAAAAAAACGACGCAGATGAGCATTGGGATCAAACACATAATTATAGTCACAAATAACCGCATCGATCCAATTCGATACATCAAGACTCATCTCAAAAGGACACACCTTCCACTTTTTCGCCTGCTCTTCTATGATTTCCCGGCTCATCTCATCTGATGTCGTAAGAAGTTCATAGACCGCATCATTCACTCTGTCATAATGTCCTTTTGCATAGATACATTCATCCGGATTACAGACTGTCTCCTCGCAAAAACAGATTTTATCCTTTGCCGTCAGTACAAGTACTTTCATACGCAGCGCCTGCTCTTTTAATATGTCAAAAGCCTGCCACGCCACAGTTCTTGTAATAGTCTTGGCCGTCAGATAAAAAATCTTTTCTCCCAGCTCTTCACCTATTGCCTTGACAGCAGGAAAAACTGCAGCCATCGTCTTCCCCACCCCGGTAGGAGCCTGAATAAACAGCTTCTTCTTCCTAAGGATCGTCCTGTATACAGAGGCCACCAGTTCTCTCTGGCCTTCACGGTAGGAAAACGGGAACTCCACTGACTTAATAGAATGATTGCGCTTCTCCCCCCATCGGATCTGATATCTCGCCCACTTTTCATACTTTCCCACCAGTTCAAAGAACCATAACGAAAGCTCCTCAAACGAATAGACCGACTGAAATCTCTTAATATCCTCTGTCTCCATGTTGCAGTAAGTCATCTGCACTCCGATCTGCTCCTGCTTTTTTTGCTCTGCATAAATAAATGCGTAACACTTTGCCTGCGCAAGATGTACAGGAACCGGCTCTTTTAACACTTCAAGCTCCTTAAGAGTCCCCTTGATCTCATCAATGACAATTCCATCCTGAGTTTCTATAATACCATCTGCCCTGCCCTCTATAACTAAAACAAATCCCTTACACTGTATATCATATTTTAAACCGACCTCGGCATGGTAGTCTGCCCCCATCCGTCTTTGGATCTTGCGGTGTATCTTTCCTCCAAGAAGCATGGCATCTTTGTCTGCACCCGCTATCCGATTATCTATATCCCCGCCGCGCATAATGAATTCCACAAGATTACGCACAGAAATCTTTACAAGAGGCTGTTCCATCTTTCCCACACCTGCAACTTTCCCTGACTTACTTTGTCTGTCTGCAATTTATCAGCTATCGTAAATCATATCAGCTTTTGACGCCAATGTCCACAAACAAAGTTAAGCCCTCTTATATCCCAAAACAGGCAAACATCTTCCCGTTACGAAAATTCTACCATATTCGGGCGGTACCACAAAGGCAGGTGTCCTCTCTGGCATACGGGGTTCTCTCTTTCTTTAATTGCAATGGTCTTACAGAAACTCTTAAAAAGCTCCTCATATTCCGCTTCTTTTTCCGAAAATCTCTGAAAATACTCGTCATATTCTTCCTTTTTCGTATCATCATACGCCTCCTCAACAAGCACCCATTTTTTTCTTGCCTCATGCACTGCAAACGCACGGTGGGTCTTGTCGTGGATCATCCAGTTCTCCAGCGGGAACCGATCTGTAAAATGGGGCGCGATGCAGGTAAGGACATGACTTTTCGGTGTGATCGGCGCATAGAGTACACCGCTTTCTAATTCCCTGAACCTTATGAACTCCACCAGAAAGTGGGATTCGTTGCCGACTTTCCGGCTAAGTTCAAATACTTTCCTCACTTTAGGATGGCCAAGATGCTCCATGATCTTCTTACTATCCTTAAGCTTTCTTGCCGCAAGGCAGGTTTTTAGCACCGCGTCCCCTTTCATAGCATCTGCTGCAAGCGCTGCCTGATAAATATCATGATAGGCAAGCATCCCCATATGCTTCCGAACCATATCTTCCACTGCCAACGCTTTACTTTCTGTCTCTTCAACCTCCACATAATCGCAAAATAGCTGCTGCTCTGTAAATCCTTGCAGGGCAATCTCACACTCTTCTTCCTCCTTATGTGCCTTCCATGCATCATAGACAGCAGAAAAGATACCTGTCACTGAATCTGTACACACATAAACTGTTTTCATCATGCTCTATCCACATCTCCTTTTTCGTATCGCTCTGATCCATTCCTCTATCTATATCATCTTACCTGCATGACTTTATCCGCATCAAATCTCACATCATCGAACAAGGACAACTGCCTGTATCCCATATTCACGACTTCCTGAGGCAGTTTCTCTCCCGCATCCAGAAGATTTCTTGTAATATAGTCCTCCTCGATCTTCGTAGGATACATCATCTTCCCTCCGCAGGTGATAAAATACAGGGCACGCTTTAATACCACTCCAATCTTTTTAAGATCTCCAAAGTCCAGATTCCCAAACCGCCTCGCCTTTACAATACGCTCGGCAGATTTGTACCCGATTCCCGGTACACGCAAAAGCTTTTTATAATCCGCCTGATTTACCTCCACCGGAAATTCCTCCAAATGCTTCAGCGCCCAGTTGCACTTGGGATCAAACAGCACATTAAAATTAGGATTCTCTTCTGATAATAACTCATCCGCCTGAAAATGATAGTACCGCAGCAGCCAGTCCGCCTGATAGAGCCTGTGCTCCCTTAAAAGAGGCGGTCCCTCATCTGTCCTTGCCGGAAGGTTAGAATCCTCATTCACATGGACAAAGGCAGAATAAAACACCCTCTTTAACTCAAACTTCTTGTACAAAGACTCCGTAACCTGCATGATCTGATAATCCGTCTCCGGTGTCGCTCCAATGATCATCTGGGTACTCTGCCCCGCCGGAACAAATCTCGGTGAATTGCGGTAGACAGCTATCTCCTGCTTATTCTGTGCCATACCCTTCTGCACAAGACGCATAGGCATAAGAATATTCTTCCTTGTCTTATGAGGCGCAAGAAGCTTTAAGCTCTCTGCAGTAGGAAGTTCCAGATTCACACTCATCCTGTCAGTCAGAAAGCCTACTCTTCGAACCAGTTCCTGACTTGCCCCCGGAATCGCTTTTACATGGATATACCCTTGAAAATTATGCTCGTACCTCAGCTTATAGAGTGTGGCATAGATCAGTTCCATCGTATGATCCGGACTTTTCAGCACGCCCGAACTCAAAAACAGTCCCTCTATATAATTCCTTCTGTAAAACTCTATCATCAGTGTACAGATCTCATCCGGCGTAAAGGAAGTCCTCACCACATCGTTGCTTCTTCTGTTGATGCAGTACTTACAGTCATAAATGCACTCATTCGTAAACAGGATCTTTAAAAGGGAGATACATCTGCCATCCGCCGAAAAACTATGGCAGATTCCTGACAGCTTGCAGTTTCCTATGCCAGTCCCGTCATTTTTCCGGGCAACACCGCTGGAAGTACATGCCACGTCATACTTTGCCGCATCTGTCAGTATATTCAATTTATCATAGATAGACATAGACTCCTGGATCCTCATAAACACACCTCTAAATGATTCCGGCCGGCACTTTGTAAATCCTCATACTTCTCTTATGCTGCCGTATATTTTCATCTATATCAAAAAGAACGTTCGTTCGATATTTTTATTATACAAACAAACGTTCTTTTTGTCAACCCCCATTTTCAAAATCAAACACATAAATCCAAAACTAACCAGGACTTCCGGCACTGCTCTTTTTCACTTTTTATGCCTTAGTATCCTCCCTCACTCAGTATAAAGGCTGCACTCTCTTTGTGATATTACTGATGATCCCGATCACCTTGTTCACATCCTGCCCCCTGCTTCCCTGAAATGCCCAGTACGCGCCCTGGATACAGTAGCTTAGCACAATATTCCATTCCAGATCATCTTTGCAGTCAGGATATTGTTCAAAAATGATTTCCTTCAGGCTTTCCTCAATACGGTAAGCAAGATGGCTCCTTTCATTTCCAGAAAACAGTATATTGATCAGTGAACTCTGGGCTACAAATGCGTAAGACAGCTCTCTTGTCACTTCAGACAGACTTTCAGGCTGAAGACTTGATACCTGAATGCTGCCGGTGATATTCTTTACCACTTCTGTCTCCATCGTATCCGCAAGGTCATAAATATCCTGATAGTGGGAATAAAACGTAGATTTGTGAATATACGCCTTTTCACATAGTTCTTTGATAGTAATCTTCTCAAGCGGCTTTTTAGACCGAAGCTGTATAAATGCGTTTTTAATAGCATTTTCTGTCTTTTCAATCCTAAGGTCCATAACGTATCCCCTTCTCTTATAGTTCTTTAGACCGACACTTTCCGACTATCGTCGGTTATCCGACCAGATTCGGAAATTGCCGGTATCAAAAATATTTTTCTATCATTATAATGAAACCAGAGCAGAAAAACAACTGCCGTCTATTATTTTTATACCGGAGGATAACAAGATGGATTTTTATGGATTTTATACTGGAAAAATATTTGATGCTTACAAATTCTTAGGCGCGCATGTTGAGCCGTCCGGTGGCGTCACCTTCCGCACTTTTGCGCCGGGAGCCTCTAAAATCTCTCTGATCGGTGAATTTACAAACTGGGAAGAATGGACTATGAACCGCACCCATGACGGTAATTTCTGGGAATGCCATGCTAAAGCTGCCAAACCCGGTCAAATGTACAAATATCGGATTTACAAGCGGGATAGCTCTTTCATGGATCACTGCGATCCCTATGGCTTCGGGATGGAACTTCGCCCCAACAGCGCTTCTATAATCAGAGATCTGTCCGTTTATAGATTTAAAGATGAAAAATGGATGCAAAAGCGCACAGATTGCAGGGAAAAACCTTTAAACATTTATGAACTCCATTTCGGCTCTTTTAAAAAGCCTTCTGAAAAAGCAGATGACTGGTACACTTATATAGAGATGATCGACATCCTGATCCCTTATTTAAAAGAATATGGTTACAATTATATCGAAATCATGCCTCTGTCTGAACACCCCTGCGATGAATCATGGGGCTATCAGAACACCGGTTTCTACAGCCCCACTTCCCGCTACGGAACAGCCGCGCAGCTTATGGAGTTTATCGATGCCTGCCATCAAAATGATATCGGCGTCATCATGGATTTTGTTCCCGTGCACTTTGCTATTGACGGCTATGCACTTGCAAATTATGACGGAACCGCTCTCTTTGAATATCCCCATCAGGATGTAGGTATCAGTGAATGGGGAAGCTGCAATTTCATGCATTCCCGCGGGGAGACAAGATGCTTTTTGCAATCCGCCGCTAACTACTGGCTCAGCGAATACCATGTAGACGGAATCCGTATGGACGCCATCAGCCGGATCATCTACTGGCAGGGCGAGCCTAAACGAGGCGTTAATAATACTGCTGTTGACTTCATCCGGGAGATGAACCGTAATCTTAAGGCTATGCATCCGTCGGCGATCCTTGCAGCCGAAGACTCCACCTCTTATCCGGGTGCCACAAAGCCGGTGTCCGAGGGGGGATTAGGCTTCGATTACAAATGGGACATGGGATGGATGAACGATACGCTGGACTATTTTCGTACTGCGCCGGAATACCGGAGCGAAAATTACCACAAGCTTACCTTTTCCATGATGTATTATTACAATGACCGCTTCCTGCTGCCTCTTTCCCATGATGAGACCGTTCACGGAAAAGCAACGATCCTCCAGAAAATGAACGGTGACTATGAAGAAAAGTTTCCGCAGGCCCGCGCGCTTTATATGTATATGTACGCACATCCGGGCAAAAAGCTGAATTTTATGGGAAATGAGATCGGACAGCTCAGAGAGTGGGATGAAAAGAAGGAGCAGGACTGGTTCATCTTAAAATACCCGAATCATGATTCCTTCCATCGTTTTATGAAAGATTTAAACACCTTATATCTTGAACACTCTGCCCTCTCCTCCTGCGATTATACGCAGAATGGCTTTGAATGGCTGGACTGCCACCAGGAAGCAAGATGCATCTATGCATTTGAACGCAGGGACGGAAAAGAACGGATCGCGGCAGTCTTTAATTTCTCCGACAAAGAGCAGAAAGACTTTGAACTGACTGTTCCTGACGGAAAAGAGCTGCATATTATCCTTGCCAGCGACCAGGATATCTACGGCGGCACAAAACAGTATGAAAAGGAACGGGATACCGTTATAAAACTAAAAAGAGAGACCGTATCACTTACGCTCTCTCCTTACTCTGCATTTTATTATCATATACTATGAATCTAATGATAGAATTCACCATTCGCACGCGATTCTGCCATACGTTTTTTAAGATCGATCTTTAACTCACATAACAATTCATTATATTCTACAGCAACTGAATCAAGATCCGCACTTTGCATATCAGATACCTGATATGCAAAGTCTCTTCCATTCGAAGTTACAAACTGCAGATAAATACTCTGTCCCTGCTTTATAACTGCTTTTTTCTTACCAGCTTGATACCATGTCTTATTATCATAGCTATATTTCGATAACAAAAATTCTTCTGAATAATACGATCCATTTTTCTTATAATACAGATTCAGATAATTATTTGTGTTCTTATTAAATATCAAGTCCGCATTATCTTTATTACTGGTCAGACATACAGTCAGCACCGGAGTCAGATCACCTTCCCGTGTCAGAACCTGAACCTTATACCGGCCGATTGCATTTACAGCAGACAATTTTAATGCAGATGTATATTTGCCGTAATATTTCTTCCCTTTCAATGTTCTGTAAGCTCTTACTTTATAGTAATATGACTGACCCTTTTTCACTTTTTTATCTACGTATTTCAGATACGCAGTTTTTTTCTTTACTGCAGCCAGTTTTTTATATTTCTTTCCATCTGTACTGCGGTAAATCTCAAAGGCAGTAGGGGTAAATCCATAATCAAGATACACTTCCAGAGGAATGGATTTTGGAGTAACTAAAGCATCGCTGCGCTGGTATTCTTGCCAACTGCATGCCCCCATCCCACTATATGCGAATGCCTCACCGCTATATGTCTTTACGTATTTTTTCCCTTTTTTCTTATACCCCATGACTCTGTATTCATAATTCTTCTTGTAAGGTACCTTGTTAGTATATGATTTCTTTTTACCAGAGATCGTGGCTATCTTTTTAAACTTTCCCGGCTCCCCATCCTTCTTCATCGGAGCGCGGTAAATCCTGTATTGACTGACTGCCTTTTTCTTCCAGCTAAGCTTAATGCTGTTTTTTGACTGAGTTACTGCTGTTACAGAAAGCCATTTCGTCTCAGTCTGACTGCTGACTGTAATCCCCTTTGCTGACACCAGAAGCACAAAAAGTAAAAGTCCTATTCCATATTTATGGATCCTTCTCATCTCAATCACTTTCCGCTTTCTTAACTCAGTTCTACTTTCTCAACCATCGCTTCATCTTCCGGTTTAAATTCATTCTGAAGGTCATAGATATTATGTCCAGTAGACTCCCCAAGAACTCTTCCTTCCAGAGAATAACACCGGATAAATCTTTTTCCGTCTACACTGGACCAGTGCTCTACATCCCAGCTCATATATCCGTCCTCATCCGTCTTTTTCTCTTTCAGATAGATATCCACCTGACGTCCGTCTTTCATGATCTGGATCAGGCCCTTTGTGCCGTCAACTTCTGTGTCCGTCTTGTTTACAGTGTCATAAATCTTCATGTTTGTTTCCTCCCAACTTTTCAAATCATTAATATAAGTAAAATTATACTCTATTCCATCTGTTACATCAACTCATAATTCTATATCATAATTCTAAATTTAGATAAAACTTTAATTTCATTAAATGTTGATTCAATATTCGTCCCTCTTCTGAAGGAATTTTTTTATTATAAAGAGCATATTTATCTTTCATTTCCAACATCAAAGCTATCATTTCTGAGAGCTCATTTCTCACTTCATACATCCAATCCATTCTTTTGTCGGTAACATATTGTAACGATTGTCCTTTTCGATTGGATTCCTTTAGATATTTATTGGTTTTCCTGTATTGGATATAATTTGCACTAACTACTACCATTGATGCAAATGCTGCAATTAACGCCGATACTATTGTTGGGGACATTTATATTTTCTACCTCCTTACTTTATTCTCAATTTTCTCATATTTAAAAGAAATCTGCGTAAGCGCCAAATATTAATGCGGTCAGATACAAAATTATCCCAGCCCTTTGTGAGTTGGAGTAATTCACTATAATTCACATGCGATTTTTGATAGATTAAAGTTTTTCACTCCACGGCGCCAGTTCCGCCAGACGTTCATCAGCCATATCTTTACTTGGCTGATGCTCCAGCAGAAATTTGAGATATTCGTAAATATTCAGACCGTGTGCTTTTGCCATCTCAACCATTGTGTAGACTACCGCACTGGCATTCGCTCCTTCTACGGAACTGCTGAACAGCCAGTTCTTCCGGCCTACTGCGAATGGACGGATTGCATTCTCACTGAGATTATTGGTAAAGCTGCAGCGTCCGTCTTCCAGATAGGTCTCCGCTGTATCTCGCCGATTGAGAACATAATTAACCGCTTTATCCATCCGGGTGTTCCGAACTGGCTTCTGCTGATCGAGCCACGACCAGAAGGCCTCCAGAACAGGTTTTTCCTTCTCGAGACGCATCTGGTTCCGCTTTTCATAATCACCGGGATACTTTTTGTTAATGGAGTCCTCAATGGCGAATAACCGGTTGCAGTACTGGACTCCCTGCACTCCCGGCTGGCTGTAATCATACTGCTTTCCTTTGGGAACAGCATCGATAAAGTATCGGCGGATATGTGCCCAGCAGGAGCAGCGCCGGATCCCCGGCAGATTGTTATACCCCTGATAGCCGTCCGGTTCCGGATATCCGCTGTAGCCTTCCAGAAACTCTTTTGCATGGCTGCCACTCCTGGTCGAAGTATAGCCATACAGGATGATCACCGGAAGTCCATCCTCACCGCTACGGAACAGCCACATGAACGACTGGGTCCGTGCCCTGCGGCCTTCCTCATTCAACACCTGGACTCGAGTCTCATCTGCCATTGCAAAACTGCGTTTCAGCAACTCCCGATGAAAGTAATCATACATCGGCTGAAAATAGTTCTGCGAACAGTAGA
>CAJUAM010000035.1 GCA_910584615.1 uncultured Dorea sp.
CGACCTTTTGGTCCGTAGCCAAACGCTCTATCCAGCTGAGCTACGCCCACACAACTGTATCTCTCTACAGCAAATACAATTATATCCCAATTTTTACAGCCTGTCAATAGAAAAAACACGAATTATTCCAATTTGTAACAATGCTTTATTATGTAATCGCTCTTGTCACTTATACAGCGCGCCAAAGAAGCGCCCTCGTTTTTGTAAACCAGAGCGCCGCTTAAGTAGTTGCTGCCTACATTTCAATGATGATCTTCAAACTGGTATCCTTGTTCTGCTCAATATACTTATACGCTTGTGCATATTCATCAAATGGGAATACTTTGGAGATCAATGGTTCCATTTTTATCTTTCCGGCAGCCATATAATCAATAGTATCCTGAAAATCCTTTTCTACATACATTAATGAGCCGCAAATTCTAAGTTCTCTGTCCTGTACCCATGAAAGATTCACTTCAGGTGTTTTTCCAAACACACCAACAATTACAATATCATTTCCTTTCTTAGAACATTCTATTGCCTGATTTACAGTCGCTCCAACACCCACACACTCGAAGAAAATATCAGCCCCTTCTTCTTTAAACGCCTGACTGACCGCTTCTTTCATAGACACCTTTCCAGTATTAACGGCATGCATGATCCCACATTGTTTCGCAAGTTCCAGACGATGCTCTGATAAATCCGTGATCAGTATACTCTTTGCCCCTTCTGCCATCGCTGCCTGAGCCGTAACATTTCCGATAGTCCCTGCACCCATGACGACAACATTCTTTCCTGCCACGCTGCCGCATCTCCTGACTGCATGCACACCAACTGCCGCCGGTTCAATCGTCGCCGCAACAGCCGCGGTCATACCTTCCGGAATTTTTTTAACTAATGCTGCATCTACATTAAAATATTCACATGCAGCCCCCGGAGTCTGGCATCCAATAACTTCCAAAGTATCACAGATGTTATACCGGCCCTTTCTGCACGGCTCACATCCGCGGCAGAATTCCTGAGGCATGACTGTGATCAGTTCTCCTGCCTGAATGTTTTCAACCTCACTTCCCACCTCCACTACTTCTCCCGCCATTTCATGTCCCAGACGTATTGGAAATGACATAAATGGGTGCTTTCCATAATAAGCATGGATATCTGAACCACAGATTCCGATATTTTTTACTTTTATCAATACTTCATCCGGCTTAATCTCTGGTCTTTCAATATCACTGAATTCAATTGTTTCTGGTCCTGTCAATACTGCCTGTTTCATAAATCCATACCTCCATTATAAGTATTCGCGAAAAAACTATGACGACCTTTTCATTACTCCGTAAGCATACCGTTCTTTGTATACCGCTCGATAAACTCGGCAACATTCTCATTTGTGATGAGCGTAACAGGAATTTCTACTTTTTCAAATCCTTCTTTATTCTCTCCCGTAAGGACTTCGTGTACGATACGCGCGCCTTCTTTTGCCATGACCTGGGCATCTTGAAGCGCTGTCGCATCAAGACCGCCTTCTTCAATAGATACTGCCGCATCCGCAAGGCCGTCAACACCAAAGAATTTAATATCATTTAAGCTTGCATCTTTTGCTGCCTCGATCGCGCCGATGGCCATAGCATCATTCATGGACAGTACGGCATCGATCTTATCTCCGTGAACCTGGATCCAGCTTTCCATGAATTCCATTCCTTTAGATTTCTCCCAATCTCCGATCTGCTCTTCAAGGATTTTAATCTTGGAATCTTTAAATACATCTTCATATGCTCTGCGGCGTTCAATAGAATCTGTATTTCCTGAAGGTCCCAGCAAAACAACAACATTCGCATCGTCTGCAATCTGTCCCTTTGCATATTCCGCAACAACCGTACCGAGATCATATGGATTTGCAACCACGCTGGAAGCCTTTTCTACCCCGCCGTCGTCCAGATTAATATTCATCATCGGTGTCCCCTGCTCAATATAGCCGGCAACAATATCATCTTCAGCCGCGGGTTCGATCGGAAGCAGGATAATATAATCATACCCTTGAGATACACAAGTTTCCATATTACTGATCTGTGTCTCTAATACATTCTTACTGTCAATCACAGTTAATTCCATGTCGTCATACTCTTTAAAAGCCGTCGTCAGTTCATCTGCAAGCCACGAAGCAAATGTCAGGGACATATCCGTCGGCAGAAACGCCACTTTGTATACTCCGTCTTTGTCACCCTTGCCTGAATCCGATGCCCCTGAAGAATCTCCTTTCCCACATCCTGCTGCCATAGTTACTGCCATAGCCAGCACCAACAATACACTTAACATCTTTTTCTTCATTTCATTTCCTCCTTTTCCTGGATCATTTATTTTGACTTCTTTGCATCAGAAGTAGATGCCATGATCTTAATACTTGTCTTTCCTTTCTTTGACAAACTGTCTAGCAGTACCGCGCCGATAATGATAAAACCTTTTACGATCATCTGTGTATAGGAATCAATTCCCATCAAATTCATAATGTTGTTCAAAACACCAATGATGATAGATCCCAGGAATGTTCCGAACGCGGTTCCCGCGCCGCCTGAAAAGCTTGTTCCTCCGATGACTGTCGCAGTAATCGCATCCGTCTCATACCCTTGTCCTTCACCCGGGATCCCGGCGTTCAGCCGTCCCATCATAACCATACCTGCGATCGCGGCAAATATGCCTGACAGGATAAAAGCCGCCCATTTTACTCTGATCACCTGGATTCCCGCAGCGATTGCCGCTTCCTTATTTCCGCCGATCGCATATAAGTAACGCCCGAATTTCGTATATTTCAATATAGTGTGCGTAACAATGAGCATGATCACCATAAAAACAACGGTAATCGGTACCACACCAGCAATATAGCTTTGTCCAAGTACATTAAATCCGCCGATCTTATATATATTCTGGCCTCCTGTATAGAGACAAATAGCCCCAAAGCAAACTGTCTGCATAGCCAGAGTAACGATAAATGAAGGGAGATTAAAATAGGCCACAAACACCCCGTTGACCGCTCCGACAAGCGCCCCGAGCAGAACACCTACGATAAATGCCAGCAGCAGATTCTGAGTAGCTACATATACGATACATGCAAAACTTCCTGCCATGCCCGCGAGATATCCGATCGAAAGATCGATTTCACCAGTAATGATGATCATTCCCTGCGCAAACGCGCAGATTGTAACGATACTCACCTGTTTTAAAATATTTGTAATATTTGTCGCAGTCAGAAAGTTTCCCGAAAGCAGACTGCAGACTGCCACCATCGCAACCAAAATTACTATAAGCGAATATTTTCTCATATCTATCTTCTTTGATTTCATTCCTCTTCTCCTCTCTACCGGGGTTAATCTATATTTTTGACAGCCAGCTGCATAATCGTCTCCTGCCTGAACTCATCTCTGTTAAGACACCCTGTAACATGGCCCTGACTCATAACATATATCCTGTCACACATTCCCAAAAGCTCCGGCATTTCTGAGGAGATCATCAAAATAGCATATCCCTTTTTCGCAAGATCTGTAATTATATTGTAGATTTCTAGCTTGGCGCCCACATCAATACCGCGGGTCGGCTCATCTAAAATCAACAGATTACTTTCCATCATCAGCCATCTTGCCAGCAATACTTTCTGCTGATTACCTCCGCTCAGAGAGCCAATAGGTGTCTCGATCCCCGCAAAACGGACCTTTAACATCTCAGACATTCTCTGCGCGTCTTCAATCTCTTTTTTCAGATTCATGAAGATGCCTTTTTGTATGTGGTGATTTGTTATCGTAATATTTTCCCGGCAGCTCCTTACACCGATGATTCCTTCTTTTTTCCTATCCTCCGTGATCATCAGGATTTTATTTTTGATCGCGTGCGTCACATCTTTCGGCTTATATTCCTTTCCGCAAAGCGTGATCTCTCCTGAATCCAGAGGATCCAGCCCGAATACGGCCCTGCACACTTCACTTCTTCCTGCCCCTACCAGTCCTGCCATGCCGACGATCTCACCTTTCCGTACATGAAAGGACACGTCCTTAAACATTCCGTCACTGCACAGATTCACAGCTTCAAAAGCCACATCACCCAGGGGTATATCTTCTTTAGGGTATATATTATCAAGAGAACGTCCCACCATATGAGTGATAATGGAATCCTCCGTAAAATCACTGACCGGTCCTGATATGATACTTTTGCCGTCACGAATGATCGTAATATCATCCGCGATCTGGAAAATCTCGTCCATTTTATGGCTGATATATAAGAAACTGATTCCCTGCGCCCGCAGCCGTCTGATTGTTTCAAACAAAAATGCAACTTCTTTATCCGATATAGATGATGTAGGCTCATCCATGATTATCACCTGTGCATTAAACGCTACTGCCTTAACGATCTCGAGCATCTGTACACTCGCGATGGGAAGATTTTTAATCTTTTCCGCCGGATCATAATCAAGTCCATTCTCTTTCAGGATCTTCTCTGCCTGCTTCATCATTTCTCCCCATGACACAATACCCTTTTTCCCTGGCTGCCGCCTCATAAAGATATTTTCTGCTACCGTCAGCTCCGGAAAAAAGTTAAGCTCCTGATAGATCATGGCAATTCCGGCCAAAGTGGACTCTTCCGGTCCTGAAAAATGTACTTCCCTGCCATCTAACAGCACCTTTCCCTCATCCCTTTTATATAACCCATTAATGACTTTCATCAAAGTAGATTTTCCGGCTCCGTTTTCTCCCATCACTGCATGCACTGTTCCGGGTCTCAACGCGATATTTACATTGTCAAGAGCCTTAACACCCGGAAAAGACTTGGATACTCCCTGAATCTCTAACTTATATGCCTCTCCCATATTCTGCTCCTTCTATCATCTGTCTGACTGTATCCGGTGTAATCTTACCTTCCATCGGTCCAAATGCCATCACATTCAACGCTCCTGCCGCCGCGCCCATCTTCGCCGCTTCTTTTACAGTTTTTCCCTGCACCAGACCAGCAAGGAATGCTCCGTCAAAACAGTCACCCGCTCCTGTCGCATCCTTTTGCTCTACTTTATAGACTCCAACCTCTTCCACATTATTCCGCGTATAGAGCCGGCTGCCTTTTGAACCATTTTTGAGAACAAGGATCTCCATCTGAGGACTTTCAAAACATTTTTCAACCGCTTCTTCTACAGTCGCTTCACCAGTCATCAAAAGAAGCTCCTCCACTCCCGGAAGAAAAATACTGGTATGCTCCATCACTTCACGAAGAACCTCATGAATAGAATCATCGGTAAACAATTCTTTTCTGATATTCGGGTCAAAAGAAATCTTTGTTCCTGTCTTTGAAAGCTGACGCATAGTCTTTAGTATCTCCTGCGCGAATACGGCAGAAGACATCAGGGAGCAGCCCATGATATGCATATATTTCACTTTTCCAAAATCTTCGATATCCGGCGCCTTCGCCTCCACTGCCGGTGTATTCCCCATATGATAAATAAATTTTCTGGAGCCGTCTTTAAAATATGTGACAAACGCGCAGCCTGTTGAACGCTGTTCACTCTGAAGGACATGAGTGCAGTCCACCCCATCTTTTTTAAGCCGTTCTAAAATACATGTTCCAAAATCATCCTTGCCCACTCCGCCGATAAGAGCTGTTTTGCAGCCAAGTCTTGCAGCCGCATCAATGCATATTGCCGGAGCGCCGCTTGGATAAGGCCCTTTGAACATTCCTTCTTCATATAGATTTACATCTTCCCTGTCTCTCATGATCTCGACCAGTATCTCGCCCATAATTAAGATATCCGTCATATTTTTCCCTCCTATCCCAAACAGCATTTTTTAAGATACACCAGAGAATCTCTGATATACTGATCCAATTGCTCCTGTGTCGCATTGCCGCTTAAATCTCTCCACACTCTGACAGACTCTCTGACTTCGCCGCCGCTTAACAAAAACGGCTCCATTACAACTGCTTTCTGGTAATTGATATCGCGCAATGCTTTTCCGATCTTTGGCCAGTCAATACTATTATTCATTCCCGGAAGTTTTCTGTTGCATTCTCCCACATGGAGATGTCCTAAAAGATCCCCTGCTCTGCGGATCGCATCATACATATTGTCTTCTTCGATATTCATGTGATATGTATCCAGCAGTATATTGATATTTTTGCTCCCGACTCTGTTTACATACTCAATCGCTTCCTCACAATCTGTTAAGATGTAAGTTTCATTCCTGTTCAATACCTCAAGCGCGCATTCAATGTCTAATTCTTCCGCAGTTTTACTTAATTCCCGCAGACATGCGATACTTCTTTCCCATGCAGCTTTTTTATCCGTAGGAGTTTTCGCGAAATCTGTCGGCCAGTATGAATAAATTGCCCCTACCAGACTTTTAGACCTAAGTCTCGCCATCTTGTGAAGAACTGTCTTAAAATATTCCAGGCCATGATCTCTTACATGCTCATCTGCCGACGAAAGATCATTATCCTTTGACGGTCCGCTATTCGTAGTAAATTCGATACCTCTTTTGTCGCCTTCGGCTTTCAGGGTATCAATTTCCTCATTCGTCATATGATACAGATGATCGGCCCCGATTTCTAAAACATCAAACCCAATATCTGCAACCTTATTCACCATTTTGATGTAGTTACATTTCCATTCTGTTCCCCAATATGCGTAACTTGTTCCAAACTTCATATTATTCCTCCTAAATTGTGCTCGAGCACGTTTATTGATATTAATTAAAACATGTTTGTTTTTTATTTTCAATTGACATATTCACTATTTTATCATGTTTAAATTTGTGTATTTTTCACAATAACTTGATTTTCATTATATTTTAATTGTGCTCGAGCACATTTATTAATTAAATTTCTTTCTGCTTATCTGTGCTCGTGCTCATTTTTTACTACACATCTTAGGTTCCATATGCTATAATACGCAAGAGGAGGATACCAATTATGTCAGTAACTATAAAGCAGATTGCAGAATTGGCAAATGTTTCCCGGGGAACCGTGGATAAGGTCCTAAACAACCGTCCTGGAGTTAAAGCTGAAACTCGCGATAAGATATTATTAATTGCAAAAGAATTAAACTATCACCCCAATTTTTTGGGAAAAGCTCTTGTCCAAAGCAGGAATCCTATAAAGATAGGAATCATTCTCACACCCGAATACAATCCGTTTATTCACGATATATTAACAGGTATCCGCAATGCCGAAAGTGAATTTTTTCCCTTTGGTATTGACATTACTGTAAAAATGCCTCTTTCTTTAGAGCCAACAGAACAGATCAGTATCCTGCATGAATTTGAACTGGAAGGAGTGAATGGCATTGCACTTTTTCCGATAGATGACATTATGATAAAAAATAAGATCAACCAGTTGATCCGTAATAATATTGCCATTCTTACATGCAATTCAAAAATTGAAGGGACAAACGAATTCTGTTTTATCGGACAGAACCACTATAAAGGAGGGCGCACTGCCGCGGGCCTTCTCATAAAGCTCCTTCCAGCCGGCGGAGATGTGGGAATCATTATCAGCTCTTTTAGCCTTTCTTGTCATCAGGACCGTTCCAGAGGGTTCAAAGATAAGATCGCAGACGCTAAGTTTCCCATCCGTATTCTGGATATCCAGGAAAATCAGGATCGAAAAGAAGATGCTTTTAAGATAACACTGGAATACTGCAATCATCATCCCAGTCTGAGCGGTATCTATGTTACGGGAGGCGGTATCGGAGGAGTTGGACATGCTTTGGAATTATTGGATCTCAACAGCAAGGTAAAGGTGATCTGCCACGACCTTACGCCAGACTCCAGGGTACTGCTTGAGAATGGCTGCATAGATTTTGTTATAGGGCAAAATCCTGAACAGCAAGGATATCAGCTCGTTAAGACGTTATTTGAATATCTTGTCAAAAAAAATATAACTTCTGATAATGTTGAGATCCCTATTTCCATTATCACACAAGATTCCTTATGATATCAGGAATGAAAACTTTTACTGGATACGCAGATATATTCTTTTAATTACAAGTAATATATCTGACTAAAAACATTATGAAAGGACCTGTTATGACAAGAAAAATCGCAGTTATCAATGATTTGTCCGGATTTGGCCGCTGCTCTCTGACTGCTGCCATCTCTGTACTGTCAGCTATGGGAGTGTCCCCCTGTCCGCTTCCGACAGCCATCTTAAGCGCCCAGACCGGGTATCCCAGCTACTATTGTGATGATTATACAGATAAAATGGAATATATCCGAAAGGAATGGGAAAAAATGAAGGTGAGTTTCGATGGGATCTACACGGGATTTGTAGCCAGCGAGGAGCAGATCAGGCAGATTTTCCATTTTCTTGACACCTTCCATGGAAAAAACAGCTTCCTCCTGGTAGATCCTGTTATGGGCGATGACGGGATCCACTATGATATGTTTTCAGACACTCTTCTTTCACTCATGAAGAATCTTGCCTCCCGGGCGGATATCATCACACCGAATGTAACAGAGCTGTGTCTTCTCACAGATGCAGATTATGAACATATCGCAGGAATAAAGCATTCTGATCCGATTCAGGAAAAAGACAGCTATTCAAAACCTCTGCTTAATGAAATCGGAAAATTAGCCCAGTCCCTGTGTAAAGGACAGCTAAAACACGTGATCGTGACCGGGATCCGCTTTACGGATGAAAGTGACGTACGAAAGATGGGAAACCTCTATGCCACAAAGGATACCTGTAAGATGTTCTCTTTCCCTTATGTGGGCGGGAGTTATTCCGGCACCGGAGATCTCTTTGCCTCCTGCCTGTGCGCTGGTATTGCCAGAGGCGACGACATTCCTTCTATCATTCAGACCGCTGGAAAATTCATTGAACTGGCACTTCTGGATTCCGCAAAGGAAAAGATTGAACGAAACGCCGGTGTGAACTACGAAAAATACCTTTCTCTGCTGATCCACAAGCAATCCGATGACTGCCAGACTATTGAAACAACTGTCACAATTATGTGACTTGTAAAATACATATCAACGGCAAAGGCGGCAGAACTAAATTTCTGCCGCCTTTGCCCTGTATTCTTTCCTAACTTCCTACAAAGTATTGATAAATCTCATAAATGACTCGCGTCCTTCTGGTGTACACTTGTAAACTCCAGCGTCTTCTAACACCTGTACGAACACATTACCGATTTCTTTTTTCAGGATATCAATTACATTTTCCTTCGTGATATCCTCATACTCCGGTTGAAATCTCTCTACCCAGTCTGCATGCTTTTCAATCTTTTCATTGCCTCTGATATCTTTACCTTCCGTGATATACTCTGCCAAAAGCTCAATCTCTTCTTTCAGTCTGGATGGCAGCACAGCAAGTCCCATAACCTCGATCAGCCCGATGTTTTCCTTCTTGATGTGATGACGCTCCGCATGAGGATGGTAAACGCCCAGCGGGTGCTCCTTAGTGGTGATATTGTTACGGAGTGTCAGATCAAGCTCAAAAACATCTCCTGCTTTTCTTGCGATCGGCGTGATAGTGTTGTGAGGTTCCCCATCTGTATTGGCAAAGATAAATGCCTCCTCATCTGTATAATCTCTCCATTTGCCAAGCACATGATCCGCAAGCTCGATCAGACGCTTTTCATCCTTATTTCTGATACGTAATACGGACAGCGGCCACTTTACAATACCGGCCTCAACATCCTCATATCCCGGAATCACTACCTGTTTTTCTATAGGAGCCTTTGCCATAGCAAAGGTATAATGTCCCCCCTGGAAATGGTCATGGCTTAATATGGAACCGCCTACGATCGGAAGATCCGCATTGGATCCGAGGAAATAATGCGGAAACAGCTTTACAAAGTCAAACAGCTTGATAAACGCTGCTTTTTCAATCTTCATAGGTGTGTGCTGTCCGTTGAACACGATACAGTGCTCATTATAATATACATATGGAGAATACTGGAATCCCCACTTGCTGTTATTGACCGTGATCGGAATAATCCTGTGGTTTTCTCTCGCGGGATGGTTTATGCGTCCTGCGTATCCTTCGTTTTCCATACAGAGCAGACATTTCGGATAGCTGCTCGTCTTGGCGTTTTTGGCTGCCGCGATAGCTTTCGGGTCTTTCTCCGGCTTGGAAAGATTTACTGTAATGTCTATCTCGCCGTACTTGGAATCTACTTTCCATTTCATGTCCTTCTTTACACGATAACGGCGGATATAATCACTGTCCTGGCTCAGCTTGTAAAAATATTCTGTCGCTTCTTTTGGTGATTTCTCATATCTGTCCCAGAAAGCCTGCTGAACCTGCGCCGGTCTTGGCATCAGACAATTCATCAGCCTCGTGTCAAATAAATCCCTGTATACAATACTGTCTTCGATGATCCCCCGTTTTACCGCTTCATCAAGAAGATCTTTAAGCACCGTCTCAAGATCAATATCTGAAGAATCAATCTCCATTTCCTCATAGCTGTCTTCATTGAACATATCCAGCAAAAGATTGGTTGTATAAATGCGTTCGCACTCAGGAACAAGCCCTGCTTGTATACCGTATTCTACTAACTTTTTAATATTTTCTGATAACATGCCGCACCTCCCTAATCAAGTTTTCCAGCGCCGTCGCCGATATCTACTACATAAAATTCCGCTTCATGGCCGACTTTTTCAAGATATGCTTTTCCGATTTCTTCTGTAAATGTATCAACTGTTTCATTTTTCACAATACTTACAGTGCATCCGCCGAATCCGCCGCCTGTAATACGGGAACCGATCACTCCTGGCATTGCCTGCGCAAGATCCACCAGAATATCAATTTCATCACAGGAAACCTCATAGTCGTATCTTAAAGATTCATGAGATGCATTCATGAGCTTTCCAAACTTTTCAATGTCATTAGCCTTAAGCGCTTCTACCGCATTGATGGCACGCTGATTCTCGTATACGGCATGTTTCGCGCGTTTTTGCCTGATCTCGTCCTTGATGGCCTGCTTATGTTCCTCAAACTGTGCTTCTGTCAGGTCTCCTAATGTCTTTACATCCACAACTGCCTGTAATTCCTTAAGCGCTGTCTCACACTCATTTCTCCGGTCATTATACGCGGAATTCACAAGGCTGTGTTTTACTTTGCTGTTCGTAATAACAATCTTTGCATCCGGAAGCTTCACAGGCGCATAGGTGTAATTCAATGTGTTCGTATCTAAGAAAATGGCATTGTCCTTCTTGCCCATAGCGCTTGCGAACTGATCCATAATACCGCAGTTGCAGCCATTGAAGTTATTTTCCGCATCCTGTCCGATCAAGGCGATCTCAACCATGGAAACATCGAAGCCAAACGTATCTTTTAAGATCACTCCTGTCAGAACTTCCAATGACGCAGACGAAGACAGCCCGGAACCGTTAGGTATATCGCCGTAGATCAGGATATCCAGACCGTGCGTCAGTTTAAATCCGCGCTTTTCAAAGGCCCACACAACTCCTTTCGGATAATTCGTCCATGAAGCTTCGGCAGTCGGTACGATCTTATCAAGACTTGTCTCTACAACTCCTGCAGAGTCAATATTTACAGAGTAAAACCGAAGTGTTCTGTCCTTCCGGTCTCTTACGATCCCATATGTACCAAGAGTAAGCGCACATGGAAATACATGTCCCCCATTATAATCTGTATGTTCCCCTATAAGATTCACACGGCCCGGCGCAAAATAAGTCCGGATATCACCGCCCTCTCCAAAAGTTTCATAAAATGTTCTGATCAATCTTTCTACCATTTTACTATTCTCCTTATCTTTTTTCGCAAACCTCATATTACCTCTTGCAGGAAGTTTCCCTTTGTTTTATGATTATAATGATAATGAGATTATGTAATTTATACAATAAGAATATTGGATTTTTTTATAAGGATATTGAGGATTTTTTTGAACAAACATGGAAAAGAGATGAAAATTATGGCAAAAACGCAGATCAGCATCGAGAAGAATCAGAAAGAGATCAAAAAGCATGGTGATTACAGTTTCCCGGTTGAGGTAAGCATTGAGGCGATCGAGGCATACGAACAAGGTTCTTTCTTATGGCACTGGCATCCGGAGATTGAGCTTACATGGATCATATCCGGCACCATTGAGTACCATGTCAATAACCAAAGCTATATTCTGACGGAGGGCGAAGGACTGTTTGGAAACAGCAATACGCTGCACTCTGGTTATATGAAAGACGGTCAGGAATGTACTTACCTTTCCATCACCTTCCATCCCAGATTCCTCTATGGGTATGAGAACAGCATATTGCAGACAAAATATATTGATCACATCACTTCAAATGACGACTGGTCTTCCCTGAAATTAGAAAAAGATATATCATGGCACCAGGATATCCTTTGCCAAATGAGGGACATCTATCATATGTCCTATAACAAACCTCCAGATTACGAACTTCAAGTACATATGATACTTCTGCAGATATTCGGAAAGCTCTACCATTACTTTTCGAACCTTCCGCAAAACCGCAGCCAGCCTCAAAAGCATCTGCAAAGACTCCGGGATATCATAGAATTCATTCAGAAAAATTATGATCAGGATATCAGCCTTGATCATGTGGCCGCATATGTGAACATCTGTAAAAGTGAATGCTGCAGATTTTTCAAGAAACATATGGGTATGACGATTTTTGAGTATCTGCTGTTTCTGCGGGTACAAAACAGCCTCGCATTCTTAAAGAACGGCGAAAGTATTACAAAGACCGCAGGACTTGTGGGATTCTCAAGTCCTGCCTATTATGGGCAGATTTTCAAGAGATATATGAAATGTACACCGAAAGAGTACCGGGATACAGCGGCGGACTAACAAAATCTCTGTCAAAAAATATAATTTGGGTATTCCATTTTACTGTTGACCTATGTTATACTAAGCAGGTATGGAGACGTACCGAAGTGGCCGTAACGGGGCTGACTCGAAATCAGTTTACCGGTTTAACGCCGGTACGAGGGTTCGAATCCCTCCGTCTCCGTGATATAAGGACGATAATTTTGATGCCGCAGATATCAAAATTATCGTCTTTGTTTTTGGCTGTCTAATTGCGTCATCAGACCGTCCATTCACGGTGGCGCCTTTATAATCCCAGAGACCTGAACGATAATATATGTGGAGGGAATATTCCTATGCTAAGAATAGCTATTTGCGACGATGAAGCAGACACCCGCTCCTATCTTTCCTCACTGATCCGCAGACAAGACTGTTTGTGCAAAATCACAGAGTATGCTTCCGCTGACGACTTCCTTGCAGATTTTCAGAGAACAGATCTGCTCTTTTTGGATATCAACTTAGATTCAAAAGGCTATGCGTCAAACGGTATCACTCTGGCAAAAGAACTTAGAGAGCAAAATCCCGAAACACTGCCGGTCATTATTTTTGTAACAGGTTATGACAAATATGTATTCGAAGCTTTTGATGTAAATGCATTTCAATATCTTCTCAAGCCCATAAATGAATCAAAGTTTACTGAAGTTTTTGCCCGGGCAGTCAAATACATTGAAATGCTTCAACATTACAAACCAACACCCCAGATGCTTTCTCTTCAATCTGCCAATACCATCCGGACAATTCCTCTGGATCAGATATATTATATAGAGAGCAGCAATCATAAGGTTGTACTCCACTTAGTCAACGGTGAATTTGCCTGTTACGCGAAAATCAGCGATCTGGAAGCTAAGCTGCAAGGACAGTTTTTCCGTATCCACAAGGGGTATCTTGTCAATCTTGCCTTTATTGAATCATACAGCAGAACAGAAGCATTGCTGACGACCGCAGAAAAGCTGTTGATTTCAAAATATAAGTACCGCGATTTTGTGAAAGCGTATCTTTCGTTTTTAAAAAAGGAGAGCGGCCTATGAGTGAACACGGATTCATTATTTTTCACAGAGTCTTTCATATTGGCATCGCTTTGCTGCATGCTGTTAGTTTCACTCTGTTCATGAAACCTTTTTTAACGGAGAAAAAATATCTATACAGAAAACTGCTCCTTGTATTTTTGCTTTATCTTTTTGCCTGGCTGCTTTCCGGCAGAACAACAACTTTGCAAAACGTATTTATTCCGATTTTTACAGCTCTGCTTCTGGCATCTTCTAAAACACTTGGCCTTAAAAATACTTTTACCTTTCTGCTGTCCATTCTTTACTGCAGCAGCAGAATCTTAAGCGGATTAATAACAGAAAGCTTATATTATATTGCCGAAAAACTATTATCCTTTCATTCGGAAATACCGGAGATGATTTATCAAAACAGCGCAGTAGAAACCTTATTATTCGGCTTGTCACACCTTGCTTTGCTATCCGTCATGCTCTATGTTCTCTGCTGCAGGCTCAGAAAAAAAGCGATAACCCTTTATTGGCAGACACTATGCTATCTGTGTCTTATTCCGTCGGCAGGTATCCTGTTTGGCAGGATGATTTCCCGTCTGCTGTTTGAAATCAGCAACGATATACCGCTAAAACTTTATGAGCGGCATCCGGTATTCTTAATAACCGTACCTCTGCTGGCACTTTTGTTTTACACAGGCACCTTGCTCACAATTATATTTCAGCAAGGATCAGATACTTTGCGCAAAGAGCGCGAAGAATATTTTGTAAGTCTTAAGCAGATCCAATCAATTCAGGAAAGGATTCAGGAAGCAGAGCTTTTTTACACGCAGTTCCGTCAGATGAAACACGAACTGCGAGGACATCTGAACAATATTAAAGGTCTCTCCCAAAGCAGACAATATAAAGACCTAGAACAGTATATTACCCGCATGGATAAGACTATACACGACTTTGAGCTTGCGATACAGACCGGAAATGCAGTCACTGACGTCATTGTCAACGATAAAAGGCAGCATTGTCTCCGGCACAATATTGATTTCCAGGTAGATTTTCATTATCCGGTTTCCGGACAGTACGATGCATTTGACTTAGGGATCATCCTCCAAAACCTGCTTCTGAACGCTCTTGAAGCCTGCGAAAAAATAAACAGCGGAAAGAAATATATCACTCTGACAGGCAGACAAAAAGGGAACTTTTATTTGATTGAAGTCAGAAATCCTTTTGAGGGAGAGATATATTTCGGTTCAGACGGACTTCCTGTAACTACCAAGAAAAATGAAATCCTGCTTCACGGTATCGGGTTATCCAATATACGGCGGGAAACAGAAAAATATATGGGAGAATTGGATTTAAAAACAAAAAACAATGAATTCTATGCAACAGTTCTGTTGCAGGAAAGGAGTAATCTATGAATAATATGATTCAAAACAGCTATTATGCAAATTTGTATGGTACCCACCCGGATATCAGCCCAAACTCCAGAGGATTTAATCAGTCAAAAGTGACCGGAACTAACTTTTACGATATGGCACTGAATGCAGCGGCGCAATCCTCCGGTAAAATCAAAACTGAAAACACAAAAAGTGTTGAAGCTCCTTCTTTGGAAAGTATGCTGAAAGCGAAGTATCCCGGCATCGCCTACCATGTATTTGACGCCAGCACAAGCTATTGGCGCACAAGGAATGACTATCCTCACTATATGCTCTACGATCAGGACTGCGATATATCAGTTCTGGAAAACTGGAAGCCTGCCGGAGCAAATCCATTTTACGGCTCTATAGACGGTCAGTTCATCGCCCCTAAGGAAATTCATGCTTTAGGCAACGTGCCTCCGGGCAGTAAAGCTGTTGTTATCCATCCGGATGTGCAAAAGCGCATGGAAGAAGACCCGGATTATGCCTGCGAGATCATGGAAACGATAGATAACTGGTTTGCCTATGATATAGCACGCAACGAGGCTATTATGCCTGGATACACTGCCGGCATGTCACAGATTGTTGCAATTGGTAAAGACGGTACGATCGTAAACGCAGCCGCTTCAAAATCCGGCGGTACTCTTACTCGAAGCAGTGACGAGATGGTAAAAGACTATTACCAGCGTCTGAAAAAGCGTGTTGAGTTTTTACACTGGCTTGAAAAAGACTATATGAGAGAAATAATTTTTAAGGGAGAGGCGTAGCAAAATCATCTAAATTAGATGACTGAGCAATTTATTGATGTTGTAGCCCATACAGAGCAAAACATTTTTCTTTATGAGGACAGCAGGTAAAGGAATGGCGGATGTGCCTCTGGTCGCCGTCAAACTCAAAGAGCAGGGCGAACGCCGCAAGATCTGCCTCGTCATGCGGCCCGCCTTCCGCCAATAGCAGCCTGTGGTGTACCTCCTCCACCGGCCACATCAGACCTTTCTCCTGAAAATGAGTGCAAAAGAGGACATCCACCTTTCCCACTAAAACGGAGACAGTTAAATTAAGACCATTACATCAAGAACCTAAAGTTACATAGCATTCCTGAAACTATATCATCAATTCGCAAAAAATCCGTCTACACCATTTGCAATCCCATCCGCCACTTTTTGCTGATATTCTTCGGTTCCAAGCAGCGCATCCTCTTTTGGGTTTGTCATATATCCTACTTCTACAATTGTCACCGGCACCTGACACCAGTTAATACCGCTCATTGTGTCCGTTTCCCATACATACTGCCGTTTACAGCCTGCAGAAGCTACCAGTTCATTCAGAACATTCTCTGACAACACCTTGCTTTTGGAATGCAACCCGGCATTATACGGATTTTCAGCAGTCTGGCAAATTGTCATCGCCCCGCTGGCAGAAGAGTTTTCCGCTCCGTTGGCATGAACTCTTATAAATGCATCCGCGCCTGCTTTATTCGCGATCTCTGCACGTTCTGCGTTACTGATATCTACATCATTCGTCGTTCTGATCATGATCACTTCATATCCCCGCTCCTCTAATACTGTCTGAAGCTTTAAGGATATCTGCAAAGTCAGCTCATATTCTGCCAGTCCGCTGGTTTTCCCGCTTGTACCGGATGCCACCTTAGCTTTTGTCTCACTTGCCCCAGGTCCGACCGGCTCCTTATCAGAATTGCCTTTTGCCTGATGTCCTGCATCCACTGCCACTTTGTATCCATTAGAAGGCTTCTTTGTACTTTCAGCCGCCCCATCATCCGGCACTTCTGATTCCATATCTGTCTCAGACACTTCTTCGCTGTTTTCCGTATCTTTTACAGACACCTGTCCGCTGTTTTCGATACTGCCTTTTGTATCTTCCAAGGATACACTTTCACGATTGCCTGTATCTTCTGTCAAATCGTCTTCTTGGGGAGCCTCATCTCCCTTTCTGACTTCCTCAATCTCCACGACCTTATCTTTGCTGTTTATTTTCTTTACCAGGCTGTATCCGCCTATGCTGATCGCGGCTAAGACAATGATCAACACTGTGATTATCCTCTTTCTGGTCTTTCTTTTCATTACCGGTATCCCATATCCTTTTCATATTGTGAGATCAGATCTACATTTGCCTTTTCATACTTATTCAATATAGATTCCTTAAAATCACCCGGAGAAATACTGGGCCAGTACCAGCTGCATGAATCAAAATAATCCTGAAGTCCCTGATCCTTAAACTTTCTTCCATACCGGGCATAGATTTCATTACGCGCCAGTCTTAACTGCAATTCTGAAAACCCGTATAATTCTGATTCAGAAATATACCGGTAATCACTTCCCGGAAGAATATATCCTGTTGAATCCTCTGTCGGATAAACATAAATCTTTTCTACCTGCTTTGATGAACCCGGATAAACATAAATCTTCTCTACCGTTTTTTCTTCCTCGGGCTTTTCTTTTTCAGGCTCTTGCTCCTCCTGCACCTGATACTGGCTCAGATCCAAAGACTCGGAAATCCCGGAACCGGTGATATGAGGCTGGATCATCTTCCCTTTCGCATCCCGGATATCAAGATTACTGCTGATAATATTCTTTGCCGAATCACCGATCCTATGATACCCGCTTTTAAATTCTACCCATTTGCTCCCATCATAATAAAACTGGTCACAGTTCCTGAGCACACTCTGGTCATACAACACAAGCGGATTCCCCGTACCGCTCCAGACTATATAATTCTCATTTACATCTCCGTCTATGTCAAAAACAGACATCTCAATCCGATTATCCCTGCTCTTTTCATAAAAAACAGCGAAAAACTCCTGCGACACATGATCCGGCGGTTCCGGAAGCCTGTAATCCCATACATCCGTGTCATAATCTTCAGTCAATTCTGTTGTTTCCTCTTTGACACTGTCATCGGCTCCTTGATTTTTGGCTGTCTGAACATTCTTGCGGCTCATCCCAAACACTACAGCAGCTATTATCAATATGACAACAATAAGCGCTGCACCAGCTATTTTGATCATCGTATCCTTTTTGATGGATATAGAATCTGTTTTCTGCTCCTCATCTTTTGGAACCGGCATACCGCACTTTTCACAAAAATTCATGTCTACAGTCAGTTCATTCCCACAATTCCTGCATTTCATAAAAACTTCTTCCTCTTTTCCTTTTCATTTGTAACATACCTGTCAGTAATCATACATCAAAAGAATATCCTCTTTATATCGTTATACATAACAAATACCATGAGCGCCATAAGAAGCGTGATCCCTACAAGATGTACATAACCTTCCTTCTCCGGCGGTATCCTCTTTCTGCGGACCGCTTCCACCGCAAGGAACACAAGCCTTCCGCCGTCTAATGCCGGAAGTGGCAGAAGATTCATAACACCAAGGTTCGCCGACAAAAGAACTGCTATGCTGAGAAGCTGTACTATGACCATGAATACACCGTAAGATTTGCTCTGCTGGTACGTATCGTCCACAACACTCACGATTCCCACCGGCCCTGACAGCTGATCCATTCCAATCCTGCCTGTGACCAGCATCTTTAAGCTGTCAAGAGTGGTACAGATCCAAAACTTCACTTCATATATCCCATACTTTAGGGCTTCTAACACATTGGCCTTTGTATAGCTTCCGCCCCCGATCCCAAACCGATAATAATTCAGCTCCTCATCCATCTTCGGAGTAAGGACTGCACTTTTTTCTTCCCCGTTATGTCGGAATACGATTTCTGTATCTTTCCCCTGATTAAACTGGTTATACGAGGTGATCTCACGGAAGACATGGATCCTCTTCCCATTCATCTTTACAATAGTATCTCCGGCTTCTATCCCCGCTTCATAAGCAGGATAACCCTCTTCCACAGAACTGATGACAGGCGCGTCATATCCCACCATGGCCACAAGGATCACCGCAAATACAAATGCAAGTATAAAGTTAAAAACCGGCCCTGCCGCAATAACTGAAATTCTGGCCCACACAGACTTGTTATTAAAATTCGACGGGGAATCAGTCACTTCCTCATCTTCTCCCATCATACACAATCCCCCGATCGGAAAAAGCTTAATACAGTAACGGGTTCCCTTATATTCCTTCGAAAACAGGTTCGGTCCCATCCCGATCGCAAATTCTTCCACATCGATGCCATTTTTCTTTGCCAGCGAAAAATGGCCCAATTCATGGAAAAACACAATAAAGCTGAAAATTATTATCGCAAATATAATACCCAAACTAAACATTACCTCCTGCTATTAATCCGTTCATAGGCTGCTGCCTCTGTCTCAAGGATCTGATCAAGCGACGGATCTTCTATATTTTTATGGACAGACATACAGTCCTCGATAATCTCTACAATCTCAAGGTACTTCACCTCTCCTTTTAAGAACATACTGACTGCAAGCTCATTTGCCGCGTTGAAAACAGTTGGGAGTGATCCCCCTTGTCTTCCTGCTTCATAAGCAAGCTTCAATCCGTAAAACGTATCCATATCAGGCTTTTCAAAATCCAGCTTCCCAATACTCCAGAAGTCAAGTCTGTCCCCGGGAAGATATCTTCTCTCGGGATAGTAAAGAGCATACTGAATGGGAAGCTTCATATCCGGCGTACCAAGCTGCGCGATGACTGCCCCGTCCTTATACTCCACCATAGAGTGGATAATGCTCTGGGGCTGCACAACTACCTGCACGTCATCAACATTCACATTAAACAGCCATTTCGCCTCAATGACCTCAAGTCCTTTATTGACCATTGTAGAAGAATCAATCGTGATCTTGGCCCCCATTGTCCAGTTCGGGTGCTTAAGAGCATCCTCCATACGGATCTCTAAAAGGTCTTCCTGTTTCCTTCCTCTGAAAGGTCCTCCGGATGCTGTCAGCAGGATCTTCCCTACAGCGCCTCTGTCATTCCCCTGAAGTGACTGGAAGATAGCACTATGTTCACTGTCTACCGGAAGGATCCTGACTCCCTGTCTTTTTGCCAGCGGCATAATGAGATGTCCTGCTGTCACAAGCGTTTCCTTGTTCGCAAGTGCTATATCTTTTCCTGCCTTGATCGCTTCTATCGTTGGACGTATACCGATCATCCCCACAATTGCCGTCACAAGTATATCTGTACCTTCCATCACAGCAATCTCTATCAGTCCTTCCATGCCCGATACGACGTCCGTGTCTGTATCCGCTATCTTTACACGAAGCTCCCTGGCCTTTTCTTCGGACCAGACAGCCGCTTTCTTTGGATGGAACATGCGGATCTGCTCTTCCAGAAGATTGATATTTCCTCCGGCGGCAATCCCAAGAACCCTGATATCTCCATTCTCACGTACAACTTCCAGCGTCTGTGTCCCGATGGAACCTGTAGAGCCTAAGATGGCTATTGTTTTCATAAACTCTTCTCTCCTATTCAGATATTTCCTGCCAGCAGTATTGCCAGATAATAAATCACAGGTGCCGTAAATATCACACTGTCAAACCGGTCAAGAATGCCTCCGTGCCCCGGTATCAGAGTACCGTAATCTTTAATATCATGATTCCTCTTAACTGCTGATGCCGCCAGATCGCCGATCTGGGAAATCATACCGCCCGCGCCGCAGATCAGAGCATAATGTAAAAGATCTGCATCTGCGCTAGCCCACCGATTCACAGCCAAGGCAAACAAAACGCCAAGAAGCGCAGCTCCAAGAACACCTCCGACACCGCCCTCCACAGACTTTTTCGGGCTGAGCTTCGGAGCCATCTTATGCTTTCCGATCAGCACACCTACACAATACGCACACGTGTCACACCCCCATGAACTTAAAAATATCAGCCACACAAGAATCCCTCCGTCAGGAAGATTTCTTGTCTGATATACATATGACAGCATAACCGCTACATAAAACAATCCGAAAAAGACTGTCATCACCTGTTCTGCCCCAAAAGACGGGAAGGTAAATACATAAACTGCCATTGCGATCACAAGAAACAGGATTGTAAACATCGTGATATATTCTGTATGACCAGTTAACAGCAGCAGATAATAGAAAACAGCAGCGATATAACCAGCATACCCTAATACTTTATTATGCACGCCCACCACTTTATATAATTCAGACAGGCCAATTAAACTAATAATTCCAAGAACCGAGAATAATACATATCCGCCCATACCGACAGTGGCGATCAGTATGATGACAAGTACGATTCCGCTGAGAAGCCTCGTTTTAAACACTCTTTGATCCCTCCTTCACGCCGCCGTAACGCCGTTCTCTGGCATTGTAATGTTCAATTGCCTTCACAAGCTCTTCTTTTGAAAAATCGGGCCACAAAACGTCTGTAAAATAAAATTCCGTATAGGCAAACTGCCAGAGAAGGTAATTGGACAGCCGAAGCTCTCCGCTGGTGCGTATCATAAGATCCGGATCTGGTATATCATGAGTATCCAGATAACCTTCAAACACCCGTTCATCAATATCCTCTGCTTTTATTTTTCCCTCTGCGCAGTCTTTTGAAAGCTTTCTTACTGCCCGCACGATCTCATCTCTGCTGCCGTAATTGATAGCGATCTGGAAATTCAGGCCTTTGTTTTCCTTCGTCGCCTCCTCAAGTTCCTCAATCCGGTTTCTGATATCTTCATCAAGTCTTCTTAAATCTCCGATCACGCGGATCTTCATATCGTTCTTCTTTGCCGTCTTCAGACAAGTCTTCATATAATTGCGGAGAAGCTTCATAAGCGCCTCCACTTCATCCTTCGGGCGGTTCCAGTTTTCTGTGGAAAACGCATAGACCGTCAGATACTTGATCCCCATACGCCATGCTTCCTCACAGATCTTCTCCACATTCTTGCTTCCCTGCGCATGCCCGTAATTGCGGGGCATACCCTTAGACTTGGCCCAACGTCCGTTTCCATCTAATATAATCGCAACATGCTGCGGAATTTTCATAATCAGTCTCCTTCGAACTTTCTATATAGAAGAACAGACCCTTATCTTAAGCGGGTCTGTCCCTACAATGACACTACATGGTCATAACTTCTTTCGACTTAACCTCTACAGCCTTGTCAACCTCTTTTACAAACTTATCCGTCATTTTCTGAAGTTCATCTTCCATATCCTTGATCTCATCCTCAGAAGTTTCTGTTCCTTTCAGCTTCTTTAAGGAATCATTTCCATCACGCCGGATATTGCGGATCGCAACTTTGGCAGCTTCTCCTTTTTTCTTTACATCCTTTACCAGCTCTTTTCTGCGCTCCTCCGTAAGTTCCGGGAATACGAGACGAATTGCAGAGCCGTCATTGTTCGGGTTGATCCCCAGATCAGATGTCTGGATCGCCTTTGTGATGGCCTTGATCATAGTTTTATCCCACGGCTGGATCTGAATCATGCGAGCCTCGGGGACAGATACATTGGCAACCTGCTGAATCGGTGTCGGAGTCCCATAATAATCCACCATGATCTTGTTCAGAACGTTAGGATTTGCACGTCCTGCACGGATCGCCCCAAGCTCTCCGTCAAGATTCGCCATCGTCTTCGTCATCTTCTCTTCGTAAGCCTTTAGTTTCTCATTCATCTTTCTTTCCTCCTTATGATACAGTCACTTTCGTTCCCGTAAATGTCCCTGATATAGTATTTACAATACTGTTTTCTTCATTCAGACCGAACACCAGCATCGGCATCTTATTTTCAAGACACATGATAGAAGCTGTCAGATCTACTGCCATAAGCTTTTTATCAATAATCTCCTGAATGGATATTTCGTCATATTTTTTAGCCTCGGGATTCAACTTCGGGTCACTTTCATAAATCCCGTCAATCGCTTTAGCAAGAAGCATCGCATCTGCCTCGATCTCAATAGCATGAAGCACTGCTCCGGTATCTGTGGAAAAATACGGATGTCCCGTTCCCCCTGCGAAAAAAACAACCTTTCCTTCTTCTAACGCCTTAACAGCCGCATCCTTTGAAAACAGTGTGGTAAACGCGCCGCACACAAATGGAGTGAACACCTGTGTTTCCATCCCTGCAGACCGGAAAATATCCGACACATAGATACAATTCATCACTGTTGCCAGCATTCCGATCTGGTCAGCCTTGACCCGATCGATCGTCTCGCTGGTCCTTCCCCGCCAGAAATTACCGCCTCCGGTGACAATGGCAACCTGAATACCATCCTCTACAAGCTGCTTTACCTGTCTGGCTACCCCAAGGCAGGTCTCCTCGTCAAAACCAGTCTTCTTTTCTCCTGCAAGCGCTTCCCCGCTAAGCTTTAATAGTACCCTTTTCATAAGCATTCCCGCTCCTTACTTCTGTTGTCGCAGTATATCACATACTTAGATAAAGTATAACACAGGTACAGTAAAAATGAAACATAAAAAAACTCTTGACACAAGTCCGATTTCATACTATAATCACAAGTACGAAAACAGACTCAAATCAAAAAATGAACGAACAGGAGATATCAAACATATATGGACTGCCCAATCAACCATAATTTAAAAGAATATAACCATATTTACAAAGAAAACAACAACCTTTACCACGATATCGCACTGCAGCTTAAATTATCAGACAGTGCTTTTGATATTTTTTACGCCATCTGTGTATTAGGCGACGGATGTCTGCAGAGGGATATCTGCAGCCTGTCCGCCACAAGCAAACAGACTATCAATTCTTCCATCCGCAAATTAGAAAAGAGCGGATACCTTACCCTCAGGCCGGGAAAAGGACGGCAGATGCATATTTTCCTGACAGATACAGGAGGGGATCTTGTAAGGGAGAGGATCTTCCCGATCATTGAAACGGAAAACAGGACCTTTGACTCCATGCCAGATGAGGAATGCCAGGAGCTCCTAAGACTCAGCAAAAAATATATGGAAATCTTTAAAGAAAATATAAAGGAATTACTACTATGAGAATACAGCTTTCAGACCATTTTACTTATAAAAAGCTGATACGATTCGTATTGCCTTCTGTCATTATGATGATATTTACTTCTGTCTACGGTGTGGTAGACGGCTTATTTGTGTCCAATTTTGTAGGGAAAACGGCCTTTGCCGCTATTAATCTTATCATGCCCTTTCTGATGGGACTAAGCGCATTGGGTTTTATGATAGGTACAGGCGGAAGTGCGATCGTAGCAAAGACATTGGGAGAAAAGAAAGGCAAAAGAGCCAACGAATATTTTTCCCTGCTGATCTATGTAACAATCGCCGGCGGTCTGATCATATCTGTCATTGGCTGCGTACTGATCCGTCCGGTGAGCACTTTTTTAGGCGCTTCCGGAGAACTTTTAGAAAACTGCGTTTTATATGGAAAGATATTGTTCATATCACTTACCCCTTACATGCTGCAGAATGTTTTTCAGAGTTTTTTTGTGACAGCAGAAAAGCCAAAGCTAGGACTTTATGTGATCATCGCAGCCGGTCTTACCAACATACTTCTTGACTTTCTGCTCATCGCTGTTTTTCACTGGGGACTGAAAGGTGCTGCTGTTGCCACCGCTGTCAGCGAATATATAGGTGGTTTTCTGCCTGTTTTATATTTTGCACGCAAAAATGGGAGCCTTCTGAGACTCGGAAAAACATATTTCAATAAAGGTATCCTGTTAAAGACATGTTCGAACGGCTCCTCCGAACTGATGACTAACCTTTCCATGTCTGTCGTAAACTCTCTGTATAACTTCCAGCTTATCCGGTTCGCAGGCGAAGACGGCGTTGCCGCATATGGCACGATCATGTATGTTAATTTTTTCTTTGCCGCTGTATTTTTCGGATATTCTATTGGAAGCGCGCCGATCATCGGTTACCACTACGGCGCCGGGAACCACAGTGAACTCAAAAACCTCTTTAAAAAGAGCTTATCTCTCATTGCTGCCTGCGGAATCCTTTTAGCCATACTGGCCCAGTTTCTTGCCGCGCCTCTTGCCACTGTTTTTGTAGGGTATGACCGAGAACTGTTTGCTATGACCTGCCATGGATTCCGGCTCTACAGCATGTGTTTCCTCATATGTGGTTTTAACTTCTTTGCGTCTTCCTTTTTTACCGCGCTCAATGATGGAATGGTATCGGCGGCAATCTCTTTTCTCCGCACACTGGTGTTCCAGGTTACTGTTGTGCTTTTTTTGCCGGTCATTCTCGGACTCGATGGGATCTGGCTGGCAGTTACTGCCGCAGAAATGATGACACTTCTTGTGACCATTACGTTCTTTATCCGCAAGAAAAAGAAATACCGCTACGCATAGCCTATAAAGGATATGCGTAGCGGTATTTTCTTATCTGTCTGTTGAACTCTGTGAAAGTTCTTTTGCAGCCCGTATAACATGCTCTGCCAGAACAGAAGTTGTAAGACTTCCTACTCCTTTCGGCACTGGACTGATATAGGACGACTTTTGCTCTGCTCCTTCAAAATCCACATCGCCGCAAAGATTTCCTTCTTCATCCACATTGATACCTACATCCACAACTACCGCGCCGTCTCCTACCATGTCTGCCGTTATCATCTTCGCTTTTCCTGCAGCCGCAACTAAAACGTCGGCATTCTTGCATATTTTTGCAAGATTTTCGGTTTTTGTATGGCAGATCGTCACAGTTGCGTTCTCTTTTAAAAGCAGCATGGACAAAGGCTTTCCTACTACCATACTGCGTCCTACTACCGTAGTATTTTTCCCTTTAAGGTCAATATTGTAGTGCTTTAACATCTTCATTACCGCTTCTGCCGTACAGGGAGCATAGCCCGTCCCATCCCCGTCAAATACTTTTAAAAGATTCACATCACTCATACAGTCTACATCCTTCAAAGGATGTATCATCCTGCGCACCGGCTCTTCGTCAAGATGTTTTAGAAGAGGCCGAAACAGCAGGATCCCGTGAACGGACGTATCATCGTTTACTTTCCGGAATACTTCTTCAAATTCCTTCTGGCTGATATCTTCAGGAAGTTCCATGACTCTGCACTCAATCCCAATCATATCCATTCTTTTTTTTGCTCCCCGTTCATAAGACAGATCGTCCTTCCTGCTTCCCACTCTGATGATAGCAAGACAGGGAATGATACCACCCTCTTTTAACAATCCAGCTTCTTTTATCAACTCCTCTTTCATGGCAGCAGCCACGTCAATGCCCTTCATTAATATACCCATAAATTCCTCCTAACATATCTTCCCAAGTACACGTGCGTAGATCTTTTCCTGCAGCCTGCGCCCGCGCACGGTCAATCCATCTGCTTCACTGTTAAGCTTTTCTGCCCTTTCGCGGTTTTTCATCAGCTTCGTGTTAATGTAGATATTCAGTGAAGCTCCTTCAAGAGCCGCCCTGGCAAACAGTACAGCAACACCCACATCACTGACTGCCATCTTACTGCCCTTTTCTTCCAATACCTGCAAAAGTTCAATCACTTTAAATACAGTTTTCATGATTTCAAGAGGAACGATACTGGCATCACACAGCGCGCTTTCCATTACTTCTTCTTTTCTTTCCTTCTCTTCTTTCGTCTCATTCGGCAAGGAATACGCTTTAGCCAGCGGCTCAAAAACTTCTGCATCCCTGTCTGTCAGTAATACCAGCTTGTCTCTAAGCTCCTCTAGCTGACAGCTGATCTGTGCAATCTCTTCTTCCACATCCGCATATTTTTTCTTACCCACTGTCAAATTAGTCACCATCATTCCCAGCGCAGCCGCAAATGCGCCCACTGCTGCTGAAGCTCCGCCGCCGCCTGGAGTTGGTTCTTTTGAAGATAATACATCAAGAAAATCTGTCGTCTTTTTTTCTAGCATCATGGTCTTTCATTCCTCCCTAAAATAAGCCTGTATTTCTATTATATCCTTCAAATCATCAAAATACAAATACCACTTACTGCATCCAGACTTTTTCAGAAAACCAATATGAAAGAAAGACCATTTATTTTATTTGCTTTATTTCACCGGAAACTCAACCCCGTTCACCACGATTCTTTCTATCCCGTCCACATCCACCAGCCTGTTGAACATAGTCTTATAGCACGTTCCGGCGCCAAGCTGGTAACTGCTGTTTTCTACGTTCTTCTCCTTATCGCAGACAATGTAAGTTTCCTTATCTTTATACACGATCTCGATAGATTCCAGATAATATGGATCCGCGGCCTCCTCTTTGGAAAGCCCCATACCTTTGGCCATGTCAACACTCAGGGCAATCGGCGAATACTCCAGATATCCTTTCTTTCCCATGTCAATCTTACGTACCGGAACCGGATCTTTAGACGTCAGCCTGATCCTCTCCGTCTTTGTCTTTGTCTTCTCATCCAGTTCTCTTTTGGCACACGGATATGTCTCAAACATAAGCTCCGGCACATCCCCATCCTTCAAAGGCTCGTTCCACAGAATGTAGGAATAGCAGTAAAACTTACCGTTTGTACTCTTCTCCATATCAATATAAGTATTCTCCGAGCCAAACGCTCCGTTTTTCGTCTCACAGTTAAAGTAAAAGTCGGCATCCTCCGTAAAGTACGCTCCCTTGGTGAGATTGGTCTCCTTATCTCCCGCAAAAGCCGTAACTCCACCTTCCCTCTCCAGGGTAAAATACATCATCGCTCCGTTCTTATCATAGACAAAGCTGTTGATTGTAAGAGTATGACTGCCTGCTTTCTTCACGATGGGCTCCTCCGACACGTAAGCGCCGATTTCTTTTTCTGCCTGCTCCTCGTCTACCGGAACATACTCCCTGGAAGGCAGCGTCACCGTAACCTTGGCATCCTCCCCCTTCTTTCCGGTATCAACCTCACGCTCAAGAACATCGTTAGACTCTCTCGTCTCATTACCGAACATCGCCCGGAAAAATTCTGTCTTTGAGGATGCGTATACCACACCCGGAGCGAAAAGACACACCACCGCGATAGCTGCCGCAATTTTTGAAACACTCCTTGTTTTCGTCCGATGGGCATCCCTCTTCCCAAGCTGCCTGTACGTCTCCTGTATCCTTGTCTCCACCACATCTGAAATCTGAATATCCTGATTTAAAATATTTCTCATATCTTTTTCTGTTTTCTTCATAAAATAACGCCTCCTCTAACAACAAAGCACCTGTTTCAGTTTCTTTCTGCCCCGCATCAGCTTGCTCTTCACCGTATTCTCGTTTATATCGAGAATCTGCGCCACTTCCTTAGTACTAAATCCTTCCCCATAGTACAGAAGGAAAATGGGCCGCATATCCTCAGAAAGCTCTGAGAGCAGCTCGTAAAACTCCCGGTCGCCAGAGGGCGCGCTCGCCTCACGCTCCTCCTCCCAACCTGCTTTCACAAAATGCCTCTGCCGCTTTAACAGATCGTTACAATGATTCATCAGAATACGGGTAATCCATGTCTTAAAGTAAGCTGACTTTTTCAGCTCTCCTAAATGTTCATAAGCTGACAGTATCGTATCCTGCATCACATCCGCGATATCCTCCTCGCTCTTTAAGTAGCTTTTCGCCACCTTGTAAAGCGACATCTTGTGCATCTCCATCAACTCCACAAATGCGTCCGTATCGCCCTTTTGTGCTTTCTTCACCAGTAACAGCTCCATGAACCTCACCTCCCCTTTCCGGTTTGTTTTTGTTTTACACTTATTAGACTGGAATTACCCGTGTTTGGTTGCATGATTGAAAAAATTTTTTCGCTGCGATGTATTGTTGTACGGAGGACGGAAGTCGGAAACCCTCTACAGGCTGACCGGACTGGGGCAGCCTGTAGAGGGTTTCCGACTTCCTGTATATCAAAGATACATATTCAACCGCGCAGAAAGAAATTTTCATTTTATAAAATGCTATAAGATAGCAACTAATTTCACGCTTTACACCTCGGCAATAACAGCTTTATGCTTTGCATACGGAAGGAATTTCCCGATGATATCCTTTGTCTTTATCTTCATATAACAGGTGGTCGTTCCGTCGCTGCAGCCGTAATATTCCTCCTCCGCCACTTCCTTATCTATAACGACCTGCACATCTCTGTCCATATCCAGCAGTGTTCCAAATACTGTCGCCGCGCCGATTCTGTTTCCAAGCATCTCCTCCATCAGCTCCGCCGCACCGAAAGATACTCTCGAAATTCCCAGAGCCTCGCTGAAAGCTTTTGTGTCAAATACTTTTTTCCCCGTTGTAATAAACAGGTAAAAAATCGGTCTCATCCGTCTCCACTCTCTCAAAGGGAATCTTAAGATCCTTAAGCGCTTTATAAGTCTCCTTTTGCAGATGGTTTTTATATTCCCCAGGTTCTTTTGTCATAATATCGCTAATATAAAACATACTCTTTTCCTACTCCGCAAACCTGATCCTCTCAATCAGGCTTAATTTCTTAAAGTTTATA
>CAJUAM010000036.1 GCA_910584615.1 uncultured Dorea sp.
AGCTTTGCCAGACGGTAAATATCATCTGGAAATGAGCATATGACACGAAGTCCCGCCACATCTGTCAGATTTTCCCTTATACCTTCCACAGTGACCGGATACCCTTTCCGCTCTAATTTTTCATAAATACTTGCAGGAGATTTCAGTCTGCTCTTAATGGATTCAAAAGGGTTTCTGTTATACTCCTGTGAAAACTCTTCGTTTAACACCTTAAGCCTCGTTTCAACCTCCATAATTGCAGCATGATATTCTAGCATCAATTTATTAAAAGGTTTCAACTGCTTCAGCTTTTCCGCCTGCTTTTTAATAATAAGCGACTGCTGCTTTAGAATCTCTTCCTGCTCTTCTACCTTCTGCTCTAACTGATTTTTATAAGAAAATAAAGCTACGGCATTTTTAATTCTCTTTTTCACAAGAGAACTCTCAAAGGGCTTATGAATAAAGTCCGAAATTCCAAGCTCAAAACACTTATTTTCAATCTCAACCGAATACTCGCTGCTTATGATCAGCACAGGAATCCACTTCATCCATCCCTTTTTCTTCATCTCATCAATGACTGCAAAGCCGTTAAGCTTTGGCATATGCAGATCCAAAAGGATGGCCGAAAGATTCTTCCCATCCTCCTTAAGCTTTTCAAGCGCCTCCTCTCCATCCCCTGCCATCAGGACGATATAATCCTCTGCAAGTATATCGCCTAAAAGCTCACGATTTAACTCTGCATCATCCACTACCAGTATCTTTTGCATATTAGCCCCCTGTCCACTATCCCAAGTAAGCAATTGTATCTAATACTTTCATTATAACGTTATCCTGTCCCATCTGCAACTATTAGTAATGACCCTCTGCTTGTAAGGCAGATGCTCTCCCAGCTGAGCTATGATCCCATATCTTTGTGAGTCCTTATCTCGAACCCGCTTTGCTATTATACTATCCCAAACCAATATTTGTCAACACTTTTTTTACACTTTTTTACTTTTTTCGTTGTTTTCTTAGTTACTGTTGTAAAATACCAATATGGATGATATATTTGTTATAAGAAAAGAAAAGCCAGGAGTAAAAAAAGTGTGTGAAAATAATCAGAAAACAAATAAATTAAAAGGTCTCCGGATACAGACCGTCAGTCTTTGGGTATCTATCTGTACAATTCTTGTATCCATCTTGATCGGTCATGGTATTTTGAATGTAAAAAAGCAATATCACCACCTCACCCGCATGACACGCCGTTACATAATAACACAAGATGACGCAATGGATATGTCCCTTGGCTCCGATCATCTGACTGAACAGGCCCGTCTGTATGTTATCACAAAAGAACAGCTCCATGCAGACGCTTATTTCATGGAGATAAATGTCACCCAGCGCCGGGAGAGAGCTTTGCTGGAAATCGAAAAAAACCTGTCCGGGAACGATGAAAACACCCTGCAGATGTCAAAGACTGCCCTGAAACTATCCAATGATCTGACAGACAGGGAGATCCACGCTATGAAGCTGGCTGCTTTGTCTGCAGATGCAGACATCAGCAAACTTTCACCAGAAATACAAAATTACACACTATCTGCCGAAGAACTGCAGTATTCACAGCAGGAACAATCAGATGCCGCTTCCAAGCTTGTATTCGGACAAGAATACCGGTCAAAAAAGAAGGAGATAGACGAAACACTGTCAAAAGTCACAAAGAGCGCTATCCAGACTTGCGAAACAACACAGCGAAAAAGCGAAGCAGCTATGAAAAAGGCACTGACCCTGCAAAGTATCTACGCGGTAATTTCTGTACTGTTAGTTATTCTTGCCTATGCTATAATCGCTGTATTGATCATAAAGCCGATTAAAATGTATATTGATTGTATCAAAAATAATAATATTTTAGAAGTAAAAGGCGCTTACAAATTCAAATATCTCGCGGCTACTTACAATGATATATATGAAACGTCCGTCACCCAGCATGACCTGCTCCGCCAGAAAGTGGAGCATGATATATTGACGGAACTTCCAAACCGCCAGGCATTCGAACATATTAAGACCGGACTGCGTACTTTTCCAGACCCGATCGCGCTGGTTCTTGTGGATATTGATCTGTTCAAATCTATCAACAACACCTATGGCCATGAGATCGGCGACTGCGCTCTGATAAGGACCGCCGGGCTTTTAAAAGAGAGTTTCCGATCTACTGACTATGTATTCCGCATAAGCGGAGATGAATTTGCCCTTATTCTGCTTAAAATATCGCCTGAATGCAAAAGGATCGTCGGCAGCAAGATTGACAGGATCAACCGCACATTACAACATCCACCTAAAGATCTTCCAAAATATTCTATCAGTGCCGGCATTGCCTTTTCAGACATCGGCTATACAGATGAACTGTTTCGTCAGGCAGAGAAAGCCCTTTTTGGCGCAAAGGAAAATGGACGGTGCGGTTATACTTTCTCTGATTAACAGAAGATATCATATATTATTCACAAAAATCCGCAGACATTATATTTCCCACTGTCTGCGGATTTTTAATTACATTTTCCTGATCTTATCTATACGATCCCCTGAGCAGTCATCGCATCTACAACCTTCTCGAAACCTGCGATATTTGCTCCCATTACATAGTTGCCTTCTGCTCCATAGCGCTTCGCTGCATCAACCATATTATGACAGATATTTACCATAATACTTTTAAGTTTTTCGTCTACCTCATCAAATGACCAGCTTAAACGCTCGCTGTTCTGGGACATCTCAAGCGCGGATGTCGCAACACCGCCCGCATTGGCAGCTTTGCCCGGCGCAAATAATACGCCGTTTTCCTGAAGGTACTCAGTAGCCTCAAGAGTCGTCGGCATATTGGCCCCCTCCGCAACGATCATGCAGCCGTTGGCAGCAAGCTGTTTTGCATCCTCAATAAGAAGCTCGTTCTGTGTCGCGCATGGAAGAGCAATATCAACCTTTACAGACCACACACCGCGTCCCTCATGGTATTCTGAATCCGGACGATACTTCTTATACTCTGTAAGTCTTTCACGCTTCACTTCTTTGATCTCTTTTAATGCCGCGACATCAATTCCGTCCGGATCATAGACCCATCCTGTAGAATCGCTGACTGTTACAACCTTAGCACCCAGCTGCTGTGCTTTTTCTGTGGCGTAGATCGCGACATTACCGGAACCGGATACTGCTACTGTCTTACCTTTTATATCCTTACCGTTGATCTTGAGAAGTTCCTCTGTCAGATACAAAAGACCATATCCGGTAGCCTCTGTTCTCGCCAGAGAGCCGCCGTAGCTTAATCCCTTACCTGTAAGTACGCCCTCATAGAGTCCGCGGATCCTCTTATACTGTCCAAACATATAACCGATCTCTCTTGCGCCTGTTCCGATATCTCCGGCAGGAACATCTGTATCGGCCCCGATATATTTGCAAAGTTCTGTCATAAAGCTCTGGCAGAACGCCATAACTTCTCTGTCTGACTTACCCTTCGGGTCAAAGTCACTGCCGCCTTTTCCTCCGCCGATCGGAAGGCCTGTCAGAGAGTTTTTGAAAATCTGCTCAAATCCGAGGAACTTGATGATCCCAAGATTTACGGATGGGTGAAGACGCAGACCCCCTTTATATGGTCCGATAGCACTGTTAAACTGCACACGGTATCCTGTATTCACCTGAACCTGTCCGTTGTCGTCTACCCACGGAACACGGAATTTGATCTGTCTTTCAGGCTCTACCAGCCTTTCAAGAAGCGCATCTTTTCTGAACTTCTCCTCATTGGCCTCGACTACTACCCTGAGAGACTCTAAAACTTCCTTCACTGCCTGATGGAACTCTGGTTCAGCAGGATTTTTTGCTACAACTTTTTCCAAGACTTCATCAACATATGACATATACTTTTACCTCCTAAATATATTTCCTTAATTACCTCAAAGCTTAAAAAGCGGATAGACAACATCTATCCGCCTTTCTTGATGCTTTTGTCCTTTAATATTGTAAAGGATTTTACAGAAGAACACAAGATTTTTTTTGCAAAAAATGCATCTTTTTGCAATCTTTACTTTCATTTCCTGCATTCATGTCTATTTCGCAAACATAAATTCAGCTTTTTTACCTTACAACATGCAACAAATCATCATTTTTTATTCATTTTACTTAAAATACTCTACACCTGACTCAAAGATCTTCATATCCTGCTCTCCGTAGATATTCATGGCAACCGACCTTGCGCGTCTCTCAGAATGCGCCATCTTACCGAACACACGTCCATCAGGGCTTGTAATCCCCTCAATTGCCATATAAGAGCCATTGACATTCCATTCTTCATCCAACGTGATATTTCCGTCAAGATCACAATACTGTGTCGCAACCTGGCCGTTCGCGAACAGTCTGTCAAGCCATTCTTTATCTGCCACGAACCGCCCTTCTCCGTTAGAGGCCGGATTTGTGTATACACCGCCAAGCTCCGCTTTCCTAAGCCACGGGGATTTATCCGTAACAACCTTTATATAGACCATCTTGGAAATATGGCGTCCGATCGTATTATAGGTCAGAGTCGGAGACTTCTCATCCTGTCCGGTAATCCGTCCGTCCGGAACAAGCCCAAGCTTGATCAGCGCCTGAAAACCATTGCATATACCAAGAGCCAGACCGTCTCTTTCATTCAAAAGCCGCTCTACCGCCTCCTTGATCTTCGCATTCTGGAAAGCAGTAGCAAAGAATTTGGCAGAACCATCCGGTTCATCACCTGCCGAAAATCCGCCCGGGAACATAATGATCTGTGCCCCGTCAATAGCCTTTTCAAAAATATTTACCGAATCAATAATATCTGCCGCGTCGAGGTTCCTAAACACCTTTGTCACCACTTTCGCGCCGGCACGCTCAAATGCCTTCATACTGTCATACTCACAGTTTGTTCCCGGAAATACCGGGATAAACACTGTCGGCTGGGCTATCTTATGAGTACAGATATGGATATCAGATGCCCGGTAGAGTCCGCTCTCTACCTTCTGATCCTGACCCTCCGCCTTAGAATTAGTCTTAAACACTTTCTCTAACGGCGCTTTCCACGCTTTTTCCGCTTCGGCCTCCGAAATACTTACATTTCCGTAAGAGAAGCTGCCATCCTCTGTCACCTCGCCGATCACTGTGTAGGTGATCGCAAGCTCTCCAACCTTACCGTCCGCGACCTCCGCGACAATATCACCGAATGCCGGAGCAAACAGATCTCTCGCATCCATATTGTGTTCTATCTTTATACCCATCCGGTTTCCGAAAGCCATACGGCTTACTGCCGCGATCACACCATGACGATCTGCGGCGTAGGCTGATACGATCCTGCCCGCTCGGATATCCTCTGTAAACTTTCCATATAGTTCCATTACCTTTTCATAGACCGGGATATCATACTCATCCGTCGGAATGCGGAGCCATACTAATTTATTTCCTGTTTTTTTAAGTTCCGGCGAAATGATATCTTTTTCTCTGGCAATATCCACCGCAAAAGATACGAGTGTCGGAGGCACATCAATATCCTCAAAAGTACCCGACATACTGTCCTTTCCTCCGATAGAAGGAAGTCCGAAGCCAAGCTGCGCATTGTAAGCCCCAAGAAGCGCCGCAAATGGCTGGCTCCATCTTTTCGGCTCATTTGTCATCCTCCGGAAGTATTCCTGGAATGTAAACCGTATCTTCTTATAGTCACCACCGTTTGCCACAATCTTTGCTATTGATTCCGTCACTGCATAGACTGCCCCGTGATAAGGACTCCATGTAGACAGATACGGATCAAAACCATAACTCATCATCGTTACCGTATCACAATCACCCTTAAGGACCGGAATCTTCGCCACCATGGCCTGCGTCTCTGTTGCCTGATACTTTCCGCCGTGAGGCATGAACACGGAAGCCGCTCCGATCGAACCGTCGAACATCTCTACCAGGCCTTTCTGGGAACATACGTTAAGATCTGACAAGACAGAGAGCCATTTTTCTCTTACATCCCCTATCTCCTCCCTTACAAGGATACTGTCCTTGCGGTCCGGTATATCCACCGCGACAGCCGTCTCCTGATGAGCGCCGTTGGTATCTAAAAATGCCCTTGATAAATTCACGATCTCTTTTCCTCTCCAGGAGAGAACAAGTCTTGGCTCCTCTGTGACAACTGCCACCTCTACCGCTTCCAGATTTTCTTCTTTCGCGTAGCTCATGAATTCTGCCACGTCTTTTGGGTCTACAACAACCGCCATACGCTCCTGAGACTCAGAAATAGCAATCTCCGTGCCGTCAAGACCCGCATATTTTTTCGGGACTTTATCAAGGTCCACCCGCAGTCCGTCCGCAAGTTCCCCGATCGCAACCGAGACGCCGCCCGCCCCGAAATCATTGCATTTCTTAATCAGTCTGCTCACTTCTTCCCTGCGGAACATCCTCTGGATCTTACGCTCCGTAGGAGCATTTCCCTTCTGGACCTCCGCGCCGCACGTTTCGATAGACTCTGTTGTATGAACCTTGGAAGAACCAGTCGCGCCGCCGCAGCCGTCCCTCCCGGTACGTCCGCCTAGCAAAATGATGATATCACCCGGATCTGATGTCTCACGGATGACCGCACGTCTTGGAGCAGCTCCCAAAACAGCACCGATCTCCATACGCTTGGCCACATAATTCGGATGATAGATCTCCTTTACCGCTCCGGTAGCAAGTCCGATCTGATTGCCGTAAGAACTGTATCCGTGCGCTGCCTCACGCACAAGCTTCTTCTGGGGAAGCTTTCCCTTTAACGTATCCTTTACAGAGACTGTCGGATCGGCTGCCCCCGTCACACGCATTGCCTGATACACATAGGTACGTCCGGAAAGGGGATCGCGGATCGCTCCTCCAAGACAAGTGGCAGCTCCGCCGAAAGGCTCAATCTCTGTAGGATGGTTATGTGTCTCATTCTTAAAGTTCACAAGCCACTCTTCTTCCACTCCGTCCACCATAACCGGCACAACGATGCTGCAGGCATTGATCTCATCAGACTCCTCCTGATCTTCAAGCTTCCCTTCCTTCTTGAGCTTGCGCATAGCCATCAGCGCCAGATCCATCAGGCAGACAAACTTTTCCTCTCTGCCCTTAAATATCTCGCTGTGATCCGCAAGATACTGTCTGTAAGTATCTTCTATCGGCGCCCTGTAATCTCCATCTCCAAAAGAAACATCCGTAAGTTCTGTTGAAAATGTGGTGTGACGGCAGTGGTCAGACCAATACGTATCAAGCACACGGATCTCCGTCATTGACGGATCTTTTGTCTCTTCATTTTTAAAATAGTTCTGGATATGGAGGAAGTCTTTGAACGTCATGGCAAGTCCCAGAGAATCATAAAGCTCTTTCAGCTGTTCCTCTGCCATATCAACAAAGCCGTCAAAAACCACAATATCCTCCGGCTCATCAAAAACTGTCACCAGAGTCTCCGGCTTTTCCATCCCTGTCTCTCTTGAATCTACCGGATTGATACAATGCGCCTTCACCGCTGAAAGCTCAGCATCAGAAATCTCTCTGCCCTCGCCTTTTATCACATATACTACCGCCGTCTTGATCACCGGCTGCTCGTCCTCCTTGATAAACTGGATACACTGCACCGCAGAGTCCGCCCTCTGGTCAAACTGTCCCGGAAGATATTCTACAGAAAATACTCTGCTTCCCTCTTCCACGGGAAACTCCTCCCTATAAAGAAAATCCACCGGCGGTTCCGAAAAGATACCGTTACATGCCTTCTCAAAAGTCTCATCTGTAACATTTTCCACGTCATAACGGATCAGCACACGCACAGAAGCAATATCTTCAATTCCAAGATACCCGCTGATCTCATGACTCAAATCCTTCGCCTGCACCGCAAAATCCGGTTTCTTTTCCACAAATACTCGTCTTACATTACTCATTCATTCTCCTCCTTCACAAAACGGCCTCGGCACTTCTTTCGCCGTGTATAACGATATCATCTTTTTATGGACCGTAGATCCATGCCTCCCCCCTGAACGGACAGACATAACTTTCCGGTTCTTAGTATCATATCATATTTTTTTTACAAGCGGTATGTTTATCATAAATTTTGTATTGCTTCTTTCGGTAAAAAAACCACGCAAGTCCTATCACTCCGCCTAACAGCACTAAACCTGCGACAAATACAGATACGATCCTCACCACCATATCCGCAAAAAACCCTTCCGGCAGCATACGGATCATATAATCCGTACTTTCATCAAACATCCACAGATCATTTGTAAAAAATATCTCATGAAAAATCCGAAAACATCTTGTAAAATCAATGCTGACCACAATTCCAAGAAATACAAGCGCAGCCGCGAAGAACGCTATCGCAATGATATACGCCTTAGGCAGTATTTCCCAAAGCCTGGCCTTTAATGCCGCCAGTATCCCGATCAAAAGAGCCGCCCCCAGCAAAAGCATTGTCCGAAGCTTAAGACCGCCAAGGAACAGTCCCTTTACATCCGCCATGTGAAGCCTGTCCTGCTCATTAAAAAAATCCTGCCGCTTTCCATCCACGTCTGTCTCTATTGAAAGCTCCTCCTTTCTTCCGATCAGATAATCCATCATATATTCCGTTACGGCCATCACATCTGAAAGCTTCATATCAAGAGCTTCTGTCACCTCATACTTTACATATTCCTTCTCGTAAAAGCGATACTTGGGATCCCCGTATACAGCGATCTGAAAGCTGCTGAGCAATAAAGAAACCACGATCAAAAACATTGCCAGTACCGCAAGCAGCAGGCAAATCCTCTGATTTTGCTTTCCCGCCTGATATTTTTCCATATTACGCCCCTTCCCTTTTCTTATTTTGACACTGTAATCAAAGTATAGGGGAAATCATTATGAACGTCAATTGCAATTTAGCTATCGCTTTGCCCGACACAAAAACCAAACTCATACCGTTTCCCTGCCTGCCTTTATATTTCTTATGATCTTTCTGATCGGCAGTACAAGGGACGGCGGCACAGATAACTCGTCAATTCCCATCTCTATAAAAGTGCGGGTCAGTGCCGTATCCTCGCTGAGCTCTCCGCAGATACCTACCCGGCAGCCATGCTTATGGCCGTTTTCTACCGTCATCTGTATCATGCGCAGCACCGCCGGATGATGCGCATCATAGATCGGATCCAGCTTCATATTCTGCCTGTCTGCTGCCAGCGTATACTGAGTAAGATCATTTGTCCCAATACTGAAGAAATCCACCTCTTCTGCCAGCATATCACTGATCATAACCGCCGCGGGAGTCTCTATCATAATTCCCTGTTCTACTTTTCCGCAGGCAATACCCTGCGCCTTTAATTCTTCCTTCACAGACTCTGTGATTTCTTTGATCTGCCTGATCTCATCCACAGATATGATCATAGGATACATAATAGAGATATTTCCATATGCGCTGGCCCTAAAAAGCGCTCTAAGCTGCGTCCGGAAAATTTCCTGTCTGTCCAGGCAGACTCTTATCCCTCTGTATCCCATCGCCGGATTTTCCTCATAGCCCATCCCAAAATAATCCGCCTGCTTGTCCGCGCCGATATCAAGAGTACGCACTATGACCTGCTTTCCTGCCATATTTTCAGCTACTGATCTATAGACCTTAAACTGCGACTCTTCATCCGGATAGTCCTCAGACTCCAGATATAAAAACTCACTTCTGAAAAGACCGATTCCCGCCGCGTCATTTTCCAGAACATCAGTAACATCCCTTTCACTACCGATATTCGCGTATAAGCGGATCTTCTTTCCGTCAAGGGTCATATCTTCTTTCCCTTTCAGCTTCATAAGAAGCTCTCTGGCCTCCTTATCTTCCTTTTGGCGTTTTTTAAATACTTCTAATATTTCCGGCTCCGGTTCTACATAAAGAACTCCCAAACAGCCGTCCACTATTGCCATTTTCCCATCCCACTCTCTGCAGATATCCACTCCGGTAAGGGCCGGGATATCCATAGCTCTTGCAAGGATCGCGGTGTGGGAGTGAACAGAACCATAACGAGTCACAAACGCAAGAAACTTATCCTTTCCAAGCTGCACAGTCTCACTTGGCGCAAGATCGTCCGCCATCACGATCATTGGCCCATCCTGTATCCCTTCTTTTTCTTGCTTTCCGCTCAATATCCTTACAAGTCTTTCAGTAATATCCTTAACATCCGCTGTCCGGGCTTTAAAATATTCATCCTCCATCCCTGCAAACACTTTAGAAAGCTTATCTCCTGCTTCTGCTACCGCATATTCTGCATTTACCTGCTGACTTCTGATCATATGAGTGACAGAATCCGTATAATTACTGTCTTCCAATATCATAATATATACTTTAAAAACTTCTGCCTCTTTTTCTCCCACTTCTCTGACAGCCTTCTCATACAGCTCATTAAGCTGACTGACCGCCTCTTTTCTCGCCGCTTCATAGCGTTTTTCTTCCCTGTCGCTTTCTTTAACCTTAGTTCTTTTTACGGACTGCTCCTCTTTCCTGTATAGTAATATCTTTCCGATAGCAATCCCTTTAACAATTGATCTTCCGGTTACTTTTTCCATCTCATCACCTCAGCAGATCACATATTATCAGCAGAAGTCCGGCCCGCTGTCTTACAGGATAGCAGCCTCAGACATCCACATCTATAGCGTCTCTAATATTCTTTCTCGTATAAAGCAGCAGCACATCCCCGCTGCGAAGCTTCGTAGATCCGTTGGGAATCATCATCTTGTCTTCCCGTCTTATCATAACGATCATAGTCTTTCTTGAAATATCAAGCTCGCTGATACGAAGTCCCACCCATGTACTCTGATCTTTTAGCACCAGCTCTTTAAGCCTGATCCCTATATCCTGCTTATAGCCTTCTGCCCCAAGCACAAGAAAATCCCCCTGTCTGATCTGTGTGCTGCCCCGAGGCACAACTACATTTTCCTGCCGCTTTACCGCCGCGATCAAAAGTCCCGGCGGCAGCGGAAGATCTTTCACTTTCATATCTATCCACGGATGTTTTTTCCCAACCCGCAGCTGTACAAACCGGATATCACTCTCTTCCGACGCTTCTTTCATAGACTTCATCCTTGTGTAATGCTCCACAAAACCGGCTGAGAGGATACCGGTCGGAATAGCAACCATCCCCACTCCTAAAAATGTAATGATGATTCCAAAGATCCTCCCCGGTATAGTGACCGGGTAGATATCACCGTATCCCACAGTCAGAAGAGTTGACACCGCCCACCAGAATCCTGAAAATGCATTTTCAAACACTTCCGGCTGCACCGGATTTTCCAAATTGTACATCACAAGTGAGGAAGCAACCATCAAAACCATGATGATAAATACAGAAGACAGGATCTGGTCACGCTTTCCTGTAATAACGTCGCCGATCACATTCAGCGCATCATAGTAAGCATTGATCTGAAAAAGCCGCAAGAGCCTTACTACCCTGAACATCCTGAACGCTACTGCTCCTGCCGGGAAAAAGACCGGCAGAAAGTAAGGCAGAAATGCCAAAAGCTCTATAATCCCACTAAAGGACAGTACATATTTGTGCACTGCCCTTTTTCTTTCCACTTCCGGATACAGATACTCCGCCGTCCAAAGCCGCAGTGCATACTCCACCCCAAAAGCCACTACTGTGATAAATTCCACGGAATCCATAAGTTCCCTGTATGGCACAGACTGTTCAAAAGTCTGAAAAACCGCGATAAACAGATTCAAAAGAATCATGACGATCACCATCATATCAAATGCCTTACTCTGCCAGTCTCCGTAATAACCGATCTGTATAATATCAAATATTCTCTTTTTCGTTATTTTTCCGGGCATCTTATCATTATCCTCTCAAATTCATATTTTCTTCCATATTCTGTTTTTTTCATTATACTATCGTTGCCCGAAATTATCTACATCTCATTTTCTATATTGCGTTTGAATTCCACATAGGTTGTTACAAAATATAAGATATAGATCCCGAAAAACAGCAGAAAAGATATGCCGAAATATTGAAAAATATGTGTCTCTATCCCTGTGTAAAAGATAAATTTTCTGCTTATAAATACTGATATGATCCCTGCTATCACCGCGGCAAACAGCGCCGGGCACAGATAATACGCGATCAGCTGCCTCTTTACCACGTCTGATATCTCCCTCTTGCTCAAACCTATCTTTTTGAGCACCCCGTAACGAAACCTGTATTTGGCAGAGTCACTCAACTGCTGTACCGACAGCACCGTAAGCGCTATACATACAAATACAAGGCCGATATAAAAGCATGGGAACACAATAGAGGAAAGTATATATTTTACTTCTGGGATCACATTGTCCCTCACAAGATTTACTGCGGCATAACTAACAATAGTATCAGAACCGCAGCAGGAATTATTGGGGCCTTGCAGTGTATCACTGTCTTCTTCCTCCCCTTCTTTATCCCCGCTCCAGTCCATATAAGCAGATCCATTCTCTTTATCCAGTTCATCCAGATGTCTGGCAAGACCGCCCGGCGCCTCCCCTTCGATGTCAACTGCAAGCTCTGCGTAATACGGCGCAAGATCGCAGGCTTCATCCGGCACCACGATCACATAATCTCCTCCGTTATGTCCATCCTGTGAAAAAGCTTCTGTATGATATCCTGAAAACACAAGTTCCCCCTTTTTTCCCAGTATCTTTAACTGACCGGAAAAATCACCGGTCTCTTTCAATACCCTTTTCTTTATATGAATGGCATATCCGTCTTCTTTCAGGGAAATCTTTTCATACCCCAGCATTTCCCTCAGATGGTTATAATCCGAAAGCTTCATATATGTGTCATACTCGCAGTAACACCCATCGTCACGCGCAGCAAGTGCCTTATCATCCGGCTTACCGTCTTTTTTAAGATACATCGTACCGAATTCCCGCAGATGAGTATACAGCCACGAGTTCACCTGTGCCGTCCCGTCTGTATATATATGATACGGATAGATATATTTTACTTTCGCCTCATCTTTAATGACCTCAAGCTCCTTTTTAAAATCATCCTCCACATCCGCGCTGTAGACTTGCACATCAAAGGGGAACTTTTCCTTCAGTATTTTATTCTGGTAATCGCCAAACATCATAGCCACCGTACAGCCAAGGAACGCAAGCATAAAAAGCGCCGTGATCGTTCCCATAGTAAACCGCATAGTCTTGATCTTCGAGGAAAGCTGCCTTAGCAGGAAAAGATTCTGTCCCTTGTAGATGCCTTCTTTCTTCTCCCTGATATAGCAGATGATAGAGGCCGAAAGTCCTGTATAGAACAGGTAAATGGTAAGCACAAGCCCTACGATAAATCCGATGATCGTTCCTCCATTCCACCCACCTAGCAGCCCTCCGAAAAACAGCCACAGCCCGAACAGAAAAAGGAAAATCACCGCCAGAAAAAGCAGCCACCTCTTTCCTTTCTCATGGGATTCCCTGATCTCTTCATTCTTATTTCCTGCATGCATAAGATCGCAGATGTTCATCTTCTTAAATCTTCCCTTACAGCGAAACAGCGCCAGAAAATAACAGCCCCAGAAGCACCCCGCTGTCATCAGGATGCACCATCTGTTAAATTCCAGATGAAGTTCATAATCCAACTGGATCATAGAATAAAGAACCGCCATAAGAATCTGCTGAAGCAATATCCCAAAGACAAGCCCTGCAAAGAACGCCCCTGTCCCCATCAGTACATTTTCCCTCATGTAGAGCCTTGAAATTTCCTTCTTCCTCATCCCAAGGAGCAGATACGTCCCGAACTCCCGGCTGCGCTTTTCCAGCATGAACCGCACCATGTAATTGATCAGCCAGGTCACGATAATGACGACAAAAAATGTAGCAAGTCCTACAAGCGCCGCCATGATTCCCACCGCATCAACCCGTTCTCTGATATCCGGCGAAAAGATGATACTGTTAAAGGCAAACATAAGAGCCGCAACAAAAGTCATAGTGATCACATACACAAGATAATCCCTTGCCGAGCGCTTCACATTTCTTACCGCAAGCTTACCTAACATCAGACGGCTCACCTCCTGTCAGCGACAAAACATCAAGGATCTCATTTAAAAATATCCTTCTTGTCTTATCCCCACGTATCAGCTCGTGAAAGATCTTCCCATCTTTCAAAAATAAGATCCGGCTGCAGTAGCTTGCCGAAAAGGCATCGTGGGTCACCATAAAGATCGTTGCCTCAAGTTCCTGGTTCATCCTGACAAATGTCTCAAGAAGTGTCTGTGCCGACCGGGAATCCAATGCCCCCGTAGGCTCATCCGCAAGAAGGAGCCTGGGCTGGTTGATCAGAGCTCTTGCACACGCGCAGCGCTGCTTTTGCCCTCCTGACACCTGATAAGGAAATTTACCGGCGATCTCCTCTATTCCAAGCAGTTTCATTACAGCATCGCACTTTTCTTTGATCTCCTGCCTCCCTTTCTTATGGATCGTCATGGCAAGGACAATGTTTTCTTCGATAGTCAGTGTGTCCAAAAGATTGTAATCCTGGAATACAAAGCCAAGGTTTTCCTTCCGAAACTTTGAAAGCCCGTCCTCTGAAAGCTCTGTAATGTCTGTATCTCCATAAAAAATATGTCCTGCCGTCACACGGTCGATCGTAGAAAGCATATTAAGGAGCGTTGTCTTCCCGGACCCGGACGCCCCCATCACCCCTACAAACTCTCCCTTATCTACATTAAAGCTGACCCTGTCTACCGCTTTCGTAATGTTAGACCCGTTTCCATAATATTTTTCCACATCGCATATACGGATGTACTGATCCATACTGTAAACCTCCTGTCTTTCATTTATTTTAAAAAATTACCCTCCCTGACAAGAACAGATCCTTTCCTGTCAGATAAGGGTAATTTTAACAGATTCATATTTTCTTTTGTATCAGATAAAGTTACAGGAGTCTTACAGTTTTGAAAGATTACACCATGACTGTCACATTAATTCAGCCTGTCATTCCTAAGCTTGAATCTTCCTACCAGCTCTTTCATAAGCCGCGACTGACTGGACAGCTCCTGACTTGCTGCGGCACTTTCCTCAGCCGTCGCTGAATTTGTCTGTACGACACTGGAAATCTGGTCAATTCCCATTGTTACCTGTGACACAGCCGCCGCCTGATCTTTGCTGGCCTCTGAAATCCGGCCTACAATACCAGTCACTTCACTGACTCCTTCTACTGCCTGTTTTAAGGACTCCGCTGTCTCATCAGCAATTGTCGTTCCATTTTTTACTGCTTTCAGTGTATTTTCTATCAATACAGCCGTATTCTGGGAAGCTTCCGCACTCTTGCTCGCCAGATTGCGGACCTCATCAGCCACTACAGCGAATCCCTTTCCGGCAGAACCGGCACGCGCTGCCTCAACCGCAGCGTTTAATGCCAGTATATTCGTCTGGAACGCTATATCTTCAATCGTTTTGATAACCTTCCCAATCTCATCAGAACATCTGCTGATCTCATTCATTGCCTCGATCATACCCTGCATCTTCTGATTGCTTGCATCCATCTCGACAACAACCGTATTAGCCATCTCACTTGCCTGCCCTGCATTTTCCGCATTCTCATTTACTTTTCCGGAAATATCGGAGATTGTAGCAGCCAGCTCCTGAACAGAACTTGCCTGTTCTGTCGCCCCTTGAGACAATGCCTGTGCTCCGTCAGATACCTGCTCAGAACCGCCCGCAACCTGCTCAGCACTTTCACTGATCTGCTGCATCGTATCATTAAGCTTCTGCGCTATCCCCCGAAAAGAGATCAGCACCGGATGGAAGCCGCCTATGTACTCGTCTTCACATTTGGAATCAACATTAAAATCTCCTGAAGCCATCTTAGCCAGAAATTCATTTTCATCATCAATGATCATCTGGAGTTTGCGGATCAGATTTCTCATCTGATTCGAAAGTGTTCCCAGTTCATCTTTAGATTCATAGGAAATATTTACATCCAGTTCTCCCTGTGCCATCTTCACAGCAGCAGTTTCAATCTCAAAGATCGGGAACTTGATTCCCCGAATGATCACAAATGAGAAGTAAACTCCGATCAATATGATGATAAGTATAACCACAGCCATAGATATCACAGAAATATTATAAGAAGTCCTGCTTTCTTCCGTAATATGACTGCTGCCCTCCGTATTGTATGCTGTAATCTCATCAAACACACCCTGAAGTTCTCCGTAGATTTTCGCAGACTCTCCATCCAGGACAACCCGCGCTTCCTCTGTCTTCCCCTGCGCTGCCAGTTCCATTAGTTTACTATCTGTCTTGGCATACTCAGTCCAAAGGCTTTTCGCTTTATCATATAATTCCTGTTCCTCTGCATCAATCAGACCTGCGTATGTAGCAAACAGTGATTCCATATCTCCAGTTTCTTTCTCAACATACATAAGACTTTGCTCTGCTATCTCATCTGTAGCCGCGGTAACATATGTCTTTTCATTCAAACGGACATTAGAGAGAGTTGCGTTCATCTCCCTTGCCGTATCCACACTCGGAAGCCAGCTTGACGCTATATCGCTGGTCCTGTCATTCATTTGGGTCATCAGAAAGAAAGACATTCCTCCGATGATAAACATTCCAAGAAGCGCGACGCCTACAAGGATATAAAGTTTTACACTGATTTTTAAATTCTGGATATATTTTTTCATATCCTTTCTCCTTTCATCAATATTGCCAAACGGCATACAGATACCCTCTAGACCTTCACCTTAAACCTGGTAAAATGTAACTACAGGGTATCTGTTATCGGAAGTCAATACAGACCGATATTCTAATAATTATATCGACATATAAAATGGAGATATTAAGCAATATATACAAATTACTTGTGTATTTTTCAATTAATACGGACCCCTTCATGAGTTGTGCTTATGAAACTGTCCGCCGTCCATTAATCAGTTATTGATCAGCTTATCGGAATCGCTCCAGCTATAGAGGCTTCGTACTTCTTTTCCAACTTTCTCAGCCGGATGCTCTGCCGCCAGTTTTCTCATTGCCCTAAAGTGTGCCTGTCCTCCTGCCGGCGACATATCCAGAAGGAATTCTTTTGCGAAAGAACCATCCTGAATATCGGAAAGGATCTTCTTCATAGCTTTCTTGGTATCCTCTGTGATGATCTTTGGTCCTGTGATATAATCACCGTACTCTGCTGTGTTGGAGATAGAATATCTCATTCCCGCGAAACCTGACTCATAGATCAGATCTACGATAAGCTTCATCTCATGTACACACTCAAAATATGCATTTCTCGGATCATATCCAGCCTCTGTAAGAGTCTCAAAACCAGCCTGCATCAGCGCGCATACACCGCCGCAGAGAACTGCCTGCTCACCGAAGAGGTCTGTCTCTGTCTCTGTTCTGAATGTTGTCTCAAGGACGCCTGCCCTTGCTCCGCCGATCCCAAGCGCGTACGCGAGCGCCTTATCAAGTGCTTTTCCTGTGTAATCCTGTTCTACTGCCACAAGACAAGGAGTACCCTTACCTGCCTGATATTCACTTCTTACCGTATGGCCCGGAGCCTTCGGCGCGATCATAGTAACATCCACATTAGCCGGCGGTACGATCTGTCCGAAATGGATCGCGAAGCCGTGCGCGAACATGAGCATATTGCCTTCCTCAAGGTTTGGCTCAATATCTTTTTTGTACATAGATGCCTGCTTTTCATCATTGATAAGGATCATGATAATATCGGCTTTTTTTGCCGCCTCTGCCGCTGTATATACGGTAAGGCCCTGTGCTTCTGCCTTTGCCCATGACTTACTGCCTTCGTAAAGGCCGATGATCACGTTACATCCGGACTCCTTTAAGTTCAGAGCATGTGCGTGTCCCTGACTCCCGTAACCGATAATTGCGATTGTCTTTCCTTCCAATAAGGATAAATTACAATCTTCCTGATGAAATAATCTTGCTGCCATCTTAACATTCCTCCTAATAATTGAATTAAATGATTTTTAATCTTACCGGATCAGCATCCGGTAAATATCTATCGTTAAGCAGAAACTTCCTATTATGTAGTAATTCTGCTTAATGGCGGTCTATGCTATTCAAAATACGTTATATCCTTACTGCCGCGGGACAATCCGGTAATTCCGGTTCTTGCAAGCTCTAAGATCTCGTACCCGTCAAGAAGGTTTAAAAACGCATCAATCTTAGACTGGTTACCTGTAAGCTCTATCATCAGGGAATCCTTTTCCACATCCACGATCTTCGCCCTGAAAATATCCGCAACTGATACAATGTCTGCTCTTTGCTCAGCATTAGCCCTGATCTTAACCATAATCAACTCACGGTAAACAGAAGTCTCAGGCTGTAATACTTTTATCTCCCTTACATCTTCAAGCTTCCGGACCTGCTTTTCAATCTGTGACAGGATCAGTTCGTCTCCGCTTGCCACAATAGTGATCCTTGTAAACCTCGCATCCGCCGTCACTCCGGCTGTAATACTGTCCACATTGTAGCCTCTCCGGCTGAACAGGCCGGATATACGGCTCAGTACGCCAGGATTATCATCTACCAGCAATGAAAAAACTCTCTGCATAATGCACCTCTTTCTTAATCAGATTCCAAAAACAGAGTGCGTTCTGTTTTTTTATATTAACAATAAAGGGGACATTTGTCAACCCCTTTTATCACCACATTCGATTTTATCTTAATAATTGTGATCAGTCAACTTAACTGATAGTTATTTTTTACGATTTATGATATACTGGTACAAGCATATTTAACAGGAGAATGATACATATGAAACTTTATACCTATGAAGAACTAAAAAGTTTTGTAGACCGCTGCACGCGCTGTTCTCTGTCACAGACAAGAAACCGGGCAGTGATGGGATATGGAAACCTGAACTCTCCGATCCTTTTTATTGCTGAAGGACCAGGCAGAAATGAAGACAAAGACGGTCTCCCTTTTACCGGCAGATCCGGAGAAATGTTTGACCGCCTCTTATCTGGCATTAACTTAGGCCGCAAAGATATCTATATCACAAATATCGTAAAATGCCATCCCCCGGGAAACCGGGACCCGCTCCCTGCCGAGCAGGAAGCATGCATCCCCTATCTAAAATATGAAACACTGCTTCTTAGCCCTAAGATCATTGTCTGTCTTGGACGCATCGCAGCGCAGCGGATCATACGGCCAGATTACCGGATCACACGGGAACATGGAACATTTATCTTCCGCAAAAATATATGGCTTACTTCCTGTTACCACCCTTCAGCAATTCTTAGAGATCCATCAAAGTTTCTGGAAGTACAGGAGGATTTCTACGCGATACAGAATAAATTACGGGATATTTGATCGCAGCCGGCTGTCGGCTATTCTTTGTCATAGCATTCTTTTTTTGCTAAAATAAAATCGTTATTAGTTACAGAATGAGAAAAAGGAGGAAAAACATGTTAGAAAAACTTTTCAAGTTAAAAGAAAACAACACAGATATGAAAACAGAGGTGCTTGCGGGTATCACAACCTTTATGACGATGGCATATATTCTCGCAGTGAATCCAAGTATCCTCGCAGCGGCGGGTATGGATCAGGGCGCGGTATTCACAGCGACAGCTCTCGCATCATTTCTGGGCACTCTTTTGATGGCGTTTTTTGCAAATTATCCTTTTGCCCTTGCGCCCGGAATGGGATTAAACGCATATTTCGCGTATACTGTAGTCCTTGGCATGGGTTATAAGTGGGAGGTTGCCCTCACAGCCGTATTTGTAGAAGGTATCATATTTATCATCCTCTCCCTTACAAATGTACGTGAAGCGATCTTTAACGCCATTCCACTGAATCTGAAAGCGGCAGTCAGTGTAGGTATCGGTCTGTTCATCGCGTTTATCGGTCTCCAGAACGCTAACATCGTAATCAGCGGAGCGACCTTAGTTGAATTATTCTCTGTAGAAGGATATAATCTTGCAAATGATGTACAGGCAGGTTTTAACAACGCAGGGATCACCGTTCTGCTCGCTGTTGCCGGTGTGATCATTACAGGGATCCTTGTCATCAAAAATGTCAAAGGAAATATCCTGTGGGGAATCCTGATCACATGGGGACTTGGAATCATCTGCCAGATCGCAGGTATTTATGTACCTGATCCGGAACTTGGTTTCTACGGTCTTCTTCCTGATTTCAGCAACGGACTGTCTATACCAAGTATCATGCCCGTTTTCGGAAAACTGCAGTTTGACGGCATTTTTTCACTGAATTTTATTGTAGTCATCTTTGCGTTCCTGTTTGTAGATATGTTTGATACCATCGGCACATTGATCGGTGTGGCCTCAAAAGCTGATATGCTGGATGAAAAAGGACAGCTTCCCCGTATCAAAGGCGCGCTTATGGCGGATGCTGTCGCCACTACTGCAGGCGCAGTACTCGGAACAACCACGACTACTACTTTCGTAGAGAGCGCTTCCGGGGTGACAGAAGGCGGCAAAACAGGACTTACATCTGTGACCACAGCCGTTCTTTTCGGTCTGGCGCTTTTCCTTTCGCCGATCTTCCTTGCGATTCCGTCTTTCGCGACAGCACCGGCATTGATCGTGGTTGGTTTTTATATGCTGACTAATGTTGTAAATATCAACTTCAATGATATATCCGAAGCGCTCCCATGTTATATCTGTATGGCGGCGATGCCGTTTTTCTACAGCATATCGGAAGGTATCTCGATGGGCGTTATCTCTTACGTAGCTTTGAACCTCATCACCGGAAAAGCAAAAGAAAAAAAGATAAGTTTATTGATGTATGTACTGGCAATATTATTTATCCTCAAATACATATTCTTATAAACTGAACTGATTCAAAAAAGAAGAGGGATAAATCCCTTAAATAAAAGCAGATCGCCACTCTGGCAGAATATATATACTGCCAGAGTGACGGTTTTTTCTCCTTTCCACACTATTCATCCAAAATGCCCCCGTCTCTCACACGAATAATCCGAGAACCATATTCTGCCAACGCAGTATCATGCGTAACCATTACCACCGTCATCCCCTGCTCATTCAGTCTCTTCAGCATATCCATGACCATTAATGCATTCTTATTGTCAAGATTGCCTGTAGGCTCATCTGCGAAAAGCACTTTGGGCCTGTTTGCGATGGCTCTGGCAATAGCAATTCTTTGTTGTTCGCCTCCGGACATCTGAGACAAATATTTTTTCTCCAGTTCTGACATTCCAAATTCCTGCAGCAGTCTACGCGCGGTACTATTCCTCTCCTTCTTTGATTTTCCGGCGTAACCCATAGGAACTGCAATATTCTCCAATGCATTCAGCTCCTGAATCAGATGATATGACTGAAAGACAAATCCCATTTCCTGATTCCGGATTCTGGCTGCTTCCCTGTTGTTCAAATGTGTAACATCCGTTCCCTCAAAAAAATAAGTGCCGCCTGTCGGTGCATCCAACAATCCAAGAATATTCAATAATGTGGACTTTCCGCTGCCGGAAACGCCGAATATACAGACAAATTCTCCCCTATCTATAGACAGATCCGCTCCGTCAAGCACTTTTGTTTCAATCCCTTTTCCATAATATGTTTTTTCCAGTCCCTTGCATGTGATCATGATATTGTATCCTCCTGCCAGCGCAGCCTCCTGTCCTTCTACGGCTGTTTACGAATTAATGCTATAATACTTTTGGTATATATTTTTTTAATAGTAACAATAAAGACAACCGTAACAATAAAGAGACAGATCAGCAAACTGCGGAGCAAAGCACTCAGCTGCATGGTCATCTCTACACCGCCGGCCAAAAAAGAAGTCAGATTATATGTCAGAAAAATACCTGCCCCACATCCAATAACTGTACCAGTCAGACAGACAATCAGTATTTCTCCAAATATCTCCATTGCTATCACTCTGACTCCTGCACCGCATGCCTGGCAGATCCCCATCTCCGATTCCCGTCTTTCAAGCAAAATCCCAAAAATTGAAACAGCAGCCAAAAATACAGTACACAGCAATAAGATACCAACTTTCTGAATAGAACTGATATCCCGTTTTGTCTTAAAGGTATTATTACGCAACTCATCAGCCGGGGAATAAAATTCATAGGAATAAAACTCCCAATGTTCTTTATTCAGCCTTTGAGTGATCTCTTCCAGAATTCTTCCTTTTTCAGATATTTCTTTTTTATGTATCCTCAATTCATAATTCATTGTCTCTGGCTGTATCGCAGCTTGCAGGGTATCCATCGCAGCAAGGGATAAGAGCATACAGTCCGACAATGATACATTACTGTCAACAGATATAAATCTTAAAGTGTCATTTTGCAAAGCTATGGGCATCGGCTGTGTTTCGAAAGCAACACTCTTGTCTTCCCCTGTCTGTAATATTATCTGATCCTTTTTAATGGAAAGCTGTTCAATGCCGGGCATTACGTCTCCCGTGCCCAAAACAGACGAAATATGCTCCCCCATATAAATAAAAGAATCTTTCAAACCGTAGTTTCCATAATCCAGCAGCAGTAAATTATAATCTATGATCTCGCCGTTTCTAATCAAGATATCCGGAAAATTTATTAAAAGTTCTGCACTGTGACCTGTCAGAGACTGTATAAATTCATAATCGTCAAAGCTTAATGGAGCCTGTCCTATTCTCTCTTGTTCTGATTTGGTATCGATGCGCAGCAAAAATCCTGATTCTTCTTTCTTAAGACTCTCTTCCTCCTTCTGTATAGAAACAGACAGATTGCATGAATAAACATACATACACATGCCAACCGCCAATTCCAGTATAAGAAGAAGATAAATCTGTTTATTATGTCTCATCATAATCCACACTTTTCTAAGACTGTATCCCATTATACATCCTCCGATCTCATCAGACTGCTAACCGTATCTTTCCTTAAATTCCACAGCAAAACCAAGGTAATCACAACAGCAGCACCTATGGATCCCAGAAAGAAAACAACTGTCACAAACGAATCAAAGAGAATGATTTCATCCAATGCACAGGCCCTTGCGATAGGACATACCGACAAAAAAATCATAGCATCAGCAATCACCGTTATAATAGATATTTCCAGAAGGCAGCTAAAGGCCACTGTATAACGGCTGGCTCCCAAAGCCATTTTTACTGCGATCGTTTTGCGGTCTTTTTGCATTTTCCCTGTTATAACAACTAATTCATTCAATATAAAAAACACAGCGGTCATGAAAGCAGCCATTCCTCGAAGGAACTTCCATTTTTCTACAGACTTCACTACTTCCTGATACATTTGATCTCCTGTATCCAAAAACAAAATTTTTGCTTCTTCATCTTTTTCACAAACAGCATTTTTAACTTCCAAGAGGAACTGTTCTTTATCCTGATTTTTGTCCAAAATATAAATCCCTGTAAACTGTACACATGTATCATGATTTCCATACAGCTTTTCCATAGCAGCTAAAGGAATTACGATTTGGTTTGTAAACAGAGGATCTGTGCTAAATCCGATTACTGTAAAATCCACTCCCTTTATCGTAATGGTATCATTCAGCCTACAGTCATATGCTCGGGCATTTTTTCTGTCTATGATACATACATATTCCCCCCGGCCCATTTCTCCTTCCGTAAACATGCGTCCTTCTGTTTGAGACAGATCATAATAATAGTTCCATTCGATTCCTTTCACAGACATAGGGGTTGAGTCCCACCCAAGAAATACTTCCTGACACTGGGCACTTATTGTATATTCCCCTGATATATCCAAATCGGCAGCAGCAAAAGAATAACTCTGCCAGTCCAAAGATACAGACTGTTCCATTTCATCAAACACATAATAATGAAATATACTTCGTATATAGTTGTAATTGGCGATACATAATGCCGGCAGCAGCAACCCTACGTAAAAAGACATAAAATATAGCACATATCGTTTTTTATAATAGATCATAGACTGCAAAGTCTGCCAAAGCAGGTATCCGGTCTTTCTCATAACGGGTCTCCTCAAATAAGACTTTCTTTACTCTTTGGGGCTGCACCGGAAAATTTTCCCTTTTTCTGATGCAGTTACATAATATCTTCCCATCTTATCTACAGATACTTTTGAAAATTCTTCCCCTTCCATCCCCTTTATCACCGCGACTGTATATTTATAACTTCCGTTTTTGTCAAAAGCAAAAAGGCTGGAATGCGAAGGAGATGAAACATAAATCCCGTCCTGATCCATAAAAAGCCCTGTCGCATCAATTGTCGGCAGCAGATTTATTTTCCCAGAAAAGTCTTTTTGTGTATCATCAATAAGCATCAAATAATTATCCAGGCCATTTCTATATCCCATCGTATCACTTTTCTTGTTATAAATCTTCGTATTAGTATTAACTGCATAGATATTATCTTCATAACAAAACAGTGGCCCATAAAAATTTTTTCCAATCACAACAGGATCTTTTTTATTAGACTGATATAAATATACATGATCATTGAAAAATGAAAAACCATTCAGATAAATACCATTCTTATTCACGGAAATATGTTCAAATACAAATTCCGGATCATTCTGATCAGCAATCCTTGTTTCTACCTCATCCAGATAGTTCAGATCTGCATCCAGTATCTGTACTCTATAGTTCTTTTGATCAATGATATATATTTTATTATCATATAATGTCAGATCGCTGGGGCTTAAAAATTCAAGCGGACCATTTCCTGATCCTCCAACCGTCTTTATGACGTTTCCCTCATAATCTGTTACAATCAATTGATCATTTTTTCTGTCTGTAATTAAAACATCCTGTTCTCTGCACAGAATCCCTCCCGGGCTTTCAACACCATCCACTTTCCATTCATCTGTCTGATATTCCGGTCCGTATTTATCTTCAAAATCAAATATATTTTTCCGAATTTTTTCTTCAAGATCATCATCATCACAGACAATCGGAAGGATATAATCCTCTGATTCTTTCATTTGTTTATAAAGTACAGACTGTGAATGTAATACCCCGCAGCCCGTTGCCAACAGCGCAAAAGCAATTATAATGCCAAATAATATCTTTTTTCCCATATTCATCTCTCCCAAAATATTTTTGTTTATTATTATGTAGATTCATTTCGTTTTTGTTAAGTATTCAAGGTCACATATCTTAATTAGAAATCATACTGGTTTTCGTATCATAATGCAGATTTAACGACAATCACATGCAACATATACAATTTCGGATTTTTTCTCTGTATAGGTTGTGTTATTATCTCTAATGCAAGTCCTTTTGTAATTCTTATTACGTAATCTTCTTTTGAAACCGGCCGGGCAATATTGATTACTACAATAAGGTGTTCCATATGTTATTTTCCAGTTTCCACAACCGTTAGCTCTTGGCTGTATTTCAGGTTGGGTATTTTCTATCCCATCCTCTGTTACGTTTTCTACAGCAAAAACTGTCATCCCTGAGGTCAAGACTGTTGCGGCAAAAAACACCATAAATAATTTTTTGATTTTTTTCATATCGCATTCCTCCTTACTTATGTGACCTGAATGCTTAACTCTCAGAAAAAAAGAAAAATATCAATTAACATCAAACAAAAAATCCTCTAATTCTCTTACAGACGATTCTCCAATAAATTGATATGTACCGTCTTTTATAATAACAAAACTCGGATACCAGTTAATCCCATATATTTCCACAAACAATTTACCAACATCTACAAATTCTTTCTCTCCATAAGAATTCTCTGTATATACAGTGACTATATCATAATATTTTTGTGCACTTTTAGAATCTAATAATTCTTCTGCTGCAGCACAATCTTTGCACCCATCCATAGCAAAGTAAATTAATGTAGGTTTCACACTATCTTTTTGTGTCTTTTTCAGAAAATACTTATTAGCAAGTTCAATTATTTCATCATTTTTTAAACAATCTAAGGCAACAACCTTTTTAGATAACTTATCTAATTCATCAACAATAAATACAATATTTCCTTTGTTATCAGTAATAAAATATGTTGGGTAAGGATTTGCTATTTCTATATTATCAAGAACAAATTGTTTTTCTTTATCTATTCCAATTTTTCTTATAATGTCTTTGCTCGGCTCTTGTTTCCATACAATTTTTATGTCTACAGACTCTTCTAAAATATCATTCATCTGTTCAGCTAAAACAAATGACTGCAAGCAACTTCCACAATATGGATCTATATAAAATACAATGCTGTATCCAGACTCACTCATTAAAGTATCCTTGTCTCCACTAAGTGTTTTGTAAGTGATATCTGCTATATTATCTCCATATTGTAATAATACTGAATTATTTGGAATTTCATTTTCTTTGGAATCTGATTTACCGAATAAAAAAACAATTATAATTGCCAGTAGCAATATTACAAATATCCCTATTATAACATAAATCATTTTTCTCTTTTCCATCCCATTTCCTCCACTTCATATTCCATTCCAACTTCAAGTATATATAAATATACAAAATAATTATTTACACATATATTTTTACATTTTATTAATATATCGAATAATACATTAATATTATCATGATATATTATATTATTAATATATCATTCTTTTTATTATACTGTCAATTATTTTTAAATACAATACAAAGACAAAATTTTAATGTTAAAAGATACTATTCTCAGGAACCTGAAACAAACGGAAAATAGCAACTTAGTGTTATCTGAGCATTATTAAAACCGTATCCTGCCGCGCGATCAATCTGCGGCAAGATACGGTTTCTCTATTTTCTGTTCTGTTTATTTATAATCAACAAGTAATTGTGCAAATTCTAAAAAACGCGCTTTACTGTTTGCAAGCTGAACCTGACGCTCCATCTCCTCCTCTGTATAATAACTCCCAAAACGTTTAAAAGCCTCCTGACACATCATATTCTCATATTGAAGTCTTCTCAGTCCATATTCAGGACAGCCTAATTCTTTTTCTCCTGTATACGGATTTTCAGAATATAGAAAATCTGAAGCCATACTTACCACCCCTGAAGGCATAGGTATCTCTCCTCTCAGGAAAGCATCATAAAGCTCTTTCGGAAATACAAACAATGGATTCAGGCCATCCTCCTGGATAGCAGGCGGTATCACATTATCTTCCATAAGTTTACCTGCAAGTTTAAAAAGTTCTTCCGAATCCATACTCTCAATATCATAATCTTTTATTAACTGCTCTAGTTTATCCTCTGTCATCTCCGGAAATTTATTTAAGATCTCTTGCTTCCTATCTAATAAAGTGTTGCTCCCCAAAACACCGTTTTCCGGTCCTTTTCTTCCATCCTCCTGCCGTTCTTTAACTATCTTCGAAAAATAAGAAGATCCATAATCGTTACTTAACCCAGGCGTATTTACTTCCGTCTTTGAGGTTGAATACATAGTTCTGCTATTAATATTTTCAATTTTCAAATTAATCACTCTTCTTTCCGCACTTTATTTTGTGATACAAATTATAGTTTATAATTGCCGGATTGTCATTATTTTGACCTTGAATCACTGTGTTTTTGACCATCAATCATTATTAAGTACAAACACACAATGATTTTCAGATAATAAAGCAAAAACTAAATATAAAGATCTTTCCTGTCGAACACGATAATTCCCAATGCGTACAATATAATGGCACCCGCTAAAAGCACAGCCGTTCCAACTGCCGCACAACTTTCCCCCGCAATGATACTGTCAGGGTCAAAAAGTGTGAAAAATGTAAAATATTTTATTTTTTCTGCTTTTCCTCCCACATTAGCCAGCATCTGCAATACATACATGAATGCCGGAATCCCTGCCCCGAATGAAACACTGTATTTTACATCCGAAAATATACAGGATGACAAAAAGCAAATACTCCCAATAAATATATGCAGACATAAAAGCCCCATATTGAGTATCAAAAGCTCTGTCAGATCCAATTCATCTGACAGTCCTCTTGCGATACAAAGCAATTCTACTGCCGTACTGTAAAGTACAAGAATTAAAATATCACTTACAAGCACTGCCATCTGCGTAAATGCAATCGTACGCCGTTTTACCGGCGCCGCAGCCAGAGAGACCATAGAGCCTTTATCCACATATTTCGCGACCAGGGAATTTCCGCGCAGTATACTGAACACCATAGGGAATACCAGCAGTATAAACCCATAGAGATAAGTCACCATAAACCCCAAAAGGTCAGCGGCAGTCCCTGTCATTCCGACAGCCGCCATCATCTCCGGCATAATTTCCATAAAGCTTTCTAATGTTTTCGTCATTTCCGGATCGTACATACTGATAATGACAGAAATATACATGGTGATGATCGCGCAGAAAATTATCATCAGCCTTATACTCCCTTTCATCTCACGCTTATATAGTGTCATGTTAATCATATTGTTTTCCTCCATAGTAAGCCATAAATATCTCTTCCAGGCTTTGTTTTGTTGTAACGGTAACTTCCAATCCATTGCATATACCGTCAAAATCTTTCGAAAACGCCTCGGCAGAAGCCTCACTATCAAGTATTACTGTATATTGACGGATATGGCGTTTACGCAATGCCTCAGCAGAATCAACCACTACCATCCTGCCTTTTTGTATAATACCGATACGGTCACAAGTCCTCTCAACCTCTTCAAACATATGGCTTGACATCAGAATTGTCTTACCGCGCTTTTTTTCCTCCGCAACTAACTCAACAAACCTGCTTTGCATCAATGGATCAAGCCCACTGGTCGGTTCATCAAGGATCAGTATATCCGGATCATGCATAAATGCCGCAACAATACTGAGCTTTTGCTTCATCCCTTTACTCATCTTTTTGATTTTTCCATTGGGATTAAAATCAAAGCGGTCCAGCAGATCCTTTTGGTGGTTTTTCTCTCCGATTTTACGATACTTTAAAGTAAATTCCAGAAATTCCAACCCCGACATATCATCAAAAAAGCTGATCTCACCAGGAATATAACCAAGCTTTGCCTGTATCTTATCCCTCTCTTTCCAGCAATCCAGACCGTTAACAGTACATTTCCCTGATTTTGATTTCAAAAACCCCATCAGATGACGTATTGTCGTCGTTTTACCTGCTCCATTCGGACCTAAAAATCCAAATGCTTCTCCTCGCTCCACCTGAAAAGATACCCCAAATACACCCTTTCCGTCCCCATAATCGCGGACTAGATTTTCAATTTTAATTACACTCATAGGTGTTCCTCCTTATATGAATCTTGCTCCAAAAGCAGTAGACAACTATACCTTGAACTATCATTTTGACACAACCGATCCGGTTGATTTTATTATACTTAATTGATCCGCAATTTTAAATCTTTTTTAACTGTCCTGCACACTTTCTTTTGTAAATAAAAGCGATAAATAATTTTCTTGAATCCTGCTGACAGTTATGCTATATTATAGTCAGAGAGGGAAACCAAGAAAGCGGTTACCCCTCATAGTATTAAGCTAACATTTAATGTCAGCCGTCAACTACTGCGAATGATATGATACCTCTAAAGTAGACAGATAAAATATAAAAATCTGTTACTTTGGAG
>CAJUAM010000037.1 GCA_910584615.1 uncultured Dorea sp.
TTATTGCAGCTCTCCGGGCTGCATCCCCTGGATTCCCGTAACCAGACAAGCCACTTTTCTATAACTGTATGCCGGAAGCAGTCTGCGTTCAGGCTGTCACTGCGTACTTTTTTCTCATCCTCCAGAAAAGACAGGTACAGCACGATTGCGTCCTGATAGGATTTCAGGGTGTTCATACTGTTGGTTTTCTGGGAAAGGACATAACCGTCCAGGAATTCTGAAATATATCCGGCTATCAGGATGCTTTCTTTACCAGGCTTCTTCATCTGCGGGCACCTCCGGCATCATCCATTCCGAGCTGGCTTCCGTCTGTTCTTTTATAATCTCCGAGAGCCCGGGGACAATCGAATAGTAGTATTTCGTGCTTTCCACTGTGGTATGCCCCATGCTTTTGCTGAGGAACACCAGCCTGTCATGGAAGCTGAAGCCCTGTCCCACCCACCGGTTGATGTTTGCCACGGCATAATGGTGCCGGAATTCGTAGGCAGTGGCATGGGATGTGTTCACTTTGCGCCACAGCAGGTTGAAGTTTTTGGTCACCCATCCCCTGTTAAAATGGGAATTCCGTATTGAGGGGAAGAAATATTCCCTGCCAGGCGCAAGCCCTTCGACAGCTTTATCATATCTACGCATGCTCTCCAGCATGGAGTCGTGCAGGACAATGTAATGCTGGTCATGCCCCTTGGAATACTGGATGTCCAGGATACCCTTTTCAAGATCTACATTTCCCCTGGGGAGCAGCCTTGCTTCGTTTGTGCGGATCCCGGTGCTGTAAAGGAGCCGGAAAAAGACGGGAATGGACATCTTCCTTATGATGGTCTCCTTCCGGCTGTTGATGACAGGTATATGGTCGCACTCATGGAAAAAGCGGCTGAGCTCTTCCTGCGTGAAAGCATGGGGGATATAGGTCCGCCGTTCTTTCCGGGGGATCTGTGGGGGCTGTACAGGAGAGAGGCCCCGGCTGTTCAGGAAACGGACAAAGCTGTCCACCACGTAGATCCTTGACCGGCAGGAATTGTTTGTTTCCGTGTCCCGCTGGCGGCACCAGCCGTCAACCATTTCCTGTGTCAGCGCGGTATCTTCCGGATAGTTTTCCTGGCAGTAGCGGTCGAACAGCATCAGGTTCTCTTCATAGGAAGAGTCGTTCCAGCGCTGTGATGCCTGCCGATACCGTATAAAATGGTGTATCTGCGGCCCGAGAAAAGACAGGAATTCTTTCATAAGGAAAACACCTCCTCTGCCAGCGGGAAATCTTCTATACTTAATGCACACTCTTTTAAATGTACGAAGTCCGCCCTCAGATAAGGATCAAGGGAATCCGGGGCCGTATGCCCCAGCGTCTGTGTGATCACGGGCTGGGGGATGCCGTTCTCCAGCATGGAGGATGCCAGGTTGTGCCTGAAGATATGGGTGCCCTTCCTGTCCCCGGGGTCCTGCCTTATCCCTGCCAGCCTGCAGGCTTTTGACACGATATTTGCGATGCCCTGGGCGGAAATGGGTGAAAAAGGATGCGTTTCCGTCAGGAACAGGCTTAAGGATCCGGTATTTGGCCTTTCCTGTTCCAGATAATCATATATGGCATTTCCCACGACAGCAGAAAGCGGGATCTCCACCGGTACAGATGTTTTCTGCTGCTCCACCAGTATCCGCTCTTTTTCCCAGTCGATGGAGCGGAATGTAAGGCCGGCAATGTCGCAGCCCCGCAGGCCTGTAAAAAGAAGCAGGAGGATGACTGCTTTGTTACGGGCAGAGAATCCGCTGCTTTCCACTGCGGCCCGCAGGAGCCTGATTTCATCCTGTGTAAGGTATTGTATATTTTTCCTCGTTTCGCGCAGCAGAGGGAGAAAACTCAGTATCCTTTGGCACTGTGGTTCCTTCCAGTTAAGCCCTGCCTTAAAGACAGCAGATATGTTCTTCTTGTAAGAACAGCCCTTGCGTAGCGAGCCATCTTCCGAAACGAAAAATGACAGGACAGCATCTTCTGTCACTTCAGCCAGGCACTGTGCTCCCTGCTCCTGCATCTGGTATAAAAAAGATGCCGTGTTGAGCGATTCGCACCGGATGGTTGATTCCTTCTTGCCCCGCTGCTTTTCGTACATACGGTAGAAATCGATCAGTTCCTGGAATTCCGGCTCCAGCAGATGGTAAGAACCCCTTTCAAACAGGGTATGGCGGTGCCTGCCGTCTGGAAGGCGTCCAAAGAGATCGAACTGTTCCAGGGCTCCGATGATCGTCCGTTTATTGCGGAGATAGTCTTTGGAGTGTGGTACTTTTAAGTATTCAAGGTAAATATCCCGGTATGACTGCCAGCGGTTGCTGTCCGCGTCAGTCAGTATACGGTTGATCTCATCCCTGAACCGTTGTATGTAGGTGCTGGAATATCCGTTGTTTTCCATGAATGAAAGAAGTTCTTCATGGTGTTCCCTTAAGTTTTGTAAATCCATGGTATGACCTCCTTTTTTGTTATAAGGGAATCATACACCAAAAATAAAATCAAAACCTTTTCATACGGTATTTGTTGTGGTTTCCGTACTTCGTACAAAAGGTTTGGATTTTATTTAAGTTTGGATAACTGAGAAAATCCAAACGTTTGGATTTCTTTCGTCATACCTTTGCAACAAGATGTTTTGAGGCAGGAATTGACGCAAAAGTGGTTCAAGGATTTCTCGGACACTATTCGATTGCAATTACACTGGATTTGTATACACATGTAACAAACGATAAAGCGAAATCAGAAATGGATAAATTACAAAATTTATATCAGAAGATTATCTAATTATAAGAATCAAAACATATGACAAATGCAGAAATTTCTTTAGAAAAAACTGTCCACGAACTGTCCACAGTGCATTTTGGACAAACCTCATAAACAGCGAAAACCCGCTAACCTTGCGGCTCGCGGGTTCTCGTTGTTGTTATAGTTATCTAAAGGAATGAGAGTAAAGTACTGCACAATTTTTCGTGCATACTTTTATGAGGGGGAGATAGTGATAAGTTATTTATCAACTATCTGATATCAAGTATAAAAGAAAATTGTGTCAAAAGTATGTTGATTCTATAAAAGAAAACAAAAAAATCTTAAGAACAGCTTAAGAAGGTGGGAAGAAAACCTAAATTAAAGAAGTAGTATCGGATGTATGCTGAATGTATGCGACTACAATATCTAAAAATTCGCCCGCTGTCGGTTTATTATACAGCGGGCGATATGCGATGTCTTGTAAAAGAGCTTTATTGCCCTTCTCCCAGCATACTTGCACAACTGTACGGATATCCCTTTCAACGCTGCTCAATGTGGTGTTAAATTCTTTTGCGATTATTGGGTATAGCAGTTTACTGATTGAAAGCAGGTATTCTTCATCCGTTAAACATAAACTGACACCGTAACAAAGATACCGGTATCCGCGGTATGTTGCTCCAATGCCAAGGCGGCGTATAAGTCTTTCTATTGTTCTACTGTCCATTGTATTTCCCCTAATCTTTTGTGAATTTCCAGTCTTTAACATAATTATAGACGAAAATGTAATAGTAAAACCGATATATAATCCGAATTTATTCGATATTTTACGATAAAAAACAACACACTTTTCTGGCAATAAATAAATGTTTTTACCTATAATAATGTTATTTTCTGATGATTTAAATGTATTTCATAATATCTTAAGATTTTTCCGTAATTGGTCTTAAAAATTCTCTGATATTCTTGTATAGTATAAGGGAGGTGATGAAAGATGGCTAAAATATTAGTATGTGATGATGATAAGGAAATCGTAGAGGCGATAGAGATTTATCTAATGCAGGAGGGCTATGAAGTGCTGAAGGCATATGATGGCGTGGAGGCGCTCCGCGTTTTAGAAACAGAGCATGTGGATCTGCTGGTGATGGACGTTATGATGCCAAAACTTGACGGTATACGGGCTACGCTTAAGATACGGGAAGAGAATAATATGCCCATTATCATCTTATCGGCAAAGTCGGAGGATGCTGATAAGATATTGGGACTTAATATAGGAGCTGATGATTATGTGACAAAGCCGTTTAATCCTTTGGAGCTTATTGCGCGCGTGAAATCCCAGATCCGCAGATATACGAAGCTTGGAAGTACAGTAGATACGGAACAGATGTCAGTATATACAGTGGGCGGCTTGTCGGTGAATGATGATTTAAAAGAAGTAACTGTTGATGGCGAACTTGTGAAGCTGACTCCGCTGGAGTACAATATCTTGCTGCTGCTTGTAAAGAATCAGGGAAAGGTGTTTTCTATCAGCCAGATATACGAAGATATATGGAATGAGGATGCGATTGGAGTGGATAATACAGTAGCAGTGCATATCCGCCATATCAGGGAGAAGATAGAGATCAACCCGAAAGAACCGCGTTACCTGAAAGTTGTATGGGGTGTAGGTTATAAGATTGAAAAGTCATAAAGGGGAATTTTCATGAGAGAAAAATGGTATAAGAGCATTTTAACTAAGTCGGTTTTAATTGTACTCGCTCATGTACTGGTTATTGTGGTGACGGCAAGTTTTATGTGGCTGTTTTCATATCCGGTACTGCGCACGGAAATATTTGCGGGAAAACCTGCGAAGGAGTATAAAGATTCCAGAAATTTTGCTAATGAGATGTTAAAGTACAGCCAGCAGGCAGTTTTAGGAATTAAAAGCGCCAATCTTTTTGAGACAGAGGGAAAATATAATTCTGACAAGATTGTAGATATTGAGAAATATTATAAGACAAATACTTTTGATGGGAAAAATGAAAGCGGTTTCGCGTATCGTATGGGCGATCTGCTTGAATGGGCTGAACTGCGGTATGGAAATATATTTGTGGATATAGACGGAAATTCTGAAAAGAGTATACGCCTGGATGAAAACGCGGAAAGCATCATTGTCTGTAAGACGTCGAAGGATACGTTTGAGTATTACCGGATATCTGATTTTTATGAGGCGATAAAAAGCGGAGAACTTCAATTTGTCGTATCACAGGAGGAGAATGAACTTACGGATAGTTTCGTTATAGAGTGGAATTCGCAAGAGTATACCTTTCCTGAAGGAGGCTTTCGGGGAGTTCAGAATAAGGCGGGCACAGTAGTATATAAAGACTGCTGGGTTTATGATGGGGTAATACAGGTAGAACAGTTTGCGCCCATAGGCGCAAAAGATATCCTTGAGATCGCGAATGGCAATCCCCAATGGAACGGAAGGCTTGATGAGGCATATAATATGCTGGATAGCGTACTTTACGCATTGAACGACCAATATGCAATATATAAAAAGTCCCATGAAAGTGTGAAGGAGGGAGATACGAATTTTTCTTACATTTACGCAGATATTAAGAACCGGCGTATCTATACGAACAGATCAGAATACCGTTCATATGACTCGCTGGAAGACAGTATAAAAAAGATGAAGAAATCTGGAAAATATGTTGTTGTAAATCCAAAGCTTGCGGATTTTGAAACAGATATGAAAGATATTGATGCTTCCCTGTGGAGAGAGGCGGTAAAAGAATCCGGGCTGGATGAAGAGGCCTTTTTGTTCGCGGCGGTGGTAGATACAACATATCCGGTACAAGATATGTTTTATACAGAAAATGCATTGTATAACAAGTACGGCGGCAGTGCGAGAAAAATAGCGGGATTCGGGTGTTTGGCTGTGATAATGCTGATTGGGAGTATTCTATGGCTTACAGTTGTATCGGGCAGGAGTGATAAGGATGAAGAACTTCATCTGAACGCGTTTGATAGATGGAAGACCGAACTTGCGGCGGTGATCGTGATTGCCGTATGGCTTATACCGGCATATTCTGCTGCGGTTAGCATAGACTGGAAAGTCGCGCTCCAGGCAGAGAAGACATCTGTATTCGAACAAGTGCCGTATGTGGATGATTCGGTTTTTGCCATTATTGCGGCGTGTGTTCTGGCGGCATTTACATGCTGTATGTTCCTTGTAGGATTTTTGAGTCTGGTCAGAAGGATCAAGGCAAAATCATTGTGGAAAAACAGTCTTGTCCGGTGCTGCGGGATTCTGGTGAAAGATATCTTCCAGAATCTGAATTGTGTCTGGAAGACGATTCTGCTGTTCGGGGCATTTTGTCTTTTTCATTGGGGAGTTGTCATGAGCAGTATGGGAATAAACAGCAAGATGGCGGTTTTAATGCTTTTAGTGGATGCGGCAGCATTTGTTTATCTTGTGTACAAGGCAATTGGAAGAAATAAGCTGAAAAGTGCCGTTAAAAAAATTTCCTGCGGGGAATTGGGATATGAGATCTCGTTAGATAAGCTTACAGGAGATCAGAGAGAGATTGCGAAGAATATCAATTCTATTGGTGAAGGTATGGAAGCAGCCGTTGCAGAGAGTGTTAAGAGTGAACGGCTTAAGACAGATCTGATCACGAATGTATCCCATGATATCAAGACACCTCTTACATCAATCATCAATTACGTAGAACTTTTAAAGCAGGAGAATTTTGAGGATGGAAAGATACGCAGATACATCGAAGTGCTGGAGCAGAAGTCTCAGCGGCTTAAGACGCTGACAGAGGATGTTGTGGAAGCTTCCAAAGTAAGTTCGGGAAATATTACTTTAGAGTATATGAATCTGAATCTGGCAGAGATGATACAGCAGGTGAGCGGTGAATTTGAAGAGCGGTTCCAGATAAGAAATCTTAGGGAAGTGCTTACTCTTCCGGAGGATGAGATTGTCATACGGGCAGATGGAAGAAGGATGTGGCGGGTTTTTGATAATATCTACAGCAACGCGGCGAAGTATGCTATGGAGGGTACAAGGATTTACGCGGAGCTTTCCATAGAAGAAGAGAACGCGAAGTTCAGTCTGAAGAACATATCAGAGCAGGCGCTTAATATATCTGCGGATGAATTGACGGAGCGGTTTATCAGGGGTGATATTTCAAGAAGTACTGAGGGAAGCGGGCTTGGACTTTCTATTGCAAAGACACTGACACAGATGCAGGGAGGCGTATTTGAACTGTATCTGGACGGAGACTTATTTAAAGTTACAATTGAATTCCCGAGAGTGAAATGATTTTTATCAGGACAGGGCGACTTTAGCTCTGTCCTTAATGTTGTGTCCGATTTCTGAAACAATCTTGTTTCGCGGCTTAAAATAAGGTATACTGTTTTAAAAGCAATTTTATGATAGAAGGAGAGATAGACGTATGTTAAGAATAGGAATGCTTACCAGCGGCGGTGACTGTCAGGCGCTTAACGCGGCGATGCGCGGAGTTGTGAAGGGAATCTGTTCAAGGCGGGATGATGTGGAGATTTATGGATTTCAGGAAGGATATAAGGGGTTGATCTACTCTAATTTTAAGATGCTGACATCCAGAGATTTTTCGGGGATCCTGACCGTCGGCGGCACCATTCTTGGAACGTCGAGACAGCCCTTTAAGATGATGCGTGTTCCGGATGAGAATGGCCTTGATAAAGTTGAAGCTATGAAGCACACTTATCATAAACTTAATCTGGACTGTCTGGTAGTACTCGGCGGGAATGGTACACATAAGAGTGCGCATATGCTGAGTGAGGAAGGGCTGAATGTGATCACTCTTCCAAAGACAATTGATAATGATCTGTGGGGTACAGAGATGACATTTGGGTTTCAGAGCGCAGTTGATATCGCGACTGATACGATTGACCGTATCCACACGACAGCCACCTCTCACAGCCGCGTATTTATTGTGGAAGTTATGGGACATAAAGTCGGATGGGTGACGCTTCATGCGGGAGTTGCGGGAGGAGCAGATATTGTGCTGCTTCCGGAGATTCCGTACGACATTGATGTGATAGCAGAGGCAATTAATAGAAGAAAAGCGGCGGGCAAGAAATTTACGATCATAGCAGTTGCGGAAGGCGCGATTTCAAAGCAGGATGCGAAGCTTTCTAAAAAGGATTTAAAGAAGAAAAAGGAGAAAGAAAAATACCCTTCTGTTGCGTATGAACTGGCAGAAAAGGTTCAAAAGAAGACGGATCAGGAAGTGAGGATTACTGTGCCTGGGCATACTCAGAGGGGCGGCTCACCGTGTCCGTATGACAGAGTATTGTCTACAAGGCTTGGAGCGGCGGCAGCAGAAGCAATTCTGGACGGGGAATTCGGCTGTATGATCGGTGTCAAAAAGAATGAGATGGTACGTGTACCGCTTTCAGAGGTTGCGGGTAAGTTAAAATATGTTGACCCGAAAGCGCCGATCATTAAGGAAGCAGAACTTACGGGAATCAGTTTCGGCGTATAACAGATTTGGAAATGGAGTGTAATCAGATGTCTTCTTATATGGCGTTATACCGGAAGTTTCGGCCGGATGGCTTTGAAGATGTAAAAGGGCAGGATGCAATTGTAAAAACTTTAAAAAACCAGCTTAAAGCAGACCGCATCGGCCATGCTTATCTGTTCTGCGGAACACGCGGGACAGGAAAGACAAGTGTTGCGAAGATATTTGCCAAAGCAGTTAACTGCGAACATCCTGTAGACACAAGCCCCTGCGGCGAGTGCGCAATGTGCCGCGCGATCACCGCAGGAGCTTCCATGAATGTAATAGAGATTGATGCGGCATCCAATAATGGTGTTGATAATATCCGTGAGATCCGGGAAGAGGTTGCGTACCGGCCGACAGAAGGAAAATATAAGGTCTATATCATTGACGAAGTGCATATGCTTTCTATCGGGGCCTTTAACGCGCTTTTAAAAACATTAGAAGAGCCGCCGGAGTATGTGATTTTTATATTGGCTACAACAGAGGCTCATAAGATCCCGATTACGATTTTAAGCCGCTGTCAGCGTTATGATTTTAAGAGGATCAGTATTGATACTATTTCGATGAGACTCTTGGAATTGATTGGAAAGGAAGGGCTTGATGTAGAAGAAAAAGCGGTGCGCTATATAGCCAGGATGGCAGATGGATCTATGCGTGACGCGTTGAGTCTGCTTGATCAGTGCGCTGCGTTTTATATCGGTGAATGTCTTACTTATGAGCATGTGTTAGAGGTGTTAGGAGCTGTTGATACGGAAGTTTTCAGCAGGCTTCTTCGGGAACTTCTTAATATGGATGCACGGGCGGTTATAGAAACTGTTGAGGAAATTGTCATGCAGGGAAGAGATCTTACGCAGCTGTCCGTGGATTTTACATGGTATCTGAGAAATCTTCTTTTAGTGGGAAGCGCGCAGGGAATGGAAGAAGTGCTTGATATGTCTTCGGAGAATCTCTTAAGGCTTAAGGAAGAAGCAGCTATGATAGACTCTGATACGCTGATGCATTATATCCGCGTTTTTTCAGAACTTTCCGGACAGCTTAAATATGCATCACAGAAAAGGGTACTTTTAGAGGTGGCGCTTATCAAGCTGTGCAGGCCGCAGATGGAAGCTACGCAAGATGTTCTTTTAGAGCGCCTGCGTTTTATAGAGAAGCAGGTGGAGCAGCTTGAGAAAAGGACAGATCAGGCCCGTCAGGATCCGCGCGTTATGTATGTAAAAGCAGATGAAGAGATGGTAAAACCGTCAGAACCGCCGATTCTGCCTGAAGCGTTGAGCGAAGATGTGAAGCAGGTGGTAAAAGATTTCCGGAATATGATACAGGATATGTCTCCGTTGCTCAAAACTTATCTTAAAAAGGCAAGATTGAGTGCAGGCGAAGGAAATCGTCTCCAGATAGTCATGCCTGATGAAGTCAGTGAGAGTGTTGTAAAGACGAAGGAGCATGTTCAGGAGATCAAACAGCTTATCGAAGACAGACTTGAAAAAAAGATAGAGATTGATATCCGGCATGTAGAGGAAGGACGGAGATTTGAAGAGAATTTCGTAGATATAGAAAATCTTATCAACATGGAAATAACAGTGGAAGAATAGGAGGATTTTAATTATGGCAAAAAGAGGAGGATTCCCGGGCGGCGCAGGTATGCCGGGGAACATGGCAAATCTTATGAAACAGGCGCAGAAAATGCAACGTCAGATGGAGGAGCAGGCAAAAGAGCTTGAGACGAAGGAATTCACTGCAACCGCAGGCGGCGGAGCGGTGGAGGCAACAGTATCTGGAACTAAGAAGCTTCTGAAAGTTAAGCTTGATGAGGAAGTTGTAGATCCGGAGGATGTTGAGATGCTGGAAGATCTGATCGTAGCGGCGATCAATGAGGCGCTTGATAAGGTGGAGGAAGCGACGTCTTCTTCTATGTCAAAGCTGACCGGAGGAATGGGCGGTAAAATGCCGGGATTGTTCTAAAGAAGCTTTATAAGGAGTTTATATATGGATTACTATAGTAACCAGATAAGCAGATTGATCGAAGAATTTTCATGCCTACCGGGCATAGGTGCAAAGTCAGCGGCAAGGCTGGCTTTTCATTTGATCCATATGCCCGAGGGGGATGTAAAGCGTCTTGCGGACACGATGGTAGAGGCGAGGCAGAAAGTGTGTTATTGTAAAAAATGCTGCACACTGACGGACAATGAACTTTGTCCGATCTGCAGCAGTACAGAACGTGATCACAAGATGATCATGGTGGTGGAGAACACAAGAGATCTGGCTGCGTATGAAAAGACAGGAAAATATAATGGCGTCTATCATGTCCTTCACGGGGCGATCTCTCCCATGATCGGAATCGGACCAGAGGACATTAAGCTGAAAGAACTGATATCAAGACTTGCGGATGATGTGGAAGAAGTTATTATCGCTACAAACTCAAGCCTTGAAGGGGAGACGACCGCTATGTATATCAGTAAGCTGATCAAGCCGATCGGTATAAAGGTGAGCAGAATCGCCAGCGGAGTACCTGTGGGCGGCGACCTGGAGTATATTGATGAGGTTACACTTCTTCGGGCGCTGGATGGAAGGACAGAATTATAAATAAAAAGAAGTTCAGGTGTCCGGGACTTTAAACAAGATAACAGAATGACAAAAGACAGGCCGCGGATGAAGGAGCAGGAAAGGGAGCAGCACGTATGGGCAGAAGGAAAGTCACATCTACAGATATTGCAAAAGCGGCAGGGGTTTCACAGTCTACAGTGTCTATGGTTCTGAATAAAAAATATAATGTATCATTTTCAAAAGAGACAGTGGATAAGGTAGAGCAGGCGGCGGCAGCGCTTGGTTACGTTCCTCAGAAACGAAAAGGGCAAAAGGGTGTCAAAAAGGAAAAACTTTTAGTTGTATTTTGTCCGAATCTTACGAATCCGTATTATGTCATGCTGCTGCAGGGAATTGAGCTGCGCGCGAAGGAACAGGGATTTGGGCTGTTTGTATGCAATACGCAGAGGGATCTCAAGATGGAAGAGCGCTATCTGAAGATGATGTGGCAGATACGCCCGCTCGGGATCATCTACACTTGTAATCCGAGCCATTGTTTTAGAGAACATGTGGAGGAGCTTGCCGGTCATATACCCGTAGTGATTGTAAATAATCAGAATGAAAAACAAGACGTGGATGCGGTGGAACTTGACAATTCGAAACTTGGCCGTATGATGGCAAGGCATCTGCTGGAACTTGGACACCGGCATGTAGCATATATCGCGCCGCCTTTGACAGTAAGGCAGAAGCAGCGGTCTAAACGTGTGGAAGGCTTTTTGAAAGAATATGAAAAAGCAGGGATCAAAGACAATGTTGTTATCAAAGCGGCGAAGGAAGAGCTTGATCTGTATGTTGCCCATATTGATTCAGAGTATAAGATCGGGTATGAACTTACGAAGGAACTTCTTTGTGAAACGGATAACATTACAGCAATTGCAGGGCTTAATGATATGATCGCTTTCGGGATCATGGATGCTCTTCATGAAGCGAAGCTTAAGGTCCCGGCAGATGTGTCCGTAATGGGATGTGACAATACGTTATTTGCGAGGATACACAAGGTTTCTCTGACTACTATAGAGCATTTTGTCGTGTTCAAAGGAAGAGATGCCTGTGATATCATTATGAAAAAGATTGATTCAGATATAGGAAAATATTCGGACATTGAACCGATCAGTACCTATCATGTGGAGTATGAGCCGAAGCTGATCGTGAGAGGGACAACTTCCTATGTAAAAAACAGAAAAAAATAAAATTAATGCATTTGGAAAATTTATTAATAATAATTATAGATTACATGCCTTGTTAGTATCAAAATTGAAAAAAAATATGGTGGATTCATTTAAAATATAACAGAATATTAAAAATATTATAAAATGCGGGTATTAATAAAAACATAATATTAGCGAAAAGAATTATTAATAAAAATATACACATATTGACCGGAACTTACTGTATGAGATATAATTTTATTAAAGAAACAAGTCGATGACAGTGAGAGAGATCATAACACAAAAGGAGGAACACAAATGAAATTTTTTATCGACACAGCCAAGGTTGAAGACATCAGAAAAGCCAATGATATGGGAGTAATCTGCGGAGTTACCACAAACCCGTCACTGATCGCCAAAGAAGGCAGGGTATTTGAAGAGGTAATTGCTGAGATCGCATCTATTGTAGATGGACCGATCAGCGGAGAAGTAAAGGCTACGACAGTCGATGCTGAGGGCATGATCGCGGAAGGCCGGGAGATTGCAAAGATCCATAAGAATATGGTGGTTAAGCTTCCGATGACCGTAGAGGGTCTAAAAGCATGCAAGGTGCTGACAGCAGAAGGGATCAAGACGAATGTTACCTTGATATTTACTGCTAATCAGGCGCTTCTTGCGGCAAGGGCAGGAGCTACTTATGTATCACCATTTCTTGGACGTCTGGATGACATTTCTGTAAGAGGAACAGACCTGATCGCTGAGATTGCTGAGATTTTCAGAGTTGCGGGAATCAAGACAGAGATCATCGCAGCAAGCGTACGCCATACCATGCATGTAACAGACTGTGCGCTTGCAGGAGCTGATATCGCGACAGTACCGTATGCGGTTATCGAACAGATGACAAAGCACCCATTGACAGATGCGGGTATTGCGAAATTCCAGGCTGACTATAAAAAAGTGTTTGGCGAGTAAGACTTGATGTACAAATAAATTTCAGGAGGAACACCATGAACAAGTTAGAGTTAATGAAAACTGCGAATGAAATCCGCAAAGGCGTTGTGACTGCTGTACACAGCGCGAAATCCGGGCATCCGGGCGGTTCTCTTTCGGCGGCAGATATCTATACTTATCTGTTTTTTGAAGAGATGAATATCGATCCGAAAGATCCAAAGAAGGCTGACCGTGACCGTTTTGTATTGTCGAAGGGCCACACTGCGCCTGGCTACTATTCCACACTTGCAAACAGAGGATTTTTCCCTGTCGATGATCTTACTACACTTCGTAAGGTCGGATCTTACCTTCAGGGGCATCCGGATATGAAGCATATTCCAGGTGTTGATATGTCAAGCGGTTCTTTAGGACAGGGAATCTCGGCAGCAGTCGGCATGGCAATATCAGCGAAACTGTCAGGAGACGACTACAGAGTCTACACATTGCTTGGAGATGGAGAGATTCAGGAAGGGCAGGTATGGGAAGCTTCTATGCTTGCGGCTCACAGAAAGCTTGACAACCTTGTAGTGATCGTAGATAACAATAATCTTCAGATTGACGGGGCTATTACGGATGTTAATTCTCCATATCCGATCGATAAGAAATTTGAGGCATTTAACTTCCATGTGATCAATATTAACGGACATGATTTTGAGGAGATCGCCGCGGCATTTAAAGAGGCAAGAGAGACGAAAGGGCAGCCGACAGCGATCATTGCAAAGACAGTAAAGGGCAAGGATGTATCTTTTATGGAGAATCAGGCGTCCTGGCACGGCGCGGCTCCGAATGACGAGCAGTATGCGACTGCAATGGCAGATTTAGAGAAAGTAGGTGAAGCATTATGTCAGAAGTAAAGAAAATCGCAACAAGGGAAAGCTACGGTAATGCTTTGGTAGAATTAGGAAAAAAATATGACGATGTAGTTGTATTGGATGCGGATCTTGCGGCAGCGACGAAGACCGGGACTTTCAAGAAGGCATTTCCGGAGCGCCATATTGACTGCGGTATCGCAGAGTGCAATATGATGGGAGTTGCGGCAGGGATTGCGGCAACAGGTAAAGTTCCTTTTGCAAGTTCCTTTGCAATGTTCGCGGCAGGGCGCGCCTTTGAGCAGATCCGTAATTCCATCGGATATCCGAAGCTTAATGTGAAGATCGGAGCAACCCATGCAAGTATCTCTGTAGGTGAGGATGGAGCAACCCATCAGTGTAATGAAGATATCGCATTGATGAGAACAATCCCGGGAATGGTAGTTATCAACCCGGCGGATGATGTGGAAGCGAAAGCAGCTGTACAGGCAGCTTATGAGCATGTAGGTCCGGTATATCTTAGATTTGGCAGAGCGGCAGTGCCGGTGATCAATGACAATCCGGAGTATAAGTTTGAGCTCGGCAAGGCAGTGACTCTTAAGGAAGGTACAGATGTGACGATCATCGCATCAGGACTTACTGTATCTGAGTCTCTTGAAGCGGCAAAGAAGCTTGCGGCAGAAGGAATCAGCGCAGCAGTTATCAACATGCATACGATCAAGCCTTTAGACGAAGCGGCGGTTATAGGAGCGGCAAAAAAGACCGGAAGGATCGTAACAGTAGAAGAACATTCGGTGATCGGCGGGCTTGGCAGTGCAGTATGTGACGTTGTGGCACAGAAAGCATCTGCGAAAGTGTTAAAGATCGGTGTGGATGATGTGTACGGTGAATCTGGTCCGGCAGCAGCATTGATCAAAAAGTATGGTCTGGATGCAGACAGTATCTATGAAAAAGTAAAAGAATTTGTTAAATAGTTTTTGAATAATGATGTAAAATACAAGCTCCCGGCGAAGTTGTATCTAGAGTAACGGATACAGCTTCGCGCGGGGGCTTTTTCTTTTTTGGCTCAATTCAATCTTCATACTTATTGATATATATAATAAATGATGATGATTATAAATAAAAAATATAATGAATTATAGAAATAATTAGTTGACAATGCACAAAAATAGTGGTATTTTAATGTTAATATAATTAATGGTTAATTAGCTTAATAATAAAAGAGATTAAAGGGGAAATAGAATGCATTACAATTTTGATGAAGAAATCGGGCGGATACATACGAATTCAGTTAAATATGAAAACAGCAGGATGGAGGAACCAGACTTGCCGGAGGATTTTATACCTCTTTGGATTGCAGATATGGATTTTGCCTGCCCCCCGGAAGTTATCCGCGCAATGCATAAAAGGCTGGATGACAGGATCCTGGGATATAGTGATATCATTGATCCGGAGTATGTACGGGTATTGAAGCTGTGGATGAAAAAGAGGTTTGGGTGGGAGATTCGAAAGGATGATCTGGCAGTCAGCTCCGGGGTAGTTCCGGCAATTTCGAATTTAATACAGATATTGTCTGAAAAAGGTGACAGGGTGATGATCATGACACCATCTTACGGACCTTTTTATACATCTATTGTGAATAATGAACGTATTCCTGTCTGCCTTCCGCTGATAAAAGAGGGCGGTATTTATGAAATTGATTATATATCACTGGAACAAAAGATAAAAGAAGAATCAGTTAAGATTTTGATCTTGTGCAGTCCTCACAATCCTACAGGGAGAGTATGGAGGGAAGAAGAGTTAAGGAACATTGCCGGGATATGCAAAAGATATGATGTATCGGTGATTTGCGATGAGATACATCAGGATCTGCTTAGAAAAGGGAGCGTACATATTCCGCTGGCAAAGTTATATCCGGATGCGGACTGGATATATACATGTACAGCGCCGAGTAAGACCTTTAATATGGCGGGGAATCATTTGGCAAATATTTTTATTCCTAATAAAAAAGTAAAAGAAATATGGGAGCAAAAATATTATTATCTTCCCAATGCACTTTCAATATCAGCGACTCAGGCTGCATATGGAGAGGGTGAGGAATGGGTAGAACAGCTGAATACATATCTGGACGGAAACTTTCACTATATGAAAAAATTTCTCGGAAAATATCTGCCTCAGATTGAATTTGAAATACCGGAAGGAACATATCTTGCATGGTTTGATATGAGAGGTATGGGACTGGATAAAGAAGAGATCAAACGAAGATTTATTGTGGAGGCGGGACTGCATATTGAAAATGGAGATATGTTTGTTGCAAATGGAGAATATAATATCCGGATGAATATGGCATGTCCAAGGCGGACAATAGAAAGAGCACTGGACAGAATGTATAAAGTGTTTATTTCACATTAAAAGGTTTATGGCGTATCATAAACGCATTATTAAAAAATAAATAAAAGGAGGAAGAACAAATGAAAAAAAGAGCAATGTCAATTGTACTGATGTTAAGCATGTTCGCAGTGCTGGTCTGGGGCTGCGGCGCAAAGAGTGAGGAATCTGGCAATGACGAAGAAAAGAAGGAACAGACAACCTACGAAAAAATTATGGATAAGGGTGTTCTTACCATAGGGACAGAAGGAACGTATAAGCCGTTTACTTATCACGATGAGAGCGATACACTTACAGGTTACGATGTCGAAGTTGCTAAAGCAATTGGTGAAAAAATGGGGGTAAAAGTAGAATTTTCAGAAATTACATGGGAAGGACTTCTGGCCTCTCTTGACAATGGGACGGTAGATCTTGTGCTGAACCAGGTTGGAGTGACTGACGAGCGAAAAGAAAAATATGATTTTTCAGATCCATATTTATACAGCTACATAGCTTTGATTGTTAATAAGGATGATAATGAGATTGCATCATGGGATGCGGCGAAAGGCAAAAAAACTTCCTTGAACATTTCCAGCAATTACGCGGCAATTGCAGAAGAATATGAGATGGATATTACTGCGTCAGAAACGTTTAGCAAAGATATAGAACTTCTTCTTGCAGGACGTACGGATTGTGTGATCAACAACACAATTGCTTTTAATGACTATCTTATACAAAAGTCTGATACACCGATTAAAATTGCTGATGTAAGAGCAGAGGCTGATACAGTAGCTGTACCGATTCCGAAGGGAAATGAAGACTTGGTGGAGGCAGTGAACAAAGCAATAAAAGAACTTCAGGAAGATGGTACATTGACAAAATTATCCGAACAGTTCCTTGGAAAAGATTTTTCAAGAGAGTTAACTTTGGAAGAGATTAAGAATTAATTTAAAAATGAGAGGGTGAATGGAATGGACGGAAGAGTTGTAAATATCATTATAGATTCATTTGGACCGATATTAAAGGCTGGATTTCAATATACGATTCCTCTGACATTAGTTTCGTTCACTCTCGGAACAATATTAGCGATTCTGGTTGCGATTGTGAGAGTGTCTAAAATAAAGGCGTTAGATCCCGTATGCAGATTTTATGTTTGGGTAATGAGGGGGACGCCTCTTTTGGTACAGCTATTTGTTGTGTTTTTTGGGCTGCCTAAGGTTGGCATTATTATTGAGCCTATTCCGGCAGGAATCATTGTGTTTTCATTGAGCGTAGGCGCATACAGCTCTGAGATATTCAGGGCCGCGATACTGTCAATTCCAAAAGGCCAATGGGAAGCGTCATCATCTCTGGGAATGAGCTATGTACAGACACTAAAAAGGATCATATTGCCGCAAGCAACAAAAATTGCGATCCCACCGCTTTTTAATAGTTTTATTGCGTTAGTAAAAGATACATCTTTAGCCTCCACTATTACAGTTACGGAAATGTTTTTGGTAACACAGCGTATTACGGCAAGAACGTATGAGCCGCTTGTTATGTATTTGGAGGTAGGTTTTGTGTATCTTATTTTTTGTACAGTGTTGAATTGGGTACAGGGAAAAGTGGAAGATAAACTGATGTTGTCCGGGAGTGAAAAGAAAAAAGTGAGGGAAATAGAAGAAAACCAGATTTAGGAGGGATACGATGCTGGAGATAAAAAAACTGAATAAGTATTTTGGAGATAACCATGTGCTTAAAAATATAGATTTGCAGATTGAGCCCCAAAAGACGACGGTTATTATCGGCTCGTCAGGATCTGGAAAATCTACCCTGCTTAGATGTATTAATCTGCTGGAAACACCGGATTCAGGAATCATTTCGTGGAATGGGGATGAACTGGATTTTTCGGGCAGGATACCCAAAAGCAGATGCCAGACATTTACCAAAAAAACAGGGATGGTATTTCAGGGATTTAATCTGTTTCCTCATAAAACAGCACTGGAAAATATCATTGAAGCGCCGGTTACTGTTTTAAAAAAGAGTAAGGATACGGCAAAAAAGGAGGCAATGGAGCTTTTAAATAAGGTCGGGCTTGAGGAGAAGATGGATAGTTATCCGCATCAATTGTCAGGAGGTCAGCAGCAGAGGATAGCTATTGCCAGAGCGCTGGCAATGAAACCGGAGATCCTTTTGTTTGATGAGCCGACAAGTGCGCTGGATCCGGAGTTGGAAGCCGATGTTTTGAATTTGATCAGGGAATTGTCAATGGAAGAGTATACCATATTGGTTGTAACTCATAATATGTCTTTTGCAAGGGATGTAAGTGATGAAGTTGTTTTTGTGAATGCAGGAGAGATTTTGGCAAAGGGCAGTTATGAGGAACTGACTAAGCTTGATAATGAAAGAATTAAACAGTTTTTAAGTTTTTTAAATTAAGGAGAGAAAGATGTTAGAAAAAATATTTTCTGTGACAAAGCCGATTATCGGGATGATCCACTTAAAGCCGCTTCCTGGATCTGCGAATTATGATCCGACGGTTTATGATATGAAAAAAATAACTGAATTTGCGGTAGAAGAAGCAAAAATTTTAGAAGAGGCGGGAATTAACGGTCTTCAGATAGAAAACTATTGGGATGCGCCGTTTTTAAAGGGCGAAGAAATAGGATATGAAACTTGTACCTCTATGACAGCGGCGGCATGTGAGATAGCACGAAATGTTAATATACCTATCGGCATAAATGTTCATATGAACGGAGGCAGGGCCGCGATGGCAATAGCGTGCGCGGCAGGAGCAAAGTGGGTACGTGTATTTGAATTTGTGAGCGCGTATATATCGTATACGGGACTGACAGAGGGTATTGGCGGTGAATTGGCGCGGTACAGAAGTATGCTGAACGCAAAAGATATTCAGATGCTCTGCGATGTGAATGTGAAACACGGAAGCCATTATATCGTTCATGACCGGAGTGTAAATGAATTGGCATATGATGCCCAGGAGCAGGGCGCGGACGGTATCATTATTACTGGTTTCAGTACTGGGATAGCGCCGACAAAGGAAAAGGTACTTAAGGCGCGTAAAAATATCAAGGTGCCGGTTTTTCTTGGGAGCGGAATCAACATTCAGAATGTACAAGAATTATTGAGCGTATCTGACGGAGCCATTATAGGAAGTGCGTTTAAGACAGATGGTGATATGACAAAAAAAGTAAACTATCAAAAAGCAAGAGAATTCATGAAAGAAATGGAAAATCTGCGGTAAAGGATAAGGAGATACAGTATGTGGGATTTTAATGCTTCTGGAAATATTATCTGTATGGGTTCCATTATCATGGATATTTCGGTAAAGTGCAGGCAGTTTCCTGAAACAGGAGAGACGATCTATACCTCTTATCCTTATGAAGTCACACCAGGAGGAAAAGGGGCAAATCAGGCAATTGCCGCGGCCCGCTTAGGCGGAAAGGTCAGGATGTTAGGAAGGATTGCAGATGATGCGTATGGGCATGAGCTGAAAGAAAATCTAAGCCAGGCCGGGATAGATACAGATATGTTGGTTGAGGATAAAAATGCTGGATCAGGAGTTGCATTTGTATGGGTAAATGAATCAGGAGACAACCAAATCATCTGTTCGCCGGGAGTGAATTTACGAAATACAGCAGAAGATGTAAAATCAGGATTGGAAATCATGCAGAAAGGAGATATTCTTCTTATGACAATGGAGTTTCCGAGAGATATTCTGATGTGTGCCGTAAAGCTCGCAAAGGAAAAAGGAGGATTTGTAATTGTAGATCCTTCTGCGGCAGAACGCTGCAGACTGGATGCGGAAATGGCTGGATATATTGATATTGTAAAACCAAATGAAGTGGAGGCAGAGGTTATTACCGGTATTAAAATAGAAAGCCGCGAGAGTATGGAGAAAGCACTGGAGTTTATGGAAGAAAAGGGTATCAGCTATCCTCTGATTTCACTTGGTCAAAAAGGAATAATATATAAAGCAGACGGAAAAGTATGTCATGAGCAGGGAATTGCAGTGAATGCAGTAGATTCTACGGCTGCCGGGGATACTTTTATCGGAGCTTTGGCAAGCTGCCTGGCAGCGGGAAAGCCCATTGCAAAGGCAGTAGAATATGGAAACAAGGCGGCCGCGAAATGTGTGCAGAGAATGGGAGCTCAGGTTTCCATTCCTTATGCACGGGATATATAGATTAATTTGATATAACAATGAAATCAGCCTTACATTTGGCTGATTTTCTATTGCAAATATTGGAAGAAATCTGTAATATATTACCTAATAGGAAAAGGATTGTGGAAAATTATGGATGAAAAAAAATATAAAATATTTTGCGGTATTATGAATGAAATAGACAAATCATATGATTTAATGGTGGAGTATGATTCTCTGCCCCATCACTATGGCGATTATGTTCTCTATCAGGCAGAATCACATATGATTGAACATATAGGTATGAATGAGGGTGTCACGATAACCAAGCTGGCAGAAGAATTAGGGAAGACCAGAAGTGCTTGTTGTCAGATGGTGAGAAAACTGCGGAATAAAAAATGGGTAGAACAAATAAGAAATGAGAAGAATAACCGGGAATATAATTTGTATCTTACAGAAGAGGGAAAGCGTATTTTCAGGAATCACGCTGAATTTGACCTGCGGTGTTATAAGAGAAACTTTGAAGGGCTTAAACAATTTGGATATGAAGATCTGGAAAAATATCTGGAGATCCAAAAAAAGATTAATGATTCGTTTCAGAAGGATGTAGAAGAAAGTAAAAGGTATTTTGAAGGTTAGGTGTTGGAGTGCAGTATCCGGCACCTTTTTTGAGCGATATGCTGGATCATATTGATTATTGACGTATCCTGTCGGAATTTTTTCGGGACAAGCATCACCAACTGCTAAAATACGCGTTTTTCATATGCTATCATAAACAGACAAAATAAGTAAAAATGAGGTGAGAGTATATGGAACGCGAATTTCCGAAAAATGTAAAACAGATAGGGAATGTCTGTGACGAGCCAAAGATATATGTAGAAGATTACGTAGATACTTATTTGAACCAGTTGAAAGAAAAGGAAGAATCAATCCCTGTAGCTGCTGTACTTACCGGGGAGATACTAAAACTAAACGGGCAGGATGTAGTCTATGTCGCAGGAGCGCTTAAGCTTTGTGACATTGAGGTCACAGGTACAGAGGTTAAAATCAGTAATGAAGCGTGGAACAGGCTGGAGGAAGAAAAGCAGAGATTTTTTTCGGGACAGGAGATTGTCGGATGGTGTCTGATCGGGGAAGGACAGCCTGTCGGTCTTAGTAAAGGGGTTAAAAGAGTTCATGACAAACGGTTTAAAAAAGACAATACAGTGTTTGTATGGCGTGACGCTGTTCTGGCAGAAGAGGTCTTTTATGCCAATAAGTTCGGAGAACTTATGCAGATGGGAGGACATTATATATTTTATGAGAAAAATCCTTCCATGCAGAATTATATGATCAATACACGTAAAAAGATCGGCGTTACACCCAGCGAAATGGTTGAGGATCGAGCTGCAAAGAATTTTCGCAGCGCCGTAAAAGAAAAGATGGAGTACAAGGAACAGAGACAGAGCGCAAGATTTGCTTATGCGGTAAGTGTTGCTCTTGTGGTGGTAGTTCTTGTGATCGGTGTCTCGACCATTAATAATTATGATAAGATGGAGGCTGTACAGAATTCTCTTGAAGCGCTGTCTCAGTCTGTGAGCGGCCCCAATCCGCGGGAGGCGAAGGTGGAGGAGAGCAGCGAAGCAGAGGAGCCTGAGGAAGCGGGTGCACTAAAGTCCCCTGAAGCAGTGGAGACGGTCAGCAAAGAGGTAAAGACTAGCAACGAGCCTGAGGAGATCGAAGAAGGAAAAACGGATGAGACAGATGGGGCAGAAAAAAACAACGGGACAGCAGAAGGTGCTGAAGCTTTAGATACAGGGATTCCATCCGGCAATCCGGGACTAGAGGCAGATACAGCGGATGTACAGAGTCAGTCTGAAGGCGGGGAATTTTATGTTGTCCAAAAAGGAGATACATTGGATAAGATCAGTATAAAAGTATATGGGAATAGAGGACATGTAGACGCAATATGCCGAATGAATGGCCTGACGGACGGCAACCTTATTATCATTGGGCAAAAATTGTTGTTACCTTGATATAAAAATGTGCTATACTGTACAGAAGATGAAAGGTATACAAAAGGGGAGACGGATGGTACATCGGAAAAACAAAAACTTATATGTTGTAAGAGATGGAAATTATATGCAGGGCGATTCATACGAAGAGCTTTCTCTGAGGGGAATGGAGGAGGATATAAGACAGCATAAAACAAAATTTCTGAAAAGATTCAGTATCGGCGCTATTGCAGTGATAATTATTGCGGCTGCGGTTTTTTTATATTTATATCTGCAGACCTATACAGGAGTAAGAGTCGTAGATACATATAAGGTGGGAAATGCGGCGGACAACAGCTATGAAGAATTTGCGGAAGGTGTCCTTAAATTCAGCCGGGATGGCATAGCTTATCTGGATGACAGCGGGCAAGAGCAGTGGAACTTGCCTTATCAGATCAAGAATCCATTTTTAGATGTGAACAGTGAGTCGGCAGCAGTTGCGGATAAGGGCGGCAATAATATTATGGTTTTTCAGAAAGATGGTTTGAAAGGAGAGATAAAAACAACCCTTCCCATTGAGAAAATTGCTGTTTCAGAACAGGGGATAGTGGCGGCAGTCCTGAAAAACGAATCCACACCCCAGATCATATGCTATGATATAGCGGGAAATGTGTTGGTCGAACATAAATCATCAATGGTAGGAATCGGATATCCGGTAGATATTGCGATATCACCGGATGGAGAACTTATGCAGATCGTATATCTGTCGGTTTATGATGGAAAGATGATATCAAGAGTGGGATACTATAATTTCGGCGCGGCAGGCGCGGAAAAGATTGACCATCAAGTGACAGAAAAAGAATATAAGGGCAGTGTAATGGGTGCAGGATTCTTTGTCAATGAGACAATATCTGCTGTAGTTGGGGATAACTGCCTGACGGTTTTTAAAGGAAAGGAAGAGCCTAAGGAAACGGCGACTGTTAAGATCAAAGGAGAAATCCAAAGTGTGTTCCACAGCAGCAAATATATCGGGCTTCTTATAAAAACAGAAGGCAACAGCAGATATGAGCTGAAGCTATACAATACATCTGGAAAAGAGGTATTGTCCCGTGGATTTGCCGGTACATATAAGGCGGCAAAGATATCGGGCGGACAGATTATTCTGTATGATGGAAAAAAATGCAGTATTTATACAAGATTTGGAATACATCGTTTTGATGGTGAGATGAATAATAATATACTAGAGATATTTCCGGCTTTTGGAATCAATAAATATATTGTAATGAATGCCAATGGCATGGAAGATATACGGCTTATTAAATAAGGAGAAGATATGGACTGGGTATTAGCAACAGTAGGGATAATTTTTTTAATATGCATTATTACTGGAATCTGTCAGGGAGCGCTCCGCATAGCGGTGTCCCTTGTGACGACACTTGTCACTCTGCTCATTGTATTTTTTGCGACACCGTATGTAGCGAAGGCTATCGTGCAGTATACTCCGGTGGATGAGATGATAGAGCAGAAAGTCAGTGCGGCGATCATGGATGCGGCAAGGACACATTTGTCAGAAGGGGTAAATAATCTGACCGGAGGAGGGGTATCTGAGGAGGATGTTAAGAAAGCGCTGGATGCAGCTGGTATAAGTGAAGAGGAGTTGGAGTCCCAGGGGGTCAGTGTTAGTGACATTGCGGAAGGGAATATAGACGAAGATCTGTTATCACAGCTTGGAATTGCGGACAAGCTTGTTTCAAGGGACGATGAAAGCAGCGAAGGAGAGGACAGAGAGAATAGTATATTGGATAATATGGAGATTCCGAGAGATATACAGCAGGAGGCGATCAATGGGGCGGATCTGCCGGAGATTTTTAAGAATCTTCTGGCGGTGAATAATAACAGCGAGATTTATGAAGAGCTGGGTGTTGAGACATTTGCGCAGTATGTAGGAAGTTTTTTGGCGAAATTGATCATTAACATTATATCTTATCTGGTAACCTTTTTGATCGTTACGATTATCTTGAGGGCGATCATTTTTGCGCTTGATATTGTGGCTGAGATCCCGGTACTCGGATTCATAAACCGTCTGGCTGGCGGAGTGATCGGCTTTGCCGGTGCGGCGATCATTGTGTGGATATTATTTGTAGCCGTTACATTGATGTATACAACCGTAATAGGAAAAGACATCTATGCTTCGATACAAAGCAACGGCATCCTGAAATTTCTGTATGACAATAACCCTATCATGGGGATGGCAGCGAAGATTTAAAGATAAATATTTTTCAAAATGAAAAAGGGGCTGGGCATTTTACTGTCCAGCCTCTTAACCGTTATTCTTTATCATGGATTTCACTGTGTAGTGCCTGCAGTGATTTGACTTCTCCGTTCCCGTGTTCTTTTACATAGTGGATTCCTTTTGCCGCGGCCCTGGCGGCAGCGATCGTCGTCATATAAGGAATCTTGGCTTTGATCGCGGCTTTGCGGAGATAGCTGTCGTCATGCACACTGTCCTTTCCAACAGGAGAGTTGACGATAAAATCAATCTGTCCATTCGTGATCATATCCAGAATGTTCGGACGTCCTTCATAGAGCTTGTTGACTCTCAAAGCGTCAATGGAAGCTTCGCGGATCAATTTATATGTATTGCCGGTAGCTAGGATCTTAAATCCATCTTTTGCGAAACTCTTCGCGATTTCCACGACTTCGGCTTTATCTTTGCGGTTTACAGAGATAAGAGCTGTTCCGCCAAGAGGAAGCTTTGTCTGAGTTGCCTCCTGTGCTTTATAGAAAGCTTCTCCGTAATATGGAGAAAGTCCTAATACTTCGCCCGTAGAGCGCATTTCCGGCCCAAGGATCGGATCGACTTCCTGGAACATATTGAAGGGGAAGACAGCTTCCTTTACACCGTAATACGGAATCTCTTGTTCTTTCAGGTTCAAAACCGGTGAAGGATTTCCGGTGATCTCCGATGTGATGATTTCTGTAGCCAGAGGAACCATGCGTATATTGCATACTTTTGACACAAGGGGAACAGTACGGGAAGCTCTGGGGTTTGCTTCCAGAACATACACTTTGCCCTTTTCAATGGCGTACTGCATGTTCATAAGTCCCTTGACGTGCATTTCCTCTGCGATTTTTCTGGTATATTCTTTGATGGTTGCCACATTTTCTTCTGAAATGTGTACAGAGGGTATGATACAGGCGGAATCACCGGAGTGGACTCCGGCAAGCTCTATATGCTCCATGACAGCAGGAACAAAAGCATGGGTTCCGTCGCTGATCGCATCTGCTTCGCATTCCAGTGCATGATTCAGAAAACGGTCAATAAGGATCGGACGGTCGGGAGTTACTCCGACGGCAGCATTCATGTAGCTTTCCATACTTTCATCGTCATATACAACTTCCATACCGCGTCCCCCCAGAACATAAGAAGGACGGACCATAACCGGATAACCGATCTTTTTTGCGATTTGGAGAGCTTCTTTGACCGTGGCTGCCATGCCGGATTCCGGCATAGGGATATCAAGCTTTTCCATCATCTCACGAAACAGGTCGCGGTCTTCTGCCAGATCGATGACTGACGGAGAGGTGCCAAGGATCCTGACACCATTTTTTTCGAGTTCGGAGGCAAGATTTAACGGAGTCTGACCGCCGAATTGCGCAATTACACCAAGTGGTTTTTCTTTATTATAAATGCTGAGTACATCTTCCAGTGTCAGTGGTTCAAAGTAAAGCTTGTCTGAGGTGTCATAATCAGTGGACACAGTTTCGGGGTTGCAGTTTACGATGATAGTCTCAAACCCCAGTTTTTTAAGCGCGAGAGCAGCATGTACACAACAGTAGTCAAACTCGATCCCCTGTCCGATACGGTTTGGCCCGCCGCCGAGTATCATGATCTTTGGCCTGTCTGTACTGACTGGATTTTTGTCTGTGGCATTGTAAGTAGAGTAGTAGTAAGCATTATTTTCAGTCCCGCTTACATGAACGCCTTCCCACGCTTGCGAAACTCCTAGCTCAAGACGGCGATTGCGTATAGCTTCCTCCGGAATATCAAGAAGCTGCCCCAGATATTTGTCTGAGAAACCATCTTTTTTTGCGGCGATCAGTTTATCATCAGGCGGAAGAGAACCTTTAAAGCAAACAAGGGCTTCTTCTTGTTCAACAAGTTCTTTCATCTGTTCAATGAACCATGTTTTTACTTTTGTGATCTGGAAGAGTTCTTCTACAGAAGCACCTTTGCGCAGGGCTTCATACATTATAAAGTGTCTGTCACTTGACGGAGTGATGAGAAGCTTAAGAAGAGCTTCTTTGGACTGGCTGTTATAATCTTTTGCGTGTCCAAGTCCGTACCTGCCGGTCTCGAGGCTTCGGATAGCCTTCTGGAAAGCTTCTTTATAGGTCTTTCCGATACTCATGACTTCACCTACGGCTCTCATCTGTGTGCCCAGCTTGTCTTCGACGCCTTTGAACTTTTCAAATGCCCAGCGCGCGAATTTGATCACAACATAATCTCCGTCCGGAACATATTTATCAAGTGTTCCGTATTTGCCGCAAGGAATATCTTTTAATGTTAAGCCGGCAGCGAGCATGGAAGATACCAGAGCGATCGGGAAACCGGTAGCTTTAGAGGCAAGAGCAGAGGAACGGGAAGTTCTCGGATTGATCTCAATAACAACGATGCGGTCTGTAACAGGGTCATGCGCAAACTGCACATTTGTTCCGCCGATGACCTGTACTGACTCAACGATGCGGTAAGCCTGTTGTTGAAGTCTTTTCTGACATTCTTCAGTAATAGTGAGCATTGGGGCAGAACAGAAAGAATCTCCGGTATGTACCCCCAAAGGATCAATGTTTTCTATAAAACAGACAGTAATCATATTATTTTCGCAGTCACGGACGACTTCAAGCTCTAATTCTTCCCAACCGAGAATGGATTCTTCTACAAGAACCTGTCCTACAAGACTTGCCTGAAGACCCCTTGCGCAAGTAGTCTTAAGTTCTTCTTTGTTATAGACAAGTCCGCCGCCGGCACCGCCCATTGTATATGCAGGGCGCAAAACAACCGGATAGCTCAGCTTGTCAGCGATTCCAAGAGCTTCATCTACTGTGTAGGCAACCTCGCTTCTTGCCATTTCGATCCCGATCGCATCCATGGATTTTTTGAATTCAATACGGTCCTCCCCGCGTTCGATCGCATCAACCTGAACGCCGATGACCTGTACATGGTATTTGTCAAGAATGCCTGCTTTTGAAAGTTCGGCGCAGAGGTTAAGGCCAGACTGCCCTCCAAGATTAGGAAGCAGCGCGTCAGGGCGCTCTTTTGCAATGATCTGTTCCAGACGTTCCATATTCAAAGGTTCGATATAAGTTACATCGGCAGTTTCCGGGTCAGTCATGATCGTGGCGGGGTTGGAATTTACCAATACAATCTCATATCCCAGCTTTCTTAAAGCCTTGCAGGCCTGCGTTCCGGAATAATCAAATTCGCATGCCTGTCCGATGATGATGGGACCGGAGCCAATGATTAATACTTTGTTAATATCTGTTCTTTTTGGCATAAGTACCTCCTTTGGTTAAAAATGCGTATCTATTGTTTGCGGATAGTAAAGTTATGAATATTTATGCAAATATATCTTTTGGCGCTTATACTATTATATAGGATAAGTCATAAAAATCATAGTAAAAATTAGAAAAAAAGTTTTATAAATATTTATGAAAAATGTATAATAGGCATGGCGTTTTATGAGTGCGATAAGAATTGTAGAGATGATGAAAATATGATATATTAAAAGTATCACTGGAGAGGAAGAACAATATGGCGTATGAAGAAAGAGTAAGAAGTAAGGAAGAGAGTTACCGTGTCGGCGCTACATTCCGGCTTTTGTGTCTGGTGCCGGAGAGTACAGAACTGGCACTCACTGTCTGCGGAATAGAGCGCTGTGTCCCTTCGCAGTCATATGGTCCATGTAAAAGAGATGACTATCATCTGCATTTTGTGCTTGATGGTAAAGGAACTTTGAAGATTGAGGATAAATACTATTATCCTCATCGTGGACAAGTATTCGTAGTACCGCCGGATGTGGAGATCCATTATTACTGCGATGATAACGAACCGTGGCATTACACATGGGTATCTTTCACTGGAACCAAGGCGGCATATTATCTGGAGAAGGCAGGAATCACCATGGATCATCCGGTTCGTGACTGCTACATTAATCCAGAGGAATTTTGCGCCTACACAGAAAAGATATTAAAATATCATGAACTGACAGTTGCCAATGAGCTGATCAGAAATTCTCTGCTTTATGAATTATTTGCGCTTTTGGTCCATTCACAGAACCAGAATCTGATTGACAATCATAAGCCGGTAGAGCATGATTATCTGCCGGACGTTTATGTTAATTATGCTGTGGAGTATATCCATTACAATTACGCTCATATCCGAGTCAGCGATATTGCAGATTATATTGGTATCACTCGTTCTTATCTGACCCATATTTTTAAACAAAAGCTTGGTGTATCGCCGCAGGAATATTTGCTTAACTACCGTCTCGATCAAAGTTTAAGACTCCTTCGTTCTACAAATCTATCTATACAGGAAATATCAGAAAAAATTGGATATGAGAACCCGCTGACATTTTCAAAAATGTTTAAAAATGTTTATGGATCAAGTCCCAAAAATTACCGTATCCAGATGCTGGAAAAACCGGATAAAAGTTGAAGAAGACGCCCTGCAGGTTAAAGCAGGGCGTCTCTTTAATTTTAAGTATATACGATGATGATCCTGTGGCTGTCACAGCTTACCGCCGGAAGTTGCAATACCTTCGATGAATTGTTTCTGGAAGATCAGATATAAAATAATCATCGGGATACATGCCAGCAGCGAAGCTGCCATAAGCTGCGGATAGTTGCTTG
>CAJUAM010000038.1 GCA_910584615.1 uncultured Dorea sp.
TTTTTCAAAGCGGAATTTAATCTTACAAAGTGGAATTTACTTTTTCAATTCACCATTTTTTCTATTTTACTCAATTTACTTTTATTTTTGACAATTCAGGCAAAAAGGTCTATTATACTTTTAGTTATAATTTAGCTGTTTTCCCATAAGCATATCATAAACCTATGGAAAATCGGCATTACACAAGAAAGGAAAATTTTATGGCAAATAAGAAAATAGCTGTGCTGTTCGGCGGACAGTCATCTGAACATATCGTATCCTGTATGTCAGCAGCCAACGTAATTGAACAAATAGACACTAATCTCTATGATCTTCTGCTCATAGGCATTACCGAAGACGGCCATTGGCTCAAAGCAGATTCCTTAGAAGATATCCGTTCCGGCGCGTGGAAGGACAGCCAGACAGAGGCAGTAATCTCACCAGATGCCACAAAAAAATGTGTTATTCTGCATAACGACACGAATATTTCAACCGAGAGAATCGATGCCGCATTTCCCGTTCTCCATGGACCATATGGGGAAGATGGTACGATTCAGGGCCTTTTTGAGCTGGCACAGATTCCGTATGTAGGCTGCGGTGTTCTTTCTTCCGCCGTATCTATGGATAAACTGTACACTAAGATCATCGTGGATGATCTTGGCATCTGTCAGGCAGATTATGTACCTGTCATGACCTGGCGCATGAGAGACCATATGGAAAGCATTATTCAGGAAATTGAAGAAAAATTTAATTATCCGGTATTTATAAAACCCTCTAACGCAGGCTCATCAAGAGGTGTCAGCAAAGCGGACAACCGCGAAGAATTAATTGCCGGTCTGAAAGAGGCGGCCCGACACGACCGGAAGATCCTTGTAGAAGAAATGATCTATGGCCATGAAATTGAGTGCGCAGTACTTGGCGGCGGTCAAAAGGCAGTTCTCTCTTCCGGAGTCGGCGAGATCCTTGCTGCAGCGGAATTTTATGATTTTGAAGCCAAATATTTCAACGAAGAATCCCGTACTGTAATAAATCCCGAATTGCCGGACGGTTCCGCAGCGCAAGTAAAAAAAGCTGCCGAAAAAATCTTCAACGCAGTAGACGGTTACGGTCTCGCCCGCGTAGACTTCTTCGTAACAAAAGACGGAAAAGTTATATTCAATGAAATCAATACTTTGCCCGGTTTTACAGCCATCAGCATGTATCCTATGCTTTGGGAGGCCGAAGGAATTCCCAAAAAAGAACTCATTGATAAGCTGATTTCCCTTGCGTTTGAACGGAGTTTTGTATAATTCAAAAACTAATAGCTTAAACTTCTCGGACCTATTATAGATTCTGACAAAATGATGCTCATACTGAGATTACCACTCTGGAAATCAGGAGCGGTAATCTCAGGGCAGTCAAATCATTTCCCAAAGCTTATAAACTTTTATGCAAAAGACTTAACACCGTCTTTAAATCCTCTACTTCCATCTGTCCCGGCGCCGATGCTTTTCCCGCCGCCCCAAAAGTAAGTGCTGAGCCGAACACCTCTCCGCACAGTCTGCTGATCACACCTGTGCCTGCCATAGACATAGTAATGATCGGACGGTCCGCATATTTCGTATACATCTCCTCTGTTGCCGCAAGCAGTGTCAGTACATCTTTTTTGTTCTGCGGCATCACTGCGATTTTCGCAATATCTGCCCCCAGCTCTATCATCATGCGAAGTCTTGATACGATTTCTTCTTTCTCAGGTGTCTTATGAAAATCGTGATTAGATACCACTGCCTTCACTCCCAACTCATGAGCCGTTTTAACGATTGCCGTCACTGCATCGTCCCCGGTAAAGACTTCTGCATCTACCATATCAATATATCCGGTCTTGGCCGTACTTTGATTGATCCTGACATAATCCTCTTTTTCAATCGCTTTCTCCCCACCCTCTTTAGCTGTTCGAAAGGTAAACAAAATCGGGATGCTGCCAAGCACATCTCGAAGTTCTTTTGCCGTCTCTTCCACCTTTTCAAATGTAAACACATCCTCATACCAGTCTGCCCGCCACTCAGCCACATCTGCACCAACGGTACTGATATTTTTTCCGGACCGCAATATCTCTTCCCTTGTTACGCCAACAATCGGTACACAGATTTTCGGAATCCCTTCCCCGATCTTTACATTTCTAACTACTACTGGATTCATAATCCGCCTCTCCTTTCAGCCTTTGTCCTCAATTTTAAAATGTGCTTTTTCAGATTCAGTATTAAAAACTCTGGCCGCACCAGAGATCTCTTGAATATGGTTTTATTATATGATCACAAAAAGACCCTGCCTTATACAAATCTAAAGGCAGGGTTCTTTACAATCATCTTATATCGGAAGCGCCAGATAGATATCTTTCCCTTCCTTAATCGAAATTACTACTTTCCCGGTCTTGACCGTTGTCACAACACCTTCTACACTCCCGCTTACTTCCACCGCTTCTTCAGCCGCACCTTCCTCTTCCGGCTCATCAGCTGCTTCCACAATGCCGTCTACATTATCAGTTGTCAGCGGGCAGAGAGAATCGCTTGTCTTTGTCAGCTTTGCCCCAAGTACCTGAGAGATCGTCAGACAGCCGTCCAGATTCAGTAATCCCGAATCTACTAATTCGTCAAATATAGCCGGATCTTCCAGATTCGCCGGCTCGATTGTAATACCTGCTTCTGCCCTGCAGCATAATACGGCAGGATCGTTTGCATGTGCTTTTGCGGTTTCCGCTGTAATGGACATACTCATTACCTCCTCTTAATATATACGTTACCTTCAGTATATCCCTCGCCATGCATAATTTCCAATTGATTTTCGTTATGAACGTATAGACATTTTCTATCCCGTATTTTACTTATAAAGCCTTTATCCTCTCAATCGCTTCCACAGTATTCTCATAGCTTCCGAATGCCGTGAGCCTGAAATATCCTTCACCGCTCGGTCCAAACCCTGACCCCGGCGTGCCTACGACATTAGCCTTCTCAAGAAGATAATCAAAGAACTCCCATGAAGTCATATTCTTTGGCGTCTCCAGCCAGATATATGGCGCGTTCACACCGCCTGATACATTATATCCAGCGCTTTTTACTCCCTCATATATGACTTTCGCATTCTTCATATAATAGTCAATCTGCTCTTTAAGCTGTGCCTTTCCAGCCTTAGTATAAACAGCTTCCCCAGCCCTTTGCACGATATAAGGGGCTCCGTTGTATTTTGTACCATGCCGGCGCGCCCACAAAGAATGAAGCCGCACATCTCCTGCCTTTAAATCCTTTGGAATGACTGTCGCGCCAAGTCTTACACCTGTGAATCCCGCGTTTTTAGAAAAACTTCTAAGTTCTATGGCACATGTTCTGGCACCCTCGCACTCGTAAATCGTATGCGGCACATCCTCCTCAGAAATGTATGCCTCATAAGCAGCATCATAGATGATCACGGCCCCTACTTTATTGGCATAATCTACCCACTCCTGAAGCCGGCTCTTTGTGACAGCAGAACCGGTGGGATTATTAGGAAAGCACAAGTAGATGATATCCGGCGTCTCTTTCGGGATTTCCGGCGCAAAATCAGTCTCTTTCGTACACGGCATATAGATGACGTCACTCCATGTCTCTGTCTTAGCATCATAAGTCCCAGTCCGGCCCGCCATAACATTTGTATCTACATATACTGGATAAACCGGGTCACAGACTGCAATCTTATTTTCTTTCGCAAATATTTCCTGAATATTGCCGGAGTCACATTTTGCTCCGTCAGAAATAAATATTTCGTCTGCCTCTATATCACACCCCCTATCCTGGTAGTCGTTCTTCGCCATCGCGCTTCTAAGGAACTCATAGCCCAGATCCGGTGCATATCCCCGAAAAGTCTCCGCATGCGCCATCTCATCCGCGGCGCTGTGCAGGCTTTCAACAATAACAGGCGCAAGTGGCTGCGTTACATCACCGATCCCCAGACGGATAATCCTTTTATCCGGGTTCGCCTGTGTATATGCTGCCACTTTTCTTCCTATTGTGGAAAAAAGATAACTCCCGGGCAATTTCAAATAATTTTCGTTTACTTTAAACATCTTACTTTATTCCTCCTGTAATATCAATCTCACCATCAAATACAACTGTCGCCGGACCTGTCATATAAACCACATCCTCTTCCCGGTCCCATTCAATCTTAAGGTCACCGCCAGACAGTTTTACAGTCACAATATCTTCTGTCATCCCATTTAAAATACAAGACACTGCCACAGCGCACGCCCCGGTCCCACAGGCAAGAGTCTCTCCTGACCCCCTCTCCCACACGCGCATCTGGGCTGTACAACGGTCTAATACCTTTACAAATTCCGTATTGATACGGTTCGGGAATCTTTCATGGTTCTCAAACTCAGGTCCGATCTTCTCAATATCAATCCCTTCTACATCATCTACATAGACAACAGCATGAGGATTTCCCATGGACACGCCAGTTATGCAATATTCTTGTCCATTTACCTGAATAGGCGCATTGATGATCATCTTATCTTCCGGATCTTCGGATACAATAGGGATCTGCTTTGGAATCAGCTCTGGCTTTCCCATATTCACTCTGATAAGTTCCGCTTTCCCATCCTTTACTGTTAAGTCCAGATATTTTATACCGCCAAGAGTCTCTATCGATATACTTGTTTTATCTGTAAGACCATAATCATAGACATATTTCGCCACACAGCGGATACCATTACCGCACATCTCTCCGCGCGAACCATCCGCGTTGTACATCTCCATCTCAAAATCCGCTTTGTCTGACGGATTGATCATGATCAGACCGTCAGAACCGATCCCGAAATGTCTGTCGCTGACAAATCTTGCCACAGCAGCCGGGTCTTCAATATGCTCTTTGAAACAATCCACATAAACATAATCATTTCCAAGCCCATGCATTTTCGTAAATCTCATATCTTTTCCTCCTCAAAAAAGAGCGCTCTCATACAAGGATGAGAACGCCTTTGTTCGCGTATTTGAATAGTTTTGTATTTATTCCTCGTCTTCATCGTCATCAAGCCAATACTCATCTTCAAGCTGATTGTAGACGTTGCCGTTGTTGTTGCCGCAGTTAATGCCTTTCTTAATCGGCGCCATCAAAAATCCCTTTATAGTCCCAAACATTACACAGCATAAAATTACCAGTATCTTCTCTGTCAACGTCCAGTCCCTCTTAAAAAAATCTTTTACTGACGCTGCCATATTTCTTAAGCACTCTAACATATATATGCCCTCCTTTACATATTTTACTTATCCTGATTTCCTCTTATTATATACTAATTTGTTTTGAAATAAAAGACTTTTTGCCGTAAATTCAGATTGAAAAACCGACCGCACTCTGTTACAATGTTAAATATTATGATTACAATACTTAAGAAAGGTGATTTTTCATGGGACTCGCAATACCTATTGAAACAAGCGCGCGCCATATCCATGTGTGCCGTGAAGATTTTGAAATACTATTCGGAAAAGACAAAGAACTTACCTTTAAAGCAGAATTAAGCCAGCCTGGTCAGTACGTATGCGAAGAACGTCTGACAGTCAAAGGACCAAAAGGAACTTTTGAAAATGTTGCCGTACTCGGACCGTTTCGTAAAGAGACACAGGTTGAAATCTCAGTAACAGACTGCCGCAAGCTTGGCATCGAAGGAATCATCCGTCAGTCTGGCGACACAAAAGGAACTCCTGGCTGTACTTTGGTCGGACCTTTGGGAGAACTTTATATCGATCACGGAGTGATCGTAGCCAAACGCCATATTCATATGACACCCGTTCAGGCAATCCAGCTCGGCGTAAAGGATAATGATGATGTATTTGTCATTACAAACAGTTTCGAACGCTCACTCATCTTTGCAGATGTTATCGTCCGCGTGAACCCGGATTTTGCCCTGGCCATGCATGTAGACACTGATGAAGCTAATGCTTTCGCCGGCATGGACAATCCGACAGGCGTTATTCTGAAGCTTTTCAACGGCCAGACATACAGCCTGCAGAAATGGGCGGAAGAACTCCAAAGCGGAATCAACCGCTTATAGATAAAAGAGACAAAAAGACTTTAACCGTCTTTTCTGTCTCTTTTTAAATCACATCTTTGCTGTCAGCGTCTTTGCGCTCACTCCGGCTATCATACCAAGCTTTCCTGACAGTGAACTGGTAGCATCGCCCGGCGCATCAAGCACCACGCTTATGATCGATACTTCCCGCTGCCGATACGGAATCCCCATCCTGCCTACAATATACTGCCTAAACTCATGAAGCAGATCATTGACCGCCCCTGCCGCCTCTTCATCCTTTATAATAATGCTTATAACCGATACTCTGTTATCCATGTTATCTTTTCTCCTGTTTCTTCTCATCCGGAATCTGTCTTCCAGTCACATCCATATGGTAATTATCTTTATAAATGAGCTCCGATATAGGTACGATCTCATATCCCTTTTCCTGAAGTCCCGTGACTAAGGATTCCAACGCCTCCGCCGTATATTTGGCACCGTTGTGGCAGAGGATGATGGACCCATTACCCAGATTCTTGTGGTTTAAGACCGTATTGATGATATTGTCAACACCATAATCCTTCCAGTCAAGACTATCCACATCCCATTGAATCGCATAATACCCATTCTCTCTGGCATTTAAGACCACTTTATCATCGTAATCGCCATATGGCGGTCTGAAAAGCTGCATATCCACACCCGTAAGTTCTTTCACTTTATTATGTACTGACATCAGCTCCTGCGTTTTTTCCTCATCGGAAATCTGTGACATATTTTTATGGTTCTCACTGTGGTTTCCCAGATCATGACCTGCTTCTTTTATAGCTTTTACATCATCAGGGTAACTCTCCACCCATCCGCCGGTCATAAAAAATGTAACATGTACCTTGTGTTTTTTCAATATCTCAAGGAGCATTTTTGTGTCCTCGTTGCCCCATGCCGCATCAAATGAAAGCGCCACCTTTTTTTCATCAGTCTCTACACAGTAGATTGGAAGCTCTCTTCCATTCACATTGCTGGACACTGTCGCGAAGCCTGATACATATTTGAACGATCCGGCAAGTGCTATGGCAAGCGTCAGTGTCACAACTACATACTTCATCCATCTCTTTTTTCTGTCTTCTTTCATAAACATAACTCCAGAGCATAATATACCGTTACTCTAAATATATGTTCACAGGCTTTGTCTTACATCATTTTTTTCTATCTGTCTATTTCGTTTTTACTTTTTTAACTTTCGACCATCCGGAGTAATATTTTTTGCTTCCAACTTTTTTATAGGTGCGTATTCTGACATAATATACTTTTTTTGCCTTAAGTTTGGAAATAGTCGCAGACGTTGTCTTCGTCTTTTTTATTGTCTTTGTCTTGGCAGATTTGAACTTCTTGCTCGTAGAGTACTGTATCTGATATCCGGTAGTCTGAGTTGTCTGCTTTTTCCACTTAACTTTGAAACTTTTTCGTTTCTTGGTAAGCTTTGAAAGACTCGTTCCTTTGGGATTGATCGTAATCGTTTTTTTGATCGTTCCATTATAGTTTCCTATTCCGGTAATCTTAACCGTCCCCTTACCTACCTTGACATTACTCGAATATGAGACTTTAAAATCTTTTCCTTTCTTTAATTTTTTACTACCATTTTTTAACGTAACAGACGGTTTTTTTGCTTTTTTATTGTAAGTATAAACTTTAGTAGAAAGAGAGACTTTGAACTTGCTTATACTTTTTTTAGTAATCGTATATTTTTTTACTATACTTCCTGTATAATTGCCGCTCTTAGCCTTGATCGTTACAGATGCCGTACCCGGCCGTACGTTATTCGAATAAACCACTGTATAATCTACACCATTTTTAAGCTTTACTGTGTTCTGACTGCTCACCCGGACAGTGACTTGCGGCTTGATCCCGCTGCCAGTATACGCATAGCTTGTTCCGGATAAAGATACGGCACATTTCGCGATATTTTTTCTTCCGATCCCAAAGGTTCTCACAACGGTTCCATCATATCTGCCGATACCTTCAATTGTCACTGTCGCTGTACCAACATTAATATTATTGCCATAAGATACTCTATAATCCGAATTCTTTTTTAATGTTATACCTGACATCCTGACCACAGGATTCGGACTGATTTTACCGCCGGTATATTCATAAGAAGCATTGATACCTGATATCTGGGCATTACCTATACTCTGCCCCCCTGTTTCAATAGTTTTATTGGAAATATAATCCAAAGCTTTCGCCGCATTGATCGCACCATGACTTCCGGTATTGGCTTTGCGGGCTTCATCTGTGACGTCACCTGTTCTGTACTGTACCGTATTAGGATCTGCCGTGACCTCGATGGCCTCCACAACATCATCCACCTGCAGAGAAGGATTCTTGGCCCATAAAAGCGCGCAAATCCCTGATACGATGGGAGCGGCCATAGAAGTACCATTCATATATGCATAAGATTGTCTTGATCCGCTATATGTGGACACTATCTCATCTCCGGGCGCACTGATATCTTTTGACTGATTATAATCCGACCACTGGCAGTTGTAATTATCATCATCAAGCGCTGTTACAGACAGACAGTCTTCAAAATCAGACGGATACATAGGTTCTACATAGGGAGTTCTGACATTATCCCCATTCCCCCCAGCACATACACAGAGTACATTATAATAATCTGACAGAACTTTGATCTTATTTTCCAGCAGAGTGTCTATACTCCCCTTCGTCCCATCTGAATAATATCCGACACTCATATTTATTATACGGAGGTTCTTTACTTTACCGTCCTCGATCAGCTGTCTGCAGTATTCGAGTCCCTTTAAAAAAGTCGAAGTCGTCGCGCCTCCGCCATAATTATCAAATATCTTGACTGGCAGGATATTGGCGTTATAGGAAGTTCCCGCGATACCGACACCATTATTGGCTTCTGCCGCAATAAGCCCGCATACATGCGTACCATGCCCTGTGGGATCTCCCCCGTTCGGAGCCGAGCTGACTGTTAATTTTCTTCCATAATAAGAGTCATACGCGTAATTTTTTAATATATTATTTTGTAAATCCTCGTGATCCAGACGGCAGCCGCTGTCAAGAACCGCTACTGTTACTTTTTTCTGGCTCTTCGCATAATCCCATGCTTCAAATGTCTTTGTAGCGTTAAGATAATTTGATCTTAAATAATGATTGTAGATAGAATCATTCGTTATTGCTTTTGCTTCCAGCTCCGGATCTTTTACATCTGTATCCAGAACCGTCGTTTTCGTATCTTCAGTTCCTCCATTCTCCTGTTTTGTATCCCCAGTTTCCTCATCTTTTAACTCTGTATCATCTATATCCGCATTCTCCGGCTTCCCGGCTTCCTCAACTTCTTCTGCCTCTTTAGAATCTCCTGATTCAGTCTCCTCTGACCGGGCAGCATCTGATTGTGTATCTTCTGATTCAGTCTCCCCTGTATCTATATCCGTCATTCCATCTATTGCTTTTCCATCGTCTGTATCCGGATCCCGTTCCTCTTCTTCCAAAAGCTCATCTATCGGATGTACCTCACCTAACGCGCTGTATACAAAATTAGGCTGGACAAAACTAACATTTTCATCTGCCTCGATCTGATCGATCGTTTCTTCCATATTCTGATCTTCAGGGATCTGCGCAACTACAACGGTTCCTTGCTGATCACTTGATTCCGCAACTTCTTCTGTAACTTTCGCTTCTGCATCATCCAGCACTTCTTCTGCCTGTTCCTGGATTTTTTCAGATTTTGCTTCGGAGACTCCCGCATCATCATAAACGACAATAATCTCATTCGTCACCGCTATGTCAGAATCCGCGATACTTCCGCTTCCTGACTCTGCATCCGATGGGCTCGGACTATCATCAAGAGCAACCGCTTCCGGCTCTTTTACGTCCTCCTTTGGCGAGGCAGATATCCTCTCTATCGGTGTAACCATTAATGACAGAATCAAACCTGCTGCCAGCACTTTACTGCTATAGTTTAAAAACCACTTATTCTTCCCATTCTTCATTCATCCAACCCTCTTTTATAACCTTATTTTTGCTAAAAATTGTCTGTTAAAGAACTTTCCAATACGATATAAAATATGATATACTATACTTGTTAAAAATCAATTAAAAAAAATAAAAAGGAGTGATTAATTATGGATTTTAAAGGAAAACAAAAAAGATTTCCACTTCCTGTTCTGTTCCTATCCTTAATTATAATCTTTGGATTATGCTTTATTGTGGATACAGAACAAGTACATGCTGCCGGAAAAACAGTATCATTTAAAGGCAGAAAGATTGCTGAATACAATGAAAAAGGCGAGATGGTTTATATTCCGTACACAAGTACTAAATCATACAGGGGCAGTACCCCTTCGAATGTAAACTATAATGCTCTGAATTCTCTGGTAAAAGGTAATGAGAAAAAAACTATCGTTATCCCCAAAGGTTCCAAATTTACAATCAACGGTGTATTAAAACCTGGCAACAATACTACTATCATTGCCACCGGAGCAACGATCACCGGCAAGAAAAAGAGCAATCTTGTCTCCTGCAGTCCGAAGCAGAATCTCAAAAACCTGACCATCAAAGGCGGCACATGGAAAAGTCCCGACAAAGGCGGACGGGTAGGCGGAGGGATCTTCGCGTTCTCCTTCGTAAACGGTCTGAAGATAGAAGGTGTTACCTGCAGTGCCAACTATCATGGTCACGCCATAGAGATCATTGCCTGCAAAAACGTAACTATTCAAAACAACAAGATAACTGCCATCGGCAAGTGCCCGAAAGATCCGAAGACCTGTCTGGAAGCACAGCTTCAGATTGATATTTCCACAAAGCAGACCGCGCCAAAGGTTGCTGAGTATGGTAAAAAATACGTACAGGGGCAGACTTGTGAAAATGTAAAAATACTGAATAATACCGTTACCGGCGCCCGTGCGGTAGAGTTAAACTGGACAGCTTCTGAAGGCGGAAAATATAAAAACAAATTCCACAAAAATATTATCATTAAAGGGAATAAGATTACCGGAACAAGCTCAGAAGCCGTTGCTTTTTTCAATGTAATCGGCGGCGAGATCAGCAACAACACGATCAAAACCAAATCCACAAGAAAGCAGGCGAACGGTTCTTACACGATCGGTGTTCATGTAGCAGCTATGGGAAAACACAAGAGCCTGGCTAAATCAAAACTGATCATTAAAAACAACACCATCTACGGCAACCGTAACGGAATCCATTTCAAAGGTCTTTTTAACAAGAATGAGACTAAGTGTCTGCAAAAGCTTGGAAACATAACTGTATCAGGCAATAAAGTATACTGCAAAAAGGGCAAAGATCAGGCGATCGTTCAAGTCAAAAAAAGCTGCAGCAAGCTGACACAGTCAAAAAACAAAACATATAAATGGAAATAATATCAATAATAAACCTTTCTTAAAAATAACCCGCGGGCCGGAGCCAGGAATCCTGCAAGGCTCCGGTCTTCCGCGGCGATCACCACCGGGAGCTTAGAAGCATCGCGCTTTCCTGTTCCAATCTCAAGAAGTGTCCCTGTAAGAATGCGTACCATGTGATAGAGAAAGCCTGTCCCATAATACGTGATCCTTACTTTCTCCCCATTACTCACAATTTTAATATTAACGATCTTACGGACAGGATCTTTACAATCAGTATCATCTGTAAAGCTGATAAAATTCTTAGGTCCGACCAGATACGGCACTGCTGCGCGCATCGCCTCGATATCCAGCTTTTCCGGATAATGGTAGCAATACCTGCGCGAAAAAACATCCGGCTTTTCCCGACAGTCTATATAATATTCATACTTCTTACCCTTAGCGCTTTTACGTGCGTGAAATCCATTCCTCACAAGCTCCACTTCAACAATCCGGATATCCTCCGGCAGATAACGATTCAGCGACTCTTTCATCTCATCCACATCATAAAGCTTTGACAGCTTTACACTGGCAACCTGTCCCCTTGCATGGACTCCCGCATCTGTCCTTCCAGAGCCGTCGATCTCTACACGGTATCCAACCATCTTGCCAATGCTGTATTCCAGCACAAACTGAATCGTATTATCTGTTGTTGCCTGGCGCTGCCATCCCTGATATCTGCTTCCATCATAAGAAATCGTCAATTTGTATGTTCTCATAATAATATCATCACCCAATCTATCTAAAACTTACCGATCAAGAATCTTTTTCAATTCGTCCATAAATGTATTCACATCTTTAAACTCCCTGTATACTGACGCAAAACGGACATAAGCAACCTCATCCAGATCTTTAAGCCCGTCCATCACCATCTCACCGATCACATTACTCTCTATCTCTTTTTCCTCCAGACTGAACACTCCTGTCTCAATTTTATCCACCATCCGTTCAATCTCATCTGCCGAAACCGGTCTCTTATAACATGCCCGGATCACACCATTCTCAATCTTCATGCGGCTGTACTGTTCACGGGTATTATCCTTTTTTATGATAATAAGAGGTATTGTCTCTACCTTCTCGTAAGTTGTAAAACGCTTCCCGCATAAATCACATGAACGCCGGCGCCTGATGGATGTTCCATCTTCCGCCGGTCTCGAATCTACAACTCTCGTATCCGGGTTACTGCAATATGGGCATTTCATTTTATTTTATCCTTTCATTTTCAATATTGTATATAGTATATCTTCTGGCAAATAAGAAGTCAAACATTTAGGCCGCAATTTCCGCTCATTTTCTACTTTTCATCACAAATTTCTACAAGGATAATATCCGGTCCTATCTTTTTAATACATCGAAAAGGTATGATGTACTCTGCGCCATCGCCAAACCACCCGCAAAACTTCCCTGATTTAGGAACTACGATTGCTTCAATGCAGCCTTTACACTCGTCAATAATCAGATCAGCTATATATCCCAGTTTTTTACAATCACATGTATTGATCACTTCTTTGTCTTCCAATTCACAAAGTCTCACTCTATTTTCCCCCTGTATCCCTCTGGCATATGCATTCACAGACATACCAAAAATTCGCATACACTATTTATATAGTATATGCGAATCTGTATCTTTTGCTATTCATCAATATCAATGACTGAAACCGGACAGCTGTCTCTCGCCTCAATCGCTGGTTTTTCATACTCTGGCGCCACATCAGCAAATACCTCCGCAATGCCGTCATCATTAAATCTAAATACCTCCGGACATGCCGCGACACATGCGCCGCAAGAAATGCAGCCATCATTCACTTTTGCTTTCATAGGAATCCTCCTTACATTTTTTCTTAGGATTTCCTATTCTGCAGATATTATTCCTATTTTATGGGAATTTGTACTCCGATCACTCTCTCACCCAGGTTCCGTTCTTTCCCTTCAGAGCATCTCTCAGGCATTCAAATGAAGTGATAACTGCCCGTCTGCCTTCTCTTTTCTCGATAAACTCTACGGAAGCACTCAGCTTCGGGAGCATATTATATTCCCCAAAATGGCCTTCTTCCATATATCTCTTAGCTTCCTTTACAGAGATATCACCAAGCGATTCCTCTTCCGGCCGCCCCAGATTAATCTTAACTTTCTCAACACTGGTCAGAATGATCAGCTCATCCGCATTGATCTCTTCCGCCATCAATCCCGCAATCAGATCCTTCTCTATCACAGCGCTGGCACCTTTCAGATGATTGTTCTGCCGCAGTACAGGAATACCCCCTCCTCCGCACGCGATAACAATCTGATCCGCGTCAAGAAGCGCCCGGACCGCATCAATCTCAACAATGCTGACCGGATGGGGTGCCGACACGATCCGCCGGTATCCCTTTCCTGGTTCTTCCACTACATAATTACCTTTTTTCCGCTCTTCATTGGCCTCTTCCACATTCATATAGCGTCCGAGTATCTTAGTCGGAGTATAAAAGGCCTCATCATAAGGATCTACGATCACCTGAGTAAGGATCGTACTCACTGTCCTGTATATGCCGCGGTTTAGTAATTCCTCACGGATAGCATTCTGCAGATCATAACCGATGTACCCCTGACTCATAGCTGAACAGACAGACATAGGCGCAGCCGTATAATCCTCATGACCTTTGCCAAATTCGTTCATCGCTGTATGGATCATCCCAACTTGAGGAGCATTACTATGGGTGATCGCCACCTGATAGCCATCCTCAATAAGATCGGCAATCACCTTTGATGTCTTCCTCGTCGCTTCCATCTGCTTCGGCAGATTCGTCCCAAGCGCCCGATGCCCTAACGCAACTACAACTCTTTTTTTCATAAACGGCCCTCCTGGACATAAAATCGTTCCACTTATATTCACTGTTCAAAAACAGAAAATTAAAAATCGGGGTAACAGGATTCGAACCTGCGACCTCACGGCCCCCAGCCGTGCGCTCTAACCAAACTGAGCCATACCCCGATGTTATTATTTTAGCGAATCCCGTCAAAGAAAGCAAGAGTTTTTTTGTAAAAACACAAACATCCATGTAGCGCAGTACCATAACGCAAAAAAGCATCAGCGCCTCTAAAACATTTCTGTAAAGTTACACTAGCCCTGAAAGCCTGAACCTGTTACAATACAATTAATATTCAGACTATTTGATTCGAAAGGAGTTCTTATTATGACAAAAGTAATTGTAATCGGCCCAAGGGGAAAGATGGGAAGACTGATTACGCAGATTGCAGCTTCCAGGGATGATATGCAGCTTATAGCAGGCGTCGCGCCAAAAGGCCGTGATTATATAGGAAACGACCTTGGATCAGCTGCCATGATTGGCAGAGAGCTTGGTGCTCCTGTGACAGACAGCTTAGAAAGCGTTATTGACAGTTGTGACGTCATCATTGACTTTTCCACAAAGGAGATGGCAATGGACGTACTTGACCTTGCCATCGCCCATAAAAAAGCACTTGTATGTGGTACAACAGGCTTTTCTCCTGATGAAATGCAGCGTTTCCAGAAGGCTTCGGCCCATATCCCCATGCTCTATGCTGCCAACACCTCAAAACTTGTAAATATTATGAATAAGCTTTTGGAAATGGTAGCCTCCAAAGTCGGCAATGATCTGGACATTGAGATTTTGGAAATGCATGATCAATGGAAAAAAGATGCCCCCAGCGGCACATCCAGAGAGATGGGAGAGATCATAGCTCATGCGCTGAAAAAAGACCTGTCTGATATCGCTGTATACGGACGGCAGGGAGCCTCTTCCCGTATTCCCGACACGATCGGTTACCATTCTCTCAGAGCAGGCAATATTCCAAGCAGCCATACCGTATTCTTCGGCGGTATGGGAGAACGCCTTGAAATCACACATCATTCCTATAACTGGGAATGCTTCGCCAGAGGTGCTTGTGATTGCGCCGTATATCTTGATGGAAAGAAACCGGGATTTTATACTATTAAAAATGTACTGAATTTGTAATAATACTATTGCATTTATAAAAAACAGATAGTATAATTGTACTAATTTAATAATACAATTTTAGGAGGAACAATTATGATCATAGTAAACACAGATTATATTCCGGGCAAGAATTTCGAGATGATCGGTCTCGTACGCGGTACGATGATACAGTCCGTTCATTTTGGAAAAGATTTTATGAACGGTTTAAGAACCCTCGTCGGCGGAGAACTCACTTCTTACACAGAGATGATGAATGAAGCAAGAGCTACCGCGACAAAGCGGATGGTAGACGATGCGCAGGCTATGGGCGCGGACGCTGTCATCAATATCCGCTATACCTCCAGTTCCGTAACGCAAGGTGCTGCTGAGGTCATGGCATACGGAACCGCCGTTAAGTTTGTGTAAATAATTTTATTGTCAGTATTTTCAAAGGCAAAGGGTTCCTCCTGCGTTATAGGCAGGAGAAACCCTTTTGTTTACTCATTTTCTCATATATTTACAAAACCTTTGATCTTTCTACCAGTCAGTATACAGATCTATCGTCCCTGACGCGCAGCCAGAGTCATAAACCTTTCCTGGTCCAAGCGATGTCTTTACTACCGTACCCTTTGGATAGTCACTGCTTGCTACGCAGATATAACCGTCCGAATCACGGATTGTTCCGTCTGACGCAACATGCCGCCCCGGAATCTTAAGGCCATGTCCCGGAAGAACCTTCTGCGAATAGTAAGTCTCCCTATGACCATTATAGTAATTTACACCCTTTTTCTTAGTAAGGACTCCTCCTCCGGAAGGCATATCATAACTGCCCTTATTTGAAGATGTCTTCTTGTCTGACGAACTCTTATCCGAACTATCGCTTTTCGCCGGCGCAGATGTCTCGGTTGTTTTATCTGACTGCTTCTTCTCCTCCGCGGCTTCCTCTTTCTTCCTTGCCTGTTCTTCCTCTTGCCTTCTGGCTTCTTCAGCTGCCTTTCTCGCTTCTTCAGCCGCCCTGCGTGCTTCTTCGGCGCGCAGCTCCTTAATACGGTTTCTAAGCGTAGCCAGATCGACTGACATAGAATCCGCTTTCGCCTTCAATTCTGACTGTCTTGTATCCAACTCTTTCTGTAACTTAACCTGTGATTCCTTCTCATCAACCAGATGCTGCTCCTGATCCGCGATATTTTTACGAAGCGTCCGAAATTCTTCCAGCTTATTACGGTCATATTCACTGACATTTTGTATAAAGTCAACCTTGTTCAGAAAATCATTCATACTTTCTGCCGAAACAAGAACTTCAAGCATGGAAATATTGTCATTCTCATACATATACTTAATACGAAGCTTCAATTCCTCATACTGCTGCGACTCACTGTGCTTTGCTATCGCAAGCTGTTCCCGTGTCTTTTCTATTTCTCCGGTAGTCTCTTCTATCTTGTCTTCCACATCGGCAATATCATTACCAATGTCCAGTAATTCCTGATTCACATTATCCAACTCGTTTTTCAGATTTGACGACTGGTTTTCCATACTCTCAATGTCCCCTGCTTCTGCCGTAAGGTCAGAACCTGCGAAAAACAATAAGCCTGTACAGAATATACCTGCCCGTATCCATTTTTTTAACAAATATCTCATACTCTCCCTCCATGTGATATAATAAAATAGTACCACATTTTGTCCAATCATGCAAAACTATATTTTAATTATGCCTTAATTTAAGAAATTGTCAATGATCACATTCTCGGCTTCTTCTTCTGTCAGCCCCATCGTACGTAATTTAATCAGTTGTTCATCATTAATTCTTCCAATAGCCGCTTCATGAATGATAGCCGCATCCAAGTGCTTTGCATTGATCTCCGGAATCGAGCTTACCTGTGCATGTCCCATAATAATAGAATCACACTGTACATGCGCGTGACATCCGGCATTTCCCACAGCCTTCGGATGGAATACCTGGTTTGAACTGCCTTTCGCCACAGAACGGGATATGATCTGCGCAGAACTTCCCTCACCGTTAAGTAGCACTTCCATATTGGAAACCGCTGTCTGTTCATCATGTGTCATAAGCTTCTCCACTACATACAGCTTCGACCCTTTTCCGATAGAAATGTTCGTCTCGCGCTCTGTAAAGTCAACGCCTTTAATCTGTGCCGTATCCAGAGTAAATACCGCGTTCTCTTCCATGTAAATATTCGTAACCGGATTCAGCCGCTTCGCCCCGGTCCCTTCTCCCTCACCGTAGTGCTTTTCCTCGTACCGGACATTAGCGCCGTCCGCCACATGGAAAGAATGGATTCCATCGTGCCTGCTCTCATTACAGCCGCTGTTGTGGATACCGCAGCCCGCAATGATCGTGACATCCGCGCCCTCAGCAATATAAAAATCATTGTACACGATATCTGTCATGCCTGATGCATCCAAAACAACCGGAATGTGTACCTGCTCGCCCTTAGTATCGCCGTCAATATACACATCTATTCCCGGTTTGTCCTCTTTTTTCTTAATTTTAATATGCTCACTGTCTCCATAACAGAGTGAAGTCCCGTTATGTCTTAAATTAAAAGCTCCGCTCTGTTTAAAGCCCTTTTCATCAATCTGCTTCAATATTTTCTGCGTAATCTCATCTAAAGTCATACATCGTTCTCCTCAATCATTCAACAGAAGTATCTCTCTTTAAACAGGCCAGGCTGTCTGCTGTATTTATTAATTTTGGAAGCACATCATCTGCGGCTCCGATCTGATCAATACACCCATTCTCTATCACCATGATCCTGTCCGCCATCTGTATTATCCTCTCCTGATGGGATATAAGGATCAGGCTCTGTTCCTTCTTCTCATGAATAGACTCAAACTGCTTCACAAGCATTGAAAAACTCCACAAGTCAATCCCGGCTTCCGGCTCATCAAAAATACAGATCTTGTGAGTCTTTGCAAGCACCGTAGCAATCTCAAGACGCTTCATCTCTCCGCCGGAAAGGGTCGCATCCACCTCTCGTGTAATGTACTCATTCGCACATAATCCCACAGCGCTCAGCATCCGGCAGCATTCAGGTTTCGTAAGCTCTCTTCCTGCCGCAAGGGATAAAAGACGGATAACTGTCATCCCCTTGAATCTTGGAGGCTGCTGAAACGCGAATCCGATCCCCGCATTCGCCCTGTGATTAATATCATAGGACGTAATGTCCTCACCGTCTAAGATAATCTGCCCGCTGTCTGCTTCCTCAATCCCCATCAACACTTTGGCAAGAGAAGATTTTCCTCCGCCGTTAGGACCTGTGATAACAAGCATCTCGCCGTCATCTACCTGAAAGCTGATATTTTTAACAATACTTCTCTCTATACCGTTCTCATTCACTTTGAATGTCAGATTCTTAACATCTAGCATAAATGCAGCTCCTTTCTAACCACACTACATTATAATCGAAACCGCTCCTTGCTGCAACCTAAAAATATACTCTTTCCAAATGTTGCATTTTCTAAAGAAAATCTTATGTCTTCGTTAACTTTCTATTATATCTATTGAGACTTTGGACTAAACATAATACAATAGAGAAACATTTTCAAGGAGGCTTATACATGAATACGAATAAAGACAAAACAAAAAATCATCCGGAAGATGTCTTCGATAACAATTTCGAAGTAATATATGAAGGCGAGCTGCCTGAACTGCCAAATGATTTAGGAAGTGATGATTATAAAGACGTTCTGTCCAATCTGTCGGAACTTGACACTACAAAGAGTCTTGGAATAGACTATTTAGAGCAGAACCGAACCAGAACTTTTTCCAATCCGCCTCATCCTAAAACCGCCCCTAAGCACTGGCGCAGAGGACAAAAAACAAAAAAAACATCAGGCATCGCACAGCTTTGTCTCCAGACAGCAGCACTTCTTCTCATCGCTGTCATTACAGGACTTTTAGCTGCAGGTTTTTGGAAACATAACGCATCCTTTTCTAATGTTACCGCTTCTGTACTCGGTCATAATTATATTCTCGGAGCATATTACAGCACAGCCCTTTTTATCCTGCTGACAGAATGGATTGCTTTTCTCAATGTACTGCTGGGCGGCAGAGCAGGAAAATGGCATGGTATGTTTTCCTTTTTATTAATATATATTGGATCACTGCTATCCCATCAGTTTGCCCATCTGATCCCATCCGCTCCAGTCCTGCTTCAGGGAATACGGGAGGCTTTAATAATATATGGTTCCTTAACCAAGACGCTCCTTCCATTATGCGCGGCCGGGATTGTCGTCTGCATTGTACACAAAAAACAATTAAATATCCTGTAATATATATACTGCCCCGCTTTATCTCAGCATACTGTCAGCTAAAAAGCGGGGCAGATATATTATTCAACATCCTCTTCTGATTCTATCCTTGCCTTTCTCCCTCTCAGGGCTAAAAAGATAATCAGCCCGATCAGCAGCACACTTGCCGCGATCCCGGCCCCCATTATGATCCGCCAGAAAGTCCGGATACTCTCACCCTCTTCCTGAATGATCTCCATCTTAACAGTTGCGATATCCGATCCTCCATTTTCCCCCGGATCTGCCACAATATATATCTTTTCTCCCTTTTTAAGCTTAACTTCTCCTTTCAGGCTGCCGGACGGCATATTATCGACCACTTTTTTCCCCGTATCAGGTTTCACTCCGCAAAACGCTTTATCCACGGTATCTGTATCCGTACAAAGATAAAGTGTCAGCCCATCTCCGTCATCATAATCTCTTCCGGTCCAGTCAAAAGGCATACTTCCTGCCGCATACTCTGAATTGACACTATAAGTACCATCTTCCGGCGCTTCCCATGCGATCACACTGGATACAGCGCCCTCTTTCACATTCGGATCCATGATCCCGTTCCCATCCATACGCCACCAGCAGTCCGAAGCCAGACAGTCATAACCTTCTTCCGCGTAAGGTGCCGGCATCCACATCTCCTTATAATCATACCACATACGGCAGGAACCCTTATCTGTCCAGATACATTCCTTTGCATTCGCGGCATCAAACTTTCCTTCTGTATTGACAGCCTCGCTGTACATAAAATACCAGCCGTTCGTCCCCTGTACTTTCTTTTCAGGCCCATTCGTATTTTTTTCATAACCGATCGTCCATTTTCTCTGCCATGATGCCTGTACCGGCATAATAGACACCACACCTGTCAAAATTACAAGAGCTAACCCTGCCACCCGCTTTATATTAGTCATCTTAACCCCGTCCTCTCATCATTTTGTTATTTTTAAACTATGTTGTCAGAACCAACAGGTTTTTCTTTTTTTATAATAACACAAATCTATGTAAAAAGTTATCCTTTTTTATGAAATAAGACCGTTTTATCCCTCTCCGGCAATTGACATTTTTCAAAAGATACTGTAAAATATGAAAATGTGCAGCCGGGGTGTTAGCGGTACCTTATACCTGCAATCCGCTACAGCAGGGGTGATGTTGCGCAGAGGGCTTATATTTGCAGAGCTGCCCTTGGAAAGTGGCGTTGATGTTTGGGTCTTACGCGACGGGAATCTGTGAACCGTGTCAGGTCGGGAACGAAGCAGCACTAAGCAGAACCTTCCGGGTGCCGTGAGGGTGCCTGAACTGAGTTTACTGCCAAGGTAACGTTTGTGGATATAGGTTCGAAGCGCAGCGCACATAATAAATATGAGTTAAATCACTATAAGCCGAATCTGAGATTCGGCTTAATCTTTTTTGTCCTGTTTTTTCTTTTTACTTTCCCGCAGTTCCTTAAAAAAGGAACTCATCATCTGACTGCACTCTTCTTCTAATACTCCGATCGTAAGCTCTGCCTGATGATTAAACTCCTTCATCTGCAGCAGATTTAATACAGAACCGGCACAGCCGGCTTTCGGGTTCATACAGCCTACAACAACCCGTGTCATTCTTGACTGTACGATCGCTCCAGAGCACATCTGGCACGGTTCAAGGGTAACATACATCGTACACCCTTCAAGACGCCAGTCCCCGATCTTTTTGCTGGCCTTCCTGATTGCGATCAGCTCTGCATGGGCGAGCGTATTCTTATCAATCGTTCTGCGGTTATATCCCCGCCCTATGATCTTATCCTGATATACGATGACACAGCCAATCGGAGTCTCTCCGATCGCATACGCCTTTTTCGCCTGCCTGACTGCCTGCTTCATATATTTTTCATCCGTAGTCAACATTTTTTTGCTCCTGTTTTACTCCCATTTAAATGCCCGTTTTACAGGTCTGCACCAATAGCCAAATGGGTGATCCTCATTGTACTCTTCCGGACTCAGTTTCACATCAAGCCTGTCTTTCGCGATAAACTCAGCAAAACCAAAAGATCCTGCCGCTGCTGCCTCTTTTTCATGATAGATCCCCGGTACACCCAGCATAAGCTGCTCTTGTCTTTCCATCAAGATAAGATGATGGTAATTATAATATCCGTGAAGAAGAAAATTATTATTTGCCAGACGCCACTCACACCGCGCAAGCTTGGCTAGTTCCGTACGCTGGATCTTTTTCGTCCTCCATCTCTCCTGCACTTTCGGTTTTTCCGATCCATCCATAAAAAAGATGTCCTCGCTTCGGATTGCAGGTACCTCGCCCATGATATCATCAAAATCCCGCGGCCCTTTCGTATCCTGGAGCTCTTCTATTTCCTGCGGCTTTGTTAAATCTTCTGATTCTTCTGTATCCTGCGGCACTGTCGAGTCATTCTGTTCTGATAAAACCTGTGGTTCCTCTAAGTCTCGCAGATCTTCTTCTCCATCCTGACTATCCGTATCTTCCATAGAAACCTGTTCAATCTCTTTTGGTTCCTCAGCCTTCTGTGAAATATCCTGCCTGGTTTCTTCTGCGGCATTTGTGTTCCATATCTGCATAGCAGAGATATCCATCGGCTTCTCATCCCAAAGAGCCGCATACCGCCGTCCGTCTCGGTTTTCTAATACAAGTCCATTTATCTTTGCGTAATTTTCCGGTGTTCCTGTATCCTCTGCCGTATAACTGATACACTCATTCACAGCCGGATTAATATTATCTGCGTCCCCCTGCCATATGCCAAAACATTTCCCTTCGCTCTCAAAAAGAAGATAAATAGCAAGACTTTTCTCACTGCCCATACGCAGTCCCTTTCCATGTATGTGAACCATACATTCATCTTCCCTTTGCTCTACCTTTACGAAGCCGACGTTACGCATACGTTTTCCCTGTCCATACTCATACAGATAACGGATAAATCGTTTCAATACCCCACTTCCATTCTAGTTTTCATTCATCATAATCTATTCGCTTTATCCGCTATTCATTCCATAAATACAATATTTATCCATACTTTTTCATAATACTTACAGTTTCTTACACTCTCGGTTCCCTGCCGTCATATCATGGCATTCAGCTCCTGATATAATCTCTTGGCATAACTATCTGTCATGCCGCAGATATAATCCGTCACAAGAAGGATCCTGAGATAGAGCTTTTCTGTCTCCGTCCTGCCTCTGGCCTGTCTGTGATACGCACTTTTATAATTATCTGAAATAAACCAGATCATACGCGATTCAATCGTACCAAGCTTCTGAGTACTATCATCATATTTAACAGCCGCCGACATAAACTTTTCCATCAGATAATCAATCATAGCCGACTCTGATACCTCCATGCGGTAGATCGCATCAGAAGTGAATACTTCTCTAAATGCGAAATCCCCCAAAAGGTCCATAAGCTTCTCCGCAAATGTATGATAAAACAGGTCATGCTTATATGTCCCGCTCATGATCGCGCTATAATTAGAAGTAAACCCATAGGTCGCGCAATTAAGCAAAAAGCCCTGTACCCGGATGATCCAGTTTTTGATGGCAAATTCCTCCGGGTTGTCCACATGGCGGTCTTTTCCAATCAGATAGATCTCCTCCAGCTTATCCGCCGGGTAAAATGCGCCCATTCCCTCCTGCCGGTATAACATCTGAAGCTCTCTGAGTTCTTCAAGGAGACGGTTATAACTTATGAACCCTTTTACAAACGCATCCTCAATATCTGCCGTCTTATAAGCGATATCATCTGCCGCCTCTAAGATAAAGGTCAAAGGATGCCGTCTTCCATCTGTTCCGGTCTCTTTCTGGATGTCCTCAAAAATTTCCTTATCCGCATAATAATATCCCATCTTCTTATCCTTAATATCTCCGGAGCTGGCATCTGCCTGCAGAGAAGACACAGGATACTTTATGATCGTCCCAAGCAGTGCATAAGTCAGATTCATACCGTTATCATCCACCAGAAAATGGAGCTTGGTTACAAGCCGTAACGCCTGGGCGTTTCCCTCAAAATGATAAAGATCCTGTTTCATCTGTTCTGATAAAAGCTCAGCGACCGGTGTTCCTCTGAATTTAAGCACCGGAAGAGCCCTCTCAAACCATTCTCTGATCTCTACTTCTCCAAAATGACCGAAAGGAGGATTCCCAATGTCATGGATCAATCCCGCGCACTGCAGGATATTACATATGTCCTCCTTCATACGCGGAGTAAACCCGGCATCCCGGTGATACGCAAGTATATTTTCACAAATATTCTGCCCTAAAGACTTCGCAAACGAAGAAACTTCCAGGGAATGAGTCAGCCTCGTCCTGATAAAATCACTTTTATCCAGCGGAAATACCTGTGTCTTATCCTGAAGTCTCCGAAATGAGGCACTTCCTATGATCCGCTGGTAATCCTTCTCGAATTCGCTTCTCATATCACTGCCTGTCCCCCGTCTTCCTGACATTCCCCTGCTTCTTTTCGTTGATAATAACTGTCTCCACTCCATAATACTCCTCAATCAAGATAGATCGGCGGCTCATAATCTTTTCCAAGCAGTACTTTCTTACGCTCCTGATACCCTAAAAACGCCCATTCCGTCATATCCGTCCATTTATGGTCTTTTCTGTTATACACCTGAACATACCCGATGCGCTTTGGGTGCATCCGGACACTATTTGAGGCATATTCCCTGCCTGTATATGGATTCACATCTCCTGCCTCAAGGTCTTCCTCTTCATCCTCGTACATCTGCTCCTGCAGCTGATCATCCTGCAGCGTATATTCCTTTATCCTCTCCGAAAATGTATTCGGAGATTCTGAGGCCTCACTTTCATTCTTTGTATCTTCTGTATCTGATCCTGATATATCAGGTATCTCCTCTTCTAAGGCAGCTTCTGTTTTCTCGTTAGATTCCTCTTCTTCCTCAACCGGTTCTTCATGCCTACCGATTCTGAAATGAGACATCCATCCGCCTTTTTTTTCTGTCTTTTTTACCGCTTCCTGCAGTTCTTTTTTCTGACGGCGTTTTTCCCAGGCCGCGCTTCTTTCGCGCCCTTCACGTTCTATAGAATCCATCTCTGCAAGAAGTTCCTGCATTAACTGCTCCTGAGCTGACTCTCCTGAACTTTTACTGATCTCAAGAAATTCTCCTACTGTTATCTCTCTGCCGGAATCTTCGTCTTTTGTCTCTTCCTCTTTTACTTCGTCTTTCGTCTCTTCCTCTTTATCTTCCCATCCGGTTTCTTTATCGTCAGGCTTTTCCTCTTTTAAAACTTCCTGTACACTCTCTGCCTCTGCAGCATCAATTTCTTTTGTCTGCGCAATCTCTTTTTCATCCGGAGTATCTTCGCCAAGGATGCTCAGTTTAAACGGACACTCCAATATAGAAGCAATCATCCGCATATCCTGTTCCTGAAAATTATCCCGTCCCAGTCTCTGTGTCAGATTCTGTCTCGACATCTTCTTACCTGTACGCTGTTCAATCATTTCCGCAAGTTCTTTAATTGTCATTCCTTTTCTCCCAAGGACAATCTTTACCTGCTCCCCAAATGTCAGATCCGGCATACCTTACCTCCTTCTTTCCCTTCCGATACCTTAACGGACAAAGTCCGGCCGGTTCTGAAAGGACATGTATTACGGGATACCCTATGGTATATTTTAGCAAATCAGAAAATGTGAGTCAACCGGGTGCATTAAAAAGTAAACAGAGAACAGCCGGTGCAGTTCTCTGCCCCGGCTGTTCCCCATAGATATGCACTACAAATAATAGGTTATCGGCTAAATCATAACAAAACGATATTTAATTGGCTGATAATCTCCCACGCCTACCGGAAGAGGAATGCCTGCCTTCATAAGCGCGGCACCCGTATATACTTCTCCCGTAGCTGTGTCTTTGTAGTGTTCTTGTGGCTTAAGCCCTTCCAGATAGATCAAATGAATATGCGGATTTGCTTCATTTCTTAATTGAACACCATTGACAACAGCCTCTTTTTTATCTTTGGAGACAAACTGCCAGATAACATAATCATCATTCTTATAAGGATTGGATAATCGGTAGTAATCACCCGTCTGAACTAAATGTTCCATTTCTTTGTAATCTAAGATCTGCCTTCTTGCAAGCTCCTTCTCCTCAGGAGAAAGATTTTCAAGATCAAGCTCGTAACCGAACGTTCCCGCGCTTGCAACCACCGCTCTCGTCTCAAACGGTGTGACACGTCCCGTCTGATGGTTGGGACATACACTGACATGCGCGCCCATTGTACTGATCGGATACCCAAAAGAGGTCCCGTACTGTATTTTCAGACGATCAATGGCATCTGTATTATCACTGCACCAGATCTGCGGAGAATAATACAGCATACCCGGATCAAATCTTCCGCCGCCTCCGCAGCAATTCTCAAACAGCAAATCAGGATATCTGGTCACAAGCTGCTCCATCATCTCATATACACCGAGCACATAACGGTGGAACACTTCACCCTGTCTTTCCGGAGGAAGAGCTGAGGAGTACACATTTGCAACACTCCGGTTCATATCCCATTTTACATAATCTGCGCCGCAGGAATCAAGCACTGCGAATATCTGTTTCATCACATAGTCCCGGACTTCCTTTCTCGTAATATCCAGGTTCAGCTGATGGCGGCTCCTTGTCATATTTCTTTCCGGAATCCTGAGAACCCAGTCCGGATGCTCCCTGTAAAGATTACTGTCTTCTGACACCATCTCAGGTTCGATCCATATCCCGAACTTCATACCAAGCGCTTTGATACGCTTTACCAGCTTCGGAAGACCGCCTTTGATCTTGTCCTCATTCACGATCCAGTCGCCCAGCCCGGAATAATCCGTATCTCTCTTTCCAAACCAGCCATCATCAAGCACAAACATATCAAGCCCGATATCTTTTGCTTCCTTTGCAATATTATATAATTTCTCTTCATCAAAATCAAAATAGGTTGCTTCCCAGTTATTTACCAGAATCGGCCTTGGCAGCTTTACATATTTACTCCGGATGAGATTCGAACGGTATGCATCGTGATAAATACGAGATAATCTTCCAAGTCCCTCATCAGAAAACGCCATGATAACTTCCGGAGTTTCAAACTCATCATCTGTATTCAGCCGGAAAGAAAAATGATACGGATGGATACCCATAACAAGTCTTGTCTGCTCCATCTGGTCTACTTCTATCTCACAGCGGTAATTACCGCTGTAAGCAAGAGCAAATCCATAACAATCGCCGTGCTTTTCCGATGTCATCTTATCACACAGGATCACAAACGGATTGTGCTGATGACTTGACATCCCCCGCTTACTTTCTACGGACTGGATTCCATGGTGAAGCGGCAGACGTTCTGTCATCCGCTCCATCGTATGCCTTCCATAGAAATGAATCATGTCCATATGTTTGTTGGTGTAATCCATCTCCATAGACATAGCACGCTGTATCGTAACCGTCTTCTCTCCTTTGTTCTCCATCCTGACAGCTCTGGTAATCACATCAAGATCGTAAAATACTCCATACAGAAGATGAACCTTAAGGTTCGTGATCCTGTCATATAATGTGATCTCTAAAGTCTCTGCCTCATCATCATTTCCAAACATACATGGAAGACCCTTAAGCGAATACTTCCCTTTCCTCATGCGGTAGGACTCATAGCGCAGATGAACTGCATCGCTTCCGTCCTCATGGGTCATCTCCATTCCATTGATCCTGTAATCTCCATTCCCGTATCCGGAATACTCCTGCGGCAGCACATCCAGTGAAAACGTACGATCCTCGCCCGCTTCGTAAGGATTACCTGAAAAGCCGCGGTCCAGACAGATAATACGGTGCGCGGCCTCTGTATCCCCGATATCAGCACCATAGTACAGATGAGTCAACGTATCATATGCCCTCACCTGCATCTGATACATACTGTTTTTTGTGCGCAGAGTAAAAACTTTTGTCTTTTCATTATAAGTAATATATTTCATATCCTGCCCTCTCACAATTATAATTTTTAAAATACATATTGATCTGTCTCTAAATCTTCGTAACCCTTTGCCAGTCCTGCCTCCGGAAAATATGGTTTAAAAAGCTTCCACATAAACCATGAATCCGCAAGTGCCGTCATTGAAAACCCGCATAACATCCATATGAGCAGATATACAGGAAACAGCTTCGCATCAACCATTGTAAAAAACATCGGCGCGATGGTGATCACCGCAACTGCCAAAGTATATATTATATTCTTGATAGAAAAATATAATGCGTTAGTCACTAATTTCAATATCTTATTATCAAACGCCGCAACTGTCGGAAATACATAAAGCGCTGTCATGATCAGCGGAATACAGACCGCCATCAATAGATAGGAAAAAACTATCGGCAAGATTCCCGGCATAGACGGGATCGTCTTTCTTTCAAAATAGATGATCACCGCCACTAATATCATAAGCAGCCACACTAAAGTTGACTGTCTAAAATTCTCTTTAAAACTCTTAAAAAAATCTTTAAATGTCCTGCAATCTCCATCCTTGTGGATTTTTAATGTACAATAAAATAATGCTGTCGTCGAAGCCCCGGCTGTGATTACTGGAACAGAACACACTATCCATAAAACATTAAGCGCTATCAACTGGCCTAAAAAACCAAAAATTCTCGAAAATAAGCCGCCTTCATTAAACATATTTCTGGACATCCCCTTTTCTTTAATGCATATCTATAGTTTTAAACTAAAGCACCCGGTCCGCGAACAGACCAGGTGCCCTTTCTCTAAAGACTTTTGTTCGTCTTCCAAAATCCTATTCTACAACTTACCGCCGGAAGTTGCAATACCTTCGATGAATTGTTTCTGGAAGATCAGATACAAAATGATCATCGGGATACATGCCAGCAGCGAAGCTGCCATAAGCTGCGGATAGTTGCTTG
>CAJUAM010000039.1 GCA_910584615.1 uncultured Dorea sp.
ATAATTTTGTACCTCCTGTATTTAAAGTATGGTTTATAGTTTCTTTTATGTTGGATTTTCACCCCGGAAGTATTCAGCCGCCGCCGGTCGCTGTTGGGATACTCTAGGCGGTTCCAACCCCGCCAGGACGACTTTATGCGATCTCTTCGATGTAAATTCTATGTTCTCCGCTCGCGTCCTCATATATTCCGTTACATCCATTCCAGTAGTTTTCACATCCTGCATATGTTTCAGATGTCATTATTTGGATTCCTTCTTCTGTTACGATTCTAAATTTCTTCATTTTAATTTTCTCCTGTATTTGAATTTGTTTTGTTGTTTGCTATGGTTATAGTATAATCCAATATTGGTTTAATGTCAAGAGTGTTTTAAACTTTTTTTGGACTATTTTTCTTGACTTTTTTTTAATATCAAATTAGAATAAAGAAAAGGAGGTTATGGCATGTTAACATACAAGATAGATGTGATAGAAACGTTGAAAGAATCAGGGTATAACAGTACTAGGATATTAAGGGAAAATATTCTTAGTCAGTCCGCTATGCAAAAACTAAGAAAAGGAGAAATGATAGGCATAAAAACATTAGAACAACTATGTGAATTGCTGGATATGCAACCAGGGAACATAATAAAATACGTGGAAAATAAACCATAAAAAGTTTAAACTATATATTGACAATAAACCAAAAATAGTTTATAATGATATTATCAGATGAGGCAAGTAAATCTGATTAACAGAAAGGAGATTAAAAAATGGAGGTATTAAAAGCAATGACTGCAAGAGAAGTTTTGAATCTTATTGAATGGCTGAAATCTAAGAATTTTACAAGTGATGATATTGTTGATTGTATCGAATCCGTAGAAGGGAAAAAGAAGGAAGAAAAAGAGGACTAATAGAAAGGGCGGGCTTGCCACCGCCCAAACTGTAAAAATAGAGTAGCAAAGATATTGATATAAATCAAGAAATTTTAGAAGGCGAAACATATGTTCAATACAATTGTTTGGAAGACGGGGGATTTTGCGGAAGGCTCTGATTATGAGCTTGTGAAAGAAGAATAATATTATATCCAAGGCATTTTATTCAGGAGTTGAAACGTAAGCCTATAGCTGTCAAGAATGGAATTAGCAGCTACAAAGAAAGGTTCAGGACCTAAAGCTTGTTAGACTGGCAAAGGATGAAAAACTAAAAAAGTTTAAAATGAAGTCAAGGCCGGGGGACATCGTAGATCCACACCATATTAAAAAATGACATTTTATAAAGGGTTGCTAAGAGCAGCCCTTTGTTATGGTTGAGAAGTAGTTTTGTGCTTGCTAAATTATGGATTTTGTTGAGCATGAAAGCGGAAATTTTTATAGGTTATAACAAAATGGTCATCCAATTCGGACACTGAACCTGCCGCCCGTCGCAGTACTGTGTAAGGATTGGCTGGCGTACATTGGGTCTTGACAGATAGTTAGAAAAAAGTTCATCTACGATAACGGAGATGGTGTCATAGATATTGCGCTCCGGAATCCATTTATGGTCGAAGGCGGTGGAAGAGGTGATCGTAAAATCATATCCCTTATTCCGGTACCACTCTGTGTACACTCTGTTTAATGTAAAAGACATGATTGCCAGTACGTTTGCGCGGATGGTATTGGCAGGCCATGTTGCATAGATTTCACTGGAGGCTACATTTTTAATGTAGTCTTTATATTTTACGTAGTAATCTTTTGCGGTGGAGTCTCTGGGACTTCCATCGTGGACGACGATGTACTCCGGCACGACTACCCTGCTCAGAACGATTTCACCGGTTTCTGTGACTGGTTTTATCTCATCTTCCGGTATTTTTGCAGGATATGTCCCGTATAATGTATGTGCAGGGATAACAAATACTTCTTCAGCAGATTCATCGGTTGTGATCGGACGCATCTGTATATTTTGGAGGGCCTTGATCGTAGGGAGGATCTCAGCTCCGGCAACACTGACAGGTTCATAACCAGGAGCAGTTACATCAATGGTATATTCCGCATAAGGCTGAATCTCATTTTCCGGATCCAGACTGTACTCAAGAGGCGGAGCTTCAAGGTCGATGGTTTGTGTCTGACCGGAGGAATCCGTTGTAAGCTGTTCTAATTGGCTGTCTGGTACGCCAGTATAGGAAATGCTGACTGTAGCGTTTTCAATCGGAAGAGCGGAGATCTCAGATGTCAGATTAACCTGGAGCTGTCCTTTGTCCGGAGTGTCTGTAATGGAAGAATTAGGTGTAGGCATAAAGCAAACCTCAAAAAAGACTATATCAGTATCAGAGTATTCTAACAGAGAAGAAGATGTGCGTAAGATTAAGGAGAATGGTTTTTGTGATTGATATTTTACCTGTATATCCTTATAATAAAAGAGAATATTTTGTCGAAAGGAAGCGGATATGGGACAGATAAAACGAAAAAAGAAAAAAAAGCGGGGATGCCTTTGGACAATATTTTGGATATTGTTTTTTGTGATTTTAATAGAAATACTGGCAGGAGCGGTAATATACCGGGGAAAGATTGCCGAAGAAGCAGCCAAATATCTTGGGCCTAAGGTTCCTTACCAGGAAGTAAGTATTGAAGAAGAGGTTGTTGAACAAAAATACTATTATGATCAGCTTGAAGAAAAAGAAAAGATAGTATACAAGGAGATCCTCCAGGGAATAGAAGATCTTTCCGGAGAAATTTACATACATTCTTCTGATGCGAAACGTACAAATGAAATATTCGAGCGTGTTTTAATGGATAATCCGGATGTGTTCTGGTGTGACGGCACTGCAAAGACAACGCACTATGAAGGGAAAGAAGAATATACGGTTTTAGAGCCGGTATATAGCTGTACGGAAGAGGAAAAAGAAGAGCGTCAGGAAGAGATTGAACTGGAAGCGGAAATCTGGCTGGAAGGAATAACAGATGATGCTTCAGACTATGACAAGATCCTTTATGTGTTTGAATATATTGTGAATACCGTAGAGTATGACGCTGAGGCGGAGGATAATCAGAATATTTACAGTGTGTTTGCCCATAAGCGTTCAGTGTGCGCGGGATATTCAAAAGCGGCCCAGTATCTGCTGGAACAGCTTGATGTGTTTTGTACTTATGTGACCGGGGTAGTCAGGAGCGGTGAGAGCCATGCGTGGAATCTGGTCATATGTGAGGGTGACTATTATTATGTGGATACAACATGGGGCGATCCGGTGTTTTTAAGCTCTGCCGAAGCGATAGCCAATGATTATATAAGCTACGATTATCTATGCTGCAACGATAAAGAGCTTTTACATACCCATAAGCCGGATGCGGATCTTAAGCTTCCGGAATGCACAAAGATGGACTTCAACTATTATGTTATGAATGGATTGTATTATGAGGAATATGACAGCAAAAGAGCCCTCAAAGAGATGAATGATACGATTTCACAAAAAAAGAATCCTTCTGTATTCAAGTTCGCAGACTCTGAAAGCTATGAAGAAGCACATAAAGATATTTTCGGAAAGCTGATTGATAAAGCAGCACAGAATCTTGCGGGGCAGTATAATCTTAAACAGGTGAAGTATACATATATGGACGATCCGGAGCTTAATAAGATTGTGATTTACTGGCAATATGAGTAAATTCATGGTTGAAAAACGAAAAGAGATGTAGTATAATCTTTACAATTTGAAAGGACATGTCTGGCAAAAGACGATGGAGTTTACAACAGGGCGGTTGTGCATGCACATACTGCCTTTTTTATGGAAGGAAACAGGTGGATTATGAAAGCATTTCTTATTTTGGAAGATGGAACGGTCTTTACAGGAACCAGCATTGGGTCTGAGCGGGAGGTGATCAGCGAAATTGTCTTTAATACTTCGATGACAGGATATCTTGAGGTACTTACTGACCCTTCCTATGCGGGGCAGGCAGTGGTGATGACGTACCCTCTGATCGGGAACTATGGGATCACTCCGGATATGGAGTCTTGCAGGGCACGGCCGGACGGCTATATTGTGCGGGAGCTTTCAAGGTTTCCAAGCAATTTCCGCTGCGAAGGGACGATCCAGGACTTTTTAAAAGAGCAGGGGATCCCGGGAATTGCTGGAATTGATACAAGAGCGCTTACGAAGATCCTGCGGGAAAAAGGAACGATGAACGGCATGATCACGGTCAATGAAAATTTTGATCTTAAAGAAATCCTTCCTAAACTTAAAGAATACCAGGTAGGAGATGTGGTTTCAAAAGTAACCTGCAGGGAACCATATATATTAAAAGGCGACGGACCGAAAGTTGCGCTTATGGATTTTGGGGCGAAAAATAATATCGCAAAATCGTTAAATAAACGGGGATGCGAGGTTAAGGTGTATCCGGCGTCTGTTTCGGCGTCAGATATTATTGCTTCCAAACCCGATGGGATCATGCTGTCTAACGGACCCGGAGACCCTGAAACTTGTACTTCGATCATTGAAGAGGTCAGAAAGCTTTATCAGACAGATATTCCAATCTTCGCCATTTGTCTTGGGCATCAGCTTATGGCTCTCGCCAATGGCGCGAAAACATATAAGTTAAAGTATGGACATCGGGGTGGAAATCATCCGGTTAAGGATTTAAGCAATCATAGAGTCTATATTTCTTCACAGAACCATGGATATGCAGTGGATGCCGCCACCCTCGATCGTGCAGTGGCACAAGAAGCATTTGTCAATGTCAATGACGGGACGAATGAAGGTTTCTCTTATGTGGGGAAAAATATTTTTACGGTACAGTTCCATCCAGAGGCATGTCCCGGACCTCAGGATTCGGGTTACCTGTTTGACAGATTCATGGATATGATGAAAGGAGCAAGATAATGCCAAGAAATAGTAAGATTAAAAAAGTGTTAGTGATCGGCTCCGGACCTATTGTCATCGGACAGGCGGCAGAATTTGATTATGCGGGGACTCAGGCCTGCCGTTCCCTTAAGGAAGAAGGACTTGAAGTGGTGCTTTTGAATTCTAACCCGGCAACGATCATGACGGATAAGGACATCGCGGACCGGGTTTACATTGAACCTTTAACGGTAGAGGTGGTTGAGCAGCTGATCCTGAAGGAGAAACCAGACAGTGTGCTGCCTACCCTGGGCGGACAGGCGGCGCTTAATCTGGCTATGGAACTTGAAGAGAACGGATTTTTACGAAGGAATAATGTTCGCCTGATCGGAACCACCTCCGAAACTATCAAGAAAGCGGAAGACCGTCTGGAATTCAAGACTACGATGGAAAAGATCGGAGAACCCTGTGCTGCCTCTCTTGTGGTGGAGAGCGTAGAGGAGGGTGTAAAGTTTGCGGAAAAGATCGGTTATCCGGTGGTACTTCGTCCTGCTTATACTCTGGGTGGAAGCGGCGGCGGAATTGCGGACAACAGAGGACAGCTTGTAGAGATTTTAGAAAATGGCCTGAGGCTTTCTCGTGTGGGACAGGTGTTAGTAGAGCGCTGTATTGCAGGGTGGAAAGAGATTGAGTATGAGGTGATGCGCGATAGTAATGGCAACTGTATCACCGTATGCAATATGGAGAATATGGATCCGGTAGGAGTCCATACAGGAGACAGTATCGTAGTAGCTCCGTCCCAGACTCTGGGGGATAAAGAATACCAGATGCTTCGCACTTCTGCCCTTAACATTATCAGTGAACTTAACATTACCGGAGGATGTAATGTACAATATGCGCTCCATCCGGAGACTTTTGAATACTGTGTGATCGAGGTAAACCCCAGAGTCAGTCGTTCTTCCGCGCTGGCGTCTAAGGCTACAGGGTATCCGATAGCGAAGGTGGCGGCGAAGATAGCCCTTGGCTATACGCTGGACGAGATCAAAAATGCAGTGACAAAGAAAACATATGCAAGCTTTGAACCGATGCTTGATTACTGCGTCGTGAAGATACCGAGACTTCCTTTTGATAAATTTATCAGCGCGAAACGGACACTGACTACACAGATGAAGGCAACCGGAGAGGTTATGAGCATCTGTGACAATTTTGAAGGAGCGCTTATGAAGGCAGTCCGTTCACTGGAACAGCATGTGGACAGTCTGATGTCTTATGATTATTCGCACTTATCAAGAGAAGAATTGTTGGAGGAACTGGCTGTTGTGGATGATCTGCGTATCTTTAAGATAGCAGAGGCGATCCGTCAGGGCATAGGTTATGATGAGATCCATGATATATCTAAGATTGATAAATGGTTTATTGATAAGATCGCCGTCCTTGTGGAAATGGAAACACGGCTTAAAAGTGAGCCGCTTACTGTCAGACTTCTTAAAGAAGCTAAGAGGATGGAGTTTACAGATAAGACTATCGCTGCCCTTACGGGAAGAGAGGAGTCGGTCATATGCAGTATGCGTTATGAAAACGGCATTACGGCGGCATATAAGATGGTAGATACCTGCGCGGCGGAGTTTGCGGCGGAAACTCCTTATTATTACTCAGTGTACGGCAGTGAGAATGAGGTGGAACAGACAACTGGCAGAAAGAAGGTACTTGTACTTGGCTCCGGACCGATCCGTATCGGACAGGGGATTGAGTTTGATTTCTGCTCCGTACATTGTACGTGGGCATTTTCAAAGGAAGGTTATGAGACGATCATTGTAAATAATAATCCGGAGACTGTCAGTACGGATTTTGATATTGCAGATAAGCTGTATTTTGAACCGTTGACACCGGAGGATGTAAAAGGTATCGTAGATCTGGAAAAGCCGGACGGAGCGGTTGTGCAGTTTGGAGGCCAGACAGCTATTAAGCTTACGGAGTCTCTTATGAAAATGGGGGTGCCCATTCTTGGAACTTCCGCGGAAAATGTGGATGCGGCAGAGGACCGGGAACTATTTGACGAAATTTTAGAAAAATGCGGGATTCCAAGGCCGACAGGCGGCACGGTATATACGGCCGAGGAGGCGAAGAAAGTCGCGAATGAGCTTGGTTATCCGGTGCTTGTCCGTCCTTCTTATGTCCTTGGGGGACAGGGAATGCAGATAGCTATCAATGACCATGATATTGATGAATTTATCGGGATCATCAACCGGATCGCACAGGATCATCCGATTCTCGTAGATAAATATCTTCAGGGCAAAGAAATTGAGGTTGATGCTGTATGCGATGGCGAAGACATCCTGATTCCGGGGATCATGGAGCATATTGAGCGGGCGGGGATCCATTCCGGCGACAGTATCTCAGTGTATCCTGCCCGGAGTATTTCAGAAAAGACGAAGCGGACAATAGAAGATTACACTAAAAAGCTGGCAAGGTCGCTGCATGTGATCGGACTTATCAATATCCAGTTTATCGTGTGTAAAGAAGAGGTGTATGTTATTGAGGTGAATCCGCGTTCCAGCCGTACGGTGCCGTATATCAGCAAGGTGACGGGGATACCTATCGTGCCTCTTGCGACAAAAGTGATCATCGGCGGGAAGATAAAGGAATCAGGGTATAAGCCCGGGCTGCAGCCGGAAGCAGATTATTTTGCGGTTAAGATGCCGGTGTTTTCTTTTGAAAAAATCCGCGGCGCAGATATCAGTCTGGGACCGGAGATGAAGTCGACGGGAGAGTGCCTTGGAATCGCGAAGACCTTCGATGAGGCACTTTATAAGGCGTTTTTAGGCGCCGGCATCAAGCTTCCGAAGCATAAGAATATGATCATTACAGTCCGGGATGAAGACAAGGACGAGGTTGTAGAGATTGGCAGGAGGTTTGAAAAGATCGGGTACCGGATCTTTGCTACAAGAGGGACGGCACAGGCTATGAAAGCTGCGGGAGTGAAGGCGAATGCGGTAAGTAAGATCGAGCAGGAATCTCCAAATCTTATGGATCTGATCCTTGGACATAAGATAGACCTTATTATTGACACACCACCGCAGGGCGCTGAGCGCGGGAAGGATGGATTCGTGATCCGAAGAAACGCCATTGAGACAGGAGTGAATGTGCTGACAGCTATAGACACAGCCAGAGCATTGGCTGAAAGTCTTGAGAACACGAATATCCGGAAACTGACACTCATTGATATAGCGAAGATATAGAGGGTTAAAGATATGAATCTTAGAAAGATCCTTCGTAACATATAGGCAGGATTTGAGAAGATACGAGGATAATATGCCATACAAAGAGCCTGATTACCGAAAGATATACTGGTGATCAGGCTCTTTTTGTGAGAAAACTAGGATTGTTTTAGTCTTGCAACAGCTTCTTCGAGATCAAAGGTAAATGTACCGTCATCAAATAGAAAACAGGGAATTCCGATTTTTCCATCTGCTTTTACGCACTCAAATTCTTTGCGGGCATCTCTGAACCGGATAAATTCTTTTTAATGTATCTATCGAATCTGTGAAATCTGTATATTGATATTCCAGTCCTGACTGTTTCAGTCTTTCTTCTGCGTTACGGCACTCAATACACAAGTTTGTTCCTAAAATTTTCATCTAAGCCCCCTTATATTACATTAGTCTGCCTGATCTTTATTATAGAGAATACTGGGATGATTTTCAAATTGATATATCAAATAAATGTTTTGGATTATCAAATATATCTATTTGTGCGGTATAATAAGAAGAGGGACAATATATGAATCTTCACATAACAAAATCTAAAAATGCAGAGTCTTTTTATATCTGCAAATCTTATGTAAAAGCAAATGGAAGCACTACTTCTACAATTGTATGCAAGCTGGGAACTTTAGAACAGCTTCTTCCGGAGCATGGCCCTACAAGAGATGAGGTTGTTGCATGGGCAAGAAATGAAGCGAAAATAGAAACTGAAAAATATAAAAAGGGATTTCTGGCAGATGCCTGTGAAGCTCTCTTCTATCAGATGATAAAACGGCTGATGAATTGTCAACGGAAACTGTTTTTATTGACGGGACCAAACTGGAAGCATGTGCAAACAAATATACTTTTGTCTGGAAAAATCAGTAGGAAAATGGGAGGCGAAAATGTTCCGGAAGATGCAGGAACCAGAAATATCTGGAACTGTTTCGACGTTTTCAGGAATGACAGACTATCTACGACTGGCATACAGCCAGCTTTCAGGGGAGGAATAGTTATTGCAAGACAGATCCGGATGCTACACGTTTATGCATATGAAAGATGATCATATGCGCAATGTCCAGCTGAAGCCGGGATATAATGTACAGATTGCAGTAGACAGAGCGAATATGTCGTAGCAGCGGATATTTTTCGGGACCGGAATGATGTGTGGACACTGGTTCCGTTTTTAAAAGAAATGGAGAAAAACAGGGATTCCGGATATAAAAGTGAAGAAGGGTATATGTATTTACGAGAGCAGGAACAAAAGCCTTATATCAAACCAAAGACCTATGAAAAATGGAAAAAGCGGAGTTTTAAACGGCTGTATGTTTGTAAAAAAATCGAAATGTTGCAAGAAATGCTTGCAGTTGTAAAAAAGAGAACAAGACAATATAAATTTTTATTCCAACTTTATTCCCAATGTGCTATAATTTTAAAAATTGGGAATAAAGTTGGGAATAAATCTATAGAGAGGAGGATGTCAATGGATATAAAACAGATTGTATTAGATTTATGTGCTATGAATGATGAACAGGAATGGTTTGAATTTAAAGAGAATTGGTTTCAACCAGAAGCATTAGGAGAGTATGTTGCTGCATTATCAAACGTTGCGGCATTCCACTATAAAAAATATGCTTATTTTATATGGGGAGTTGAGGATGAGAATCATAAAATAGTTGGGACAACATTCAACCAATATTGCGACTACAATAAAGAACCATATCAGAATTATTTGGCGCGAAATCTTTCTCCAAGCTTGAATTTTTCTTTTGAGGAAATTGAAATCCAGAAAAAAAGGGTTATTGTATTGGTCATACCTGCAGCTTCTGAGATACCTACTGCATTTAAGGAAAAGAGATATATAAGAATTGGCTCATCAAAATGTAATATCAAAGATTATCCTAAGAGGGAGATTGAACTTTTTAAGATACTTGATGGGAGAACAGAAACCATAGAAACAATTCCTGCAAAATATCAGGAACTTACTTTCCAAAAATTGTTTGGATATTATGGATCGAAGGGAATTGTTTTAAATGATAAAACCTTTATAAAAAATTTAGGTCTGCGCAATGAAGAAGGACAATTTAATTTATTAGCGCAGCTGCTTTCGGATGATTCTCATTTTCCTCTTAGAGTATCTATATTTGAGGGAAAAACGAAAGGAACAAATCTGTTTTCAGTCAGGGAGTTTGGGAATAATTGTCTTTTGTATAGTTTGGATGAATTGTTGCGATATGGCGATGTGCTCAATATTATACAGGCAGATGAAACAGATCGGATTGTGGAAAGGAAAGAAGTGCCGCTGTTTGACAATAAGGCATTTCGAGAGGCGATTATCAATGCTGTTCTGCATAACAAATGGACAGAGGGAAATGAGCCGATGATTTCCGTTTTTTCTGACAGGATAGAAATCTTATCAAGAGGCTCTCTACCGCCAGCACAGACAAAGGAAGGTTTTTATCTGGGGGAATCTGTTCCTGTGAATGAAAAGTTGTCGGAAATATTTTTGCAATTGCATATCAGTGAAAAATCAGGGCGGGGAGTTCCTAAAATTACAGAAATTTATGGTAAAAAGGCGTTTGTATTTAGAGAAAATTCAATTGTTGTAACAATACCATTGAAAAAAATCAAGAAAGTTGGGAATAAAGTTGGAAATAAAAAACCTTTAAATGTAAGAAGAAGAAAAATTCTGATAGAAATGAGGGATAATCCCAACATAACCACTGAAGAACTTCGCAAAATCTTAGGGATTAGTAAAACGGCAGTAGATAACAATATTTCATTTCTACGTAAAAATGGCTATATTGAAAGAGTAGGATCAAAAAAAGCAGGATATTGGAATGTGTTATAGAGAACAGAGAAGAAAATGTAAAGGAGAACAAACTGATTTGATGGCTCAGATACAGGATGCTGAGCTTAGAAATAAGATAGAACAAGAAGTAAATCGAATGAATAAGCAAAAGAAATTTGGTCTTGTTTTTGAAGAACACTTGCCAGAGCGTATATCATTAAATGAAATGCCTGTGAATTGTGGGAGTAATGTTTGCATTAAAATCTGGAAATATCATTCTTTATCCTGAAAGGAAGAAAGTATTGCCTGGCCCGGCGGCTTAAGTTATAATCAGGGATAAAGGTATATTGATTTAAGGAGGCATTGGTTATGACAAAAGCTGGAGAAAGACAGATCATCAAAGCAGAACACGCATACGGCGGCGAGGGGTATATTGCAAAGGAGATGCTGATATCTGACGAGGAGCGGGGAGAGCACTGTAAGATGTATGCCAAAGTTACGGTGCCGTCAGGCTGTGAGATTGGATATCATGTGCATCAAGGTGATGAGGAAGGCTATTATATTCTGACCGGAACAGGTGTCTATAATGACAATGGCAAAGAGATGCCTGCAGAACCCGGGGATTCCTTTTTCTGCAGAGAAGGCGACGGGCATGGGATCAGGAATACAGGTGATGAGGATATCACTTTTGTAGCGCTGATCTTGAAAAAGTAAGTATGGATTGTTGGGTTTACGGTGAACTATTATTAAGGGATGGCGGGGAAGATTTGTTTCCCCGCCTGATTTATGCTTTTTATATATTTTTCAGTACCTGCATAAGTTTTTCATTATCTTCTGGCTTCATAATACAGAATCGCACAAATTCCCCGTTTAAGCTCTGGAAAGAGGAGCAGTCCCTGATCATCATCTTCTCTTTGATGGCGGCTTCGAATACCTGAAAAGAGGTTATGCCTTCTTTCCTGATGCGAAGGAGGATAAAATTAGTATATGCCGGATATACCTTAAAGGTATCAAGTTTTTCAAGCTTGCGGCATAGGCTGCGTCTCTGTGCGGCGATCAGGTCTTTTGTTTTCTGAATGTATCCGGTGTCCTGAAGCATAAGTTCTCCGGCAAAAGCGCCGAAGCTGTTTAAGCTCCACGGATTCTGGTGTGTCAGGAGCATGGAGAGAAATTCATGGCTGCTTGTAACAGCATATCCGAAGCGCAGGCCCGGAGCGGCGAAAAATTTGGATACGCCGCGGATTACCATAAGGTTATCATAGCGTCTTGTTAATGGAACGGCGGTGATCGCTTCCATATCCGGCGCGAATTCTACATATGTCTCATCAATCATGACGAAGATATCTTTTTTATGACAAAAACTGACAATTTTTTCCATATCACATTGACTGACTGCAGAGGAAGTCGGGTTGTTGGGATTGCAGATGATGACAAGATCCGTATCATCAGTAACGGAATTTATAAAATCTCCGATATCCAGTATAAAATTGTCCGATTCTTTCAAATTATAATAAGAAAGATGTCCTCCCGTTAAAGAAAGCTCTCTTTCATATTCTGAATAGGTCGGTCCTAACACAAGAGCTTTTTTGGCAGAACGCTGGTTTATCAGCAGAGAGATCAATTCTGTGGAGCCATTGCCTACGACAACATTCTCAGGATCGCATCCGCAGTAACGGCTGATGGATTTCTTGAGACTGGTATAGTTCCGGTCGGGATAGCTGCTGATAATATCCAGATGAGCGGCAAGTTCCTGTTTGATATGTTCTGAAAGACCGAGGGGATTGACATTCGCCCCGAACTGAATGATTTCCGCTTTTGGGATGTGGTAATATTCCGCTATTTTTTCAAGATCGCTTCCGTGAAATTCAATTTTTTTTGACATTTTATTACTCCTTATTTATACTGTATGATATTAGGGTTCCAAAGTCATGAGATTTAAAACATGTATTTATATAAGCAGAATACATAGTTCGACATATATTTTCAAGATTTTGTGTTTCGGCATTGCCATAAGCTATGAAATAATGCTATAATTTATTATAGTGTGTTTTGAAAAAAAAGCAACGAAAGAAGCAGGTGTCAGGCTTGAAAAATAAGATACAGAAATTTTCCAAAGGAGATTTTCGACTTATCAGGCCGGAGGTAGAGTTTGAAGAGACGAATCTGGTACTGATTATTGGCGAAGGCGAAGTATATAAGACAGGCTTCCAGATCAGGAGCAAGAATGATAGTAAAATCAGGGGACTTATCTACCCCTCTTCTTTTCGTGTCTCTTTTAAGGATCCGGGATTCGAGGGGAATCCGGCGAGAGTGGAGTTTACTTACGATGGCAGGGGACTAAAACCCGGACATGTTGAAAGGGGCAAGTTTACTGTTGTATGCTCTGGGGGAGAATACGAGCTTCCCTTTACGGCGATCATAGAAAAGCCTTATATAATGACAGCTTATGGTAAGGTGCAGAGTACAGATGATTTCCGCAAGCTGGCAGTTAAAGATTATTCAGAGGCAGGGCGGCTGTTCCGGTCAAAATCTTTTTATGAAATCTTAAAATATGAAAATGAACGTATCTTTTATTTATATGATAATATGCGCCGCTGGTCATTGGGCGAGCAGGCTATGGAAGAGTTCCTGGTAGGTATCAAGCAGAAGGAGTGTATATTCCTGACACTTGCCGGGGAAGGTATGCTTTTTGAAGACATCCATGAGTCGACAAAGGGTATTATATCTGTGATGAAGAATACATGGGGGTTCATGCCTATCAGGATAAAGGCAGAAGGCAGATTCTTAAAGGTACTGCGTCCCGAGATCACGACGGAAGATTTCGTGGGGAACACATTGGAAGTGGAGTATCTGGTGCGTCCGGAATATCTGCATGGAGGACGTAATTACGGGGCGATCCATTTTATTACGCCGTACGAGGAGATCACGTATGAAATAGAAGTTCTCCAGAGTATGAGCTATGATGAGAATCATCATCTTCCGGAGCTTTTGTGCGCACAGGTTCTAAAGGAATATATCAGTTATGTGGGCGGAAGAAAAGAGCTGAAAACCTGGGTGGACAGTGCGGAGGAAAAAGTAACCTCGTTACGGAAACTGGATCCGAACAGTGAACTTTACCAGCTTCTTCAGGCACATATATATATTAAAGGGCGCAAGATGGAAGAAGCGAAGTGGATTTTGGAAAATTTTAATTATAATCGTTTCGCGATAGGGAAAGATCCAATCATCAACTGTTACTATCTGTACCTGACTGCGCTGATCCGCGGAAAGGGAAGTCATACAGAGCGGGTGCTGGATGAGATTGGCAAGACATATATGCGTTATCAGGACAGTTGGATGCTCCTTCAGATGCTTCTTCATCTGGACCGCAGATATAGAAATCCATACAAAAAGCTGGAAGTACTGGAGCAGCAGTTTGATTTTGACTGTCATCAGGTGATGTTTTATCTGGAGGCTTATCTGTGCTACCAGGAGAAGCCGATACTTCTTAAAAAGCTTGGGAAGTTTGAGATACAGGTGCTGGAATTTGCATCAAAGTACCGCCTGATGTCGAAGGAACTGGCCCTTTATGTGGCTAATTTTGCCAGTCAGCAGAAGACTTACAGTGAATCGCTTTTCCGTATTCTGGTGCGTATTTATGACATGTATCGGGAGAAGATGATATTGAATACGATCTGTACCCTGCTGATCAAGGGTGATAAGATGCAGAGAAAGTATTTTATCTGGTATCAGCGTTCGGTAGAAGCAGGGCTTAAGATTGCCCAGCTTTACGAGTATTACATGGTTACGCTTGATACTTCTTCTGTGAGAGGGGCGCTTCCGAAATCCATTTTCCTGTATTTTATGCATGGGAATACACTTGATTATAAAAAGACTGCTTTTTTATATGCAAATCTTCTGACATATGAGGTGGGAGGAGAAGATCTGTTCCTTAACTACCGGGAGCAGATGGTTTCTTTTACGTGGGAACAGTTGATGAAGCGGCATATTACGGAACATTTGCGTGTGCTGTATAAGCGTTTTTGCGTGAAGGAGGAGATGACAGATGAACGTATGGAGGCTATGCGGGATATCTGCTTTTCCTACAGCGTAACTACAAAAGTTTCTGATATGAATTATGTGCTGGTGATTGAGAAGAACGGAGAAGCGAAGCAGAAAGTTGCTTATGAGCACGATGGGACTACAATTATCTGCCTGTATAATAAAGAATCACGTATTGTGTGGGAGTCGGTTTCGGGCCGCTACTATACAGATTCTATTCCCTATGAGACAAAACGGCTGTTTTACGAACCTCGTTTCCTTGAGATGTGTAAAAAATATGAGGAGACAGAAGGAAAAAGCCAGGAAACCCAGAAGAAGGAAGAGCTGACTCTGGAAAATATACGGGAGAAAGGTATTGCCGCATTTGATGAGCAGGAGGTGTTCCAGTTTTTAAGCCATCAGGTCAGGGATACGAATTACAAGGAGGAAGAGTATCTTACACATCTGTGTTTTGAGCTGTTTAAGCTTGGACAATATGATAAGGCTATTCTTATGTATCTTGCAAATTGGTACTGCGGTGCTACGGCTGATATGAAAAAGCTGTGGGCAGTGCTGAAAAGCTATGAGATACCGGCATATAAGATTGGAGAGCGTATTATTACCCAGATGGTATTTTCGGAAAACTTGTTTGATGAGGAGAAGATATTTGAAGATTATTACCTGTCAGATAACACGTATTTCCGGTTGAAACAGGCATATCTTGCGTATGTTTCAAGAGAATATATTGTGTTTGGACGTGAGATAGAAAAGTGTATTTTTGATATTATTGCTAATGAATGCGAACAGGGAGAAGAATTGCCTGATATCTGTAAGGCGGCGCTTTTGAAGTATTTTTCCGGCAGAAGTTATGCGGCTGACTATGAGCCGGTGCTGCATCAGGTGTTGAGAGAAATGTGCGAGCGTCAGATCGTATTTCCGTTTTATCTGGATTATGAGGAGGCATGGCTTCGGGAACTGCAGCTTTACGATAAATCCATATTATTTTACCGGGGAGAGCCGGGAAGCAGTGTAGAACTCTATTATAAGATGAAACGCGGCGGCCGCGAAGAACTGGGTTATCACAAAGAGACATTGCTTCCGGTATTTGAAAACCTCTATGTAAAGCAGTATGTGCTTTATGATGATGAACATGTGAGCTATTATTTTCAGGAGACGAAGGGGAAGAAGGTAAAGACTTCTGAAAAGCGTATTCTTGAGGGGCAGAAGAAGACGACAGCCGGAAAGTATGGAAGACTTAATGCATTGATCAGGATGTCCCCTGACAGCCGCAAGAAGATGATGGCGGTTTTTGCGGAGGATGAAAAGATGGCAGAGAGAATGTTTAAAATATACTAAGTGGTGTTGTGAGGAGGAAACAAGATGGAGCGAGGGAGTGTCCTTGGATATGACCTGAATGAAAAATACTGTCAGATCAGTTTTTATAATGAGACAAGGGAAGAACCGGAAACTCTAAAGATTTCCCCCGATAATTATCAAATTCCCCTTTCACTTGGGAGAATGGATGGGCAATGGGTTTATGGCATGGAGGCGGAGTGCTTAAAAGCAGTGGATGAAAGTCTTTTTGTGGAAGATCTGTTTGAGAACGCGTTCTATCACAGGAAGGTTGCAGTAGGAAAAAAGATTTATGATGCGGTATGGCTTTTGGCAAAATTCATCCAACTTACGCTGGAGCAGTTTGAGGAGATAGATTATCTGACATTTTCCACGCCTTTTACGAGCGTGGATATGTCAAAGATGTTAAAGAGTATAGGAAGGCACATTGGAATTCCGAAGGACAGGATCTATGTACAGGATTATAAGGAAAGCTTCTGCCAGTATATGTTCTATCAGCCGAAGGAACTGTGGCAGTATGAATCTGCCCTGATCTTCTGTGATGCGCAAAAGATCAAAGCTTATATGCTAAGAAGATTAAATGTGGTGAATAAGCGTGATAAGGAACTGTTTGTGACAGTGGATGAGGTGGCAAAGGCGCATATAAAAGAGCTGGAGGCGATCCATCTTTTAACTGATGATACGGAAAAAGCTCAAAGCGCGGATGAGCGTTTTAAGGCTTTTATACAGAGTGTGTTTGAAAAGAAGGTTATTTCATCGGTATATCTGACTGGTGAAGGCTTTGAGAATAACTGGTATCCTAATTCACTTAAAGTCCTCTGCAATGGGAGAAGGGCATTTGTGGGTAATAATCTGCACAGTAAGGGGGCGTGCTATACGTCTGTGCGTGTATGCAGGGATGACAATGAAGGACCGATCTATCTGGATGAGACAAAGATGACACAGCAGATCTCCCTTAGGATGCGTGTAAACGGCAAGGAAGGATGGTATCCGATCGTATCGTGGGGAACCCGGTGGTACGAGGCGGACGGAGAGTGGGAAGTGCTTCTTGAGGATGACTCAGATATTGAAGTCCATATTGAGTCCCTTGCCGGAGGTGAACTTCAGGTAGAGAAGATTTCTCTAAAAGGTCTGCCTGAGAGGGCAGATTATTCTATGCGTCTTAAGATAGAGATTATGTTTCTGGAGGAGAGGCTTTGCAGGCTGACATTTAAGGATATTGGCTTTGGTGATTTTTTCCCGGCTACCGGTTTTAGTGTGACAAAGGAGATACATTTAGGAGGAATCAATGGGCAGTTTAATTCTATGTCATAGTATAAGGGCAAAACAGCCTTATGAGATTGGGCGTATCCATCTGCGTATTTATACAATAGAAGAATTGTGTTATTATGTATGTAATAATCTTTACCTGATCGATCATACGATCATGAACCGCCAATTGTGTGAGTGGCTGTCTGTTGAGCTGCATCTTAATAAACTTGCGGAAAAGCTTAGAGAGGAGCTTTCGAAGAATTGTTCGGAGGAACAGTTTGTGATCTCTCTGCTGAGGGGATCTTATATCTATGCGCAGTCAGAGATCAACAAGATCCAGGGACTTCTTGAGAATCTGCGGCATCAGAAGGAAGTGGAAAAGATAAAGTTCAAAGGGGATACTCTGCTTAAGAGCAGAGAATATTCTGCGGCAGTATTGGTCTATCAGTCTATTGTGAATGCTGAGTGGGATGATTCTGTGGGAAAGAAATTTTACGGGCATGTCTATGGATGTATGGGCGCCGCGTATGGCAGGCTGTTTTTGTACGAGGAAGCGCTTGCCGCTTATAAAGAGGCATATTATCTGTGTGAGGAGCCGGATATGCTGAAGGCTTACCTGTACTGCTGCTATCAGTCATATCCAAGAAAGGATTATACAAAGATGCTGTCGGGTAATCCGTTGTTTCTCAGTACAGCATCGAAGCTCAGGGAGGAGATAAAGGAAGTGCATGAGGAGATAGATCCTGATGTACCAAAGGAGAAGCTTGCGCAGTGGAAAAATGAATACCGGAGGCTTGACAGCCGAAAAGGAATAAGGAGAACAGCGCATGGGTTATAGGTGCCTTTGGGTTTAGCAAAGAGAACTTCCTTAATAACAATATATAATAAAGGAGAATGATTATGACAACTGACAGATACCAAAGTCCGCTTTCTGAGCGGTATGCAAGCAAGGAGATGCAGTATATTTTTTCGCCGGATAAAAAATTCTGCACATGGCGCAGATTATGGATCGCCCTTGCAGAAACGGAGAAAGAATTAGGACTCAATATTACAGATGAGCAGATTGAAGAATTAAAAGCCCATGCGGAAGATATCAACTATGATGTTGCAAAAGAGAGAGAGAAACAAGTTCGCCATGATGTCATGTCCCATGTATATGCATATGGGCAGCAGTGCCCGAAAGCAAAGGGGATCATTCATCTGGGAGCAACATCTTGCTATGTAGGTGATAATACAGATATGATACTGATGTCGGAGGCGCTTGGCCTTGTACAAAAGAAGCTGGTCAATGTGATTTTAAAGCTTGCGGAGTTTGCTGATACGTATAAGGAACTACCGACTCTTGCTTTTACTCATTTCCAACCTGCGCAGCCTACGACTGTGGGAAAAAGGGCAGCTCTTTGGCTTCAGGAGTTTGAGATGGATCTGGAAGATCTTGAATATGTGAAAGGAAGTCTTAAACTTTTAGGATCGAAAGGGACAACCGGGACTCAGGCAAGTTTTTTAGAGCTGTTTGATGGAGATCAGGAGACGATAGATAAAATTGACCCGATGATTGCGAAGAAGATGGGATTTGAAGCATGTTATCCGGTGTCTGGACAGACCTATTCCCGCAAAGTGGATACAAGGGTTTTGAATGTGCTTGCCGGAATCGCGGCAAGTGCTCATAAGATGTCCAATGATATCCGGTTGCTGCAGCATCTTAAAGAGGTGGAGGAGCCTTTTGAAAAATCTCAGATAGGGTCTTCTGCTATGGCTTATAAGAGAAATCCTATGCGGAGCGAGAGAATTGCCTCCCTTTCCAGGTATGTGATGATAGATGCGCTGAATCCGGCTATTACATCTGCAACACAGTGGTTTGAGAGAACCCTTGATGATTCTGCGAATAAGAGACTGAGCGTGCCGGAGGGATTTCTGGCAATTGACGGTATTCTTGATCTCTGTCTGAATGTGGTGGACGGTCTGGTGGTATATCCGAAGGTGATCGAGAAACGTCTGATGAGTGAGCTGCCATTTATGGCAACTGAGAATATTATGATGGATGCAGTAAAAGCAGGGGGGGACAGACAGGAGCTTCATGAGAAGATCCGTGAGCTTTCCATGGAAGCAGGGCGCAATGTAAAAGAGAAAGGACTGGATAACAACCTTCTTGAGCTGATAGCGGCTGATCCGGCATTTGGACTGAGTCTTGAAGAGCTTAAAAAGACGATGGATCCGTCAAAATATGTAGGACGGGCTGCTATTCAGGTAGAGACATATCTTGAAAAGGTAATCCGCCCGCTCCTTGATAAGAACAGAGATGTTTTAGGCGTAAAGGCGGAGATCAATGTATAAAGGTGTTTAGAAATAATACAACAACAAACATTGATAAAAAAATAGCAAAATGCCGAAATTTTTAAAATTCAAAAAATGTAAAAATATGTAAAACAGTGGAAAAATGCTATAATTTCCGCTGTTTTTTTAACGTTAAAGATTTGACATGATTTGCGGCTGGTTAGCAATAATGACGAAAATTCTTCACCAAAAAATAAAAAAGTTGAAAATAATACATTAAAATGTTAAGGTTATATCTATAAGCAATATAATGTTATCAAAAATGCCTATAAGGAAAAAAGGGGGAATTATAGCTATGAAAGCATTGAATGACATTGTTTTATTGATTCAGCATTACTTGGCAGATTACATACTGATCGTTGCTCTTCTCGGAGGCGGCATCTGGTTTTCTGTTAAACTTGGATTTATCCAGATCAGAGGCTTTGGAGAGGGTATGAGAAGAACCTTCGGCGGACTGTTCTCTAAAAAAGGAGAGGCAGGAGCAGACGGGATGTCATCTTTCCAGGCACTTGCTACAGCTATAGCAGCACAGGTAGGTACCGGTAATATCGCCGGAGCAGCGACAGCGATCGCTATTGGAGGTCCCGGTGCCATCTTTTGGATGTGGATCGCGGCATTTTTAGGAATGGCTACTATCTTCGGCGAGGCAGTTATGGCTCAGAAGTATAAGCAGATGGGCGCAGACGGAGAGATCACCGGAGGACCGGTATATTATATCCGCGCGGCGTTCACAGGAACTTTTGGAAAGATCCTGGCAGGACTTTTTGCCGTCCTTTTGATCTTTGCATTAGGATTTATGGGAAATGCGGTTCAGGCGAACTCTATCGCAGCAGCATTTAATACTGCATTTGGTGTTCCGCAGATCGCTATGGGTATTATCTTAGCAGTTCTGGCATTGTTCGTGTTCATGGGCGGTATGCAGCGTATTGCTAAAGTTACAGAGACTATCGTTCCGATCATGGCAGCGTTGTACATCGTTGGCGCGCTTATTGTTATCTTCTATAATTTTAAGCAGATACCGTATGCATTCTATTCTATTGTAGTCGGCGCGTTTGCTCCTTCTTCAATCGTCGGCGGAGCTGCTGGCGCAACTATTAAGCTCGCTCTGACAAAGGGTGTTGCAAGAGGTCTGTTCTCTAACGAAGCTGGTATGGGTTCTACTCCTCACGCACATGCGGTTGCAAAGGTTGACCATCCGGTAGAGCAGGGCTTTGTTGCTATGATTGGTGTATTTATTGATACATTTGTGATCCTGAACCTGACTGCACTTGTTATCATCACAACCGGATCCATTCCAAGCGGCAAGACTGGTGCGGAACTCAGCCAGTATGCGTTCTCTACACTTTACGGCAAGGGCGGCGACATATTTATTGCAATCTGTATGTTCTTCTTTGCGTTTAGTACGATCCTTGGCTGGTATTTCTTCGGCCAGGCGAATGTAAAGTATTTGTTTGGCGCAAAGGCGGTTAAAGTTTATTCTATACTTGTTGCTGCATGTGTACTGCTTGGCTCGCTGGCACAGGTTGACCTTGTATGGAACATGGCAGATTGTTTCAATTCCATGATGGTTATTCCGAATATCATTGCGTTGTTTGCTCTCAGCGGTACAATTAAGAAAGTACATGACGAATATTATAAAAATAAAAAGTAGTTAAGCGCAAAGTAAATATACATAAAATTAAATACATATTTTTGTGCAGAACAACCAAAAAGTAATATAATAAAATAAGTAGTTGAAAAACAATTAACGATAGGTTATTATAGAAACAGGCAATGGAAATAATCGGAATTGTCTATGAATATAACAAATAGTGGGTTGATGTTTTCTGAGAGAGATCTGACGGATTGTCAGGCGCCGAAGAGGCAAGCTTGTATGTGTTGGTGGCACATTGAGAAGTGAAACTTTCAGGCAAAAGGACCGGGAAACGTACCACATTCTGAATCTTGTGCTGTGTGGTAAGCGTTTAAAAGACCAATTATCAGGGCAAAAGACAGGAAGGGCGGTTTAGGGCACAGAAGTGTTTTGAAGCGTCCTTTTTTACATTATGTAATCTGATGTCGGGAAAGGAGAAGCACATAATATGAATAGGGGAAAGTATATTATTGTGACGAATAATCCGATGGTAATGGAGAAACACGGGAGCACGCGCAACGTTATATATAAAAACCTTTCTTATGAAGGTGTTTTAAGAGAAGTAAGAGACAGAATCCACGAAGGGCATTCGATGCTGACACATCCTTTGTCAGGAAGTGTTAAGCCAAATGAGACACCATATAAATCAATCATGTTATCAGAAGAAAGGAGGGGGATAGACGAGAGGTCAGTGATGCTGATCGAGAATGCCATACATGCCTGCGGAAAGTTTGAGTTTAAGTCAGACCGTTATAAGCCCGAGGTATATAAGGATTTTCAGCTTATCGACTGTACCCTGATAGAAAGCGGGATGGCATCAGCGGATGCGCTGTACTAGGCCTTCGGTCAGCAAACCGGCATGTCTGGTGCAGAGGGAAGTCATGAGAGAGGTTATAAAACAATTGCAGTTTTTAACAATAATATCTAAAAAATTAAAGGAGGGAAACTAAAAGTGAGATTAGAATTGGGACACATTTACATCAAGGATATCCAGTTCGCAGCAGAGTCTAAGATTGAAGACGGTATCCTTTATGTATCAGAGGAGGCTGCTAAGGCGGTTGCTCTTGAGGATGAGAAGATCAAGAGCGTATCATTTGACATTGCAAAACCGGGAGAGTCTGTAAGAATCACTCCGGTTAAGGATGTTATCGAGCCGCGTGTGAAGGTGGAAGGAAGAGGAGGAATCTTCCCGGGAGTTATCGCAAAAGTAGATACCGTAGGAGACGGCAAGACTTACGCTCTTAAGGGTATGGCTGTAGTTACGGCAGGAAAGATCGTTGGTTTCCAGGAAGGTATCATCGATATGACAGGCCCGGGAGCTGATTACACTCCATTTTCAAAGACGCTCAACCTGGTTATGGTATGTGAGCCGGTTGACGATATTAAGCCGCATGATTATGAGGCAGCAGTAAGGTTCGCAGGATTCAGAGTAGCGACATACATTGGGGAATTGGCTCGCAACCTGACTCCGGACGAGACAAAGGTTTATGAGACATGCACCATCAAAGAAGGGCTGGAGAAATATCCGAACCTTCCTAGAGTTGCTTATGTGCAGATGCTTCAGAGCCAGGGACTTCTTCACGATACATATGTATACGGCGTAGACGCTAAGAAAATTGTTCCGACAATCATGAGCCCGACAGAGGTTATGGATGGGGCGATCGTATCCGGTAACTGCGTATCCGCATGCGATAAGAATCCTACCTATGTACATCTTAACAATCCGGTTGTTGAGGATATGTTCGAGCAGCATGGAAAGACAATCAACTTTGTCGGTCATATCATTACCAATGAGAACGTATATCTGGCAGATAAGCAGCGTTCTTCTGACTGGACAGCAAAACTCTGCAAGATGTTAGATCTTGACGGAGCTATCGTATCCCAGGAAGGATTTGGTAACCCGGATACAGACCTGATCATGAACTGCAAGAAGATTGAGGCAGAGGGCGTTAAGACAGTTATCATCACAGATGAGTATGCAGGACGTGACGGAAAGTCACAGTCACTGGCAGATGCAGATCCGTCCGCAGATGCAGTAGTAACCGGCGGTAATGCAAATCAGGTTGTTATCCTGCCGAAACTTGATAAAGTAATTGGAACCCTGGATTATGTTACTAAGATTGCAGGCGCAAGCGAGGAGACACTCCGCGAGGACGGTTCTCTTGAAGTAGAGCTTCAGGTGCTTACCGGCGCAACCAATGAGACTGGTTTCAATAAGCTGAGTGCAAGATAGGAAGGGAGGATAATACAATGGCTAAATTAAAAGTAGTTCATTACATCAATCAGTTCTTTGCACAGATTGGTGGAGAAGAAAAGGCAGATTATCCGGCAGAGATCCGTGTTGGCGAGGTTGTTGGACCGGGTATGGCATTGACACAGAAATTCGGCGATGACGCTGAGATTATTGCTACTATCGTATGTGGCGATTCATATTTTAACGAGAACTTAGAAAAAGCAAAAGCTGACATCCTTGCGATGGTTAAAGAGCAGGCTCCGGACGTATTCGTTGCAGGCCCGGCGTTCAATGCAGGACGTTACGGTGTTGCATGCGGAACGATCGCGGCAGCAGTTCAGGAAGAGCTTGGAATCCCGGCTGTAACCGGTATGTATGTAGAGAATCCGGGTGCTGATATGTTCAAGACCCAGGTTTACATTGTTTCTACAAAGAACAGCGCAGCAGGTATGAGAGATGCAGTGAATAAACTGGCTCCATTAGCTGTTAAGATCGGAAAAGGCGAGGCGATCGGCGCATCTTCAGAGGAAGGCTACATTCCGAACGGTGTTCGTGTGAACTTCTTCGAGAAGGAGAGAGGCTCTAAGAGAGCGGTTAAGATGCTCCTTAAGAAACTGGCTGATAAGCCGTTTGAGACAGAATTCCCGATGCCTGATTTTGACAGAGTTGATCCGAATCCGGCAGTTAAGGATTTAGCTCACGCTAAGATCGCTCTTGTTACATCCGGCGGTATCGTGCCGAAGGGAAATCCGGACCACATCGAAAGCTCCAGTGCATCCCACTACGGTGAGTATGACATCGCAGGCGTTATGGATCTGACAGAAGAGACTTACGAGACCGCTCACGGCGGATATGACCCGGTATATGCAAACGAGGATTCTGACCGCGTGCTGCCGGTTGACGTTCTTCGTGATATGGAAAAGGAAGGAAAGATTGGGGAGCTCCATCACCTGTTCTACACAACGACAGGAAACGGAACTGCTGTTGCATCCTCTAAGGCATTTGCTGCAGAATTCTCTGCAAAGCTTAAAGCTGACGGTGTTGACGCGGTAATCCTCACCTCCACATGAGGTACCTGTACTCGTTGCGGTGCAACGATGGTTAAAGAAGTAGAGAGAGCAGGAATCCCTGTAGTACATATCTGTACAGTAACTCCTATTTCCATGACAGTAGGCGCTAACAGAATCGTGCCTGCTATCGCAATTCCTCATCCTCTCGGAAATCCGGCTCTGGATAAAGCAGAGGAAAAAGAACTCCGCCGCAAGATTGTAGAGAAAGCATTAGATGCACTCACAACCGAAGTAGACGGACAGACAATATTCGACTAAAGCACTTAGCGAAACATTGAACACTTGGCGAGGTTCTTTCGAGCCTAGTGAGAAAGTTCACCCTTGCGGTGTGTATTTTCGAGCTTAGTGCGAAACACATCTGGCCACTTGACGAAACATTGAACACTTGGCGAGGTTCTTTCGAGCCTAGTGAGAAAGTTCACCCTTGCGGTGTGTATTTTCGAGTCTAGTGGAGCAGATGCTACCTTGAGTAACAATAAGGAGAGTAACAGACAATGAGCAAAATTTATGATGTTATTGTTCTTGGTGCAGGTCCTGCTGGTTTAGCGGCAGGACTGTACGCAGGAAGAAGCCGTCTCTCTGTTCTGATCATTGAGAAGGGACAGGACGGCGGACAGATTGCAATTACAGACGAGATTGAGAACTACCCGGGACAGATTGTTGAGGGTGAGTCAGGACCGTCCCTGATCGCGAGAATGACTGAGCAGGCAGCAAAGTTCGGCGCTGAGAGAGTATCCGATACGATCAAGGAAGTATGTCTTGAGGGCGACGTTAAGGTATTAAAGAGCGAGAAGGCCGAATATCAGGGCAAGAACGTGATCATTGCTACTGGCGCGCATGCAAGACCGATCGGATGCAAGGGCGAGGCAGAGTATACCGGAAAGGGTGTTTCCTACTGCGCAACTTGTGACGCTAACTTTTTCGAAGACTTTGAAGTGTATGTTGTAGGCGGCGGCGATTCTGCTGTTGAGGAGGCAATGTACCTGACCAAGTTCGCAAGGAAGGTAACGATCATTCATAGAAGAAATGAACTGCGTGCGGCTAAATCTATCCAGGAAAAAGCGTTCAAGAATCCGAAGATTGATTTTATGTGGGATTCTGTTGTGGAGGAAGTCGGCGGAGACGACATCTTACAGTGGATGAAGGTTAAGAATGTTAAGACCGGCGAGATTACTACAGTTGAAGCTGACGAGGACGACGGAATGTTTGGTGTGTTCGGATTTATCGGAACGATTCCTAACAGTAAGCCGTTCGAGGGCATTATCGATATGGATGAGCGCGGATACATAAAAACGGATGATGATATGCATACCAACATCCCAGGTGTATACGCAGCAGGAGATGTCCGCATCAAGAGTCTCCGTCAGGTTGTAACTGCAGCGGCAGACGGTGCCATTGCAGCAGTTCAGGTAGAGCGGAGCATGTCTGATTACTTCTAGGCAGAGCTTAGCTTTACGCTCCGGCAGATGTGGAAGTGTCTTGCGCCTCTGCGTCAGGGCACATTCTATATATTTTACAAAGTAAGGAGGAGATTCCAATGTTAGATTTAGACAAGACCAATTTTGAGGCAGAAGTGCTTAAGGCAGAAGGATATGTATTCGTAGACTTTTATGGTGACGGATGCGTACCATGTCAGGCTCTTATGCCGAAGGTACATGAATTTGCAGACACCTATGGTGACAAGCTGAAATTCACGTCCTTAAACACAACAAAGGCACGTCGTCTTGCTATCGCACAAAAGGTTCTTGGACTTCCGGTTATGGCAATCTATAAGGATGGAGAGAAAGTAGAAGAACTGGTAAAAGATGACTGTACACCAGAGACAATTGAGGCGATGATTAAGAAATATATCTAATCAGATAGTTTCTGTATCATAAATCAACTTTTTACGACTTTAATGAAAGGAGAAGAATAATTATGGCTATATTAGAAGGAAAAAAAGCAATAATTATCGGTGACCGTGACGGAATACCAGGACCGGCTATCGCTGAATGTGTTCAGACAGCCGGCGCGGAAGTAGTATTCTCATCAACGGAATGTTTCGTCTGAACGAGCGCAGGCGCAATGG
>CAJUAM010000040.1 GCA_910584615.1 uncultured Dorea sp.
TGGGATCATGAAAGATAAAACAGAAGATTATATAAAGATCATGGGAATATTTGGGTATTAAATAGAACTTACGAGTAAGAAAAGATTTTTGGCAGGCTGCGTGACTGCTGGAAATCTTTTCTTTTCCGTCAGTTTCAGGTATATACGTTGTGAATATCCATCAAGAATTCAGCAAATTACAGTCTTGAAACATGCCATAAAATAAGATATGATAAAAAACATAGGTTTTTGGCGAAGGAAGGAAGATGGATATGAATCTGAATATTGGAGTTATCAAAGGCGACGGGATCGGAGCAGAGATTGTTGCGGAAGCAATGAAAGTTCTTGACCGGACAGCTGAAATTTATGGACATACTTGTGATTATACACAGCTTCTTCTTGGAGGAGCATCAATTGATGCACATGGAGTGCCGCTCACAGATGAGACTGTAGAAAAGGCAAAGAAATGCAGTGCTGTACTGATGGGTTCCATCGGCGGGGATGCGAAGGTTTCGCCGTGGTATAAGCTGGAGCCGTCAAAGAGACCGGAAGCGGGGCTTCTTGGTATCCGAAAAGCGCTGAATCTGTTTGCGAATTTAAGACCAGCGATCCTCTATGACGAGCTTAAAGGGGCCTGCCCGTTAAAAGAAGAGATTACTGAGGGAGGCTTTGATCTTATGATCATGAGGGAGCTGACGGGCGGACTGTATTTCGGAGAGAGGAAAACAGTGGAAGAAAACGGTGTGATGACTGCCTATGATTCCCTTACATATAATGAAAATGAGATCAGAAGAATCGCGGTCCGCGCGTTTGATATTGCCATGAAGCGCGGGAAAAAGGTGACAAGCGTTGATAAGGCTAATGTGCTCGATTCTTCAAGGCTGTGGAGAAAGGTAGTGGAGGAAGTCGCGAAAGATTATCCGGAAGTGGTATTAGAGCATATGCTTGTGGATAATTGTGCTATGCAGCTTGTGAAAGATCCGAAGCAGTTTGACGTAGTTCTGACGGAGAATATGTTTGGGGATATCCTTTCAGATGAGGCCAGTATGGTGACAGGCTCTATCGGAATGCTTGCAAGTGCAAGCCTGAATGAAACAAAATTTGGTCTCTATGAGCCAAGCGGCGGTTCTGCGCCGGATATTGCGGGAAAAGGGATCGCTAATCCGATCGCGACCATTTTATCAGCAGCTATGATGTTAAGGTTCAGCTTTGATCTTGACAAAGAAGCAGATGCTATAGAGGAAGCCGTTGCGAGAGTGTTAAGAGAAGGCTACAGGACGATTGATATCATGTCGGAAGGCAAGACACAGATCGGTACAGAAAAGATGGGAGACATGATCGCATCATACATTGTATAAAACGGGATTTACAGATATCAGGGTCAGGATGAAGATTTGAACAGATAGATCTAAGGAGGAAACCAATATGAAAAGTGATACAGTTACAAAAGGAAAACAGCAGGCTCCCCACCGTTCATTATTCAATGCTCTGGGGCTTACAAAGGAAGAGATGGAACGTCCTTTAGTGGGAATCGTAAGTTCCTATAATGAGATCGTGCCGGGGCATATGAATCTGGACAAAATAGTGAACGCAGTAAAGCAGGGGGTTGCCATGGCAGGCGGTACACCTATCGTATTCCCGGCGATCGCAGTCTGCGACGGGATCGCTATGGGACATATCGGTATGAAATATTCTCTCGTAACGAGGGATCTGATCGCGGACTCTACGGAGTCTATGGCGCTGGCGCACCAGTTTGACGCGCTTGTTATGGTGCCTAACTGCGATAAGAACGTACCAGGGCTTTTGATGGCGGCGGCAAGGATTAATGTGCCTACTGTATTCGTCAGCGGCGGTCCGATGCTCGCAGGGCGGGTACAAGGGAAAAAGACCAGCCTTTCCAGTATGTTTGAGGCAGTAGGAGCGAACGCGGCGGGAACTTTATCTGACGAAGGCCTGCTGGAGTTTGAAAATAAGACGTGTCCGACCTGCGGGTCGTGCTCCGGTATGTATACAGCTAACAGTATGAACTGCCTGACAGAGGTACTTGGTATGGGGCTTGGCGGGAATGGTACGATTCCGGCGGTATATTCTGAGAGGATCCGTCTGGCGAAGCAGGCGGGTATGAAGGTTATGGAGATGTTAGAAAAGAACATCCGCCCCAGGGATATTATGACAGAAGATGCGATTCTGAATGCGCTGACGGTAGATATGGCCCTTGGCTGTTCCACCAACAGTATGCTCCATCTTCCTGCCATTGCCCATGAGATCGGCATGGATTTTGAGATTGACTTTGCGAACGGGATCAGCGAGAAAACGCCGAACTTGTGCCATCTTGCGCCAGCAGGTCCGACTTATATGGAAGATTTGAATGAAGCGGGCGGTGTGTATGCTGTAATGAATGAATTGAATAAAAAGGGCCTTCTGTATACTGATTGTATGACAGTGACGGGAAAGACCGTGGGAGAAAATATCAAGGATGCAGTTAATAAAAATCCGGAAGTGATCCGTCCGATCGATAATCCGTATTCTGAGACCGGCGGACTTGCGGTGCTTAAGGGGAATCTCGCGCCGGACGGCAGCGTAGTAAAGCGTTCTGCAGTCGTAAAAGAGATGCTTGTACATGAAGGACCGGCAAGGGTGTTTGAGCGCGAAGAGGATGCCATTGAGGCCATCAAGGGCGGCAGGATCGTGGCAGGAGATGTGGTTGTGATCCGCTATGAAGGACCGAAAGGGGGACCCGGCATGCGAGAGATGCTGAATCCGACTTCGGCTATTGCAGGTATGGGGTTGGGCTCTAGTGTTGCCCTGATCACTGACGGACGATTCAGCGGAGCTTCAAGAGGCGCTTCCATCGGCCACGTATCACCAGAGGCAGCAGTAGGCGGTCCGATCGCGCTGGTTGAAGAGGGAGACATTATCAAGATAAATATTCCGGATTTAAAGCTTGAGGTGGACGTATCTGATGAAGAGCTGGCAAAGAGGAAAGCAGGCTGGAAAGCCAGAGAGCCGAAGGTAACGAGCGGTTATCTTGCAAGATACGCATCTATGGTGACATCCGGAAACAGAGGAGCTATTTTGGAGATACCAAAGAATTAATTCAGAAGATAAGGAGATTTTTATAATATGCAGTTGACAGGGTCACAGATTGTTATCGAATGTCTGAAAGAACAGGGTGTAGATACCGTATTCGGATATCCGGGCGGCGCAATCCTCAATGTATATGATGAATTATATAAGCACAGCAGTGAGATCACGCATATCCTGACTTCCCATGAGCAGGGAGCGGCCCATGCGGCGGACGGATACGCGAGGGCGACCGGCAAGGTGGGTGTATGCTTTGCCACCAGCGGGCCGGGAGCGACGAATCTTGTAACAGGTATCGCTACGGCATATATGGATTCTATTCCGGTTGTGGCGATCACTTGCAATGTAGGCGTGGCACTTCTTGGAAAGGACAGTTTTCAGGAAATAGATATTGCAGGGGTCACAATGCCTATTACAAAGCATAATTATATTGTGAAGGATGTTAAAAAGCTGGCAAATACGATCCGGAAAGCATTTGTCATTGCAAAGTCCGGAAGGCCGGGCCCCGTACTCATAGATATACCGAAAGATGTAACGGCGGACAGTGCGGAATATGTGAAAGTAGAGCCAGGAGTTTTATATCCGTCACATGAGGTCAATGAAGAAGAGATAAGCAATGCCCTTAAGATGATAAGAAATGCAAAGAAGCCGTATATCTTTGTGGGCGGCGGAGCAGTTCTTTCCGGGGCAGATAAAGAGCTTTATACATTTGTGAAGAAGATGGATGCGCCTGTGACTGACAGTCTGATGGGCAAAGGCGCTTTTCCGGGGACAGACCCGCTGTATACAGGCATGCTTGGAATGCATGGGACGAAGACGTCTAACTATGGGGTCAGCGAATGTGATCTGCTGATTGTATTAGGAGCGAGATTCAGCGATCGGGTGACAGGGAATGCGAAGAAATTCGCTAAAAACGCGAAGATCCTCCAGATTGATGTTGATGCGGCAGAGATGAATAAGAATGTACTCATTACGGAAGGAGTAGTAGGAGACCTTAAGGTAGTTCTTGGAATCTTGAACGAGCGTCTGGAGCAGTTAAGCCATCCCCAGTGGATAGAAAAAATCATGGATTATAAAAACCGGTTTCCTATGAGCTATCATCAGGAGAAGCTTACGGGACCTTATGTGGTTGAGGAAATCTATCGCCAGACAGAGGGAAATGCTGTCATTGTTACTGAAGTAGGGCAGCATCAGATGTGGGCGGCGCAGTATTATAAATTTACACAGCCGAGGACATTCCTTACTTCTGGAGGTCTTGGGACGATGGGATACGGTCTTGGGGCTTCTCTTGGCGCTAAGATGGGTATGCCGGATAAGACGGTAGTCAATATTGCAGGAGATGGCTGCTTCCGTATGAATATGAATGAGATCGCTACTGCAGTGCGTCACAATATTCCGGTTATACAGGTAGTCATTAATAATCATGTGCTTGGAATGGTCCGCCAGTGGCAGAATCTTTTCTATGGACAGAGATATTCGTCTACAGTGCTCAATGATGCTGTGGATTTCGTAAAGCTTGCAGAAGCTATGGGTGCAGAAGGAATCAGGGCCAAAACCTGTGAGGAGTTTAAGGAAGCATTTGCAAGGGCTCTTAATTTGGGAAAACCAATCGTCATTGACTGCCAGATCGACTGTGACGATAAGGTGTGGCCGATGGTAGCGCCAGGGGCAGCGATCAGCGAAGCCTTTGATGAGAAGGATCTACAGGCGCAGAAAAAATAGACCGATAACATGTAATGAAAGAAAGCTTGAAATTGGAGGAATGATGATTATGGGCAGAGTGTACAATTTCTCGGCAGGACCGGCGGTTTTACCGGAGGAAGTATTAAAGGAAGCAGCAGAGGAAATGTTAGATTACAATGGTTCCGGAATGTCTGTGATGGAGATGAGTCACCGTTCAAAGCCGTTTCAGGAGATCATCGGGGCAGCAGAGGCGGATATCCGTGAGCTGATGAATATTCCGGATGATTATAAAGTATTATTTATTCAGGGAGGGGCTTCCACCCAGTTTGCCATGATCCCTATGAATCTGATGAAAAACGGCACGGCGGATTATATCATAACAGGGCAGTTCGCGAAAAAGGCGTACAATGAGGCGAAAAAATACGGCAAGGTAAATATTCTGGCTTCGTCGGAAGATAAGACATTTTCTTATATTCCGGACTGCCAGGATCTGCCGGTTTCCGAGGATGCGGATTATGTATATATCTGTGAGAATAATACGATCTACGGAACAAAATTCAAGAAGCTTCCCGATACAAAAGGAAAGCCTCTTGTGGCCGATGTATCCTCCTGTTTTCTGTCTGAGCCGGTGGACGTAACAAAATATGGACTGTTGTATGGCGGTGTCCAGAAAAATATAGGACCTGCCGGCATGGCGATCGTGATCATCCGTAAGGATCTGATAAGGGGGGAAGTGTATCCGGGTACTCCGACTATGCTTATGTATAAAACCCATGCAGATGCAGGGTCTCTGTATAATACACCTCCGTCTTACAGCATTTACATCTGCGGCAAAGTATTTCGCTGGTTAAAAAAGAGGGGCGGATTGTCAGCGATGAAAGAATATAATGAGAAGAAAGCAAAGATCCTTTATGATTATCTGGATGAGAGCAGATTGTTCCGGTCCGGCGTGAATAAAGAAGACCGCTCCCTTATGAACGTTACCTTTGTGACAGGCGATGCCAGTCTGGATGAAAAGTTTGTAAAAGAGGCGAAGGAAGCGGGGCTTTTGAGTCTTAAGGGACATAGGAGCGTAGGAGGGATGCGCGCAAGTATTTACAATGCCATGCCGATAGAAGGTGTTAAGGCGCTTGCAGCATTTATGAAGAAGTTTGAGGAGGAGAATCTGTAATCATGTATAAATATCATTGTCTGAACCCGATCTCTGAGGTGGGTACAGAACATTTTACGGAAGAATATGTGCCGGTCAGCGCTGTGGATAAGGCGGATGCCATTCTTGTGAGAAGTGCAGTGATGCATGATATGGAATTTGGAGACGGATTAAAGGCGATTGCAAGGGCAGGAGCAGGTGTGAATAATATACCGCTTGATAAATGCGCGGAGCAGGGAATTGTTGTCTTCAATACGCCGGGAGCGAATGCCAACGGGGTAAAGGAACTGGTCATTGCAGGGATGCTTCTTGCGTCAAGAGATATCATCGGGGGTATCAACTGGGTACAGGAGAACGAAGAAGACGGCAATATTGCTAAAGATGCAGAAAAAGCGAAGAAATCTTTTGCCGGATGCGAGCTGGAAGGCAAAAAGCTCGGGGTCATCGGGCTTGGCGCGATCGGTGTGCTGGTCGCCAATGCAGCTACGAATCTTGGCATGGAGGTGTTTGGTTTTGACCCTTATGTATCGGTAGAGTCAGCGTGGCGTCTGTCCCGGAGCATCCGTCATGCGAAGACAGTAGATGAGATCTACAGGGATTGTGATTATATCACCATTCATGTCCCTGCGATGGACAGTACAAAGGGCATGATCGACAGAAATGCCATCGATCTGATGAAAAAGGATGTGGTTGTGCTGAACTTTGCAAGGAATATTCTTGTTGATGAGGAGGCGATGGTGGATGCTCTGGTATCAAGAAAAGTAAAGCATTATGTAACAGATTTTCCGACACCTGAGATCGCGGGGGTAAAGGGCGCGATCGTTATACCTCATCTCGGCGCGTCTACGGAGGAGTCTGAGGATAACTGCGCGAAGATGGCGGTCAAAGAGATCCGGAATTTCTTGGAACATGGAAATATCCGGCATTCTGTCAACTACCCGGATTGTGATATGGGGTATCGGGGAGAGAATACGAGAATCGTACTGCTTCATCACAATGTGCCGAATATGATTGGGCAGTTTACAAAGATTTTAGCGAAGGATAATATGAATATTGCCGATATGACAAATAAGAGCAAGGGCGGATATGCGTATACGATGATCGACATTGATTCACAGGTGCCCGACAGCGTGGCAGATGACCTCAGAGCAGTCAGCCATGTGCTCCGTGTGAGAGTCATCCGGTAATTACGCATACCTTAAAAAAAACATAATAATTGTAATAATTCCGTCAGAATTATTCAATAATTATTAAGAAAAGTTTGCCGGCTGTTTATTGCGGATTTTGTCGAAGTAATGTATACTTGGTTGTGGTAGTTAAATGGATACCGGTGGGGGATATTACTGATGACTGATAAAAGAACACGTAAAATACTAGAATTAAAAAAGCGTCGTATAAGAGTAAGAAGGCTGCATATTGCCCTTGCTCTTTTTAGTGTATTTGCAGCTATATTCGCATGTTTTCAGATTGTTTCTTTCATCCAGAATGTGACGGCGGCGGCAGTAGAACTTACCGTCCAGAATGTAGAGATCAAGCAGGGAGAGGAAATGCCGGCTCTTTTAGCGAAGACAAAACTTGTCAAGAGAGCGGATAAAGTTCTGGACAAGAAGAGTAAATATACGGTGTCGGATTTTGTGAATGACCTAAAGAGCGGAAAAGGATATACTCTGGCTTGTGAAGCGGATCCGAATGTGGAAGGATCTTATCAGGTTAAAGTGGTATTAGAAGATGCGATAGCTAAAAAGATCAGCAAAGACTGGAAAAAACTTCTGAAGTTTACAATAAAAAATGGACGTTTTGAAGTAAAGAATCCTATAGGCACATGGGAAGGGGATAAGTTTAAAAAGTATGACGATTCCTATGTAAAGAGTGATTTTATCGAATCTAAGGCAAATACTTACTACATCGGTAAAGACGGTGTTAAGGTAACAGGCTGGCAGAAGATTAAGAAAAAGCTTTATTATTTTGATAAAGACGGTGTAATGCTTAAAAAGAAGTGGATGGATGAGGGCGACGACAGGTATTATCTCGGAAAGGACGGCGCGGCTGTAACAGGCTGGCAGAAGATTAAGAAGGAAACCTATTACTTTACTTCTGATTCAAAGATGGCGACAGGGGATATACATGTGGGGCTTGTGCGGTGTTCCTTTGGTGAAGACGGAAAGCTTAAATCAAAGAAAAAGGCGCAGATAGATCCGAATAAGCCAATGGTGGCTCTTACCTTTGACGACGGACCGGGCAAGCGGACCAATGAGATCTTAGATGTCCTTGAGGAATACAATGCACACGCGACGTTCTTTATGCTGGGACAGAAAGTACCGTCTTTTCAAAAAGAAGTTAAGAAGATGAAGAAGATAGGCTGCGAGCTGGGAAGTCATTCCTATGATCATGCGAACCTTTCAAAACTGGATGATGAAGGGATCAAAAAGCAGATGTCGGATACAAACGAGAATCTAAAAAAGGCTTCAGGAAGCTTTGCATCTGTTATGCGTCCGCCGTACGGAGCGATCAATGATACAGTGAAAGAGAATGTGGGTTCACCGATGATCTTGTGGAATATTGACACGCTGGACTGGAAGACGAGAGATGTCCAGAAGACGATCGATGCGGTGATGGATCATGTAGAAGACGGAGATATCATCCTGCTTCATGATATCCATACAGAGACTGTTGATGCGACGATTGAGCTTATTCCGAAGCTGGAGGATGCAGGGTATCAGCTTGTGACAGTGTCTGAGATGGCAGCGGCGAAAGGTGTTGAGTTGAAGGACGGAGGAAAATATACGGATTTTACAGAATAGGGAACAATATAAACGGCTGCTGTCTGTTAAAGACAACAGCCGTTATAAGATTATCTGGTTTTTTGTCTGTGGTTATCCAGCAATTTATGGATTTTGTCTGTAGGAACCATAACAGAACTGATAGGTGTATCATGGTTTAGAGAATCAATGATAAGAGCAATAAATTTGCTCATATCGGCCGTAACAAAATAAGGCTTTTCTTTTGCGCAGGGCGGAAGATAGGTGAGATTCGTCGTGATCACACGGTCAATATAGCCCTTTTCATAATATTCATCAAACTTGTCAAAGCCATCGGTGAATAGTCCGAAAGTTGTGCAGACGAATACTCTGCCGGCGCCCCTCTCTTTGATCTGTTTTGCTACATCCAGCATGCTTTCGCCGGAAGAGATCATATCGTCAATGACGATAACATTCTTTCCGTCAATGTTGTCACCGAGAAATTCATGGGCGACAATGGGATTCTTTCCGCCGATGATCTGGGAGTAGTCACGCCGCTTGTAAAACATACCCATATTTACTCCGATGACATTGGAAAAATATACGGCGCGATGCATGGCTCCTTCATCGGGACTGATGACCATCAGATGATCCTTGTCTACTTTAAGGTCAGGTTCGGCACGAAGCAGTGCTTTCATAAACTGGTAGGCAGGACTGAAATTATCAAAACCCTGAAGGGGGATCGCATTCTGTACCCGCGGATCATGCGCGTCAAAAGTGATGATATTAGAAGCGCCCATGTCTACTAACTCCTGAAGCGCAAAGGCGCAGTCTAAGGATTCCCGTTTTGTGCGCTTGTGCTGGCGGCTTTCATAGAGAAAGGGCATGATCACATTGACACGGTGAGCCTTGCCGTTTGCCGCGGAAATGATGCGCTTCAAATTCTGATAGTGATCGTCCGGAGACATATGGTTTACATGCCCGTTTACTGTGTAGGTCAGACTGTAATTGCATACGTCTGCCATAACAAATAAGTCTTTTCCTCGTACGGATTCTTTGAGCAGCCCTTTGGCCTCTCCGGTTCCGAAGCGGGGGCAGTGACAGTCGATCAGGTAATTATCCAGTTTATAACTGGAAAAAAGAGGTGAGTGTAAAGAAGTGTGGTAAGTTTCCTGCCTGAATCTGACGATGTAGTCATTTACTTTTTTGCCAAGCTCAAGACAGCTTTCCAAAGCTGCGATCTTAAGGGGCGCTACCGGCAGGACTGTTTCCATTTCCTGTATATCATTTGTCATAGATCTTCTCCTGAATATAATATAAAATTAAGTATATGATACTCATGTATCATATCATTATTTATAGAGAGAGGTCAATGTTTTGATTGGACTATTTTTGCAATGTAGGGTATACTGTACATAAGGAAATGCTGGTATAAGGAGATGGATATGAAACAGGAGCATATTGTGAAAGCGGTTCTTCCGGGAAGTATCGCCGGAGAGCTTGAGATTGAGCCGGGGGATCGTCTGTTATCTATTAACGGCAATGAGATAGAAGATGTTTTTGATTATCATTTTTATGTAAATGATGAATACCTGACTATTTTGATACGCAAGTCTTACGGAGAAGAATGGGAGCTGGAGATCGAGAAGGATTATGAAGAAGATCTGGGGATCGAGTTTGAGCAGGGGCTGATGGATGAATACCGTTCCTGCCGCAATAAGTGTATGTTCTGTTTCATAGACCAGATGCCAAAAGGAATGCGGGATACGCTTTATTTTAAAGATGACGATTCCAGGCTATCCTTCCTGCAGGGGAATTATGTGACGCTTACTAATATGAGTGATCATGACATTGACCGGATCATACGTTATCATCTGGAGCCTATCAATATATCTTTCCATACGACGAATCCCAAGCTCCGGTGCAGGATGCTCTGCAACCGTTTTGCGGGGGAGGCGCTTAAGAAGGTGGACAGGCTCTATGACGGCGGCATCCGAATGAACGGACAGATCGTGCTGTGCCGGGGGATCAATGACGGAGAGGAATTAGAAAAAAGTATACAGGATATGTCCCGCTACATCCCTTATCTTGAAAGTGTGTCTGTAGTCCCGGTAGGGCTTACGAAATACAGGGAAGGCTTATATCCTTTAGAACCTTTTACAAAGGAGGATGCGAAGGAAGTACTTGGCATTATCCATAAATGGCAGGACAGGCTTTATGAAAGGAAGGGGACGCATTTTATCCATGCGGGGGATGAGTGGTATATGCTGGCGGAGGAAGAGCTTCCAAAGGAGGAACGGTATGACGGATATCTCCAGCTTGAAAACGGAGTCGGAATGTTAAGGCTCCTTTCAGATGAATTTGAAGAAAGTTATCGAAAACTTGCCGGGGATGATAAAACGCGGGAAGTATCTATAGCTACCGGAAAGCTTGCCTATCCTTTTATAAGAGACTTTGCGGTGAGGCTGATGGAGAAGTATTCCAATACAAAGGTCCATGTCTACAGTATTGAAAATAGATTTTTCGGAGAACTGATCACGGTATCGGGGCTGATCACCGGGCAGGATCTGATAGAGCAGCTTAAAGACAGGCCCCTTGGTGAAAAGCTTCTTCTCCCATGTAATATGTTCCGCAGTGGGGAAGAAGTATTTTTAGATGATATAACCCTCTCAGAACTTTCTGAGGCTTTACAAGTGCGGGCAGATATTGTAAAATCAAGCGGACAAGATTTTATTGAAGCAATTTTAGATTCGCAAATGAGGAGATAGATTATGAGTAAACCAGTAGTTGCCATTGTAGGAAGACCGAATGTGGGAAAATCCACACTGTTCAATGCTCTGGCAGGAGAGAAGATATCCATCGTTAAGGATACTCCGGGGGTGACAAGAGACCGTATCTATGCGGATGTGTCGTGGCTTGACAGGACCTTTACTATGATTGATACCGGTGGGATCGAGCCTGACAGCAAGGATGTCATCTTGTCCCAGATGAGGGAGCAGGCGCAGATTGCCATCGACACTTCCGACGTGATCGTGTTTATAACCGATGTGAGACAGGGAATGATCGATTCAGATTCCAAAGTGGCAGATATGTTAAGGCGTTCCGGAAAGCCGGTCGTTCTTGTTGTTAATAAAGTGGATAGTTTTGAAAAATATATGCCGGATGTCTATGAATTTTATAATCTTGGAATCGGTGAGCCGGTTCCGGTGTCGGCGGCGTCAAGACTTGGGATCGGGGATATGCTTGATGCAGTCATTGCCCATTTTCCTGAGAATGGTGAGGAGGACCAGGAAGATGAGCGGCCGAGAATCGCTATTGTAGGAAAGCCGAATGTAGGAAAGTCTTCTATTATCAATAAGCTTTTAGGTGAGCAGCGTGTGATCGTATCGGACATCGCAGGGACTACAAGAGATGCTATTGATACTGAGATCGTGCATGAGGGAAGGGAGTATGTGTTTATTGATACTGCCGGACTCAGGAGAAAAAGCAGGATCAAGGAGGAGCTGGAGCGTTACAGCATCATACGTGCGGTAACGGCAGTGGAGCGCTCGGATGTGGTGCTTATGGTGATCGACGCTTTAGAAGGAGTAACGGAGCAGGACGCGAAGATCGCAGGGATCGCCCATGAACGGGGAAAGGGCATCGTGATCGTCGTCAACAAATGGGACGCCATCGAAAAGGATGACAAAACCATGAAAAAATACGAGAATGAGATACGCCGTGTCCTTTCTTTTATGCCTTACGCGGAGATCATGTATGTGTCGGCCAGGACAGGCCAGCGGCTGAATAAGCTTTATGATGTCATAGATATGGTGATCGAAAACCAGACACTGCGTGTGGCGACCGGAGTTCTCAATGAGATCATGATGGAGGCGGTGGCGATGCAGCAGCCCCCGTCAGATAAGGGAAAGCGCCTCAGGCTTTATTACATCACACAGGTATCGGTGAAGCCGCCGACTTTTGTTATCTTTGTAAATGACAGAGAACTTATGCATTTTTCTTATACGAGGTATCTGGAGAATAAGATCCGGGAAGCTTTTGGCTTTAAAGGGACTTCACTGAAGTTTTTTATCCGGGAGAGAAAGGAAAAGGAACGGTAGTTATGGAAAGAATCATCTGTGTATGTATCGGGTACGCCTTCGGTCTGCTGCAGACAGGGTATATTTACGGAAAGCTTCATCATATTGATATCCGCAAGCAGGGGAGCGGTAATGCGGGTACGACCAACGCACTGCGTACCCTTGGGTGGAAGGCAGGGGTAGTGACACTTCTTGGAGACGCTTTTAAGTGTGTGTTTGCGGTGGCTGCGGTTCATCTGATCTATAGGAACAGCCGCGCGGATATCCTGCCGCTTCTGTCTATGTATGCCGGTATGGGGGCGGTGCTTGGACACAATTATCCGTTTTATATGAAGTTTAAAGGCGGCAAGGGGATAGCGGCTACGGCAGGACTTCTTTTAAGCACTACTACGCCGGTGATGGTGCTGATCTGTCTGGTGGTCTTTGTCTGCATAGTGGCGGTGACGCGTTATGTATCTTTAGGATCTCTTGCAGTAGTGATCATTTATCTTCTGGAGATCATCTATCAGGGACAGACGGGTGTTTATAATATGGCCCCGGAATATCTCTATGAGATGTATGGGATCGCGGCACTTCTGATGGTGCTGGCGTTTTTTAAACATAGAGAGAATATTAAGCGTCTGATTCATGGAACAGAGAATAAGATAAGTGTTGGTAAAAGTAAATAATTTATGTCAGGAGGAGATTATTATGGCAAATGTAGGAATTATGGGTGCAGGGAGCTGGGGAACTGCATTGGCGCTCTTGCTTCACAGCAACGGACATCAGGTGACTGTATGGTCCATCAGTGAAGAGGAAGTGGAGATGCTGTCAAAAGAACGGGAGCATAAAAGCAAGCTTCCGGGGGTTCCTATTCCAAAGGATATGCAATTTACAAGCGATATGGAAGAGACCATAAAGGAAAAGGACTTTATCGTTATGGCAGTTCCGTCGCCGTTCACAAGAAATACTGCGCGCAATATGAAGCAGTATGTGGGAGCGGATCAGATCATCGTGGACGTGGCGAAAGGAATTGAAGAGAGTACGCTGATGACTCTTTCCCAACAGATCGAAGAAGAGATCCCGCAGGCAGATGTGGCGGTGCTTTCAGGCCCGAGCCATGCGGAGGAAGTAGGAAGAGGGCTTCCTACAGCAGTTGTCATTGGGGCGAAGACAGAAAAGACTGCAAAATATCTTCAGGAAGCATTTATGAACAAAGTGTTCCGTGTATACACCAGCCCGGACAGGCTTGGTATGGAACTTGGCGGCTCTCTTAAAAATGTTATTGCCCTTGCGGCAGGTATCGCGGACGGGATGGGATACGGTGACAATACAAAAGCGGCGCTGATCACGAGAGGGATTGCGGAGATCGCGCAGCTTGGGGTAAAGATGGGCGGAGCTGTCGAAAGCTTTACAGGACTGACAGGGATCGGAGATCTGATCGTTACCTGCGCCAGTGTCCACAGCCGCAACCGAAAAGCAGGATATCTTATGGGACAGGGGAAATCCATGCAGGAGGCGATGGATGAAGTTCAGATGGTAGTGGAAGGCGTCTATTCAACAAAAGCAGCAGTAAAGCTTGGAAAGATGCATAATGTACCCCTTCCTATCGTAAGTAAGGTCAATGAAGTGCTTTTTGAAGGTAAGGATCCGAGGGAAGCTGTAGATGAGCTTATGTTAAGAGATTCCAAGGCAGAGCATCACTCGCTTTTGTGGAAAGAATAAATAGAAAAGAGTTCTAAAAGAAATACCCTCTTGCATACACTGTTATCAGCATAGCAAGGGGGTATTAGAATGAATACGTTTCAATTATACAAGGATATTGAGGCCCGGACAAAGGGAGAAATATACATAGGGGTAGTAGGACCGGTAAGGACCGGTAAGTCTACATTTATCAAACGATTCATGGATGTGCTGGTGCTCCCGCATATGGAGGATGAGCATGGAAGAGAGCGGACAAAGGATGAACTTCCGCAATCGGCAAAAGGACGTACGATCATGACTACAGAACCGAAGTTCATTCCCAAGGAAGCGGCAGATATCAGGCTTTCAGATGATGTTAAGGTGAAGGTGCGGCTGATCGACTGTGTGGGTTATATGGTGGAAGGGGCTTCCGGACATGTGGAGGGAAATGAAGAGCGGATGGTGAAAACGCCATGGTTTGATTATGAGATCCCATTTACCAAGGCTGCGGGGATCGGTACAAGAAAGGTGATCCATGACCATGCTACTATAGGAATCGTGGTGACGACAGACGGGAGTATCGGTGAGATTGAACGGGAGCATTATAAAACCGCGGAAGGCCAGACTATAAGAGAGCTTCAGGCAATCGGAAAACCTTTTGTAGTGCTTGTAAATTCTGTGAAGCCATATGGCGAAGATGCTAAAAAGACAGTCACAGAGATAGAACAGGAATATGGAGTCAAGGCGATATCTGTCAATTGTGAGCAGTTAAAAGAAGACGATATCTATAAAATATTAGAAGAAGTCATGTTCGAGTTTCCTGTCTCGGAAATCCAGTTTTTTATTCCTAAATGGGCGGAGATGCTGCCGAGAGACCATGCGATCAAACAAGAGCTTTTAGGACACATCAGAGGTGTGATGGAGCAGATGAGCGAGGTGCGTGATGCTGCCAGAGGCATCGACATGCCGGACAGCTCTTACATAGATGAAATGAAAGTGGACCATATTGGTATGGATAATGGCTGTATCAAGGTGCGCATCGGGGTCGCGGAAAAGTTCTATTATCAGATGCTGAGCGATCTTACAGGAATGACGATCGCAGGCCAGTATGAACTCATTGCCGCTATGAAGAACCTTTCGGAATTAAAGACGGAGTATGAGGATGTGAAGGATGCGTTTGCTTCTGTGCGGATGAAAGGTTACGGCATGGTGAGTCCGAAGAAGGAAGAGATCACGCTGGATGAGCCGACAGTTATCAAACAGGGGAATAAGTACGGGGTGAAGATTCATTCTCAGGCACCGTCTATTCATCTGATACGTGCCAATATCGAGACAGAGATAGCGCCGATCGTAGGAAATGAACAGCAGGCGCAGGATCTGATCGACTATATCAAGACGATGAGTGATACGGAGGAAGGAATCTGGGGTACGAATATCTTCGGCAAATCTGTAGAGGATCTGGTGATGGATGGAATGCGGAACAAGATGATGTCTATCAACGACGAAAGTCAGGGGAAATTGCAGGATACCATGCAGAAGATCGTCAATGACAGCAATGGCGGGATGGTGTGCATCATCATTTAAAAGCAAGAAATTTTATGATTCTAGAAGGCGGAATGTAAAAGACTTAGAAACTGCTATATCATTTTTGAAAAATGGCATGGCAGCTTCTAAGTCTTTTTTATATTTGTAAACAGTATATAGTCTCATTTCCAAACAGCAGTAAATAAGGATAGACAAACAAATATACAGAATGTATAATATGATATCAGAGTTAAAGGGATATGTGATTTGCGTGTACATAAATGAACAAAGCTTATGGAGACGTGAAATATAAAGAACATATGAGGAGTGTATCGTGAAAAAGGTGATCGACTGGGTGACAATTAAATTTCTGATCGTGGGAGTGATCAATACTCTGGTAGGGACAAGTGTTATGTTTGTCTGTTATAATGTGTTCCATATGGGTTACTGGGCTGCTTCGGCGCTTAATTACATAATCGGGAGTATCGTAAGTTTTTTCCTGAATAAGTATTTTACATTTAAAAGCGGGAAAAAGTCTGTCAGCGAGGTAGTGAGGTTCATATTAAATATCACGGTCTGCTATATTCTGGCATATGGCATCGCGAAGCCGTGTGTGCATCATATACTCGGCGGGTATTCCCTGGCAGTTCGGGATAACGCGGCTATGGTTGCGGGAATGTGCCTGTTCGTGGGATTAAATTATCTGGGACAGAGGTTTCTCGTGTTTGGGCAGGCAGAATAGCTGTGGGCTTCATAAAACATATGGAAATAAGAATAAAAACAGAGCGCACTCTTGATTTTGTTCTATACTGGTATTATAATAAAAATCAAATTCAAAGATAATAAGATGAACGGAGGTATTTACAGTGGAGAAGAAGAACATTGACTGGTCAGATCTTGGATTTGGCTATATCGAGACGGACAAAAGATACGTTTCCAATTATAAGGACGGAGCGTGGGATGAGGGAATACTTACCTCCGATTCAAATGTAGTCATTAACGAATGCGCGTGCGTGCTCCAGTATGCCCAGACATGCTTTGAGGGGCTGAAGGCATATACGACGGAGGACGGCCGTATCGTAACTTTTAGGCCGGATCTGAATGCAAAGCGGATGGCGGACACGGCAAAGCGCCTTGAGATGCCGGCGTTCCCGGAGGATAGATTTGTAGAGGCGGTGAAACAGGTTGTAAAAGCTAATGCAGCGTATGTTCCGCCTTTCGGTTCGGGAGCGACCCTCTATGTCCGCCCGTATCTATTCGGTTCTAACGCGGTTATCGGTGTAAAACCTGCGGATGAATATCAGTTCCGCACATTTTGTACTCCGGTTGGACCATATTTTAAGGGCGGCGCAAAGCCCATTACCATCAGAGTCTGTGATTTTGACAGAGCGGCTCCGCATGGGACAGGACATGTAAAAGCGGGGCTTAATTACGCAATGAGCCTTCATGCCATTGTGGATGCACACAAGCAGGGATATGATGAGAATATGTATCTGGACGCTGCTACGAGGACAAAGGTTGAGGAGACAGGCGGCGCTAACTTTTTGTTTGTAACAAAGGATGGAAAAGTGGTGACACCAAAGTCAGATACAATACTGCCTTCTATTACAAGACGCTCGCTGATGTATGTGGCTGAAAATTATCTTGGCCTTGAAGTGGAGCAGAGAGAAGTGCATATGGATGAAGTGAAAGAGTTCGCGGAGTGCGGACTCTGCGGAACGGCAGCAGTGATCTCGCCAGTCGGAAAAGTAGTGGATCACGGAAAAGAGATCTGTTTTTCAAGCGGCATGGATGAGATGGGGCCTGTTACGAAGAAACTGTATGATACACTGACAGGTATCCAGATGGGAAGGATTGAGGCGCCAGAAGGATGGATCTGTGAGATCTGTTAAGATCTGTAATCAAAATACGCGATTGAAGATGCCCGGACAGGGATTGCCAGATGATCTGGCAAAGCTGTCCGGGTATTTTTGATGCTGTTTTTGGTGTGGATTGCGCCTGTAATCATAAAAAAATGAAATAAACAGTATATAACAGTTGACAACAGTTATAAACTGTTATATACTGTTTATAACGAAGGGGGGATAGGATGAATTTAATTATCAGTCATTCTTCCATGCAGCCAATCTACGAGCAGATCGTAGAACAGGTGAAGGGGCAGATCATCAGAGGAATACTTAAGGCAGATACAGCGCTGCCGTCTGTGCGGACTCTGGCAAAGGAACTTAAAGTCAGCGCGCTGACTGTAAAAAAAGCTTATGATGCGCTGGAGGCAGAAGGATTTGTCATAACTGTTCACGGTAAAGGCAGCTTTGTAGCCTTTGCAAATCAGCAGATGATGCTGGAAGAGAAGAAAAAGGAAGTAGAGGCTGATCTAGAGACCGCTATCCGCAAGGGCAGAAGCTGCGGCATGTCAGATCAGGAGTTAAAAGAGTTATTCAATATTATATTGGAGGATTAAAAATATGCTGCGATTAGAGAATGTAAGAAAACAATATAAAGATTTTGAACTGGATATTACGATGGAAGTAAAGCCGGGTTACGTGACCGGACTGATCGGAAGGAATGGGGCCGGTAAGACTACGGCATTCAAAGCCGGGCTAGGCCTGGTCAGGACAGAGGGAGAGATCACGCTCTTTGGAAAACCTCTTAGACAGATCACTGCTTCAGACCGGGAAAAGACGGGAGTCGTGCTGTCGGATTCGGGATTCAGCGGATATTTAAAGGTAAAGGATCTGGTGGCGATCCTCAGGAATTTTTACCATGAATTTGATGAAGAGTATTTTACGGGGAAATGCAAGGAATTTGAGATTCCCTTTGATAAGCAGATCAGGGAGTTTTCTACTGGTATGAAGCGCAGGCTTCAGGTTGTGGCAGCTCTTTCCCACAATGCAAAGCTTCTTATCATGGATGAACCTACGGCAGGCATGGATGTGATCGCGAGGGATGAGCTTCTTTTCATGCTCCGGGAATATATGGAGACAGGGGGGCGTTCGGTTCTTATAAGTTCCCATATCTCCGGGGATCTGGAAGGGATCTGTGATGATATCTATATGATCGACAACGGAAAAGTGATCCTTCATGAAGAGACAGATACGCTGCTTGACCGGTACGGCGTGTTAAAGGTGACAAAGGAGCAGTATGAGGCAATTGATAAGCGTTTTATCCTGTGCCAGAGTAAAGAGGAGTTCGGTTTTTGCTGCCTGACAAAGGAAAAGCAGTTCTATCTGGAAAACTATCCGGATGTGATAGTGGAAAAGGGTTCTGTAGATGGTGTGATGACAATGATGATCCGAGGTGAGAGAAGATGAAAGGATTATTGATCAAAGATATAAAATTGATGTTTGGGCAGGGCTCGTTTTTGGCTATTCTGCCGATAGTAGGGGCGCTTATTGTAGTGCCAAGCGGACAGCTGGATGTAGGTTTTGGTTATATCACATCGGTATCCGGCCTGATCGCGATGACTACTATTAATTTAGATTCTTATGATAACGGATATTCTTTTTTGTTCACTCTGCCAATAAGCCGTAAAGGATATGTGAAAGAGAAGTATTTGTTTTCCCTTATATCCTCCGCTGTTATGATGGCAGCGGTGGGAACGAGCCTGTGGCTTATGGTAGCGGCAGTTCATCCGGAAAATCACGATGGATTTATGGATTTTATAATGGATATGCGGAATGCTTATCTGATTGTTCTGATGGCTCTTTCTTTCCTGCTGCCGATCTTTTTGGAATTCGGGGCAGAGAAGAGCCGGTACATCATCCTGATCCTGTGCGGAATCTTTACGGCAGTGATGGTGGGAGTAACGGATAATGAGATACTGGGAGAGATTTTTAATACAGGGGTAAAGGGAATTTTGTTTGTGATTTTAAATACAGGATTGCTTGCGGGTTCTTATGCGGTGTCATGTTGTATTATGGAGGGGAAAGATTTTTAGAAAGGATGTGGAGTGGATGAAAGGATTGTTTTACAAGGATTATAAATTGATATTAGCGGGAAGATCTAACTTTAATCTCATATTTCTTGCGGTTATCTGCAGCGTATTTGCCGGGGCAGATGCTGATCCCTACAGCGGTTACTACGGGATATGTCTGGTAACTGTCCTGGCGTCGGTAGGTGTCAGAAACTATGATGTCTGCGATAATGGACTGGCATATCTGTTCACTCTTCCCATAAGCCGGAGAGGATATGTAAGAGAGTCTTACTTGTTTTCACTGGTTTCCGCCGGCGTGACGTTTATCGCGTGGAGTATTTTTAACGGAATGCTTAATATAGTTTTCCAAGCGGATCATAGTTCACTTATCTCTTTTATAGGAATGTCATGGGATTTTTTTAAGTTACATCTGATCATGATCGCGTTTCTGATCCCGTTTTACCTGTTTTTGGGCGGGAAGAAAAGCAGTCAGTATATACTGATCGTTGTCTCAGTCATACTGATCTTCGTCATATATACCGGCAGTATGCCTTTATACGGATGGTTAGAAAAGGGGATAAGGCTGCTTAAAGTATTTCCGGTAACAGTTCTTTTAATGGCAGGATCTTATCTGATCTCTGTAATGATCATGGAAAGAAAAGATTTTTAAGAGAGAGAGGCGATGAGATGAAGGGGATGTTCACAAAGGACTTAAGACTGCTGACAGGCGGGAAGGAATCTTACTTTCATGTAATGTTTGCCGTGCTGTTTTTAGGCGTTTTAGGGATAGCCTTAGACGGGGATCCGGGGGATAATTTTAGTTTTGAGTGTGCAGTCATAGCAATAATGGCTACAAAGACAAAGAGTTATGATATTTATGACAACGGGATGGCGTATCTGCTCACACTTCCGGTTGGACGGAAAGAATATGTAAGAGAGTCTTATTTATTCGCGGTTTTGGTCTCTGTCATCCTGACGATTGTGCTCGGCATAATGAATACAGCGGCGATCGCGTTTACGGGCCAGGGAATGCAGGGATTTCGGATTCTTTTGGGGAACATAGGACAGTCATTCGGGATAGTGCTTATCATCATCGCGTTATTGATTCCCTTTGAGATACAGTTTGGAGTGAAGAGGAGTGCTTATATTATCTTAGTGATTGCAATCGGAGTGGTGATGGGACTTTTTCTGGCGCTTGATAACGGTGTTTTTATAGCAGTGATGATACAAAAGGGGATGGGAGCGCTGATAAGATTTCCGGTGCCATGGGTCATGCTGGCAGTTTCTTATCTGATATGTGTTGTCATCATGGAAAGAAAAGATTTTTAGCGGCCGGGCCGGATAGTATTATCCGGTCCGGTGGCTTTTTACGATAAGCCGTACAGAACGGTACAAAAATGGCTTATATTTTTCGATAGGCAGCGGTTCGCCATACAGAATAGAATTGTATCCGGTGGAACCGGCAAGTTCAACGATCGTAAAAAGCATGACATTAACATTGGCATAATTATGTTCATCCTGCTCTACCAGTAATAGAAATCTCTCGTAAATATCGCGGTCACTGTTTTTGTTTTCACCGGTCAGGAGGGTAGAGCGCAGCGCTCCCATCACTAAGTTTTTAGAAATAAAATTAAGAAGTGCTGTATTGGCTGACAATGTGTTGAAGACATGTTCGATGATAAAAATCAACTGATCCTCTAGTCCGCGGATGCCGGATTCTTCTAAGGCATCGCCCGCGGCAGCGAACAATTCGTTGGTCTTGTGGGCGATCAGTTTATTTTTAATGTCATATTTGTCTTTAAAATACAGATAGAAGGTGCCTTTGGCGACTCCCGCTTTTTCAACGATATCAGATATGGCGGTAGAGTTGATCCCTTTTGTGGTAAACAGATCATAAGCTGTATTGAAAAGAGCTTCTTTCTTCTTTTTTTTGTTTTCATCTACTTTTCCCATAAAATCAGCTCCCTTCTTGTTATGAAACCAGCAGTTTGGGTTGTGTGATTACATGTATTATATTAGTAAGACGATTAAAAGTCAAATAAATATGACTAAAAGTCAAAAAATATATTGACTAATGGTCATATTTGAGTTATAGTACCTTTAGAAATAATGACCATTAGTCATAATAGAAAAGGAGAATGGTAGGATGAATAAGTTTGGAAAGGCGGTAGTAAAGTGCAGGACAGCCATTTTGATCACCAGTATCCTGCTGCTGATACCGGCAGTGTTCGGATATATCCATACGAGAGTTAATTATGATGTGCTGACTTATCTGCCGAAGGAGATTGAGACAATGCAGGGTCAGGATATCATGATAGAAGATTTTGGTATCGGTGCATTTTCAATGCTTATGGTAGATGGGATGGAACCGAAAGACGTAGCTGCCCTGAAGGCGGAAGTGGAAAAGACAGACCATGTAAAGAAGGTATTATGGTATGATTCCATCGCAGATATTTCCATGCCTCAGAGCATGCTTCCGGATAAGATCTATGAAGTGTTTCATTCGGATAAAGGGACAATGATGGCAGTGTTTTTTGATGAAGGTACATCATCGGACGGCACGATGGAGGCTATCGGAGAGATCCGTAAAATCACAGGAAAACAGTGCTTTTTAAGCGGTATGTCGGCAATCGTTACAGACACGAAAGAGCTGTCGGAGAGGGAGACGCCGGTCTATGTGCTGATCGCGGTCATCCTTTCTTCCATTGTACTTGCGGTTACAATGGAATCTTTTGTAGTTCCTTTGCTGTTTCTGTTAAGCATCGGGCTTGCGATCATTTATAATCTTGGAAGCAATATCATGTTCGGGGAGATTTCTTATATCACGAAAGCACTGGCAGCTGTGCTGCAGCTTGGAGTTACGATGGACTATTCTATATTCCTGATGCACAGCTATGAAGAGCAGCAGGCAGAGTGCGGGGGAGATAAGAAACTTGCCATGGCACATGCCATTACCCAGACATTTTCTTCTGTTATCGGAAGCTCTATTACGACAGTGGCAGGGTTTATCGCGCTTTGCTTTATGAGCTTTACTCTTGGAAAAGACATTGGTATCGTTATGGCAAAGGGTGTGATCTTAGGTGTTATCACCTGTGTGACAATTCTGCCGTCTATGATACTTGTGTGTGACAGGCTGATCGTGAAGACGAAGCATAAGCCGTTCCTGCCAAACATTAACAGGATCTCTAAGAAGGTTACGAAGCATTTCCCTGTATATGTGGCATTGTTTCTAATCTTTCTGATTCCCGCTATTTACGGCAATAACCATACGGGAGTCTATTATAATCTGGATGAGACGCTTCCGAAGGAGCTTCCTTGTATCATAGCCAATGAAAAGCTTAAAGAAGACTATGATATGAATACCACCCATATCCTTTTGGTTGACAGTGATGTGCCTTCTTCGGATGTGGGGAAAATGTTAAAAGAGATTGAAAATGTGGACGGCATTAAGTGGGCGTTAGGCTTAGACAGTCTTATTGGTCCTGCCATTCCGGACAGCATGATCCCTTCATCGATCACTGAGCTGCTTAAAAATGATAAGTACCAGATGGTGCTGATCAATTCAGTATATAAAGTGGCATCAGATGAAGTGAACAGGCAGGTGGATGAGATTAATGCAGTGCTTGACAGGTACGATGAAGGTGCCATGCTTGTAGGAGAGGCACCTTTGACGAAGGATCTGATCGATATAACTGATACGGACTTTAAGACGGTAAGCTTAGTGTCCATTGGAATCATATTTGTCATTATATTGATTTTATTCCGTTCCATTTCTTTGCCGGTCATTCTTGTGGGAGTGATAGAATTTGCCATATTCGTAAACATGGGGATTCCGTTCTATACAGGGACGACGCTGCCTTTCGTGGCTTCTATCGTCATCGGCACGATCCAGCTTGGAGCGACTGTGGATTATGCGATACTTATGACAACAAGGTATAAGAGGGAAAGAAGTCTTGGAGCAGGAAAATATGAAGCGGTTACCATCGCCCATCAGGCGTCGGCACAGTCTATCATAGTCAGCGCGCTGAGCTTCTTTGCGGCGACTGTGGGAGTAGGACTCTATTCTAATATTGATATGATCAGTTCACTGTGTATCCTGATGGCAAGGGGAGCGATCGTCAGCATGGTGGTAGTTGTATTCGTACTGCCGTCCATGTTCATGGTATTTGACAAAGTAATTGTAAAAACAAGCGGCGGATTTCTGCCGAAAAGGCAGTAACGTAAAATTTGAAAACAGAAGGCAGAAGTTGATGAACAGGGGGTATGTTTTATGAACAATAATATGAAAAAACGGGTTTTGGCAGGTTCGATGGCATTGGCAGTAGGAGGCGCGGGACTTAGCGGTGTCTGCGGATATGGAAGAGATTCTATTGGCGAAGTAAAAGCGGCGGACAAAGATAAGAAAGAGGAGCAAAAGATAGAAAAGCTGGAAGAGACAGCAGAAGGAGCGCTTAGCGGCAGTGAAGCTCCTGAAAATGAAAAGACAGGATCAGAGAAGGTATTCAAAGAAGAGTCTGTATATATAAAAGCCGATCCGGAAGGAGAGGTGACGGAGACGACAGTTACAGAGTGGTTAAAGAATCCGGGGAACGGCGAGGTAGACGATGAAAGCAGCCTGAGCGGGATTAAAAATGTAAAGGGCGAGGAGACATTTAAAAAAGGGAGCGGCAGTGACCTGAAATGGAAGTCTGAGGGCAGGGATATCTATTATCAGGGGACATCAGACGGCAGTCTTCCGGTAGGAGTGAAGATTTCGTATAAGCTGGATGGTAAAAATATATCGGCAAAAGAGCTTCAGGGTAAGAGCGGAAAAGTTGAGATCAATATCCAGTATGAGAACCACACGGAAGAGACAGTAGAGCTTAATAAGAAAAAAGTGAAAATGTATACTCCTTTTACAATGGTAACAGCTATGATGCTCTCTACAGATGAGTATACGAATGTGGAGGTTGACAATGGAAAAGTTATTTCCGACGGGGATAAAAATATTGTGATCGGTCTTGGGTTTCCGGGACTTCAGGAGAACCTGGATCTTGAAGAGACAGATCTGGATATAGATATTCCGGATAATGTAAGAATCACGGCTGATGTGGCGAAAGCAAGCGTTGGAGCGACAGTTACGGTTGGCTCTGCGGAGATCATGAATGAGTTTAATCTGGACGATATCGACAGCTTTGATGAACTAAAAGAATCGCTGGATGAGTTGGAAGATGCGGCGAAAAAGCTTAAAGATGGTTCAAAAGATGCGGCGGACGGCGCGAAAAAACTTGAAGACGGGTCAAAAGACCTGAAAAAAGGAACAAAAGATTTAAAGAGCGGAACAAAGGATCTGAAAAAAGGAACAAAGGACCTGGAGAGTGGGAGCAAGGATCTGAAGAAAGGAACAAAAGATTTAAAGAGCGGAACAAAGAACTTGAAAAAAGGGTCAAAAGATCTGAAAGAAGGAACGAAAGAACTTAAGTCGGGTGCCAGTGATCTTGCAGGCGGTTCAAAGCAGGTGGCGGACGGAGTAAGTACGCTGAATAAAAAGAGCGGCAGCCTGATCAAAGGAGTGAACTCTCTTGTGGATGGTGTCAATACTTATACAAGCGGGGTCAGCAGCCTTGCGGATGGAAGCAAACAAGTCGCGGGAGGCGCGAAGCAGGTAAATGACGGAGCTGATACACTGGCAAAGAAGGTAGGCGCGCTTACAGAAGAACTAAAGCCGATATTATCGGCAGCATCTGCTGTGGACAGTCAGACAGGGAAGACGAACCAGCAGATCTATGCGGCTGGCAAGGCATTGGATAAAGTGGATGCGGATGTTGAATATACGGGAGATACGAAAGGAAAAGTAGTTGCTACGAAGAGCGCGTCTGCGATAGCCAGCGAAAATGTGGGTTCAGTGTCCATCAATGTGGATCTTTCAGGCGTTCCGGAAGAATACAGAGGAGAGATCAAAGCAGCTATTGAGAAGGCGGAAGCTGATGCCAACTCAAAATTAAAAGCGCAGGCGGAAAAGATTGCTGAAAAAGCAATCAGCAGTACAGCAGTGGAGATCACGCAGGAGAGGAAAGCAAAGGCAGTCATCAATACAAGTCAGGCGGAAGCGGCGCTTAATAAGGCACAGGCGAAAGCCGGCACCGCGGATGACAGTGCAGCCCAATTGGCAGGATTACTGGCTAAGTTAAAGCCGGCGTTAGCAGAACTGCAGCAGGGAGTGAACGAGCTTGCTGCCGGAACATCAGAAGTATCAACGGGAGCCAGCACACTTGCCAAAGGAGCGGAGGAACTCAACAGTAAAAGCAGCCTTCTCACATCTGGCACAAAGGAACTGGAAAAAGGCGGAACAGAACTTGTAAAGGGCGTTAAGGAACTTGACAAAGGAGCCAGTGCAGTAGCAGACGGTGCAGGAGAACTTAAGAAAGGAGCCGGAAAATTAGACGACGGAGCCGGAAAGCTAAATGACGGAGCCGCAAAACTTGACGACGGAGCCGCAAAACTTGATGACGGAACCGGAAAATTAAATGACGGGGCCGGAAAGTTAGATGATGGAGCCGCAAAGTTAGATGACGGAGCAGGGAAGCTTGATAACGGGGCCGGAAAGTTAAATGATGGGGCCGGGGCGCTTGCGGACGGTACACTAGAGCTTTCGGACGGTATGTCAGAATTCAAAGAAGAAGGCATCGATAAACTGACAGAAACCTTTGACGGAAATTTCCAGAATGTAAAAGACAGATTGGATGCAATGTCAGATATGAGCAAAGCATATAAATCATATGCCGGAATTAAAAAGGGCATGGATGGAAAGACGAAGTTCATCATCGAGACAGAAGGAATGGAAGAGGAATAAAGACGATAGGTGACGTTAATGGGGCAATCGGGAAATAGATAGTTCTAAATAGGGGCAGGTGTGACTCGTGCGAGT
>CAJUAM010000041.1 GCA_910584615.1 uncultured Dorea sp.
ATAAGTTTAGTACCATACTAAATTTTACATCATAAGTTCAAATAAGAATTTATTCAAAACGTCATCTTAGATGACCCGCAGTGTGCGGAAGAAAAGTCTGCTTTGCAGGCTTTTTTATTTTACACGGATAATGCGCCCTGAGAGATTATATGATAAAATATGTAAAAAAGGATGCCTTGGCAAAAAGGAGATACGAAAGATGAGAGATTATTACATAGGGCTGGATTTGGGAACTGGCTCACTTGGATGGGCGGTTACGGATAGAGAATACGAGATTATGCGCGCACATGGGAAAGCGCTGTGGGGTGTTCGGTTGTTTGACAGTGCTAATACTGCTGAGGAGCGGCGAGGGTTTCGGACGGCAAGGAGAAGACTTGACAGGAGAAACTGGAGAATAGAGCTTTTGCAGGAATTACTTGGCGAGGATGTCGGTAAAGTTGACTCCGGATTTTTCCTGCGTATGAAGGAGAGTAAATATATTCCGGAAGATAAGAGGGATTTAAACGGGAATTGTCCGAAACTGCCGTATGCCCTGTTTGTGGAAGACGGATATACAGACAAGGATTATCACAGGCAGTTTCCGACTATATACCATTTGCGAAAATGGCTGATGGAGACAGAAGAAACGCCGGATATCCGACTTGTCTATCTTGTGTTCCATCACATGCTGAAACACCGGGGGCACTTCCTGTTTTCAGGCAATATAGAAAAGATTAAAGAATTCCAGGAAACTTTCCGGCAGTATATAGGGAAGATAAGGGAAGAAGAGCTTGACTTCCATCTATGTATTGAAGGTGAAGAACTTCGGGAGGCAGAAAATATATTAAAAGATAAAAATCTTACAAGGTCTGCCAAAAAGACAAGGCTGATAAAGCTTTTGGGAGCGCGCACGGCCTGTGAGAAAGCAGCGCTTAATCTTGTGGCAGGAGGCACTGTTAAGCTGAGCGATATTTTCGGGAACAGCGAGCTTGACGCTTGTGAAAAGCCAAAGCTTTCCTTTGCGGATGCAGGTTATGACGATTATGCGGGGATGATAGAAGACGAGCTGGGGGAGCAGTATGTAATTATTGAGACAGCCAAAGCGGTGTATGACTGGAGCGTGCTGGCAGATATTCTGGGGGATTACCGCTGCATTTCTGAGGCAAAAGTTGCGGTTTATGAGAAACATCAGAAAGATTTAAAATATTTAAAGGAGCTGGTCAAGGAGAATCTTGGGAGAGACGTATATAAAGAGGTATTCGTAAAGACTAATGAGAAATTGTCAAATTACAGCGCATACATTGGCATGACGAAGAAAAATGGCGTGAAAAGCGAGATGGAAGGGAAACGCTGTGACAGGAAAGCATTTTACGATTATCTGAAGAAAACGGTAGTGAACGCCATTTCGGATGAATCGAAGACCGAGTATCTTCAAAAGGAGATGGAGACCGAGACCTTTTTGCCGAGACAGGTGACGAAGGATAATGGAGTGATACCGTATCAGGTGCATCTTCAGGAGCTGGATGCGATACTGGAAAACTTGAGCAGGCGCATACTGGCCTTAAAGGAAAGCGGCAGTAAGATACGTGACATTTTTACATTCAGAATACCTTATTATGTAGGGCCGCTAAATGGAATTGTGAAAGGCGGCGAGAGGACGAACTGGGTGCGGCGAAAGAAAGCGGGGAGAATCTGCCCGTGGAATTTTGACGAGATGGTGGACACGGGGGCAAGCGCGGAGGAATTCATAAGAAGGATGACCAGTAAGTGCACATACTTGATTCACGAGGATGTGCTCCCTAAAAATTCTATGCTGTACAGCAAATTCATGGTTTTGAACGAGCTGAATAACGTCCGGTTAAACGGGGAACCAATCAGTGTTGAGCTGAAACAAAAGATATATGAAGACTTATTCCAGCGCCATAGAAAGGTTACGCGAAGAAGATTGAAGGATTACATAAAGAGAGAGGGAATCGCGGGCGGAGATACAGATATCACAGGAATAGACGGCGATTTTAAAGGCTCCTTGACGGCGTATCACGACTTTAAAGAAAAATTGACAGGCTGCGAGCTGGCTCAGGCTGATAAAGAAAATATTATATTGAACATCACCCTGTTCGGAGAGGATAAAGCTCTGCTGAAGAAAAGGGTGGGTGCTTTATATCCTGCGCTGACTGAACCCCAGAAGAAAGCCATATGCGCTCTATCTTATAAAGGGTGGGGGCGCCTGAGTCAAAGACTTTTAGAAGGGATTACTGCGCCTTCACCGGAAACGGGTGAAATATGGACGATTATACGTGCAATGTGGGAGACAAATGACAATCTGATGCAGGTGCTGAGTGAGAAATACTGTTTTGCGGCCGCCATTGATGAAGAAAACGTGGGGGAAGAGCCAAAAGAGATTACCTATAAGACGGTGGAGCAGATGAACGTATCTCCTGCGGTAAGGCGCCAGATATGGCAGACCTTGCAGGTGATCAAAGAAATCTGCAAAGTGATGGGTGAGCCTCCGAAACGTGTGTTTGTAGAGATGGCGCGGGAAAAAACGGAAAGCAAGCGGACAGAATCCCGGAAGAAAAGGCTGATAGATTTATATAAAAAATGCAGGGAAGAGGAAAGAGACTGGATTGAGGAATTAGGGAAGACCGAGGAGGCAAGGCTCAGAAGTGACAAGCTGTACCTGTATTATACCCAGAAGGGAAGATGCATGTATTCAGGAGAAGTGATTGAGCTTGAGGAACTTTGGGATAACAGGAAATATGATATCGACCACATCTATCCCCAATCAAAGGTAATGGATGACAGTCTGGACAACCGGGTGCTTGTAAAGAAAGAGTATAATGCGGATAAAACGGACGAGTACCCCATTCGTGCAGATATACGGGGGAAAATGCGGGCATTCTGGCGGATATTGCAGGAGGGCGGTTTTATATCAAAAGAGAAGTATAACAGGCTGATGAGAGGAACAGGCTTTGAACTGTCGGAGCTGGCGGGATTTATCGCCCGTCAGCTTGTGGAGACACGTCAGGGAACAAAAGCTGTCGCATCGGTATTAAAGCAGGTTTTCCCGGAAACAGATATTGTCTATGCAAAGGCGAGAGTCGCCTCTCAGTTCAGGCAGGAGTTTGACTTGATCAAGGTAAGGGAGATGAACGACCTGCATCATGCCAAGGATGCGTATGTCAATATCGTAGTGGGGAACGTATACTATACGAAATTTACAAGTAATGCAGCATGGTATGTAAAGGAGCATCCCGGCAGAAGTTATAATTTGAAGAAGATGTTCACCTCAGAAAGAGATGTCGCCAGAAATGGCGAGACTGCGTGGAGAGCAGGAAACAGCGGAACGATAGCTACAGTGAAAAGAGTGATGGGGAAGAACAATATACTGGTGACAAGGCGCTCTTATGAGGTGAAAGGAGGACTTTTCGACCAGCAGCTTATGAAGAAAGGAAAAGGGCAGGTTCCAATAAAAGGAAGGGATGAAAGACTGGCGGATATCGCTAAGTATGGTGGCTATAATAAAGCCGCGGGAACCTATTTCATGCTGGCTGAGTCGGAAGATAAAAAGGGGGCGAAGATAAGAAGTGTGGAGTATGTGCCGCTGTATTTGTGCAATTGTATTGAAAAAGATGAAGAGGCGGCAAAAGAATATCTGCAAAAAGAGCGCGAATTAAAGAATCCCAGGGTATTAATAGCAAAAATAAAGATTGATACTCTGTTCAAAGTAGACGGATTTTATATGTGGCTGTCTGGAAGGACGGGAAATCAGCTGATTTTTAAAGGCGCCAATCAATTAATCCTTTCAGAACCTGACATGCGGATATTGAAGAAAGTTCTTAAATATGTGAACCGAAAAAAAGAAAATAAAAATGCAATGCTGGGGGAGCACGACCAATTGCCTAAAATAGATTTGATCAGGCTGTATGACGTGTTTTTGGACAAGATTGAAAATACAGTGTATCATGTCAGGTTAAGCGCCCAGCAAGAAACTTTGACGAAAAATAAAGATACATTTTGCGAATTGAGTAATGAAGATAAATGCATTGTTTTATCAGAAATTCTACATATGTTCCAATGCCAGAGTGGTTCTGCTAATTTGAAGTTAATAAAGGGTCCGGCAAGTGCAGGAATTTTGGTGCTTAATAATATCATTTCCAAATGTAATCAAGTTTCTATTATCCATCAGTCTCCGACAGGAATCTACGAGCAGGAGATTGATTTGAAGAAAATATGAGCTGGCGTATAGTTGTTGTTTCCAGAAGAGCAAAGCTGGATTATCAAATGGGTTATATGGTAGTCAGAAATGAGGAGATAACAAAGATTCATTTGGGTGAAATATCGACGGTGCTGATTGAATCTACGGCAGTATCTCTTACCGCCTGTCTATTATCAGAACTGATGAAAAAGAAGATCAAAGTAATATTCTGCGACGAGAAAAGGAACCCCTCTTCGGAGCTGGTCAGCTACTACGGCAGTCATGATACGAGTAACAAAGTGCGCTGCCAGATAAAATGGCTGCCGGAGACGAAGGAGGCTGTCTGGACGGAGATCGTGTCGGAGAAGATAAGAAAACAAAAGGAACTGCTGGAATATCTGGGGAAGGAGGAATCAGAGCTATTAAGTTCATACATAAGAGAAATACAGTGGAATGATGAGACGAACCGGGAAGGGCATGCCGCAAAGGTGTATTTTAACGCTTTGTTTGGAATGAGCTTTACCAGAACAGCGGATATTTTGGAAAATGCCGCGCTGAATTACGGATATGCGATTATCTTATCTGCATTTACCAGAGAAATCACAGCGAATGGATATATTACGCAGCTAGGACTGTTTCATGATAATATGTTTAACCAGTTTAACCTTGCTTCTGATCTGATGGAGCCATTCAGGATTCTGGTGGACAAAAAAGTTGCGGCTATGAAGTTGGAGGAGTTTACGCATCAGGAAAAAATGGAGATTGTCAATCTGCTGAATCAGGAAGTAAGAATAGACGGGAAGATTCAGTACGTGAATAATGCAGTGAAGATATATTGCAAAAGTGTGTTTGAGGCATTAAATGACAATGATAGCTCGCTGATTCGGTTTTATAGTTTTGAGTTATAGGTTTATGAGAGTATTAGTATTTTTTGACCTTCCGGTGTTAACCGGAGAACAGAGGAGAGCGTACACAAAGTTTAGGAAGTTTCTGCTGAAAAGTGGGTTTCTTATGCTGCAGGAATCTGTTTATTCCAAGTTGGCTTTAAACGGAACGGTTGTCAGGGGAATTGTTGACAGTGTACATAAGAACTGTCCGGGAGAGGGATTGGTACAACTTCTAACTGTGACAGAAAAACAGTATGCAAAAATGGATCTGATTATCGGAGAGGTAAAAAGCGAAGTTCTGGACAGTGATGAAAGGCTGGTGGTGTTATGAAACTTGCACACCCGAATCTGGCAGGGCAGCTTATGCTGAACAATGAAAAACCCTGTGTGTGGGTGATCGAATCCCCGGAAGATTTTTCGTCATATACACAGGAGCTATTCCGGCAGTGTGATGGAAAGGAAGGGCAATTTGTCCTGTCAGAAGAGGAGAAGGAAAAAGAGATATCAAAGAATGCAGAAATTATTTTTAATCCGTTTGCTGTGAATATAAATGACAGGAAAGTGATGAATCGATTGTATTCGGAGCTGTCTGGATTAGCGGCGGGGGAAGAGATGTATATGAGGACACAGGAGATAAAAAACAATCTGCTGACTTATTTTCTGGAACTAGAGCACGCCAGCTCTTATATTTTAGAGACGGATGCAGAACTGGATATAACGGCAATTTTCAAAGCGATAGGCGTAAGATTCAGCGACTATGCAGATGATTATATTGGGAGTTTTAACCAATATATAAAGGTCATGGCGGAGTTAATGCATAAGAAAGTAATTGTTTTGGTAAACATAGGAAGTTTTGTTTCTGAAGAAAATTTGAGGCAAATCGTACAGAACGCTGTTTGCAATGAAATCTCACTGCTGATGATTGAGAATGTACAGAGGGAGTTGAAAGATTGGGCGTGTCAATATATAATAGATAAAGACAGATGCGAGGTGTTTTAATAGAGATTCCTCGTAGGCTGTTATTCATGTACTAAATCAGGAATATGCCGGTTTAATAAGTCGGGAATGGTTCCTGAAAAGGCTTGAGTTCCAGAGTTTTATGTAAATGATGGCATGTCATTTTTGAATTTGAGGTTTGAGAATGATGTAAAAATGTATGGTATTCAAGCTTGGTCGACTGGTATAGAAGACCTCGATGCGTTTGAGAATGATGTAAAAATGTATGGTATTCAAGCTTCTCATAGACACATTTTTGATAGCGTGTTTGAGAATGATGTAAAAATGTATGGTATTCAAGCTTCAATATTAAATTGATTTATCATAGAGATGTTTGAGAATGATGTAAAAATGTATGGTATTCAAGCCAGAGAACCGAACAGTATGGTCGTCGTATTGTTTGAGAATGATGTAAAAATGTATGGTATTCAAGCTGCCGTTTGTGACGGTTGGAGAGGAATTATGTTTGAGAATGATGTAAAAATGTATGGTATTCAAGCTTTCAGAAAGCCATATGACACGCAGATACAGTTTGAGAATGATGTAAAAATGTATGGTATTCAAGCTCCCGTCAATCCTGCGTTCTGCCATCCGTGTTTGAGAATGATGTAAAAATGTATGGTATTCAAGCAAGTAGCCTTTTCGGGCTTTGATTGAACAAGTTTGAGAATGATGTAAAAATGTATGGTATTCAAGCGGTGAAAGGTGTTGAATTTCCACTGTTGAAGTTTGAGAATGATGTAAAAATGTATGGTATTCAAGCTATTAATATATATTTTTTGTAACATTGGTGAGTTTGAGAATGATGTGAAAATGTATGGTATTCAAGCTGTTTTAAAGGCTCTCCAGCTCCACCGCTAGTTTGAGAATGATGTGAAAATGTATGGTATTCAAGCAATGTCCAAGACGCTTGTGGAGATGACCATGTTTGAGAATGATGTAAAAATGTATGGTATTTAGCTTCTATTCAAGGTAGTTGTAAATGGAACATGTTTTTGAGATAAAAAAGATTTGGCACGGCATATTTGGTGTCAAATTTTTTATATGCTTTACAATTGTTATATGAGAACATACAAAATAAAAAATACATAAAGTCAAAAATAAAGTGGATGGTATATTTATAGTTTTTTACAATGAGAGTAAAGAGATATTTGGATTTCTGGGAATGAAAAAATAAGATATATAAAAGATTTTTGTGGGAATTTTATTATACGGACAATTATGAACAAGTTTAATGTTTGAAGGTGTGTATTACGAAAATCCCAGCTATATTGAATGTTCTTATAAATCAGGATATTGGCTGGATTGATTAAAGCTTAGAGATAAGAGAGATAAAAAATATGGTCAGTAAAACGATAGATAATTTTAATATTTCACAGATCAGTGAATCGGGTCAGTGTTTCCGCATAGCTCAAAGGGACGAAGATCTATACAGCGTGATAGCTTCGGGAAAATATCTGGAGATCAAGCAGAACGGAAAGGAATGTATTTTTTGCTGCAGCGAAGAAGAGTATGAACAATTCTGGAAGATATATTTTGATTTAGATGAAGACTATATATTTTACATATCACAGATTGATCCAAATGACAGTTATCTTAACATTGCTGCTCAGTTTGGAGACGGAATCCGGATCCTGCGGCAGGATCTGTGGGAGATGATCGCGTCTTTTCTTATATCTCAGCAGAATAATATTGTCAGGATAAGAAGATGTATCCACAATATCTCCGAGTGTTACGGGGAACCAAAGATAAATTTTCGGGGTGAGACATATTATACATTTCCGGGACCGGAAAGGCTGGCATATCTGCCGGAGGATGCGTTGAAAGAATGTAATCTTGGCTACCGCAGTAAATATGTGGTGCGTACGGCGCGAAGGATTGTTGAAGGTGAGACGGATTTGGAACAGATTCGTCATATGACATATAAAAAAGCGAAAGCAGAGCTTTTAAAGCTGTTTGGAGTGGGAGAGAAGGTGGCGGACTGTATCTGTCTGTTCGGACTCCATCACCTGCAGGCATTTCCTGTAGATACGCATATTACGCAGGCTCTTGACAAGCATTATAAAAGAGGCTTTCCAAAGAGACGGTATAAAGGATATGAAGGGGTCATGCAGCAGTATATATTTTATTGGGAGCTTAAAAAAGCAGGTAAGATATGAGGAAGGCAAAAAGGAGGATGACAATGTTTCACATATTTAAGACAAAAGAACCCAGACATTTAACATATGATAAGGCAGTAAAAAAACCTGTTATTCGCTGCAGTATCTGTACCGGGGAGCAGGTGGCGGGATTTAAAGATCTGCATACCGGGAAGTTTTCAGATATTATGCTTATCCGGAATGAGAAAGATCTGCAGGAATTTAAGAACATATATGGAATCACAGAGATTGGAAAGGAGTTTTAATTTATGAACAGCATTTTTCACAGGACAAGTGTCAGAAAGTATCAGGACAAACCGGTAGAGAAGGAAAAAGTTGAGCTGATGCTCAGAGCAGCCATGGCGGCTCCGTCAGCCATGAACCAGCAGCCATGGGAATATTATGTAGTGACAAGACGGGGGATGATCGAACAGCTGTCGGAAAGCACGCCGTATACAGGATGCGCAAAAGAAGCGCCGCTGGTATTTGTGGCATGTTACCGCAGAGAAACCCTGCGTCCCGTGTATGCGCACATTGATATGAGCGCTTCAGTTGAAAACCTTTTGCTGGAGGCGGATGAGCTGGGGCTTGGCGCAGTGTGGATGGGAATTGCCCCAATAGAAGAGCGGATGGAACTTGTAAGGAAGATCGTGGGGATACCGGATGGTCTGGAAGCATTTGCCCTCATTGCCTGCGGATACCCTTTGAAGGAGCAGGCACAGCAGGATAGATATGAAGAAGTGAGAGTTCATTATATTAGATAAAAGGGAAAACCGGCATGAAGAAATGGCGGACAGTCGATCCGCCGTTTCTTAAAAAGCAACAATATGGATTTACAGATATCCCCGCAGATCTTTGCAGAGCTTTTCTTCGATGGATATCAGCTTTTTGCATAATCCCTTGGAAGTGTTATCAGCCTGAGTGTATTGATTCAGGTATTTGTTTAATGTCTTTATGCCCATGTCGCATCCATCAGTGATCAGGTCTGCAACTGTGGCATCACTGTCGTCCAGCCCCATCTTTACATTTGTTTTGAGCCATGACATTCCTTTTGCCATAGGGGATGGTTCTTTGTAGTCGCTTCCATGCTGTATTAGCAGCGTATGGATCTCATTTCCTAATGTACGGTGCTCTTCTTTGCTCTGTTCCAGTGTTTTTTTCAGCTTTGCGTCTTTTGTTTTTTCTAATATTTCGTCAATAGAAACAACAGCCATGTTCGTTCCGGCATCGCATTCTTTCAGTAATTCAATCGTATCATTCATTTCCATAAAATACCTCCGTAGCAGTTTTGTCCATTAGTATGTGCCTGTTTTGGAAATATTATGCATGGATTGAAGGAGACTTTACGAATTATACAAGCTCTTTCCACTCACCGGGTTTTATAGATCCATCTAATATGATGTTGTCAATAGAAATCCGCTTCAGCTGCAGAACACAGCACCCGGCGGTTTTGTCTGGTTGATTTGAGGATTCCATAAAAAGACCTCCGCTGACTTAGTTCTATTTTGAATTATGGTAGCGAAGGCTGGATAGTTTGTCAAGAAAAACAGCTTAAGGATCAGGAGTGACCGTTAAATACAGCGCTCAGAACTGTGTCATCAAAAGCAGCCAGTTCGCCCGCCACCACCGCATGATCTGCCAGTATCCCATACCGCCGAGGCCGTACTCTTTGATCAGATCAAATTTTGCCTGTATACTCCTGACATCTTCAAACCATACTTCATGGGAAATGTCGTCATGGACATAATTAAAATAAGGAGACATGGACATTTCATCAAAATGTATCTCAGCGTTGTTTCTTATAGCAATCTGTACGGCTTCTACATTGCCGATCGTAGTTGCTGTGGTACGTCCTTTCTCAAAAGGAAGGGGCCAGTCATAACCGTAGTTTGGGATGCCAAGATGGATTTTTTCGGGAGGGATCTCTGTTATGGCATAATCTACTACCCGGCGAACCATATGAATGGGTGCTACAGCCATATTAGGCCCGTATTTATATCCCCATTCATAGGTCATAAGAAGAACATAGTCAGCCGCTGCGCCTAAAGCAGCGTAATCTTTGCCTTCATATAAGAGTCCCGGCTGGTTGGCCGAGGTTTTAGGAGCAAGGGCGACGGATACGGTAAAACCATATGGATGAAGGGTATCAGCCAGTTCCCTTACAAAGGAAGAAAAAAGATCTCTGTCTTCTGCTTGTATAAATTCAAAATCTACGTCTATCCCGGCATAGCCTTTTTCCCGCATAGTGGAAAGGAGCTGTTGGATCAGATTTTCTTTGTAAGATTCATTGCGGACAACGGAAGAGATCAGGTTATTATTGAATTGACCATAAGCATCAAGAGGGGTCAGTGTGAGAATAGGTCTGGCATCTGATGCCCATGCTGAAGAAATCATCCAGTTGTCGTCATTCGGGGGAAAGATAAGGTCTCCCTCCATGGAAAATCCGTAGGAAAAGACAGAAAGCTCGGTAAGAAAGGGGAGTGTTTCGTTCAGAACCCAGTTACTGATATAAGTATAGGCATATCCGTTTGTCTGGATGTCAGGTTTTCCGGAAGGAATCGGTTCGTTGGCAATAAAAAGTGCCTGACCGATGGTAAGAGCATAGGGGTATATGAGCTGGTTGTCATAGATGATGGAATCAGCAGTGACTCCGTAAGAGGAGGCGATAGTATCTACAGTATCGCCGGAAGCTACAGTATAAATTGCCATAGGTACCTCAGGATTTCATGTTTTCGGGCTGCCGGTCACAAGGTGGCCAGCAGTCTTTTTTTCAATATATGTGTTAAGAAGACAGGAAATGACTTGACCAGCCATTTGATTGCGTGATAAAGTGATAAAGTAGGATTTTTACATAGATTTAATATCATTATTTGTTTCTAAAAAGGAATAAGAACTGGGGGAAAGATATGAAGAAAAGTAATCCGGCAGCTTTGCTGCCAATTGGCGTGTTTTTGGTCCTGTATCTGGGGCTTGGTATTTTGTTTGAATATGTATTGAAAATCCCTATGGGATTTTATAACATTCCGATCGTTGTGGCGTTTCTGGCAGCTATTTTAGTTGCATGCCTTCAGAACAGACAGGTAAGGTTCGATGATAAGCTGGATATTATGGCACAGGGTCTGGCAGATAAGAACATTATCACAATGCTTTTGATCTTTCTGGTAGCCGGAGCGTTTGTGGGAGTTGTAGGAAGAAGCAGTGCAGAAAGCGTTGCATATTTTATGCTTTCTCTTATACCGGCAAAATTCGCGGTGGCTGTGCTGTTTGTGGTGGCATGTTTTGTGTCTACGGCTATGGGAACATCTGTAGGAACGATCACGCTTATCACTCCTATTGCAGTGACAGTAGCGCAGGCCTCGGGTTTTAGTCTGCCGCTTTGTATCGGTTCAGTCATGGGTGGGGCGATGTTTGGGGATAATCTTTCTTTTATCTCGGATACGACGATCGCAGCTTGTAACGGACAGGGATGCGCGATGAAAGACAAGTTCAGGGAGAATTTTGGGATCGCGTTTCCGGCAGCAGCTGTTACGCTTATTTTGATCCTTGTACTGTCGCTTCGTACAGACTTGAGCGGGGCAATAACTCAGGAGTACAACCTGATACAGATCATTCCATATGTGCTTGTATTGGCAGGAGGGATCATCGGTATTAATGTATTTGTCGTACTTCTGATCGGTATTGTATCCGGTTCGCTCATTATGCTTGCCACCGGACAGACCGCGCCGACAGAGCTTCTTGCTAATATGGGTTCCGGAGTATCGGGAATGTTTGAAACATGTATGGTTGCAGTTCTCGTAGCCGCGATGTGTGCGCTGATTCGGGAATACGGCGGTTTTGAAGCGCTCCTGTCGGCAATCCGGCGCATCTTCAAAGGGAATAAGGGCGGACAGTTAGGCATGGGACTTCTCGTATGCGCGATGGATGTGGCGACAGCCAATAATACAGTAGCAATTGTTATGGCAAATCCAATCGCGAAAGAGATGGCGCAGGAATACGGAGTGACCGCAAGAAAGACAGCTTCCTTGCTTGATACCTTCTCTTGTATCTCTCAGGGAGCGATCCCTTATGGAGCCCAGATGCTGGTGGCTATATCTGCCGCCAATGAACTGGGAAACGAAATAACGGCATTCAACATTATCCCGAACCTGTTTTATCCGGGACTGCTGCTTGTAAGTTCACTTGTATTCATATTCCTGGTTCCGCAAAAGCAACGAGGCGGATCTGACAGATAGATTGACTTACCTTTCGGATAATGTTAAAATTAACTTCATCAAATAAAAGCGTTAAAGGGGTAAAGTGCAATGCCGATTACAGAGATTTTAGAGGAAAACTGCAGAAAGTACGGAGAGGATATCTGTCTGGTAGAGATCAATCCGCAGCTCAAGGAGGACCGGAGGATCACCTGGAAAGAATATTCACTGATGGAACCGACTCCATTTGTCCATTACCGCAGGGAGATCACCTGGAATGTGTTCAATGAAAAAGCGAATCGTTTTGCGAATCTTCTTTTGAGCCGTGGCGTGCAAAAGGGAGATAAGGTAGCAATCCTGCTGATGAATTGTCTGGAATGGCTGCCGATCTATTTTGGGATCTTGAAGACCGGAGCACTGGCAGTACCGCTCAATTTCAGGTATTCTTCAGATGAGATTGAATATTGTCTGAATCTTTCTGAGTCTGATGTGCTGGTGTTCGGACCGGAGTTTATCGGACGTGTGGAGGAGATTGCGGACTCTGTCTCAAAAAACAGACTGATTTTTTATGTGGGAGATGGATGCCCGTCGTTCGCGGAAAGTTATGTGCAGCAATCTGCCAACTGTTCCTGCCAGTCACCGGATATCGTACTCCGTGATATAGATGATGCGGCAATCTACTTTTCATCGGGTACGACTGGGTTCCCGAAGGCCATATTACATAATCATGAAAGTCTTATGCATTCATGCAAGGTTGAGCAGAGCCACCACAGACAGACAAAAGATGATATCTTTTTGTGTATTCCGCCGCTGTATCATACAGGGGCGAAGATGCACTGGTTTGGAAGTTTTCTGACAGGAAGCAAGGGAGTGCTTTTGAAAGGTACGACACCAGAGGTTATCCTGGATGCAGTGTCAAAAGAAAAATGTACTATCGTATGGCTTCTTGTTCCATGGGCGCAGGATATTCTGGATGCACTGGATCGGGGAGATATTAAGCTTGAAGATTATGAACTGAGCCAGTGGAGACTTATGCATATAGGGGCGCAGCCGGTGCCGCCAAGCCTGATCAAGCGGTGGAAGAGTTATTTTCCGAACCATAAATACGATACTAATTATGGATTGAGCGAGTCTATCGGACCGGGTGCAGTACATCTGGGAATTGATAATATACATAAAGTTGGCGCTATCGGAAAAGCAGGATACGGCTGGAGAACGCGGATTGTAGATGAAAACGGGCAGGAGGTAGAGCCGGGAAATGTAGGAGAACTGACTCTTCAAGGCCCGGGAGTTATGACCTGCTATTACAATGATGAGAAAGCTTCAGCTGAGGTTTTGAAAGATGGATGGCTTTATACCGGTGATATGGCGCAGGAAGATGAGGACGGATTTATCTTTCTGGTAGACCGTAAAAAGGATGTCATAATCAGCGGCGGTGAGAATATATATCCGGTGCAGATTGAAGATTTTATGCGTGCTCATGAAGCAGTAAAGGACGTGGCGGTTATCGGATTGCCGGACAAGCGTCTTGGGGAGATATCCGCAGCTATTGTAGAGGTAAAAGAGGGATATACATGCACCCAGGAAGACTTAGAAAAGTTTTGTAAAAAGCTGCCTCGTTACAAACGTCCGCACAGATATATTTTCGCGGAGGTTCCGCGCAACGCGACGGGTAAGATAGAAAAGCCGAAGCTTCGGGAAATTTACTGCGGCGACCGTCTCGTAGAGATGCAGAATCGGGGATAAACGCTGCGGCAGGGATGATATAGACGCGCTGCAGGAATCAGCGGTTAATATTGCTGCAGTGGCAGATGACTTGTACGATCTCGTCTACAGATTCCTTTTTGCCCTCTGCTTCCCATTTTAAAAAGACATTCAAAAGAGCGCCGCCGTAATAGTGCAGCTCATAAGCGGAGTGGGGATATACTGGCGCGACCAGCTTGGTGATGTATTCATCAATGGCATGAAGCATCAGAGAGTGGAGGTTCGCATTGGCCAGAGTGAGAAAGAAAAAGGCATATTGGTCAAAGAATAAGAAAGCATGACGGATGTGAACCGCATCATAGAAATTGTCTATTCCGATAGAACGGCTGCATTCTTCCAGATAGAGTTCTATGATTTCATGCAGGTAGCTGTTGAGGGCATCTGTTTTTGACTGAAAATAATGGTAAAAAGTCATACGGGATACGCCTGCTTTTTTGACGATATCTGAGATGGTGATTTCTTCGAAGACTTTGCTCTGCATTAAAGTAATGATCGATTCACCGATACACTGTCTGGTGAATCGATTTCTTTTTGTAAAGTTTTTTCCTAAAATGCTTTTCATTAAAGAAACATCATGTTTCATATTTTTCTCCTAAAAGTTTACATATTATACCTATCTGTAAATTGTATCATATGAGGTGGTGAGATACAATAATAAGTAGTAATAAAAACTACATGATAAAATTATGACGATATGCATGAAACTAAAGGAGAAAACCATGGGAGAGATAATTCTGCTTGCAGAGACAGGCTCAGATATTACAGAAGAAGTGGCTGAAAAATATGGGATTTATATTGTGCCGATGCATGTATCCTTCGGGGAAGAGACGAAAGATGATGCAACGTTTCCGGCGGAAGAAGTGTGTGAATTTTATGAAAGGACGGGAAAGCTCCCTAAGACAAGCGGAAGTGTTCCAAAAGATTTTGAAAAGATATTTGACCGTATCCATAAAGAGCATCCGGATGGACAGATTTTATATCTGGCATATTCATCTGTCACGACCTGTTCTTACCAAAGCGGGCTGATCGCGGCGGAAGGAAGAGATTACGTTACCAGTATTGATACAAAGCATGTATCAGTGGGACAGTACGCGGTTGTGGTTACGATGGCGGAACTTCTCAGAAAGCATCCGGAATGGACAGTTCAGGAAGCTGCTGAAAAGGCAAAGGAAGTATCAGAAAGTGTCCGTATGTGTTTTGTGCCAGACAAACTGGAATTTTTGCGGGCAGGCGGAAGAGTGAGCAATGCAGCGGCTCTTTGCGGTGCTCTTTTGAAGATACATCCTCAGATCGATATTCTGGACGGATACCTGAAAGCAACGAAAAAACACAGAGGAAGCATGAAAAAGATTGTGTCAGGACTGGTTGTCGATTATATAAGGGAGCAAAAGCTCAATCTGGATGAGATATGGCTGATCTGTTCGCCGCGGATGTCGGAGGAAGTGAGGGAAAGAGCTGAGAAAGCAGCTTTGGGATGCGGAGCGAAAAAAGTAACCTGGGTGCAGACGGGAGGAGTTATTACAACTCATGGAGGACCAGGCGCGTTCGGAGTAGTTGGAATTGAAATAAAGCAGATAGGGAAAGAAAGGAGCAGTTAATTGGAGAATATACATTCCATGATGGAGCTTGGAGAAGAACTGGATATTAAATTTGAGGAGCTGGTTGAAAACTGTATGCGTTCCGGAGCTATAGACCAGAACCTTTATCTGGAATATGATGTAAAGAGAGGACTGCGTGATTCTAACGGAAAAGGTGTCCTCACAGGTCTCACTGAGATTTCAGATGTGGTAGCGATGAAACGGGTAAATGGAAGGTCTTATCCGGTTGAGGGAGAACTTTATTATCAGGGAGTCAATGTAGAGGATATAGTCAGTGCAGGAGGCAGAGAACGTTTCTTGTTTGAGGAGGCGACCTATCTGCTTTTGTTTGGAAAACTTCCCGGGAACGATGAATTTGAGAGTTTTATCAAGATACTGGGGGGCTTACGTGAACTTTCGGGGCAATTTGTCAGAGATGTGGTTATGAAAGCGCCTCCGGCAAATATTATGAATGCATTACAGAAATGTATCGTACTTTTGTATTCTTATGATGCAAGACCGGATGATATCTCAGTGTCGAATGTATTAAGGCAGTCTCTGCAGCTGATCGCTAAGATGCCTATGATGAGTGTATACGCTTATTATGCTTATAGGATGTTCCATTTTGATAAAACATTGATGGTGCGTCCGCCGAAGCCAGAACTTTCTACAGCGGAAAATATCTTATATATGCTCCGCAAGGATGGAAAATATACGGAACTGGAAGCAAAGGTGCTCGATATCGCTCTTGTGCTCCATGCAGATCACGGCGGCGGCAATAACAGTACTTTTACGAACCATGTAGTGACAAGTTCGGGGACAGATACTTATTCGGCAGTGGCAGCGTCTATGTCTTCCCTGAAAGGGCCTCGTCACGGCGGCGCGAATCTGAAAGTCATGCAGATGTTTGATGATCTGAAAAAGAATTGCCCGGATACTGAAGATGAACAGGCTGTAACAGACTATTTGGTCAAAGTACTGGATAAAAAAGCGTTTGATGGTGCGGGACTGATCTACGGTATGGGACATGCGGTCTATACGATTTCAGATCCAAGGGAGGTTGTGTTAAAAAGTTATGCGCAGAGACTTTCTGTGGCGAAGGGAATGGAAGGGGAATTTGCGCTCTATAATATGGTTGAGAGTATTTCCTCAAAGCTTCTGATGGAGAGAAGGAGACTGTTTAAGCCTATCTGCGCGAATGTTGATTTTTACAGCGGGCTTGTATATTCCATGCTTGGAATACCGACAGAGCTTTTTACACCGATATTCGCAATATCAAGGATCTCCGGATGGAGTGCCCACAGACTTGAGGAACTGGTAAATAAGGGTAAGATCATCCGTCCGGCATACAAATATGTAGGACATCACGTAGACTATCATGAAATGGAAGAAAGAGACTAAATTGATATTACATATAGATAAAATTGATAAATAAACTGATTTATCACCAATATCCATTGGACACCGGATTCATATAAGTTCATAATAAAAGGGCAGTTATAATGAGTTACACAAAAGAGGAAAGAGAGGAAAGTTACATGAATTTGTATGATTCAAAGAAAAAACTCGCGGCGGCAGGAATCCTCTGCGGAGTTGTTGCGGCAATTCTCGCGTATTTTGGGAACCCGGCCAATATGGCGTTCTGTATTGCGTGCTTTGTGCGTGATATGGCAGGATCGTTGGGAATGCATCAGGCAGAAGTGGTTCAGTATGCGAGACCAGAGATTGTCGGGCTGGTATTGGGAGCGTTTGTTATTTCAGCTGTGACAAAAGAGTACCGTTCGACAGCAGGTTCATCGCCGATGATCCGTTTTATTCTGGGGATGGTGATCATGATCGGTTCACTTGTCTTTTTAGGCTGTCCGCTGCGCATGGTGATCCGTATGTCTGCAGGAGATTTTAATGCATGGGTCGCTCTGATAGGATTTGTCCTTGGTGTCGCGACAGGTACATTCGCGTTGAAACAAGGATTCAGTCTGGGACGCTCCCACGATACAGGGAAAGAGAGCGGAACTGTACTGCCGCTTCTTTTGACAGGCGTATTAGTGCTTTCAGCTATGGGGCTTCTTAAGGCAAGTGAGGCAGGTCCGGGAAGTATGCATGCACCGATTATCTTATCTTTGCTTGGCGGTCTTGTGTTCGGCGCGCTGGCGCAGAAGTCAAGAATGTGCTTTGCGGGTGGTATCCGTGACGTGATTCTTATGAAGAACTTTGACCTTCTGACGGTAATAGGCGGGGTATTTGTCGTGATGCTGGTATTTAATGTTGCAACGCAGAAGTTTGTTCCGGGATTTAATACACCGGGAATCATCGCGCACTCCGATCATCTTTGGAACATTCTTGGAATGTATGCCGTTGGTTTTGCGGCAGTTCTGGCAGGCGGATGTCCGCTGCGGCAGTTAATTTTAGCAGGTCAGGGTTCATCTGATGCGGCAGTAACAGTACTTGGCTTATTTGTCGGAGCAGCGCTCTGCCATAACTTAGGACTTGCGTCGAGCGGAACAGCACTTAACGCAGAGACCAATGAGGTTGTTGCAGGAGCAGCGACACCGGCGGGAAAAGTCGCAGTGATCATTTGTATTATCGTATGTTTTGTTATCGCATTCACAAATAAAAGAGAAAAGGTAAAATAGGAGGACTTTGGATTATGAGAGAAGTAGATGCAAGAGGTCTTTCATGCCCGGAGCCGATCATGCTGACGGCAGAGGCTCTAAAGAACGCAAACGGGCCGGTAAAGGTATTAGTCAGTGAACCGCACCAGAGGACGAATGTGGAAAAGCTGGCTAAAGACCGGGGCAAAAAGACGACCACAAAAGAGATTGACACAGGATTTGAGATTGTAATTGAATAATTTTTAACATTTACTGCCGGACTTGATGTCTGGCAGTCTTTGCGTTATAATAGCCTGGAGTATAAAACAAAAGAAAAGGGGATATTATGGCTGATTTTTTATATGTAATTGTTAAAATGATCGCAGTGATCCATGATACGATCATGACGTGGAACGACAGCTTTGAGACTGTTTTTTCAGATAAGGAGCTGCATTTTCTTGTGATTGGTTTTCTTGGGATGGGGATGCTTTTTGTCATCTATCCGCTGTTTAAGCTTTTAAGTGAGAATCATGTGCTGGTGATCGCATGGATCTATGTGTTCACTGTGATCATTGTGATTGTGTTTGCTATTGAGATTGGACAGGGGATCACAGGAACAGGAACAATGGATTTTGATGATATCGTTGCAGGTGTCGCGGGATTTATGGCGATGTTTATTGCGTTTGTGGTAGTCCGAGCGGCGGTTTTAGGAGTATTTAGGCTGATCCGTTCTTTGTTTGGCGGCGGTGGCAGCAGACGCAGAAGGAGAGATGATTACGACGATTATGACGATTACGATTATTAAACACAATTTTTTGTTTTGCCGGAAATTTTGGATATCATTTGATTAAAGCGGAAGGAAAGAGCGGTGCAAAAGAGCTGAAAGAAAAATACGTTCAAAAATAATAATGAAAAATATCGTATTAGGAATATTGGCGCATGTTGATGCGGGAAAGACAACACTTTCCGAGAGTATATTGTATCTGACAGGAAAGATCAGAAAGCTTGGGCGTGTAGATCACGGTAATGCTTTTTTGGATAATTTTGAGCTTGAGAGGGCACGCGGCATTACGATCTTTTCAAAGCAGGCGGTGTTTGGGCTTGGAGATTTATATGTGACACTTTTGGATACGCCGGGTCATGTAGATTTTTCGGCGGAGATGGAGAGAACGCTTAAGGTGCTTGACGCCGCGGTTCTGGTGATCAGCGCCGCGGATGGTGTACAGGGGCATACCCGTACTTTGTGGAAACTTTTAGGGATATATGGGATTCCTGTGTTTCTTTTTGTCAATAAAATGGATCAGGAAGGAACAGATAAACACACTCTTTTAGGAGAATTGGGCCGCAGTCTTGATGAAGGCTGCGTTTCTTTTGATACACAGAAAGATGAGCTGTATGAAAATCTTGCTATGTATGATGAAGAAGCTATGGAAGAGTATCTGGAGAGGGAAACACTGAAAAAAGAAACGATCGGCAGATTGATCGCGGAGCGGAAGGTATTTCCGTGTTATTTTGGATCTGCGCTGAAGCTTCAGGGGATACAGGAGTTTTTAACCGGAATATCTGATTTCGCGGGATTTGGCGTCAGAAATATGAATGAGGATCTATTAAAGAATATACGGGAACAGGACGGGCCGTTTGGCGCGCGGGTATTCAAGATATCCCGTGATTCACAGGGTAACCGTCTTACGCATTTGAAGGTGACGGGGGGAAGTATCCGGGTGAGGGATATCTTGACAGAGGATGAAAAGATAAGTCAGATCAGGATATACTCGGGTGAAAAGTTTCAGACAGTCCAAGAAGTCTGTGCAGGCATGGTCTGTGCGGTTACAGGAGTAAACAGTACGTATGCCGGGGAAGGGATCGGGATAGAGGGCGAAGCGAAGAATCCGGTTTTGGAGCCTGTATTAAATTATCAGGTTATTTTGCCGGAGGGATGTGATGTGCATAGTATGCTTAAAAATCTGCGTCAGCTTGAGGAAGAAGATCCGATGCTTAGGATTGTCTGGAATGAGGAACTGTCAGAGATCCATGTCCGGCTTATGGGAGAGGTACAGACAGAGGTCTTAAAGAGTCTGATCTTAAAGCGATTTGGCATGCCGGTGGAGTTTGGCGCAGGAAATATCGTATATAAGGAAACGATAAAGACGATTGCAGAGGGGATAGGTCATTTTGAACCGCTCAGGCATTACGCGGAAGTACACTTGATATTGGAACCAGGAGAGCCGGGGAGCGGACTTGTATATGAATCCGTATGCGGCGAGGATGTGCTTGATAAGAACTGGCAGAGGCTTATCCTCACACATTTGGCAGAAAAGTCCCATAAAGGGGTGCTGACAGGTTCTATGATCACAGATATGAAGATAACATTGGCAGCAGGGCGCGCCCATCTAAAGCATACAGAAGGTGGAGATTTCAGGCAGTCAACATACCGTGCAGTGCGTCAGGGGCTTATGCAGGCAGAGAGTGTGCTGTTAGAGCCGTATTATACCTTTCGTATTGAGGTGCCCACAGAGATGATGGGACGCGTTATGACAGACATACAGAGAATGCATGGGGATATGAAAGAGCCGGAGACATACGGAGATATGACGGTATTTACCGGAAGTGCGCCGGTAGCAGAAATGCGTGATTATCAGAAGGAGCTTTCGGGTTATACGAAAGGAAGGGGCCGTGTATCTTTTGAGTTTAAAGGTTATGAGCCTTGTCATAATCCAGACGAGATCATTGAGATGACAGGCTATGATCCGGAAAGAGATATAGAAAATCCGTCGGGATCAGTATTTTGTGCTCATGGGGCTGGTTTTTATGTACCATGGAATGAAGTGCAGGAACATATGCATATTGAAAGTCAGCTGAAAAAGTGGCTTAAGGAAGATATGGATGAGCCGAAACCAGATGTTTTGAAAAGAAGGAATGCCACAGGGCATCTCCCGGCCGGAAAAGAAGCGCCTCAAATGCATTCCCTGAGCAGGAAGGAAGAAAAAGAACTGGAGGATATATTTATCCGGACTTATGGCAGATATGAGTCGAGAGCCTATACATCACCGAAAAAAGTATCTTCGGTATCTGAAAAGGGATATAAGAAGAAAGAGAAGTTTTTAAAAGAATATCTTCTTGTAGACGGATATAATGTGATTTTTGCGTGGGAGGATCTAAAGGAGCTGGCGAAAGATAATATTGAAGGGGCCAGAGGAAAGCTTATGGATATTCTCTGTAATTATCAGGGATTTAAGAAGTGTGTTGTCATTTTGGTTTTTGATGCTTACAAAGTAGACGGATACGCACTGGAGATCCAGAAGTATCACAATATCCATGTGGTCTATACAAAAGAGGCTGAAACGGCGGATCAGTATATCGAAAAAGTAGTGCATGAGATTGGACGTAAGTATCATGTAACAGTTGTTACTTCTGACGGGGTAGAGCAAGTAGTGACTCTGGGACAGGGAGGAACGTTGATTTCTGCGCGCGAGTTTCTTGAGGAAATAAACCTTATGAGAAAACAGCTTGAAGAAGAGTATGGAAAACCTGACAGCGGAACAAAAAACTATCTTTTTGACTCTATGGAGACGGAGCTGAAACAAGAAATGGAAGAAATACGGCTTGGTAAAAAGGAGATTGGAAAAATATGAAAAGGATGGTTTATCTGCTTCCTGTATCATCGGGTATCATGTGGGGAGCGGGAGGGATTTTTGTAAGAATCCTGACAGAATTTGGGATGGATGGATTTACGATCGTGTTTTCAAGATTAGCCATAGCGGTGTGCATGATCGCGGCCGTGATCTGTTTTTATGATAAGAGCCTGTTCCGGATAAAACCGACAGACATCTGGGTGTTTTTGTTCGGTGGTTTTTCAGGAATCCTTGGAGTTATGCTTGCTTACAATGCGGCGATCAAACAGGTGACTTTATCTCTGGCAGCGGTGCTTCTTAGTATGTCGCCCATATTTGTACTGGTTTTGGCGGCAGTATTATTTGGAGAGAAGATAACGGCAAAAAAGATGGGCTGTATGTCGCTGGCGCTGTCGGGGTGTATACTGGTGAGCGGTGTTTTAGAAGATAGTTCGGGGATGAAATGGTCGGCTGAGGGGATAGGATTTGGTGTGCTGGCGGCATTTTTCTATGCAGTGTACAGTCTTGTGAGCAAAGAGTCCGTAAGAAAAAAATATCATGCATTTACAATGATCTTTTACAGTATGCTTATCAGCGCGGCCGCTCTTGTTCCAGTGACAGACTGGAAGTGTATCTATAAAGTAGTATCTGACGGCGGTGTGAAAATGATGATGTTTATGTTTTGCAATGCATTGATAGCTTCGGTTCTGCCATATATGTTTTATACGCTGTCACTTGAGTTTATGGAGGCGGGAAAGGCATCTATACTGGCAGCAGGAGAACCGGTGGCAGCCATGGTATTTGGCTTCCTGTTTTTCTCAGAAAAGCCGACAGTGCTTGCGGTTACGGGACTGGTGCTTACGACAGCGGCACTTGTCATATTCAGCAGCCCGGAACGTAAAAAGAAAGAATTGTAGATTTTATTGAAAAGGAGAACGAACATGGAGAAGAATAAATTATCATGCGCAGACTGTGCGGTAACAAACTGCAATGCGATGGACAAGGCATATCCTGCTTTCTGTCCTACGGTGAATATGGAGGAAACCGTCAGAAAAGAAGCATTGGATACTTACAATGAGGATGACAATCTAAGAGTTATGAAAACGGCTGCCGAAGTGGAGCATGAAGGCTATATGCAGTGGTGCAGGGTGCAAGAGATTATTGAATTTGCAAAGAAGATGGGATATAGGAAGCTTGGAATTGCAACCTGTGTGGGTCTGATACGGGAGACGAAGATTTTGACGGATATTCTCAGAAGCCATGGATTTGAGGTGTTCGGAATTGCCTGCAAGGCTGGAGCGGTGCCGAAGGTCGAGATGGGGATCGACGCCTGCTGCTGTGATGTGGGTGTCAATATGTGCAATCCCATACTTCAGGCAAAAATGCTCAATAAAAAGCAGACAGATATGAATATTGTCATGGGACTTTGTGTAGGGCATGACAGTTTATTTTATAAGTATTCGGAAGCATTGGTTACGACGCTGGTCGCTAAGGACAGAGTGATGGGTCATAACCCTGCGGCAGCACTTTATACAAGTGATTCTTATTATAAAGGGCTAAAAAATAATCGGTGATATCATAAATGATCTGAACAAAACAGTAAAAAAGACTTCCCCTAATCGGAGAAGTCTTCTTTGTGGTCGACTAATTGCTTCTCATTATAAAGAACTGCAGTTGCCCGGAATGTCCGGTAATTTTTCGGACTCATCTCGAATTTTTTCTTAAAAGCTTTCGAAAAAGCGAGCTGGTCTTCATAACCCACAGCACGGGAAATCTCTTTGATAGTATCATTTGTGCTGACAAGAAGATTAGCGGCCTTGTGCATCCGGTAGTCGATCAGGAATTTCTGGATGGATATTCCGAGTTCTTTCTGAAATACATGGTTTAGATAGGCGCGGCTGATACCAATATGTCCGGCGATATCTGATACATTGATCCCGTCTTTGTAATAAATTTTGATGTGCTCGACCGCAAGCTCCATATATACGTTAGAACCGTAGTTGTGGCTTTCTGGTGAATGCTTATGGCGGAGCAGGGCGCGATTGTCGATCAATCTGGAAAAAAGCATGAGCATCCATGCTTCTCTGCGCAGATCATCAGCAAAAGTAAGTGCCTTACAATCTAAAATATTATCGATACAGTCCATGATGATTTCTGGCTGAAGCGGCGAAGGAAGAACTAATTTTTTAGGTGAAAAGCCGCATTGCCTTAAGATTGAGTCAGCTCTGATCCCGTTAAATCCAATCCACGCGTAGTGCCATGGATCGACTGCGTCAGAACCGTAGGTAACAGTCACGCCCGGATATATTACGAACATCTGGCCTCCTGATAATGGATAAGTGTTACCATTTATTGAGTAGAAGCCTTTCCCTGAAAAAACAAAATGAAGAATATATTCTTCACGCTCTCCCGGACAGATATGCAGAGGTCTGCAGTGTTCTCTTCCGGCATGGATCAGGCTGATGTCTAAGGATGTCTCTCTTAAATGCTCCAGACAACGGAAAGTAACACTATCTGTATATTTCACATTGCGCATAGTTGATCTCTCCTTTTCCCTTTTGGCTTTAATGGACGAAGCAGGGGGTGCCCCTTAAATCATTAAATATAATAAGAAGAAGTTTACAGGGACATGATTGCGGTGAAAATGATATAGGAATATAAACAAGGCATAACTCGCTATATTCCTATCATATTTGTCTCTATAATGCAAAACAGTGATCTTGCTGATGTCCATTATCATTGTAACATAAAATACTCGATTTTTCTATAGCGAAAATGACATAAATAAATTTAATTATGCCATTTATGCAGATTGTATGAAACTGTATAGTGTTTAACAGAAAAAACGTCGATATGACGAAAAGAAGGAGGAAGTAGGTTTATGAAAATCAAAAGACTTATTGCAGCTGGACTTACAGCTACAATGGTAGCAGGAATGCTTACAGCGTGCGGCGGTGGAAGCAGTGACGGCGGAAGTAAGAAGAAAGGGGACACATTGACAGTAGCTATCTGGGATACGAACCAGCAGGCAGGTCTTCAGGAGATTATCGATGCTTTCACAGCAGAGACAGGCATTAAGGCAGAACTTCAGGTTCTGGAATGGAGCGCATACTGGACACTTCTTGAAGCCGGTGCAACAGGCGGAGATATGCCAGATGTATTCTGGATGCATTCGAATGAAGCTGTTAAGTATATGTCTAATGATATTCTGCTGGATATAACAGATAAGGTAGCAAAGAGCGAAAAGCTTGAGATGGATAAGTTCCCGCAGGACCTTAAAGACATGTACACATGGAAAGACAAAGTATATGCCGTTCCGAAGGACAGAGATACGATTGCTATGTGGTATAACAAAAAGATGTTCGATGAGGCAAAGATTGACTATCCGGACGGAAGCTGGACATGGGATGAGTTCTATGAGATTGCGGAAAAGCTTACAAAAGATGACGGAAGCCAGTTCGGATTTGCGGCACAGCCATCTAATGAGCAGGATACATGGATGAATATGGTGTATTCGATGGGCGGAACAATTGTAACAGATGACAACAAATCCGGTTTTGATGATCCGAATACACTCAAGGCTATGGAGTTCCTTGACAAATGTGTTAAGAACGTAATGCCGGATTCTAACACGATGTCTGAGACAGGTACAGACGTATTGTTCCAGTCAGGTAAAGTTGCTATGATCTCCCAGGGTTCCTGGATGGTAGCAGGTTTCAAGGAAAATGAGTATTTGGCAGAGAATGCTGATGTTGCAAGACTTCCTAAAGATGCAGAAACAGGAAAAAGCGTATCTCTTTACAACGGTCTTGGATGGGCTGCTTCAGCAGGAACAAGCATGCCGGACGAGGCATTCCAGCTGATCGAGTGGTTTGGAAGCAAAGATATGCAGCTTAAGCAGGCAGAGCTTGGCGTAACGATGGCAGCTTATGACGGAGTATCTGATGCATGGGTAAACAATACAGATGTGTTTAATCTTCAGCCATATCTTGACGCTATGGAAGATACTGTATTCAGACCACACACAAATGCTACATTAGCATGGTGGAATCCGATGTGTGAAGAGCTTGTAAAAGTTTGGAACAATGAAGAGAAGATGGCGGATGCATGTAAAAACATCACAAGTATGATGAATGAAAAAATTGCAGAAGAAGACTATTAAAATGACCTGTTTAAAGAAAAGGGGTGAGAGACTTGGCTAATCCAAAAAAAGGTACAAGTCAGGAACGCA
>CAJUAM010000042.1 GCA_910584615.1 uncultured Dorea sp.
TTCCTACTCCGCAAACCTGATCCTCTCAATCAGGCTTAATTTCTTAAAGTTTATATTTACAAAATAAGTGATCAGTATCTGCACTGCCAACACGATCCCTGCAAGGCAGACCGCAGGCACAGCCGGATAATGGTACACCCGTATACCCATGATGCCTCCTTCTTTCGCCCACAGAAACACTGCGTACCCGAGGATGCTCCCAAGCCCTAAAGACACTGCCAACGTGCCGGCGGTATAGAAAAGCCCTTCAAGCTGCAGCATATACACCGTCTGCCGCCCGGACATGCCGATGGCCTGCAGCATGCCAAGCTCTTTTCTCCTGACATGGACGCTGTTGATCATCGTGTTGATCAGGTTCAGGATTCCGATAAGCCCGAATATCGCCAGAATCCCGTAGCAGCCAAAAAGCGTATACCGAATCGCCTTCTCCGATACTTTATTTTCCTCACGGAAAGTTGACATCTCAAGAACCTCCGCATCGGAAATGAGTTCTCTGATTTCCTTTTCCGCCCTTTCCTCTTTCCCGCTTTCCACGGAAATATCCCAGTAATACGTGATATCCGAACTGCACATATTTTTAAGGGCACCTTCAGGCATTACCATGTAATATCCCATCAGGCTCGGCGGCGCTTTTGAGAGGGCGGCAAGAGTCACCTGGCATTCCTTGATCTTTTCACCGTCCATAACTTGCAAAAGCAGTTTATCCCCTACCTTCCAGTCCGGATGCTCCTGTTTTAATGTGGATTCAGAAAAGATAACTCCTGTTCCGTCCTTAATGGACGGATCGTCTAGGGAACCTTCCGTCACATACGGGGATAGTTCCTTCATGGCCTCATCGTCAAGCCCTTTCACATCACCGTTAAACTCATCAGGGTCCATCTTCCCGCTGCTTTCCTTCACTCTGCCCTCCAGCATCCCACTTCCATTGTCCTTCGCCTTATCAATCTTTCCCATTGTATTAAGGCTGGTCTCAACGGAAGTCACGCCGTCGATTTTTTCAATCCTCAGCCTAAGCTCCTCCGTCATCGGATTATTCTGCTGGATCTGGTTAAGCGCCCACTCCGGATGCATCTCGTCGTCCTCTTCATAGTCGATTTCCACCTTGATATCCCTGCGGATGCTCTCTCTCGTGATATCCTCCGCATTCATGCAGTTACAGATTGTAGCCGCCGTCACAAAAAGAATTCCTGTCGCCCCGAGAGAAAGAATTGTTACCGCAGTTCTCCGTTTATTTCTCCCAAGGTTCGATATCGTAAGCTTTGGGATGCTCAGCTCATCAAAGCCTTTCCGGGCAGTCCGTTTCCGTTTCCCCTTCTCGCCGCCCTGGTAGCGCAAAGCCTCCATCGCCGTAATTTTGCTGGCCTTATGCATTGGGGTAAGGAGGGAGACATAGACCGTCGCAAGGCTTACCGCCGCCGCAAGCAGGATGATCCATCCTTTCACTAAACTGACGTCTCCATTTTCCAGGATTACCTTCATCTCCTCTCCCAACGCCCGGTTGCTGCTTATGGATGAATTTACCAGTGCCTTAAGCAGCAAGATTCCGCTCAAAAGCCCGGCGGCAATCCCTGCCGGAACAGCTATGGCGGCAACCGCAAAGCCTTCCCGGCACACCAGTTTCCGGATCTGCCCCTTTGTCGCCCCGATTGCCCTGAGCTTTCCGTACTCTTTTACTTTATCAAGCATAGACACATAATAGATACTGTAGATGGTCAGGATTCCCGCTAGCACGATGGCCGCCAGCAGCACGCCAAGGCCGGTGTAAAGCGCCGTATCCACATAATTTGCAGTAAGGTACTCTGCGTTCTCCGCAGTATCTCTCTCGGAAATCCCGTAATGCTCTCCCGTAAGCTTTATCTGCTCCTCAATCTTATCCGTAGGCATCCCCTCAATGCCCCTCAATTGGAAATACACCTCGTAAGCGTGCTCCCCCTCCGGGATCGTCTCCTTTGCAAATGCCTCCGACACCATAGGGGCAAAGAACCCTTTCTCCAGAGCCTCCGGCGTATCTTCTGTCATACCGGTAATGGTAAATTCCCTCTCCGTCGCCTCGAGAAACTTTCCTTTTCTCATGGGCTGGTAAGGCACTTTAATCCTGTCTCCCACATTTCCCTTAAGACCCATGGCCTTAAGGCATCCCGGGGACACCACGATCTCATCCGCTCTCTTTGGGAACTTTCCTTCCTCAAGCTCCATCTTCGACAGCTCAAGCGCCGTCTCGTCAAAACACAGCATGGAGGCAACAATATCTTTATTGCTAAAATACATCCGCCCGGCCTGCTCCCTCAGGCCAACCGCCTCAAAAGTCTCGTCCTGAGCCATCCTGGCCGCCGTCTCATCATCCACATTCCGGTACACCCCGTGAACCGGGGAATACAGCTCATTTACCGCCTCAAACTGGAGGCTTAGGTTCCCCATCACAGCAGTCGGCAGCATCGTAAGCAAAAATGCCGTCAGTGCAATGGCAATCCCAATCAATATATTTCTGCTCTTATTTTTCCTTAAATTGGCAAGGGCTGTCGTCGTAATTATGTTCATCTATCTCACCACCTTGCCGTCTTCAATGATCATCACCCGGTCTGCCATCTGCGCGATCGTCTCGTCGTGGGTGATCATCACCAATGTCTGCCCGTATTTGCGGACGCAGGTCTTCAAGATTGAGATAACCTCCATCTCCGTCTTGGAATCCAGGTTCCCCGTCGGCTCATCCGCCAGGATGATCGCCGGGCGGGAGGCTAATGCCCTGGCAATCGCCACCCGCTGTTTCTGCCCGCCGGAAAGCTGGCTTGGCAGAGACTTAAGCTTTTTTGAAAGCCCGATGCTCTCCACAATATCCATCACAAAATCACGGTTCACCTTCTTGCCGTCAAGCCCCAGCGGCAGGATGATATTCTCCCATACATTCAGCGCTGGTATCAGGTTGAAATCCTGGAAGATAAAGCCGATCTTCCTCCTTCTAAACACCGCAAGCTGCTCATCCTTTAAGGAAAAGATATTCTTTCCCCCAATCATCACTTCCCCACTGTCCGGCCGGTCAAGCCCGCCCAGCATATGCAGGAGCGTACTCTTCCCCGAGCCGGATCGGCCCACGATAGCCACGAACTCTCCGTTCCCCACCTCGATGCTGGTGTGGTCGATGGCCCGCACCTGACTCTCCCCGTCACCGTAATATTTCACCAAGTCTACTGTCTTTAAAATCGTTTCCATAAATAAAAGGCTCCTTTCTGCATACATTTCCTTCCTCGGTATGTACACATCATAACCCCCGAAACTTACAAGAACCTAACAGGAAAAATAACAGTTTTGTTATACTTCATATTTCTTCGGCAGCATCATCTGCATAATCGTTCCGCCGCCGGAGGCTTTTATAGCCCTCACGCTCCCTCCCTGTTCCTCTAAAATTTTCCGCACAAGGTAAAGCCCTACCCCCGCGCCCTCTTCCCGCAGAACCGCAGCGCCTCTCCCCCGGTAGAACCGCTTGAAGATATCCGCGTACTCAGACTTCGGGATGCCGATTCCCTCATCCTCCACCTCGATAAACACATAGGAGACTAAGATATTCACCCGAATCATTATCTTCGTTCCCCCAGGCGAATACTTCACCGCATTGTCAAGGACATTCGACACCGCCTCCGCCGTCCACCGGACGTCATGGACGAGCCGTACCCCGTCAAAGTCCATAAGCTCTATCTCAATCTCTTTTTTCTCCGCCTTCATGTAGACGCCGTTCACCGCCCGGATAAGCGTCTCCTTAAGGTCTGCCTCCTTTGGCGCAAGCCTTATCATATCCGCCTCGAGCCTTGAAAGGTTAGAAAGCGTCTCCACAAGCTGACTGAGCCTTCTAAGCTCCCGCCCGCCGCGCTTTAAGAACTCCTTTCGCTCTTTCTCGTCAAGAGCCTCATCCTGCAAAAGCTCATAGCTTAACTCCACCGCCGCCACCGGCGTCTTAAGCTGATGGGAAATATCCGTCACCAGCCCTTTCGTATTCTCCTTTTCCTCCACCAGCTTTTCTTTCAGCCCGCCGAAAGCCTCCCCCATGCGCGCAAGCTGCTCCGCAAGCTGGGCGCGGATTCCCGCGCCGGCAAAGTCCTCCCTGCCCCGGTATGCGTAATTCCCCGTCTCGAACTCCTCCAGATACCGGTAAATCGCCTGGTAATTCCGGTATTCCCTCCGGTAATTCACATACACCCAGGCCCCATCCAGCGCCAGCGCCGAAAAAAGGCTTACCGCCCACGCCGCCAGATCCGGCTTAAGAGCAAAAAAGAGCACCGCAAAAAATACGGTGACGACCGCCGTACTTACAAGCAACATGCGCTTAAGTTCCCGCTCCAGCCAGATGTAGCCCCGCTCCCTGGCTCTTAGATGGCTGCTGATGTACTGCTCACCCGTATGCCGCGTATCCATTTTATGCCTTCTCTCCCACTGTCTATTTACTCCAGATCCAGGTACGAATCATTATCCCTGTAATAGTTTAAGGAATCAATAAATTCTTTCATCGACGGGTTCAGCTTTTGGTCAAAAGCACCTGATATCACAGCCTCAAAGTTCTCGCCCGAATACAGCAGTACCAGCCCTTCCTCGACAACAAACTCCGGAAATACCTCTTCATCATCATCCGTAATCTCCGGATAATCCTCCAGATAACAAATCAGGTCTTCATAGATCTCCTCTTCAAACTTGCGTGTATACAACTGAAGATCAAATATACCCGTATCCGGACATAGATGCTTTGCGTGAATATCCGGTTCATTCACTACCCAGTAATCTTTTGTTGCAATCTCAATTAATTCACTGATTTTATATGGTTTTCTCCATTCTACTTTGCCCATTTTTTCATCCGCCTTCCTATACTGATAACATATTGCCGGTCATCCGTCAAAATATCTGTAAAAAGTATAGCCCCATCCCGCTCACTTGTAAAGCTGTCACTCTCTGCTCCCGCTCTTTGATATAGACGAAATTCCCGTCACTACTTCTGCCATCCAGATATAGCCCATCCCCCGGACATTCTTGATATACTCTACACTCTCTCCTTTTGCCGTTTTCTTTTTCAAACGGCTTATGGTAACCGGAACCGTATTATCATCTACAAATTGTCCATCCACATCCCACACCGACTCAAGAATCTGTTCCTTTGTAAGGATCTGCTTAGGATTCTCCAAAAAATACAATAATAGCTGAAGCTCTCTTTTGCTCAGCAATATTTCTTCGCCGTCCTTGTACACTTTCATCTCCCGGCAGTCTACCCGGATACCGCCGGATGACAGTACTGATTCGCCCCCTTCTCTCTGCCCGATACGCCTCATCAGGGCATTGACCTTTGATATAAGTACCATCAGGCTGAAAGGTTTGGTGATATAATCATCCGCCCCGGCATCATAACCGTTTACAATATCCACTTCCTGATCCAACGCTGTCAGAAAAATAATATACACACTGCTCTTTTGACGAAGCTCTCTGCAAAATTCTAAGCCGTTACCATCTTCCATTGTTATGTCACTGATCACAAGAACAATTTCATTTTCATTGAAAAGATCGAAAGCCTCCGAAACGCCTGCGGCGCTTACAACGTCATACCCTTCTTTGGTAAGCTTTAAGCTGATTCCCCTGTTTAAGCTCTCATCATCCTCCAGAACTAATATCTTAGCCATTTTCTGATTCTCCATCTGCAATACTATTCATTTCTCTAAGAAGGTTCTCTGCCTCGGTCACATACACAAGCCTTCCACCCTCAGATATTACATAGTTGAGGCGCTGCCTTGCACTCTCCACATCTCCCATAGCTTTACAGATTCTTGCTTCCCACATGCTGAAACCTATCAAAGTCCACTTTCTGGTCTTTCCGCCTTCATTTTCTTTTCTCTGTTCCAAAAACTTAAACGCTGACTGATAATCCTTGTTCTCCATAGCACGATACATATTATTGCCTGCACAAAGTATCCGGAAATACATCTGTTCCCTTTTATTATTTTTCTTCATCCTTGCACGGTAGGACTGCTCAAGTTCCGCCGCGCGCATCCCCTCTCCTCTCCGAAAAAGGATAGCCGACATAATAATATAGTAATTTAATTTATAGATTCCTTTGAGCTTATACAAGTTCACATTTCTTAAAATTTCCTCCGCGCCGCGGACATTCCCCTGATAATACTGAGACATCGCATGAAGGCACGCAAACCGCTCTTTGTAAAATAATGTGCGGAGTTTATTAAGGCATGCCTCATACACGAAAGGATCACAATCTTCATAAAGTGCCTGATCAATCTTTAATGCCCCGATCCATTTCACAAAAACAGCCGCCGCCGCTATTACAGCATATAAGGCAAATACACTGACTGTCAGAAGCAATGACGCAAACCCTCCGACAATGTAAGAAATCCTGTAATCCATTTTAAATACAACCATATATATCAGAAAAATAATATCCAGTAAAACGATCCCCCAGCTTATATATTTGTACTGCCGGTACTTCCTCATAATCTCTCCTGCCTTTAATTCTATATCCTTCTCCATCTGTATATTTCTCCTTTCTTTCAACCGAAACTATCCATGCTCTCTTGACCTGACAAGTCATTTTATATTCAGACTTTTATTATAAAAGGTTATGACCCAAATATCCACCCTTTCTGCGCCAAACTGTTGTTTTTTATTGTAAGTGATTACGAGTTATGCTAAAATAACAACAGGAATGTGAGGTGTAGATATTATAATGAATAATAAAAATCGCGAACTTTTACTTGAATATTTACAAAATATCTTAAGCGGTTCCTATACAGGACATTTTAATATCAGCGAACTGGACGAGCCTTACCGGGAGCTGGGACAAGGGCTTAAAGCCATTCATCAGAAATTAAACCTTCTCACCGAACGTGAAGAGGAAGTATTGAAAATACAGCAGCATGCTGAGATGGTTGAAAGTTATAATGAACTTCTTATACAGATGCTCAGCAAGCGGAACGAATGGCTTCTTGTCGTAGATCAGAACAGTCAGGAGATCCTCTACTGTAACAAGCAAAAGAAAAACGGAACTGTGAATGAAAGTTTTTGCGGAACATGTAAAAACCGCCTTTCCTTCCAATCCGAACTTTTAAACTGGAAAGCTTCAGAGCAATATAGTGTGCGTGAGATAAACAGTGATAACGATACCTATTACCGCGTTACTTCTTTTCCAATCGAATGGAAAGAACATAATTCTTTAGTACATATTATCGTAGATATTACGGATGAAAAGCGTACTGCTCACAATCTGACCAGCAAAGCGTACCATGATCCCGGTACCGGTATCAAGAACAGACTGTTTTTCAAGGAATATATGGAAAGTATCTTAAGGGAACACCGGGAAGCAACTCTATGCTATCTGGATCTGGACGGCTTAAAATATGTCAACGACAAATTTGGTCATCTGGAAGGCGATATATACATCCAGAATTTTGTAGAACTTATCAGAAGCAGCTTCCGCAACGGTGATACATTTGCCCGGATCGGGGGAGATGAATTCTGTCTCGTTCTTACAGGCTGCAGCGGTGATCTGATAGAGCGGAAGATAGCAGAGATACTAAAGCGATTCCAGTCCGAAAGGTATAATGAATATCAGTGCAGCTTCAGTTATGGGGTTGTAGAGATCACAGGAAGGGAATCCGATGCATCCCTTGATGATATTCTCCATGAAGCTGACGAGATCATGTATGAATGCAAACGAAAAAACAAAGAAAAATATCCGGAGCTGGTTAGGTAGGCTCCGGATATTTCTTTATAACTCCATTTCCATGTTTTAATTTCACAGCATTTTTTTCAGTGTATCAAACAGCACATTCACGTCAACCGGCTTTGATATGTGCGAATTCATACCACACTCAAAAGCCTTCTTCTTATCTTCGTCAAACGCATTGGCTGTCATGGCAACGATGGGGATACCGGCAAGTTCTTTATTATCAAGCTGCCTGATTTCCTTTGTCGCCGTGTATCCATCCATAACCGGCATCTGCACATCCATCAGGATGAGCTTGTAATATCCTGGCTCTGACGCTTTCATCATATCTACGGCTTTCTTCCCGTCTTCTGCTTCCTCTATCTCAAATCCGGCTTCCGACAGAATCTCCATCGCGATCTCCCGGTTCAGCTCATTATCCTCAACAAGAAGTATCCTTCCGCCCATCACTGCCTCTTCAAATGAAACAGAAGACTCCTTTTTCTCCTTCCCAAGTCTAAGTACCTGAACTAAACATCTTGTAAACTCAGAAATAAACAACGGCTTACTGCAGAATGCACTAATTCCCGCTTCCTTTGCTTCCTCCTCTATATCTGCCCAGTCATAAGCTGTGAGCACGATAATAGGCACATCTTCTCCCACCTCGCTGCGAAGCTTCTTTGCCAGCTCAACGCCGCTCATATCAGGCATAAGCCAGTCAATAACGTATACTTTGTATTCGTCGTGACGTCTGATCGCCTGTTTTGTTCGCAGTAGTGCCTCTTTTCCATTCAACGTCCATTCAGCACGTATTCCAATTTCAAGCAGCATCTGGCTTACACTGTCACAGGTATTGAAATCATCATCTACAACAAGAGCACGAATACCTTCAAGTTCCTCAATCTTGATATCCTTTTGTGAAGTTTCGGCCAGCTTAAAAGGTATGGTAACGATAAATTCCGATCCTTCATTCTGCTTACTATATACCTCTATTGTCCCGCCCATTGCCTCCACGATATTCTTCGTGATGGGCATGCCAAGTCCTGTCCCCTGAATACCGCTCACTGTCGTGGTCTTTTCACGCTCAAACGGCTCGAATATACGCTGCACAAATTCCTCGCTCATGCCGATACCATTATCCTTAACCTGTATCTCATACAGCGTCCGTTCTTTACTGCCGCCCTCCTTCTCCAGAATCCGCGCACTGACACTTCCTCCCGGTTTTGTAAATTTAATGGCATTCCCAAGAAGGTTTAAAAGCACCTGATTCAGACGCAGCCGGTCACAGACTACATTCTCATCATATACATTTACTGTATCAATAGAAAAATCCAGATTTTTTTCTCTCACATCTACCTGAAGGATATTCCGAATCTCATGCATGATTTCCGGCAGATTGCAGTCCGCTTCATTCAAATGAAGCTTTCCGCTCTCGATCCGGCTCATCTCCAGAACATCGTTGATCAAAGACAAAAGATGATTACTGGAAGACATGATCTTTGAAAGATAGTCCTTTACCCTCTCTTTGTTTTCCAAATGTGTATTTGCAAGGGATGTAAAGCCTATAATAGCATTCATAGGCGTCCGTATATCATGTGACATATTAGAGAGGAAAGTCGTCTTGGCACTGCTTGCCTGCTTTGCCTGCGCAAGGGCATCCGCCAGTATCTGCTGCTGTTTCATCTCATTTTCCACTATATCTGTTATAATTCTCTTCGCAATTACAACACGGCTCCCAAACCGCTCATCCTTTACCTTCGCAAAGCGGAACTGGATATAATTCTTCTCCCCGTTCACATTATTCCGTATATTGATATCATAACACTGCTTATCCGAAAGCTCCCGCCTGATATTTTCAAGAAGCGTGGTTTCCTTCCACCGTTCCTTGTCCTCCTCAGAGACATATTCCATGTAAGCATCGACCGCATCTTGATATCTTTCATGCCGCGCGAGAGTCGTCTTGATCTCCATAGAAGGATCAGCCTTGTAAATACTCATCCTCCCATCATCCGGATTAAACAAAGATATGAAATTATAATCACTGCTCAAACCAGATATGATCTCATACGCCTCTTCCAGTTCATTCTTCCGCGCCAGATCATGTCCTGTGTCTTCATCAATACTCCGAAAACCGACAACCACCCGGTCTGCTTCCCCAGCCTCTCCGATCCGGGCAATCCTAAGCTGATAATACTGAATCTTTCCCTTAAGGACAATCCTGTAATTGACAGAATAAAAGGGCTGACTTAAAAGCTTTTCCCGAACATACTCAGGATCTGTCATACAGAGCACGTTCTCTTTATCAGGATCATAAACCAGCGCATTCACATAAGCCCGAAGCGCCTTTCCAAAATCATCTCCTTTTAAATATTCACTGAACAGAGCCTTCCTTTCATCACTCATACGAAAGTTCACAAAACTGCTGTTGTTATAGTCAACCAAATAGACGATCACATAATCCTGACTCAGACCCATAGCAATCTCCATATGGATATCATGTTCCTTACCTGATCTCATCTTTTCACCCCTCCATTCCATCCTTTTTATATTTTTTCAAGTCTTGCAAATCCGGCAAACATCTTTTTTATGCCTGCCCTGTCAAAATCTACTGTAACCTCAAAGTCACGGCCTCCTTCTACGATATTCATGACTGTTCCCTCTCCGAATTTGATATGGCATACCCGCTCTCCGATTCCATAGCCAAGGCCTCCTGACAGCTTTCCAAACTGCTTCATAGGTTTTTGCGCAGTAAATGCCTGTGCCTTAAAAGCCTGCTTTGCCTGCCTGTACGCTGCCTGCTTCGCAGATTCAAAATCCGCTCCGACTGATTCATTTAATGATTCTTTTTTAGTCGTTTCCCCGGCAGACACAAACTCTTTCGGAATCTCCTTTAAAAAACGGGACATCCTGTTATACTGTGTCTCACCGCGCACCATCCTTTTTCTCGAACACGTAAGGGTAAGCTGCTTTTGTGCTCTTGTTATCCCCACATAACAAAGACGCCTTTCTTCCTCCAGTTCATCAGGATCGTCAGCCGTCACCGATAAGTAACTGGGAAACAGTCCATCTTCCATGCCCGCCAGATATACATGTGGAAATTCCAGGCCCTTGGCACTGTGAAGAGTCATAAGCATCACATAATCCGTGCTTTCATCCAGACTGTCAATATCTGCCACAAGCGCGACTTCTTCCAAAAATCCGCTCAAAGACGCCGGTTCATCCTGATCCTTGCAAGCCTCTTCATAAGCTGTGATCTTACTTAGAAGTTCATCAATATTTTCAATCCTGGCTTTGGCATCCTCATCATCCTCCGCTTCAAGACTCTCTATATAACCAGTTTCTTCCAGTATCTCATCCATCAGATCAGAAATACTCATATCCTTCGCATCCACTTTAAAATGTTCAATGAGCGCCACAAAAGATTCAAGTTTTTTCGCCCCGCGCCCAATCCCCGGGATCAGCTCTGCTCCCCTTAATGCCTCATAAAAACTGATGTCACGGGAATTTGCGTACTCCTGGACCCGGTTGATACTTGTAAGGCCGATCCCCCGTTTCGGCACATTTATGATCCTTCTGACAGCCAGATCGTCCCTGCCGTTATCTACCGTCTTCAGATAGGAAAGTAAGTCCTTGATCTCTCGTCTTGCATAAAAGTTAATCCCGCCTACAATCTTATAAGGAACATTTGCCGTGACAAGCTTCTCTTCAAACGTTCGTGACTGGGCATTCGTCCGGTAAAGGACTGCATTACTATTATATGTACAATCACCATTATTTACATTCTTTTTAATATCAGAAACGATAAATTCTGCCTCATCATAAGCTGTGTCAAACTGGCAAAGCATAAGCTTTTCTCCCTCGCCGTTATCTGTCCAGAGAGACTTTTCCTTTCTGCCTGTGTTGTTTCGGATCACTCCATTAGCCGCATTTAAGATATTTCCCGTAGAACGGTAATTCTGCTCCAGTTTGACCACCTTGGAATCTGAAAAAAACTCTTCAAAATTCAATATATTTTTAATATTGGCCCCGCGGAACTTATAGATCGACTGGTCATCATCCCCCACAACGCACAGATTCCGGTACTCTGAAGCCAATAGCCTTACCAGTTCAAACTGCACTGTATTAGTATCCTGATACTCGTCTACCATAATATACCGGAAACGGTTCTGATAATAAGCAAGCACATCCTTATTCGTATGGAACAACTGTACAGTCTTCACAAGCAGATCGTCAAAATCCAATGCATTATTGGAACGGAGCTGCTTTTCATACTCCTCATAAACTTGTGCCTGTTTTAAAAGCATATAATCCCCGCCCGCCTGGAGACGGAATTCTTCTGTTGAAATAAGCTCATTTTTCGCATGGGAAATAACACCAAGAAGCGTCCTTTCGCGAAGCTGTTTCGTATCGATCCCAAGAAGCCTGCATACATCCCTCATAAGCGTCTTCTGGTCATCCGCATCATAGATCGTAAAATTGGTATCAAACCCAAGAAGCTCGATATGCCGTCTCAGAATACGCACACACATGGAATGGAAGGTGCTCACCCACACACTCTCAGAGCCAACCCCCACAAGCTTGTCTACTCTTTCTCTCATCTCGCCCGCCGCTTTGTTTGTAAATGTAATAGCAAGGATATTCCACGGATTGATCCCTTTTTCCTCTATCAGGTAAGCGATTCTGTGAGTAAGGACCCTTGTCTTTCCTGACCCTGCTCCTGCAAGGATAAGAAGCGGACCGTCTGTATGATATACCGCCTCCTGCTGTTTATCGTTCAATATATCGTATATTCCCAACGTATTGTATCCTTTCATTTGTTATTAACGTATATATTTTACCATGTCATTTAACCGTTGTAAATTAAAACAAGCAGAGGTTTTTCCCCTGCCTGTAATTTTCTGTGCTTACGCGCTGATCGAGTTCCCTGTATACAATTGATAATACTTTCCTTTTTCCTCGATAAGCTGGTCATGAGTTCCCCGCTCGATGATCCTTCCTTGTTCTAAGACCATAATGCAGTCGGAATTGCGCACAGTAGAAAGTCTGTGTGCAATGACAAAAGTCGTTCTGCCGTTCATAAGTTTATCCATACCATCCTGCACGATCCTCTCAGTTCTTGTATCAATGGAACTGGTTGCTTCATCAAGGATCAGTACAGGCGGATCTGCCACTGCTGCCCTCGCAATCGCAAGAAGCTGGCGCTGTCCCTGACTTAAATTTGCTCCGTCGCCAGTCAGCATTGTATCATATCCATCCGGAAGTCTGCGGATAAATCCGTCGGCATTGGCAAGCTTCGCCGCAGATACAACTTCCTCATCTGTCGCGTTAAGTTTCCCAAACCGGATATTCTCCTTCACCGTTCCCGTAAAGAGATGGGTATCCTGCAGTACAATTCCAAGAGACCGTCTTAAATCTGCTTTCTTAATCTTATTTACATTAATTCCGTCATAACGGATCTTCCCGTCTTGTATATCATAAAAACGGTTGATCAGATTGGTGATAGTAGTCTTTCCTGCTCCCGTGGACCCTACAAAAGCAATCTTTTGTCCGGGCTGCGCAAACAGTTTCACATCATGGAGCACGATCTTATCATCATTGTATCCAAAGTCTACGCCGTCAAACACCACGTCTCCTCTGACCTCCACATAATCCACGCTCTTATCTGCCTGATGGACATGCTTCCACGCCCACCGTCCGGTACGTTTATCACTTTCTGAAAGCTTTCCGTTGTCCTCCGTCACATTTACAAGCGTCACATATCCGTCATCAACTTCTGTCTCCTCGTCCAAAAGCCTGAAAATACGGTCCGCGCCTGCCATCGCCATAATAACCGCGTTAAGCTGCTGGCTGATCTGGTTGATAGGCATACTGAAACTTTTGTTGAAAGTCAGAAAGCTGGCAAGCCCGCCCAGCGTAAATCCTCCGATTCCATTTAGCGCCAGTATCCCGCCGACAATAGAGCAGACAACATAGCTCACATTGCCGAGCTGCGCATTGATCGGTCCGAGAAAATTAGCAAACGTATTTGCTTTGTCCGCGCTGACAAACAGCCGGTCATTCAGCTCCTTAAACTCTTTTTTGCTCTCCTCTTCATGGCAGAATACCTTTACAACCTTCTGCCCGTTCATCATCTCCTCGATATGGCCATTGAGCGCCCCGATATTCGTCTGCTGCTCTATAAAGTATTTCCCGCTCTGTCCCGTCGCCTGTTTTGTACAAAACAGCATGATCCCTACCATGATCAAAGTTACAGCCGTCAATGGGATATTGAGGATCAGCATACTGACAAATACACTGACTATCGTCACCGCACTGTTTATGATCTGCGGAATACTCTGGCTGATCATCTGACGCAGCGTATCAATGTCATTAGTATAGATTGACATAATATCTCCGTGGGAGTGGGTGTCAAAATACTTCACCGGAAGCTTCTGCATATGTTCAAATAATTCATTCCGAAGTTCCTTTTGAGTCCCCTGAGTGATATTTACCATAATCCTGTTATAGATATATACCGCTGCCACACCCACCGCATAGAACGCCGCCACTCGGCCGATGGCACGGGCAAGGGGTGTAAAATCCGGATTATCCTTCAAAAGAAATGGCGTAATATATTCATCGATCAGATTCTTCATGAACATAGTCCCCTGTACATTGGCAAGAACTCCTACAAAAATAAGAATGATCACAACAAAATACCAGAAACCGTATCTTTTAAATACATATCCCATCAGACGTTTTATGATCTGCCCCGGATTTTTTACGGTCGGTCTCATTCCTCTCATCCTTCCTTTCGGCATTCTTCCTGAAGGCATCTGATTTTCTTTTCTTTCTTCCATCTTTACTCACCTGCCTTTTCATCAAAATCTCCGCCGCCCTGAGTCTGGGACTCATAGACCTCGCGGTAAATCTCATTATTCTCAAGAAGCTCCTCATGTGTACCGAATCCGTTCACACGTCCTTCTTCCATAACAATGATGCGGTCCGCATCCTGTACGCTTGAGATCCTCTGGGCGATGATAAACTTCGTCGTGTCCGGTATCTCTTCTCTGAATGCCCGCCTGATCTTTAAATCCGTCGCCGTATCTACCGCACTGGTACTGTCATCTAAGATCAGTACTTTCGGTTTCTTAAGAAGCGCCCTTGCAATGCACAGCCGCTGCTTTTGTCCGCCTGACACATTACTTCCGCCCTGCTCTATATAAGTATGATAGCCTTCCGGAAATTTCCGGATAAATTCATCGGCGCAGGCAAGCCGGCAGGCTTCCATACATTCCTCATCCGTGGCATTTTTATCACCCCACCGGAGATTCTCTAAGATACTTCCCGAAAACAGGACATTATTCTGCAGCACGACGGCTACCTGATTCCTTAGAACTTCCATATCGTATTCCCTGACATTTAAACCGCCGACCAGTACCTCCCCTTCTGTCGCATCATACAGACGGCTGATCAGATTGACAAGACTTGTCTTCGCGCTTCCGGTCCCCCCGATGACACCAATGATCTCACCGGAGTTTACTTTTATATTGATATCTTTGAGCACCGGCTCGGTACTTTCTTTATTATAAGCAAAAACCACATTTTTAAATTCAACGCTTCCATCTGAAACATCCATTACCGGATGTGCCGGATTCTTAAGCGTGCTGGTCTCATTAAGCACCTCTGCGATACGCTTAACACTGGCCGTACTCATGGAAATCATAACAAACACCATAGACAGCATCATAAGGCTCATCAGGATATTCATGCAGTAGGCGAGAAGACTCATCATCTGCCCGGTTGTAAGCTCTGAGGATACGATCATCTTTGCTCCCATCCAGCTGATCAGCAGAATACAGGTGTATACCGTAGTCTGCATAAGCGGCGCATTTACAATAACATTTTTCTCCGCCTTCACAAAAATATCATAAATATTCTGGCTTGCTTTCTTAAATTTATCAGTCTCATGCTCTTCTTTTACATACGCTTTCACAACCCGGATCGCGGACACGTTCTCCTGAACAGAGGCATTGAGCGCATCATATTTTGGAAACGCCATCATAAAATACTGGGTCGCATGACGGATAATGAAAAATAAGATCACCCCAAGGATCAATACAGCGATCAGGTAAATACTCGCAAGTCTGGCGTTAATAGTAAACGCGATCGCCATGGCGCACAAAAGGCTTGCCGGCGCTCTCATAAACATCCTAAGCGTCATCTGGTACGCCATCTGTATATTTGTAACGTCTGTCGTCAGACGGGTGACAAGCCCGGCTGTACTGAATTTGTCAATGTTGGCAAAGGAATACGTCTGGATGTTATTAAACATCGCTTCCCTCAGATTCTTCGCAAACCCGGCTGCTGCTTTGGCACCGTACCTTCCTCCCAGAAGACCGGCAAACAATCCTAAAAGTGCTGCCGCGATCATAACCGCGCCCACTTTGTATATATGCGTCATATTTCCCGCATTCACACCATCGTCGATGATAGAAGCCATGAGAAAAGGAATCACCATCTCCATCGCCACTTCAAAAATCATATATATAGGCGTGGCAATCGACGCTTTCTTATATTCTTTTACTTCTTTCAGCAGTGTTCTAAGCATTCTGTTCCTCCTTTTTTACATTCCGTCTTCTGTTTTTTCAGATTTTTTTTGATCTCACCGGCTACTTTAAAAAATATCTCAAGTTCTTCTTCTTTGATATTCTCCTCAAGTATCGCATCCAGCTTTTTTATCATCATCTCTATACTCTCATGATTTTTTATTCCTTTTTCTGTCAGAGTAACTTTTTTAAGCCGTGCGTCCTGTTCTACAAATTCCCGTCTTACATAGCCCTTTTTCTCCATAAGCTGAATAATGCTCGTTACCGTTGACCTTCCGATTGAAAATGTCTTTTCAATATCTTTCTGGAAGATATCATGCTCTCTGTTCTCATAAAGGTAGCGCATGATCCAGCCGTGCATCAGTGTAATCTCATCAATTCCCGCCGCTTTGACATGGCATGCCAGATTCTTGGTGATCATGTGATCCAGCATGTGTATCTCTGGTCCGATTGCCTTTAGTCTATGTCTCATCTTTACATCCCTTCCGCAAAACTTGTTCGTTTCCAAATAATTCATCTTAAAACTGTTCATCGCAGAACTATATTTTATTCATTTACTGTATGAATGTCAATACTCATCTGCATATTTAATATTTTATTTATTTTTTACTGTTGTCATCTAGTTTTGGATACTATATAATTGATGATACCAAAGCCGCAGGTGCATAAAGCGCAGTGCGAACCGCAGTAACATATAATTTTATTGAGGTGTAAATACTATGATCAAAGACACAAAAGCTATGTTAAGAAGCATACTTGAAAACATTTCTCAGATAAATTACGTAGAGCCGGGGGATATTCCCAATATTGATCTATATATGGATCAGGTCACTACCTTTATGGACGAACATCTGCGTTCCAGCAAAAGATACGAAGACGACAAAGTACTGACCAAGACGATGATTAATAATTACGCAAAAAATAATCTGCTTCCGCCTCCGGTAAAGAAAAAATATTCCAAAGAACATGTGCTGGTAATGATTTTCATCTATTACTTTAAAAACATATTATCGATCAAAGATATCGAAACTCTGCTGACACCCATCACAGACAAATATTTTAAAGATGAAAACGGTATGGACATGACCTACATCTACAATGAAGTAATGGAACTTGAAAAATCACGGATCAGCATTGTCTCAAAAGACATCGCAAAGTCCTTCCAGGATGCGGCAGAATGCTTTGCAGATGCCCCCGGGGAGGATCAGGACTATCTGCAGCTTTTTGCTTTTATCTGCAGTCTGAGTTTTGATATCTATGTGAAAAAGCTCTTGATGCAAAAGCTTATTGATGAATTTGACATAAAGAAAGACAGTAAAGATAAAAAGAAGAAATAAGGAGTAATTCTTATTTCTTTTTTTCTTCCATATGAAATTGTATATTCTTATTCATTTATCCTTTCAAATACCATATCATAACCATCATTCCCATAGTTTAAGGAACGGTTGACACGGCTGATAGTCGCAGTGGAGGCCCCTGTTTTCTCGGCAATCTCAAGATATGTCTTACGCTCCCTCAGCATCTTTGCCACTTCAAATCTCTGGGATAAAGAGAGCAATTCATTGATGGTACAGATATCCTCAAAAAAAGTATAACACTCTTCCTTATCCTTCAAACTTAATATCGCGCTAAAGAGATAATCTACTGCCTCGGTCCTAATCTTTTTACTCATATCAGAAATCTCCTTTTATAACAGAATATTACTGTTATATTTTAACACACTAAATTTATGAAGTCCACATCTTTTTACTGCTTATACTCATACTGCCCATACCTGCGCCGCTTATACTTTGCGGCTATGTTTCAGGCAGGCACAAAGCTTTTCCAAAGATGTGTTCGCAATTAATTCTTCCGGAAAATCCGTCTCTTTTAACACCTCTGTCGTATACTGATACTCGCCGATCGACGCATCTACGTGCGCATCCGTTCCAAGCACCACCATTGCCCCGTATCTTTTGCAATACTCAAGCATCTGCTTTGCATTATCCTTTGTATTCTGCCGGAATCCATTAGGACTTAAGGACGTATTATTCACTTCCAGCAAAGTTTTGGTCTCCTTTGCCGCCTTTACAAGTTCCTCATAATCCACCGGAAATCTCCCGTCATCCGGATGTCCTATGATATCCACACAGTCATGCTTCATAGTATTTACATATGTCCTCGTGATCACATCTTTCGTCCGCTCTCCGGCAAAGCAAGGCGTATGGATACTTGCGATCGAGATATCCAGATCCTTTACTACTCCTTCCGGAAGATCAATTGAACCCTCTTCATCCATAATATTAAGCTCCACTCCAAGGAAAAGCCGGATACCGTACATCCGTCTTGGAACTACCCGGAGATTCTGGAAATAATACATCCCGACACTCCCCGGCATCTTCGGCGCATGTTCTGTAACCGCCAATCCTTTCAACCCCTTCTCTGCCGCCATATGAGCCATCTCTCTCAGTGTATTGTACGCATGGCCGCTGACAAGGGTATGGGTGTGGGTGTCAATTTCTATCCTCATAAAGTACTGCCTCCTTTTTTATACATCTGATTATCATCTATCCACTGATCAGTATGTCCGATTGATTTTTATTGTATCACGTTTTTCACACGATATCTACCATACAAAACATAAAGCCCCCTGTATCCGGCATTTTACACCGGATACAAGGGACTTGCACTGCCAGGCAGAAATTACGATACTTTTATTTTACTTTTACTTTTTTTGCCTTCGACCATGCGGAATAGCATTTTCCTCCTTTTACATCCTGATATGTACGGACTCTCACATAATACGTTTTCTTTGATTTCAGCCCTTTTAGCGTGAGCGATGTCTTCTTATTTCCTTTTACTGTCTTTGTTTTTAATCCGCTCTTGAAATTCTTCTTTGTAGAATACTGGATCTGATAACCCTTTGTATTTTTTGTCTGCTTCTTCCACTTTACTACGGCTTTTTTCTTAGCTGCTTTTACGCTGGATAATTTTGTACCTTTCGGATTGATAGTAAATTTTTTAACAACCGTTCCGGTGTAATTACCTTTAAATTTAATCGTAGCTTTATAATGTCCGATCTTTTTACATCCTGATGAATAAGACACTTTATAATTTGAAGATTTTATCGTCTTGCCGTTGCTTCCCTTTACTGTCACAGATGGCTTCTGCACTTTTCCGTTAAAGGTAAGTCCCGTCTTAAGTGTAATTTTTTTAGGATAATAAATCGGCGTTGACTTTTTAACCGCGCCGCATGTACGGCATTTTTCCTGTATACTTCCGTTCCGTTTTGTTGTTGCCTTTTTTATGTTTTTTGCATAGGAATGCACATGCTGTTGTTTATATCCACTCGACAGAAAATAAATCGAATTGTGTGAAAGAACAAATTCTGCATAGGAATCTTGCCCATAATTCACCTTACTGTTTACCTGCTCTAATTTGGATGTCACTTCATTTAGCCACGAAAGTACGATATTTCCTGAAAGTCCTCTCACATAAAATTCGTACCCAAGATTGACCCGGATCTTCGCAGGCCCCGGAAGCTGGCCATTGGGCTGAAACGACATCTTATACCCGTCCTTCGGTAATCCATACAAAACCGAATCTTGTTCCGTTACCGTATCAATCATAACTTGCACATCAATATCTTTCAGCTTTGAATTCAGATCTTTTCCGTTAAATATCCATTGAATCCCTTCAGCTTCCAGTACCAGTGTCTTATTTTTACCTTTTATCGCCTCAAAGGCGGCTTTAGGTACAACAGTTACCTCCCGCGCCGTCACTACCGCAGTACCGCCTTCCTTCATATTTCTCAGACGGTCAGCAAGGGATCTGTCACCCAGACCGGTCCTGACATCCACGGCAGTTCCATTTTCTACCGTAATATCTGCCGCTCCGTCACAGGCAACAAAATCTTTTTCAATACCGTCCTCATATCTTACAAAGCCTTTCTCTTGATTTCTCACTTCACTATTATAAGTGCTCACATTCCCGGCGCTGTTTATGATAAGAATTGCATTTAACTCATATTTTCCTGACTGCGCATATTGATTTATCGGTAAATACAGTTCATTTTCCTTGTTGCCGCTATAAGTTTCTCTTTCATTTGTCCGGATATCCAGTCTGTTTCCATCCGTTCCCACATAATATAAATATATTTGTGAAATATCAGATTTAGTCTCTATTTTCATGCTAAGCTTTACAAGTGACGGTGCTTTTAGTGTTTTCTTTTCCGCAGAAATATATTTTAATATCGGTACAGTGTAATCATATTCCACACCTGTAATATTTTTTACCTGCAGCAAATCATACCCAAATGAAATATTACCATATTGAGTGTCATATCCTGCTTTATCCGTTACCAACGCAAACGATAAAACGTAGTTTCCTGTCGGCGCATTTTCCGGAAGCTCAGCCTCCATTACATAATGATCTGATGACAGCTTTCTCAAATTCCCTTCTGCCGCAGATGCATTTAAAGATAAGTTAAATCCCGTTTTTTCTTCTTTATAGGCAAACTGGATACTTTCAACACCCGAACCTTCCTCAACCACATGCACGTCAATATTGATCTTTCCCGGCGCCTCCCATACCTTATTCTCTATGGCCACATTAGTTATAGCCGGCGGTGTATCATCACCATCCAAAGAACTGGTAATAGTAAAAGACGAATCACCTATAGGGAACGAATCTATCCGGATACCATTTGCGCTTCCGACCATACAGTCCTCCTGCGGTGTATACTGTACGTCTCCATTCGGACATACAAGAGTGATAAACGACAGCTGATACATGCCTTTCGGCAGGTATTTTGACAATGTGACCGTCTGTGTATATGTTTGTCCTTCTTTACCGGGATATTGTGTGCCCGTTTCAAAAAAACACGCTGCCGCGCTTTTACCTCCGGGTCCTTTAAAATCAATCGATATGCTGTTCACTCCATTCCCGGCAGGGTCTTTCACAGTCACACTGACTTCAATCTCACCCGGTGCTGTTAAGTTATCTTTTGGTTCTACACTGACTGCAGAGATTGTCGGTACCGCACTCGTTCTTTCCGCTGCCGCATTTTGAGACAACACCTACATATCCTCTTCAATAATTTCTTCTTCCAAAGCTTCTGTTTTTTGTGTCTTTGGCTGTACTTCCTCCGCCAATGCGGCCATATCCCACGTTCCAATCATTAGGCCGGCTATAAGCACGAGGCTGATTATTCTTTTTTTCATACTTCTCCTTCCCTGTTTTAGTTTCGGGCATTTCCATTTTTGTAACACGAAAAGCTCCAACACCCTCAACAAACTAAAGCCTATAACAAAAAAGCATGTTCACCTTGTCACATGCCTTTTTGTTTTTGGTAATTTTTTGATGGACTACTTTCTTACATATGCATTTTTGATTCCAGAATATACACTCAGTTTTTTTCTACTTGCCCAGCCCGGATCTCTTATAAGAAAATTACTGTATTTTAAACCTGATGGTTTTTTATTATTATCGAGTTTTACTTTCTCATATCCATAAATAACAACCCAGTGCTGTCCCTCTCCTTTTTTGCTTACTGATACAATTACAGGTTTCCCAGCCGCAACTTGCTTATATATATTAGCTAGATTTCCTGGGCTTTTCAATCGTGTATAATTTTTCCCATATTTTTTTCCTTTCCATGTAAAAAGATCTTTTTTAAATTCTCCCTTTTCAGTTGCAATCGTTTTAGGTGTAATTGATTTATTTTTCCGCACATACCGTTCAATCATCGCTACATTTGTTAATACGCATCCATATCCGGGTTTTCCTTTAACCTGGCCGACATATGATGAACTTTTTCCTATTTTGACTTTGTTCCATGATTTATTGTCTTGGCTATAATATGGTACATTTAGTTTTTTGCTCACAGACACAGTCTTTTTCACTGAACTTGGAGCCTTTTTCACTGGACTTGGAGCCTTTCTTACCGTGACTGTACAGATTGCTGTCTTTCCGCAGCATTTTGCATATATCTTCGCTGTTCCTGCCATCTTTGCCGTTACTACGCCTTTACTATTAACTGTTGCGACTTTAACAGCGCTTGATGAATAAGTGACTGGCATATTCACCGGTCTTCTGCTGGCAGACAACGCAACAGTCTTACCGATATCCAGTGTCGCGGACGTTTTATTCAGTGAAATAGACGGTGCATAAGCACGGACAATCCAGATCTGACATGGATTATTCGCCTCATATTTTTTTATTTTGACACCTTTTCCCGTAGTCGTTCCCCTGACATCCAATACACATGCCGGATTATTTGCAGACCGGATGATATATCCATCCTTCACTCCTCCTGCCGGCTCAAAGTACCACCCTTGTGTCGAATGATTCGTGTTTGTCCAAAGACCTACATCCATATTTGTATTTGATTTTTCGCCTTCTACATTAAGCCTCCATGATCCTGCACATTTGGGTGTTACTGTATACCATTTTCCTACTTTCGCAAATGTAAACAATTCCCCTGTAGAATGATCTGCCGGAGAAATGATCATCGGTCTCACTCTTCCGTTCTTATTATTAGGAACTTTCAAGAGCATGTCCGATTTTTTTTGCTTTTTTATCCCATAGTTTGCAATCGCATACATTTGAGATGTGTTAAACTGGGCATAGGCTGCCTGTGCTGTCATTGGCTTTTCAGACAACGGTTCTTTTGCCAGCGCTGTCATATCCCATACTCCGGCAAGCATGATCATGACGAGCACGATACTGATAACTATTTTTTTCATCTTCTCTTTCCTCCTTTTTACAACTTGAAAACTCTTTTCTTTGTGGGATTTTATGATTCCTCCTCTCTAGCATTACTTCTTACATTTCATCATACCCCCCCCCCTAAGCAATTTTGTCAACACAAAAGAACGTTCCGTGTATCCGAAACGTTCTCTTTTTCATATTATTCTATTCACAAAAAATTCTAAAAAATCAAAAAAATATCTACAAAACATTTTACAATTTCTCTTAAAGTCGTTTGGTTCAACTGATAATATACCTTTCCATCCTTCTTCTCAACAGTTACCATTTGATTTGAAAGAAGCATACTCATATGATGTGAAGCAGTTGCCGGAGTTAATTGCAGTTTCTCTGCTATTTCCAGATTACATTTCCCCTGCGTTTTCAAAAGGCAGAGGATCTCAAACTTGCTTTTATCACCCAGCAATTTCAAGATTTGCGGAAGCATTTCTTTCGCATTTTCCATCTCTTTCTGGTACAAAACCACTTTATCCGCTAAAACTCCCTGAAAGATTGCCGTAGGCGTTATTATCTCGCTTTTTATGCAATATTTCTTTTCAATGTGTTTTTTGATCCAGTCATTAAGGGATCATTTATATCAGCATACTGACTTCTTTCTCGCAAAACAGGCTAAGTCTGTGGAGAGCCCTGCTGCACGCAACATACAGCAGATTCTTACCATCCTCACCATGATAATTTTTATTGTCTGCATCACAAATTAAGACGGCATCAAATTCCAGACCTTTTGACATATAGATTGGTATGATAAATACGCCCTTTAAGTCCGATACGTTCTTATTCCCAATGATCAGCTGAATATCCAGTTTATGTTTTAATATATCAAATAACCGGACTGCATTTTTTTCGGTTTTACAGATCAAGCCTATTGACTGCCACCCCCTTTCCTGACATGATTTTACTTCTTTTACAATCTCATCAGCATAAGTTTCCAAATCATCAGCTATAAATATTTCTGGTCTGTCCCCTTCCCGGTTAAAACTTTTTATCTGCGGATCGTGTCCAATGAATCTTAAACTAAAATTCAATATTTCATTAGTACAGCGGAAACTCTTGTTTAACATAATGAGAGAAGATTTTTTCTTGTTTAATATTTTTTGGATTTTCCGGTAAATAGATAGATCCTCTTTTTTTGCAAGGGTCTGTTCCATATCTCCCAAAATTGTAAATTTAGCGTCTGCAAATAATAAACGGAATATTCCGTATTGGAGAGGGTAGTAGTCCTGCGCTTCATCAATGACTACCTGCCTGATATTTTTATATTTATGGACTCCGTATATTTTTAGAAACAGATAAGCTATTGCTATTGCATCATCGAAGGCCAGGCAGTCTGCTTCCAGATTCTCTTTTGTATATTTCCAGACTCTTTTTACATTTTCAGGATCCGTATGATTTTTAAGCAGACCGCAAAAGTATCCTTCATCCTTAAATAATGCTTTGTACAGCTCAACGACATCAATTTTTGTGGATCCATCCGGCATATCATGTAAAAATTGGTCTAACGCTTCCTTAAAAAACTCTGACGTTTTGAGTTCGATACTGTTTTTATAAAGTCCTTTGTATGGTGAATCAGCAATGATACTTTCTAAAAAGCTGTTCCTTAACTGGATCTTTCTTCCCTTTAATATTGTGTCTAGCAGATCGTCAAATAAGACAGAGACAACATTGTCTTCGCCCAATTCAGGCAATACATTGGAAATATACTGTTCAAACAACTCATTGGGGGAAATGATCACAATATTATTTGCAGACAGCTTTGTGCGCAGTCCCTGATACATAAGATAGGCAGTCCTGTGAAGCGCGATAGACGTTTTACCGCTTCCTGCTACTCCCTGTACCATTAGAAGATCATTTTCCATATCCCTGATAACAACATCCTGCTCCTTTTGTATTGTTTCAACGATTGCTTTCATTTTAGCGGTAGTATTCTGCGATAATAATTGCCTTAAAAATTCATCGACGATCTGTACATCCGTATCGAAAAAATATTCCAGCTTTCCATCCTTTATTTCATACTGACGTTTTAACTTAAGTTCGCCATCCACCCTCCCGCAGGGGGCATCATAAAACGCTCCGCCTTTCATAAAGCGGTAAAAAACACTGGCGATTGGAGATCTCCAGTCATAAACATACATTTCCTGGCAAGTCTTTTCCCGCAAAGAAGAACGTCCGATATATATTTTTTCAAATTCTTCCTCATCACCAAACTTAAAATCAATCCGGGCAAAATACGGTGATTTTATGATGTTCTCAAGCAAAAATATCTTATGCTCTTCTTCCTCGTAATCTACAATTTTATCCGTTACCGGATTGCAGTACTGACTTAATTCAACAAGTGCCTCAAAGCCATCTGAAGTATATAAGCCTGTAATGCTGTGTGCCGCGTTTTCACCTACTTCCCTTTTTGCTTCAACAATCTCGGCTTTCTTTTTTTCCGCCGCCCATTTTGCCTGTTTTAGCTGTTCCTCAGCTAAAGATATGGTCCGCTTTAATCTTTTTTCTTCGTATTCTCTTTCCTGCTGCTTATTTTCCATACTATTCCCCCTTGTCAAAAACAAAAGACCGTTTTTACTGAAATGCTGCTAGATTAGTCTAGCATACGTCAGACTGTACTAATAGTCTTGTATTCCTGTCTTTGACAGTTGACAAAAGAAAAAATCGCTGTATCCCTTGTGTTTGCTG
>CAJUAM010000043.1 GCA_910584615.1 uncultured Dorea sp.
AATGATTACGCCGTCGGAAGCGGAATGGCTACGCCGTTCGTGCGGAATTTGCAACGATACTGTACTACGATATGGAACTCTTGATACGATGCTTTGCTTTTTTTGTTTTCTCTGTAAATAATTTAACGAAAATTGAGGAGACAGCGATTGACTTGTGTTTGAAAATACCAGGGATTGCTTTTTATGGAATTTATAAGTTTATTTTTTATTGTGTATTGCCATATGGAATCATTGCAACGTTGCCGACACAGGCACTTATAGGGGCACTGTCAGTAAAGGCTCTGTTTTTTGGAGCAGCAATTGTGTGTATTTTTACTTTTTTTGCATTATCATTTTGGTCATATGGAGTACACAGATATGAAAGTGCAAGCAGTTAATTATTTTTTGTAATAGGAGTGTTAAAATGGTTCAAACAGATAAAGTATTGGAATTTGATAAGGTAAAAGAGAAGTGGATGGAACTGGCGCTTACAGAGTGGGCAAAAGAAAAGATTAAGGACACCGTTCCCATCATGTCAGAGAATGAATTGCTGGCAAGGCAAAGGGAGACAAGTGAAGCCAGAGAACTATTGGAGAAAAGCGGAAATCCGCCGTTGGTTTCTTTAAGTGGGATTAGAGAATGCATCCAAAAGGCTGCTAAAGGAGACTGTTTATCCATTTCACAGCTTGAAGATATGGAAAAATCCCTTGTTGCTGTAATGCGGTTAAAGAACTATCTAAGCCGTTGTAAGCAATGGGAAATATCGTTGGCATATTATGATGAGAAGCTGGATTGTCTGGATAATCTAAAAGAAACCATTAGTATGCAGATTAGAAATGGCAGGATAGATGATAATGCTTCCAAAGATTTAAAATCCTTTCGGGATGAAATTGAACAAAATGAAAGATGCATGCGGGAGAAAGTAGATGCAGTTATACGGGCGAATAAGGAAAGCCTGTCTGATCATTTTAGTACTCTGAGAAATGGGCATATTTGTATTCCGGTTAAAAAAGAATATAAATATAAAATAGAAGGTAATGTGATTGATAAATCCTCAACGGGAAGTACTTTATTTATCGAACCAAGTTCTGTGGGGAAATATTATGAGACATTGAGGCTTCTGCGGATACATGAAGAAAATGAAGAATATAGAATACTCTATTCTCTTTCTGCGATGGTGGCCGATTATGAGGAGATTTTGGAACAAAATATCAGTATGATAGAAAAACTGGATTTTATTTTTTCAAAAGGAAAACTGAGTTTAGCATATGATGGTACAGAACCAAAGATTAATACGGAACGATATATCCGAATAGAAGATGGCTGACATCCCCTTATGGCTTTGTCAGAGTGCGTGCCGCTGCAGTTTGAGATAGGGAAGAGTTTTGATGGCGTAGTTATTACAGGGCCTAATACGGGCGGTAAAACAGTTACAATTAAGACAGTTGCATTAAATTGTATGATGGCACAATGCGGTTTACACGTGGCATGTAAAAAAGCGGAAATTTGTATAAACAGTAATTTTCTGTGTGATATAGGTGATGGGCAAAATATATCAGAGAATCTTTCTACATTTTCAGCACATATTGTGAATGTGTTAGAAATATTAAGAAAAGTTAACAGAGACAGCCTTGTAGTTATGGATGAGCTTGGTTCCGGCACAGACCCGACAGAAGGCATGGGAATTGCCATTGCCATATTGGAAGAATTACAAAAGAGTGGAGGATTATTTCTCGTTACGACACATTATCCAGAGGTAAAACAATATGCAGATAAAAAAGCCAGGATTGTGAATGCGAGGATGACCTTTGATAAGGAAAGTCTGCAACCTCTTTATCAATTAGTTATTGGAGAAGCTGGGGAAAGCTGTGCTTTCTACATAGCCGGGAAAATGGGAATGCCAGAAGAGATGTTAAAAACGGCAATGAAGGCGGCTTACGGAAAAGAGGAAATATCGGAAAATTTGAAACAAGTGGTTTCTAAAAATCATTTAGAAAAGAGGAGGGTATCTGGTATTCAAAAAAGGAAAAGAAGGAATGAGGCAGCACAAAAAGCTCTGGAATTTCAACTGGGAGACAGTGTTCTTGTATATCCAGATAAAAAGATTGGCATTATCTGCAAGACAGCCAATGAAAAAGGAGTTTTGAGAGTACAGATGGCGGATAAAAAAATATGGGTTAACCGCAAAAGAATTAAACTCCATGTGGCTGCAAAGAAATTATATCCTGATGATTATGATTTTTCTGTTATTTTTGACAGCGTAAAAAATAGAAAGCTGCGGCACCAAATGGACAGAGGAAAGATTATAGAAGAACAAATTACTATTGATGAATAAATAACTCAAACTTTGCATTTGAATAAACGCAGATGCACCTGGTGAGCAGGCGAAATCTAATCTACTCCTTTTGATAGACGTCTCCTGTCTTTGAACAAAGCAGAAAGGAGATAACGCCAAGAAACTGTTCGTAATCCGTAAGAAGCTGTTTTAAATACTTAATGCCTTTTTCTTCCAGATGGTAGTATACTCGTGATTGTCTCGGGGTGATTTTTTGCTCATAGAAGCTAATATATCCCTGATCAGACAAACGGTATAAGATTGGGTACATAGAACCTTCTAATAATGTGTAGATTCCCGTGCTTCGTTTCTTGAGTTCTTGTGTCATCTGGTAGCCATACATATCAGATTCTGACAGTAATTTTAAAAGCATCATCTCAATTGTTGCTTTTTTTAATCCGGTTGTTAAGTGCGATTTTGATAAATTCATTGTATGCTTTTCTCCTTCTTAGATATAATTATAGTACATTAAATTGTAAAAACAATACATAGTATTAAAATATAATATTGAAAAAAATATAAATATATAGTTATAATGATAACAAGTAAAATGATGGGTTGAAGAACAGACAAAAGAAAGGAGAGGCAAAAGATATGGAATTTGAAAAAGTAGTATATAGGGTAATCACCGTAGTTTTATTGATAGTAATATTTTTATCGGCAATATGTTTTTTTCAGCCCTTTTTAATGAGCGGATATGAAGGAGTTATAGAAAGTGATGGAATAAGTCTTGTATCTATGTACGGTATTAGTGTGCTGGGTTTTGTTGTACTTACTAAACGTATCCCGTGAATTAAAAAAGTAATTTCTTTAAGCAGCTTCGGTGATAGTGTTACTTCGTCAGAGGAAACATACCGGAGCTGTTAGTTGTTTTAACAATTCCTGGACATAGCAATTAAAATTTTAATTCGGGTATATTGAACAGAAAAAACATCTTCTTTTCGCTTCTGAGAAATAATGATATACTATGACTGTTAAATTATCTTTTGTACAGATGAAAGTGTAAGAGATTACAAATCCGGGACAATATGGAAAATCAACAATCAGGTTCAGTATTATGCGGGATCGTATAAAATATGCTGGATGGGGCGGGAGAAATACATATGAAAAAAAATTATCTGACAACAGGCTGGGTAGTCGCTGCCCTTGCTGTTATCTGCTGCATGCTTTGGGGGAGTGCGATCACTACGATCAAAACAGGATACCGGTTGATGGACATCGATTCTTCTGATACGGCTGCGATTGTTTTATTCGCAGGTCTGCGTTTTGCTCTTGCAGGACTTTTGGTGATAGGTTTCGAATGCATTCGGCAAAAGAAGATCGTTCGTCCGACAGTCCGCGCAATGAGGCTGGCATGTCCTCTCTGTCTGGCACAGACGGTAGGGCAATATTACTTTTTTTATATCGGAGTGGCCCATACTTCAGGGGTGAAGGGCAGTATTATTACCGGACTGGGATATTTTTTCGCGATTTTGATGTCCTGTCTGGTATTCAGAATTGAGAAAATGACCAGACGCAAATTTGCAGGATGTGTATTGGGGTTTGCAGGAGTGATAGTGATCAATCTGATGGGAGATCGGCTGGATATGGGATTTCGCCTGTCAGGGGAGGGTGCTCTGCTTCTTTCGCAGATGGCTTATGCACTGTCAACTGTTCTGATCAATCTGTTTTCAAAGAAAGAATCGCCTGTACTTTTGAGCGGCTGCCAGTTCTTTATCGGAGGGCTTATAATGACTGGAATAGGGTGCGTCATGGGCGGAAGGATAAACAGGATAAGCGGTACGTCATTTTTGATCCTTTTGTATCTTGCGTTCGTATCGGCTGCGGCATATACTTTATGGTCGGTTCTGCTCGCTCATAATACGGTTTCAAAAGTGGCAATCTATGGCTTTGTAAATCCGCTTTGCAGTGTATTGCTGTCAGCCATTGTATTGGGGGAAATCACACAGGCGTTTAATGCTGGCACATTAACCGCACTGTTGCTTGTGACGGGAGGAATCTGTATAGTGAACTGGAAATGCCCGGATTAATCAAACATCATAATATCCTTTTCATTTTTATCTGGCAGGGGTCTGCTTATATTGCAAATGGACCATATCAGTGATATAATATCCACAGAAAAAATGAAGCATAAAGGGTGGACTTTATAATGAGAAAAAGAATGTGCGGATTATTTCTGGGGATGCTTTGTACTGCAGTATTTACAGGATGCGGTTTGTCAGAAAAAGCAGAATTAGAGGATACGAGCAAAAAAAAGTTGAGATGGTTGTCTGGGGAGCTGAGGAGGACACAGAACTGATGAACAAGATCATCCAGAGTTTTATCAGCAATCATCAGGGAGAAGCAGATTTTCAGATTTCATTTGAGGTGCAGGGAGAATCCCAATGTAAAGATGTATTGATCGGCGGCCTGGAGGATGGCGCGGATGTGTTTACATTTGCAGATGACCAGTTAAATGCTCTGGCTGCTGCCGGAGCATTAGACCCAATAGAGAATGCGGATGAGATTAAGAACAAAAATCTTTCAAGCGCAGTAGACGCGGCTACGGTGAACGATCATCTCTACGCATATCCATTGACTGCGGATAACGGGTATTTTTTATATTATAACAAACAATATTTTTCAGAAGAACAGGTAAAGACACTGGACGGTATATTAAAAAGTGCATCTGCAAATGGCAAATTATTTACCATGGATTGGACTTCTGCCTGGTATGTATATTCTTTCTTTGGAAATACAGGACTTCAAGTGGGACTTAATGATGATGGTATCACTAACTATTGTACATGGAATCAGTCGGATGAAGGGATCAAGGGGATAGATGTTGCTCAGGCGATGCTTAAGATCGCAAAGAATCCGGGATTTGCCAGTAAAACTGACGAAGAATTTCTTGAAGGCGTAAAAAATGGTTCTGTGATCGCAGGCGTCAGCGGTGTATGGAATTCTGTTGCTATAAAGGAGGCATGGGGAGAGAATACCAGAGCCGCCAAGCTGCCGACTTATAGCTGTAACAACAGACAGGTACAGATGGCTTCTTTTTCTGGTTGTAAACTGATCGGTGTAAATGCTTATTCCAAACATCCCAAATGGGCTGCCAGACTTGCTGAATGGATCACTGATGAAGAGAACCAGCGGCTTCGTTTTGAAATGCGCGGGCAAGGCCCGTCAAACACTGCGGTCGCGGAATCTGGTGAGATCGAGCAATCGCCGGCGATTGCTGCTCTTTTAGAGCAATCTGAATTTTCTCAGCTACAGAGAGTGGGCGGTAAATTCTGGGATCCTGTTTCGGAGTTTGCCGGAAATATAGCAAAAGGGAATCCCTCTGGGCAGAGCTTGCAAAAGCAGTTAGATGAGATGGTTGAAGGTATCACTGCAAGATAGATACATATAATGAAAGGATTTGTTAATGTAAGATGAAGAAAAAGTTTACTATACAACAACGTTTGACACTTCCAATCATTCTTCTGGGAGTTGTGGCATTGATTTCGAATGCCTTGTCAGTTTTCAGTATCAATAATGTAAATTTCAATGCTTCGAGAATTGTAAACAACTATATGGTAGGTTTAGAAACATTGCAGAACATTCGGCATACGACCACGAACATCCATAAATTGGCGTTGTCCCATATTGTTGCGACCGATTATACTACAATGATTACCGTCGTAGCACAGATTAAAGAAGAAGAAAAATTATTGGAGACATATTTAGACGAATATGAGAACTATATAACGGAAGATGAGAAAACAATCTACACTCAGCTTCTGGAAGATTATGATTCTTTTAAACACGCTTTGGTCTATCTTGTATGCGCAAGTGCGGACAGTAAGACTCAGGATGCATACAATTATGCCAATGGTGATGTTGCGCACTTTGGAACTGCCATAGAAAGCAATGTTGATGAATTGTATGCAAATGTAAGCGCAAGGACTGCCAGTGCCAGGCAGAAGCTTTTTGCTGTGTATATTATCTCGCTGGTCATTGCTGTTGCTTCTATCGTAACTTGTCTGATATTAGTACTTGCGGCTATCCGTATCATCAAAAAATATGTGATAACGCCGATCAAATGTACGGTGGATACACTTCAGGGAAGTTCGCAGAAGCTTGACGAAGTGACGGGTCAGGTGCTGAAACATACCCGCACATCAGGAGAAAATGCCAAAGGCCTTTCTTCTCTCACAGGTTCTTTGTCCACTGCGATCCAGAAAGTGGCAAATAATGCAGTGATCATTAACAGCAGCGCTATAGGCATCAAAGGAGATGTACATGATATGGCAGAAGAATGCAGAACTATCACAGAATATTCTTCTGCTATGAAAATACGTGCAAATGAGATGGAGGCAGCGGCACAGACAAATACAGAAGTAATCCAAAAGAAGGCGGCTGATATTCTGGAAGTACTGGAAGAGGCAATTGAAAACAGTAAGAGTGTAGATCAGGTAAACAGGTTGACAAAAGATATCGTATCAATTTCATCTACGACCAATCTGATTGCCCTGAATGCCTCTATAGAGGCTACGCGTGCCGGTGAGGCCGGGAAAGGTTTTGCTGTTATTGCAGCACAGATTCAATCTTTAGCAAGTTCCTGCAGTGAAACTGCCGGGCGTATTCAGAAAGTCAACCAAGTCGTTACAAGCGCGGTACATAACCTTTCAAAGCATTCCCAGGATCTGGCAGATTATCTGAGTGAGACTATTTTGACAGAATTCCAGGAGTTTGTCCGATCCGGAAGACAGTATAAAGAAGATGCTGATTATGTAATGGAAAGAATTGATGCATTTAACAGTAGAACAGACCGGCTTAGAAATTCTATGGTTGAGATAGCTGATTCTATTGAAAGCATTACGAAAGCGATTGATGGCGGAGCTGCCGGTATTACTGGAGTCGCCGACAGCACTGAGAGTCTGGTTGAAGATATGGCAGATATTACGGGCCGTATGGATACAAACCGGGAGATTGTAGAGGAATTGAGGAAGCAGATGGATGTATTTGAGGATTTTTAAAGAAGAATGATAATATCTGAAGCGGATTCTTTTTATGATATTATTTTAAATATCATTACTGTTTACCTTAGAGATATAAGGAGACTGCGTCAGACAGACGGAGTCTGCCCGGAAATCAGCAGATAGGATGAGAGGGAGAAGGAAAATGGCGTTAATGCATGTAAATTTCTTTTCAGATGTTCTTGGGATGAGCATGGATATGGATGTTATATTGCCACAGCAGACAAAGGGACAGATCGGTATGGAAGGAAAAGCAGAGAGCGGGCAGTACAAAACGATGTATCTGCTGCACGGCATGAGCGATGACCAAACAACCTGGCAGAGAAGGACCTCTATTGAACGTTATGTAAGTAAGCTTGGTATTGCGGTAGTGATGCCGACGACTCATTTGGGATTTTATACGGATACTGTTTATGGTATGAGATACTGGACATTTATCTCTGAAGAACTGCCATGTATCTGCCGGGAATTTTTCCCGCGCATGTCCCAAAGAAAAGAGGATACGCTGGCAGCAGGACTTTCCATGGGCGGCTATGGCGCATGGAAATTAGGACTTCGGGCCAGTGATACATTTGGCGCGGCAGCGTCGCTTTCGGGAGCATTGGACATTGTGGAGGATTATAAGCGCAATGTGAAGGAACAGACAAGAGTGCTGCCGCTGTTTCAGGGAATATTTGGAAGTGAGACAGATCTTGAAGGTTCAGACAATGACATATTTGCACTGGCGGATAAGCTTGCGGCTTCAGCAGCCGCGGAAGAAGAGCTGCCAAGGCTGTATGCGTGGTGCGGTACGCAGGATTTCCTGTATGAAGGGAATATAAGGGCATGGAAGCATGTAAAAAAGCTGGGGTATGATTTGACATGCAGTGAGTCTGAGGGAGATCATCAGTGGAAATACTGGGATGAAAAGATTAAGGATGTATTATGCTGGTGGTTGGATACGGATGTAGATTTGGATCTGGATTAGTAAAATGTCAGAAAGTGATAACAAATATGTATGGTTATGATTGGAGGAGCTGCATTTTGCAGCTCCGTTTTTATGCTGTGTTATAAAATCAGGATTCTTTTGAATCAATATTTTGTACTTTTCCGTTCGGCGGGAGAAAATGATATAGATCCTCGTAAGACTGGAGTTCTGCTTCAGACATAGGTTCGGAGGGGATCAGTCCGGTGCAGTCCTGTGAGGAGGCTGCGTTGGAAAGGTAATCATAAGAATCAATGATTTCCTGATTTGTTTTTTCTTGATTTGTTTTTGGCTGTTTTTTTGTTTCCTTTTTTGGTTCCATATAAGATACCTCGCTTTTGTTTGATTTATAATTCCGGATATCAAGGATATTTTTTGCTGATTTGAATGAATATATGCATGTTTAAGCATATTTGAACTGTATGTAACTTTTATTTACGGATTTCACTGTAGAGAAAAATGTCAGAAGATGTTACAATATGTATGTTGGAAAAGGCAGTGATTTTGGAAAGGGGCTTTTTGTGAAGAGGATAACTTTAGAACATCTGGTTCAGTCTAAGTCAGATCTTCCATACAGGGAGCAGTATCAGTATATCACAGAACTGATAGAGAAGGGGAAGATCAAGCCCTTGAAAGCTTCGAAGACCAATGGAAAGAAGCCGGCCCTGTATCGGGAATACTGGCTGATAGAACCAAAGAAAGATTATAGTGCCTATGAGGAAGAATTAAAGTACAGTGTCCATTCTCTTATTTCTATAGACTATTATCTGTCTCATTTGGAAGTGTATGTGAAGGAGAGAGAATGGGTTTTAAGGCTCAGCGATTATCTGAAGCATAAAAAAGAAAACTTAGAATATGAGATATCTGTAAATGAGCGGAGTTTTGAAGTTTTTAGCCGGGAGAAGTTTCTTTCGAAGGAATTTGGAAGAAGTGTGTTAAAACACTGCGGCCTTGAAGAAGGATTCCTTCATACTTATAGTACGAGCGAGCCTTTGGCATATTATTCACATACAAGGGAAATTCCTCAGAATATACTGATTCTTGAGAATAAAGATACTTTTTACAGTATGAGAAGATACCTTTTAACAGGAAAAAGTGAGATTTTTGGGATGTCTGTGGGAACATTGATCTACGGTGCCGGAAAGGGGATCCTAAAGAGGTTTTCAGATTTTTCTATCTGCGTAGAGCCTTATATGACGGATAAGGAGAACAGTATCTATTATTTTGGGGATCTGGATTATGAAGGAATCGGAATCTATGAACGTCTTATGTCTTTGTTTCAGAATGAGTGGAATATCCGCCCGTTTGTAAACGCGTATGAGAGGATGCTTAAAAAAGCAGAAGCAGACGGTACGGATAAGCTGCCAGAGACGAAGGAATTGCAGAACCGTAATATCAGCGGAGAGTTTTTTGTGTGTTTTCATAAGGAGCTTGCGGGAAAGATGCGGATGGTGCTTGAAAGCGGGAGATATATTCCCCAGGAAATTTTGAATATTTCGGATTTCACCGATGATTGATAGAGGATAAAGGAATTAAGATGCAATATGAATTTTTAAAAAATTTTCCCAGAAGAATGAAAAATGTAGGGCTGTATGCGCTGATCATACAAAACAGCGCCCAGAAGACCATATGGAAGCAGTACGGTTTTATGAATCTTGATGAACAGCTCAACGTGATCTTTGCAGTAATGCTCTATATCATGGAGCAGTCTTTAAGAGAGGAGCACTGTGTGATGGACGATATCGGAGCATATATCGATACGGTCAACATGCAGTACTTCCGGAAAGACATGACTTATGATGACTGCAGGAAGCTGGGAGATTTTATTGTAAATGTGGTGCTGTCTAATGAAGGCAAGGTTATGCATTTTGACGGCTTTGATTTCGAACAGAGTGTGTATGAGAGTATGCATATCAGCTATGTGGCGAATAAGATCGTCTATATTGACCGGGAATTTAAGCGGACGTCTTACTATCTGACGGACGACGGGTACAATCTTATGCTTGCCACACTGGAGATTGAGAATAATATGAAGCTTACGATCCATGAGATGATCTTTAAGATGCATCTGGAGAAACAGAGCTATGATAAGGCAGTGGACGAGATAAAGAATGTATTCAATCTGCTGCGCATCCAGCTTCAGAAGATTCAGGAAGCCATGGGTAAGATAAGGCGGAATGCTTTGAGCTATTCTGTGAAGGATTATGAAGATATCTTAAAAGAGAATCTTCAGACGATCTATGAGACGAAAACAAAGTTCCAGGATTACAGAGACAGGGTAAAAGGACGGGTAAAAGAGCTGGAACAGGAGAATATTGACGTGAAACGGTTAAGCGAGAAGGATGAAGAGAAGCTAAGCTGTCTCCGGGAGATCGAGTCTTACCTTAACCGCACTATTGACGAGCACCAGAAGATACTTGGCAGCCATTTTGATCTGAAAGCGCTGTATACGAAGGAACTTGAAGAGCTGATTCAGATGTCTTTTATCAAGCGTTTTTCTCTCAGGTCAGAGTTATATGACAAAGTACTTAAAAATGCGGAATCTCTTAAGAATCTGGATTATTTTCTGAGACCTTTATTTAGCAGAGAGGTAGATAAAACGTATAATCTTAACAAGGCTTTTCAGCTTCAGCGGCCTGTGAGAAAAAGACAGGAAGAAGATTCAGGTGAAACGCTGGATTTTGATGAAGAGGAGTGGCAGCTTGAGCAAGAGAGATTGAGAAAGAAAAAACTTAAGAGGTATGAGAAGAGTCTGGGATTTATTCTGCGTGAGATGAAGGGCAGAGGAGAGCTGACGCTTAAGGAATTGGGGACGCGCTTAGACCGGATGGGGGATGAAAGGGAACAGTTTATTCCCAATGCGGAGATCTTTAAAGAGATCATGGTGGAGTTGATCAAGAACCGGGAGATTGATATTGATGTTTTAAAAAAGGAGCGGAGCGAGTATATCCAGGACAGGCCGGGAGAGTTCCAGCTGAATGAGATGCTTCTCTATCTGGTAGAGGAATATCCGGAGAATGGGGATATAAAGAGAGTAGAAGTGACCCGTATAGAGGATGGAAGCACGGTGACGTTTGACGGTGTGTTGAATGAAGACGGTGAAAGAAAAAGTATTCGGTGCTCGAATGTGCTGATAAGGGTGGAACGAAAGGAATAAGGGACTATGGCTTACGAATTGGACGATATAAAGGCAAGTCAGGAGATTTTTTATTATCTTCTTGAAAACCACGAACTCCGGGAGGAGGAAGAGATGCTTCTTTACAAAGCATACACGGAGAAAGAGGAGGTTCAGAATCTGGTAAAATCACAGGGAGAGATTGCAGGAAGTACGATAGAAAGATATGGAAATGTCATCTATCTGATTCCGAAAGAGGAGAATAATTTTCTTGGTTTTTCAAAGGCACAGTTGAAATCTGCGCTCTGCAGATCAAATGCGACAGATAAGGATTACTATCTTTCTCAGTTTGTCATACTGACGCTTCTTGTGGAATTTTTTGACGGGCAGGGCAGCAGCAGTAAGGCAAGAGAGTATATAAGGGTCGGTGAGCTTCAGAATCTGGTATCCGGACATCTTAAAGAGGGGGCTGAGAATCTTGATGATGCGCAGGAGGAACGGGCGGGAATCGCTTTTTCCAACATGTATGAGGCGTATGAAGCGCTCAAGTCAGATGAGAAGGGTTCCCGCGCGAAAACCACAAAGGAAGGATTCCTGCATCATATTCTGGTGTTTTTGCAGAGGCAGGGATTGATTGAATACGTGGAACAAGATGAGATGATCAAGACGACAAAAAAGCTGGACAGCTTCATGGACTGGAATCTTCTGAATCAGAATAATTATCAGAGAGTGCTGCGTGTACTGGGGGTGGCAGAGAATGAGTAAGATACAGACAATAAGGCTTATTAATATCGGATATAATAATAATTCTATCCGTATCAGTGATGAATGTTTTCATATGAACGGAGAGAGTACCCTTGTTTCTCTGCGAAACGGAGGCGGTAAGTCTGTGTTGGTGCAGATGATGACAGCGCCTTTCGTGCATAAGCGTTACCGGGATGCGAAGGACCGGCCGTTTGAGAGCTATTTTACGACAAACAAGCCGTCGTTCATCCTGGTGGAGTGGGTGCTTGACCAGAATGCAGGCTATGTGCTCACAGGAATGATGGTCAGGAGAAGTCAGGATACATCAGAGGGGAATAATGAGAATCTCGAGATAGTAAATATCATCAGTGAATACAGCTGCCCTTGTGAGCAGGATATACATAATCTTCCGGTGGTAAAGAAGAGCAAAAAAGAGATGACCCTTAAAAATTTCACAGACTGCCGGCAGATGTTTGAGGGTTATAAAAAGGAGCGTTCTATAAAGTTTTTCTGCTATGATATGACAAATGCCGCACAGTCCAGACAATATTTTGATAAACTGATGGAGTACCAGATCCACTATAAAGAGTGGGAGACTATTATCAAAAAGGTTAATCTTAAGGAGTCCGGATTGTCTGAATTGTTTGCGGATTGCAGGGACGAAAAGGGGCTTGTAGAAAAATGGTTTCTCGATGCGGTGGAGAGTAAGCTGAACAAAGAAAAAAACCGCATGAAGGTGTTTCAGGATACACTGGAAAAATATGTGGGGCAGTATAAAGAAAACAAATCCAGTATCAAGCGGTACGACACGATCCAGAAATTTAAGGAAGAAGCTGATAAGATAGAAGAACAGGCGCGGAGTTATCAGCAGGCAGAGGAAGAAAAAAAGGCACAGGAGAATGTTGTCGCATGCTTTATCGCGCGGCTGAACCATCTTCATGAGAATACGCAGCAAGAGCTTAAGAAAACAGAAGAATCGGAAGATGAGATCTTAAGAAAGATCGGCCGGGTAGAATATGAGAGATTATCAAGCAGTATACACAGATTGGATAAGGAATGCCGTTTTCACATAAGCAACAGAGATATGCTGGACAGTGAAAAGGACAGTCTGGAACATGAGGCAGAGAGTATTTCTAAAGTCCTGCACCTGCTATGGTGCGCAAAGCAGGAGCAGATGTTAAAGGAGGAGGAAGGCGAACTTGAATATATCCGTCAGAGACTTCATGTGGTAAGGAAAAAAGAGGAAGATCTGGGTCCGGAGAGGAATCATCTTGGCTATATATTAAAGTGTTGGTATGAGAGGATGATTGAGGAGAATCGCGAAAAGTTCCGGCAGAATGAAAAAGACTGCCGCAGAATCTTAGAAGACATAGTGAAAGAGAGAGTAAAGATTTCTGATCTTTCACAGGATCTTTATGAAAATGCGTCCAGAGAGGGAGCACTGAAAAGTAAAACACTGTTTTATGATGAGAGGGAGGATGAGTACAATCAGCGCTATGAAGAGGAACTGACAAGAAATATACTGGGAGAATATGACCCTGGAATGATGGATATCAAAAAAGCTGCTTATGAGAAGGATCTTGAGGATAAGGTAAGGGAACGCCTTTATATGAGGAAGCAGCAGGAGAGTGACAGAGAGAAAAAGAAAAGTATGGAGCGCTCTCTTGAGGATATGCGCACAGGGAAAATCCGTAAGATGGCTGGACTTTCCCAACAGCAAAAGATAAAAGAAGAATACGGAAAAGAGCTTAAAGACCGCCGGGTCATCTTAAGATATCTGAATCTGGAGGATGGACTTGTCTTTGAGCAGGATGAGATCCTGCGTGCATCAGAGAGGAAGCTTTTGGAGATTGACAGTGTACGGAGGAACCTTGAGAAAGAGGAAGATCTTCTTTTGAAGGAGCACAAACAGCTGACTAAGGGGAAGGTTCTGGAACTTTCACAGGAACTTAGGACAGGCTTTGAAGAGCTTGGAATACATGTGGTATATGGAATGGAGTGGCTGAAAAAAAACGGCTATCCGGAAAAGAGAAATCAAGAACTTGTCCGGTGCAATCCGTTCCTGCCATATGCCCTGATCTTGTCAGAACAGGAACTGGAAAAACTGGCCGGAAGCCGGAAGGAACTTTATACGTCTTCTCCAATCCCGATTGTGCTTAGAGAAAGGCTTGAGGAGGACAAAGATGCTGACGGCGGCGGAATACAGATATTTTCAGATGTCAGTTTTTACGTGTTTTTTAATGAGGATCTCTTAAACGAAGAGAAAGTTAGAAGTCTTGTGCAGGAGAAAGAGCGTCAGATCCAGAAAAAACAGGATGCGATCCGGATTCGTCAGATAGAGTATAAGGAATATTTTGAACGTCAGGAACAGCTTCGCAATCAGAAAGTCAATAAAAACCTCTGGAGGGAGAATGAAAAGAAGATAGAGGAGCTGGAAAAAGAAGTAGAAGATCTGGAAAACAGTCTGTGTACGACCAACGGAGAGCTGGGAAAGCTTAAAGAGACCATTGAAAAGCGGGAACAGGCAATCCGCGGCGGCGAAAAAGAGGTGGAACATAAGAAACGGCGCCTTGAGGATTTTATAAGACTTTGCAGGGATTATGAAAATTATGAAAAAAGCAGGAGGGAGCTTGAGAAGTGCTGCCTTGAGAAAAAGAAGCTGGAAGAAAGACAAAAGCTTGCAAGAAATCAAGAGCAGAAGCTTTTAGATGAGCAGAGGACGAAAGAGGCAAGGAAGGACAGCCTTTTAAGAAACTATGAGGAGTTCCAAAGGAATGTCAGAAAATATGAGCGTTACAGCAGGCCTTTAGATGATGCGGAGATTATGGAAGGAGACAATCTGACCGCGGAGGATGTCAAAGAGATGGAGGCAAGATATGCTGCCATCACGACCAGTATGTCACAGGAACTCCAGGAATTAGAAGCACAGGAGCAAAGAGCTATCAAAAGATGCCAGAATGCGTCAGGAGAGCTTATGCAGCTTCAGGAGAAGTATGGGATTGTTGATAAAGAGTGGAAAGGTATTAACTACAGCCGTAAAGAAGAACTTCATAAGGAAAGTATGCTAAAGGACAGGCAGAATAAGATTGAAGAGAAGAAAAGACTTTGGAATGAAGAGGATAAAAAGATTGCCCTCATACTTCAAAGTAAGAAAGACCGAAAGAAGCAGATGAGAGAGGAATGCGGTGAGGAGGAACCTCTGCCAGAAGAAAAGATCCAGAATCTGGATTTTACGGCAAGAAAGAATAAACTGACATATGAGAAAAAAGAGCTTCACAGCCAGGGTGAAAAGTTAAAAGAACGGCTGAAAAGCTATGATGAGAATCTTACGGCACTGTCAGAGTACAGCGATCTTCCCATTATTACGCAAGTAGAGTGGGAACAGGATTTTGCCGGGATGGACAATCGGAAGCTGCGTGATTTTAAAGGGATTCTCATCCGGGATTATAATCAGAGAACGAAAAAGAGACAGGAGGCAAAGGAGAATCTGACTCATGTACTGAACAGGATCGTGCGGCTTGAGGATTTTCAGGAGGATTTTTATAAAAAGCCGCTGGAATCCATGCTGGAACTTACAGATGATGCTTCCCAGGTACTTTTGCAGTTGACGACAACGATACAGTCTTATGATAGTCTGATGGAGAAGCTTCGGGTAGATGTGTCACTGGTGGAACAGGAAAAGAATAACATTGTAGGACTTTTAGAGGACTATGTGGAAGAGGTCCATAAGAATCTGGGAAAGATCGACTGTAACTCTACGATCACCATCCGCAACCGTCCGGTGAAGATGTTAAAAATCCTGCTTCCTGAGTGGCAGGAGAATGAGCGGCTGTATCGTATCCATCTGCAGGACATGATTGATAAAGTAACACAGAAAGGGCTGGAACTGTTTGAGAAAAACGAAAATGCGCAGGAGTATTTCGGAATACAGATCACGACAAAAAATCTGTATGATACAGTGATCGGTATCGGAAATGTGCAGATACGTCTTTATAAGATAGAAGAACAAAGAGAGTATCCGATCACATGGGCAGAGGTGGCCAGAAATTCCGGCGGAGAAGGCTTTCTATCGGCGTTTGTCATACTGTCAAGTCTCCTTTATTATATGAGGAAAGACGACACAGATATTTTTGCGGACCGTAATGAAGGTAAAGTCCTTATCATGGATAATCCATTTGCCCAGACAAATGCGGCGCATCTTTTAAAGCCTTTGATGGATGTAGCGAAAAAGACAAATACCCAGATGATATGCCTTACCGGACTAAGCGGAGAATCTATCTATAACCGGTTTGATAATATCTACGTGCTGAATCTGATCGCGGCGAGCCTGCGGGGTGGGATGCAGTATCTGCGGGCAGATCATCTCCGGGGAGATGATCCGGACACGATGGTAGTGTCCCAGATTGAAGTGATAGAGCAGCAGGAATTAATGTTTTAGACGTTAAGAACCCCTGAGAGATCCGTAAGGTCAGACTCAGGGGTTTTGTCATGTGGGCAGAGACAAAAGGATAAGCAGATAAAACAGTTTAGAAACAGGCAGTCAGTTATGTCAGTTCGGCAATCCGTGAGACCCCCACATAGATCTCTGATATTTTGTACCATGTGGGATAATCCACAACTCCGGTTTTCGGAAGCCCGAACACAGACTGGAAGACTCTGACTGCCTCGGCGGTTTTCGGACCGTATATGCCGTCTGCGGTGATTTTAGGAATTGCAGGATAGGAGCGGGCGATGACGGCAAGCTGTTCTTGCATCTGGCGTACCTTGTCGCCGGTAGAGCCCTGAGTCAGGTTATAGCCCGGCCACGATGCGGGGATGCCAGAGATTGCCTCGGCAGTATTGATGTACATGTTGTCGCCGTAATAATAGCGGAGTATCTGGATCGGAGTGTAGCCCTGGTCACCTAAAGATTTGGAACCCCACTGGGTCAGCCTTTTTGTAATAACCTATAAAGTGATAGGAAGCTCAAAAAATGGAAGCTTCCTGTCACTTTGTTGTGGTTATGTATAATAAAAATAATAAATCTTCAACATATCATTCGATCGGTCATAAACAATCTTATCAACGATTTGCTTTAATGATTCGCTTTTCTGGATGATTGTATAATTGTCAGACGTCAGGATAGAATAGACGCTTCTGACCTTCTGAAGTAGGGCAAGGGATATGTCCTCGGGTTTCTTTGTAGAACCGCGGGACAATTCTTTAAGCTGCACGGTAAGCCGGTCCCGTTCTTCCTGAATAAGCCTTTTATGATCCTTATATTCTTCGAGGGTATCAATTCCTTCCCGATAAGAGGTTTTAATACGCTCTTCTTTGTGCACAAGCCCTTTCAGACGTTCATTGATAACTGTCTGCTCGTTTACGATCTCGTCTGTTTCGTAATGTTTAAGTTCGTATTCTATATTTCCTGTATCAAGGACTTCCTCAAAGCTTCTTTGCACTTCCTTTTCTAAGACTAGAGAGCTGACGCCGTTCGGCTTCCTGCACTTCCCTTTATTGTACCCATAGCATGAAAAATAAGAATAGGGTTCACCGTTTTTCCTGTGCAGCGTGCTTGCTGTGAGAGTCCGTCCGCAGTCCGGGCATTTGACCAGTCCGGAGAGCCAGTGCTTGTAGGTGGAAGAGGGGCGTGTGCCTTTAGGGTTGTAAGTGATTTTAAAAAGCTCCTGCGCTTTCTCATATAGCTCTTTAGATATAATAGGCTTCTGTCCGCCGTCAATGACAATCCATTCAGAACGGTCCTTGATCTCATTAGTTGCGTTATGAGTGCGGTTCCACCGAATCATACCGCAGTAGATCGGGTTCTGGATGATATACTCAATGGAACGACGTTCAAAAGATTTATTGTGAGAAGTCTTATAGCCCAAAGAATTCAGATATCTGGCTATATCAAAAAAGCCCATAGATTCATTTACATATTTATGAAAGATTATTTTTATAATATCAGCTTCCTCCGGCACTATGACAGGAGGCTTGCCTCGCTCTGCAATTTTGTATCCCAGCGGCGGACGCGCCTGAAAAGCTCCCCGCATGGCATTTTCCTTCATACCGCGGAATACTTCGCCGGACAGACGGATGGAATAGTATTCATCCATCCATTCAATGATACGCTCGATCAGAGAGCCAAAAGGCCCGTCAACTAAAGGCTCTGATACGCTGATAACATCCACGTTATTTTGCTTCTTCAGAAGGGACTTGTAGACAATGGACTCTTCCTGATTGCGGGCAAAACGGCTGTATTTCCAGACTAAGATAACATCAACCGGATGTTCCTTTGACTTGGCGGAGGCGATCATCTCCTGAAAGGCAGGACGCTTATCTGCAGACCGGCCGGATACGCCGATTTCAAAGTAGATATTTAGTATAATGATGTCGTTCTTTCTTCCATATTCACGTATAAGCTTCTCTTGTGAATCAGGAGACAATTCTTCTTGCTTGTCAGTGGATACCCTGACGTAACCATAACCGTATCGTGGCATAATATCACCTTCCTTTGTAATTTTATTAAAAAAGAATACAAAAAATACACCTGTACAGGAGCCAAAGAATTGTGATATAATCTATTTGCTAGAGAGAGATCGCCTTTGGCGGTGTACAGTTTTATCAAAACCGTTTCCTGTTGGCGCAGGAGCGGTTTTTTGATGTTTCTGATAGTATTAGAGCGATTTATATCATTGTTTATAGTCAATTACTTTTTGGATAACTTCTTCAGCATTTTTATATTTAAAATAGTTAGTTTTAGTTTCATTACCATTTGTATATTTTATAGTTATCCCTTCATCATTTCCAAATGAATCAGAAACGTAATAACCTGTATAATCTCCATCCATTTTATCTGAATCGCTAAAATCCCAAAATACACCATGATTATAATAAATAGCGGAATAACCAACCTTTTTGTCTTCAACATATTGCGCATATCTAATTTTATATGGTTCTTCTTCGACAAATGTGATTTCTATATAATCACCTGAATCTGCATAGGATTGAAGAGAAGCATCTTCTGTATAGGCGAGATTATATGTTTGTATGCCGCCATTGTAATGTTCTAAAGTATATTTTAAATTATTGTCGGAGATATATTTTTCGATATCCTCAACAGATGTATTTTCTGATATTGATATAAACAGAGCCTGCAATGTATCATAGTTGTATTGTTTAGATTCCATCTTTTCATCTTGACCGTTTTTTTGTTCAATTTCTTGTTTGCATGATACTAATGATAGAACAAGTATTGCTATCAATGAAATGGTCGAGATTATCTTTCTCATAATTCATACCTCTTTTCTTTTAAGTTTGTATAGTAACAGCGCTTCAGTCATGCGCTACTATTATCCGTATTCTTATATTTCTTTTTACGTAGACAACAACTTATTGCATAATATTCTGCAAACAGGAAACCTTCTTTTCTTTAACGGTGCATATCTCTGCAAGACAAGTCATTAGGAATCTTTCAGACATATAAACGCTATTTTTAAAAGCTTTGGAAGTCATTTTGATTCCAAGATCTTTCGTGATGGTATAATAAATTCTAATGCAATCTCATTTTCGAAAATATATTCCAATGTAGCAGTCACATCCGGTTAATTTATTGTTATCAGCATCCATAATTTACCAGGAAATTATACGTAAGATATGTTTTAAAATGGTTATATGAAAATCTTACTCGATAAAATAATGAATGAGAAAAATTTAACCATTCGTCAAACTTCCATACTGACAGGAGTTCCTCGATCTACTATATCAGACATCATCACCGGAAAAACTATGCCGCGGATTGATACTCTGGAGCAATTGGCAGCAGGCCTGAAAGTCAGTATTAATGATCTGTTTGATTCACCAAATAAATAATTATGCGGCGTTATAATCAATGACAGCAATCTCTGTCAGTACGTTTTTTAATCTCTCAAGGATAGTTTCAATTTTCCGAAGAATCTATCCTACAAATTGAGCAATTTCTTTTTCTTGAGTTCAAATTCTTTTTGGGTAATAGCACCCATGTCAAGTAGCTCTTTCAGTTCTTTAATTTGCTGTAATGGGTTTTGAGCTGATGAAGAATTTGGTTTGTGCTTTAAATCATTAAAAGTAGTCAAAACAATAGAATACACATTTTTAGCAAACTCTTTAGCTATAGCCACATTGAATGTCTCCTTAATTGTGTCGATGGTAATTTTACCAAATACAAGACCAGAGGAAAAAGTAATATCATTGACGTTATCCATAAGTATAACCTGTGAAGTCTGCCCAATAACCTTCTTTTGCCCCATTATTATTCTTTTATTAGTTATGGCATATGCAAAATTACTATCATGTTTTGTTGTAGAAATATAGTTATGTAACCCAATAAATACGCACAATACATCTTCGTCTGGCAGAAGAGCCTCTTGTATAACTGTAAAATGTTTAATAGAATTATTTCGATTAAATCCTTTTCCGTAGCCGTTTTCTACACAATAATTGTACATTTCGATTGCTGTTTTCATATATTTCTCCTTCCATTCAGAAACGATGTGTTTTATTTACTGTTTTAAAAATAATCAATAAAGGTTTCGGTGTCTCGTATCCAAAAAGTGTCCGGGAACTCGGACAAATTTAAAAATCCCGTCAGTTCTTCTTCCTCCAAGTGTCTTATAAGTAAAAGAAAATATCTTACAAATATTCATAAGAACGTTTGTTTGAATTTAACAATTGATATTTTATGCAAATAGTAGTATCATATTTCTAATGAATTCCGAACGCACGTTCTAGACGAACAGGGGAGGTATTACATATGGATAAACATGATTACAAAAAACAATTAATTGAACAAATTCATATTATTGAAGATGATAAATTGTTGAAATTTTTATATGATCTTGTTCGGGCGTTTAAAAGGAATTGGGGCTATTAAGGTCCCTTTTCTTTTGAAAGAAAATCGATCATGTCGTAAACGCTTTGTTTTTTACGGTTATTTAATGCCATAAGGATGTGTATATGCTCGAGTAATATTCTGTCTTTAAGTATTTCTGTAATAAAATCAGCACTACCTTCCAAATTCTCTTCATAACCCATAAGGTAAGCGGGTGTAGTATGCAATGCCTTTGCTATGGGTTCTAAAATTGAGGTGGGTAAATTTTCGATATCACCATTCTCGTATCTGTAAACAGTAGCTCTATTTTTTCCGAGTATTTCCGCTAATTGTTCGACGCTCATTTCTATTTCGAGCCTGCGCTGCTTTATTCTGGCTCCAATTGTCACATTGATTCGCCTCCCTTCTAGTTTTCATAATAACACGCATTTCGCAAATATGCAACAATTGAATGCGAAAATAAAAATAAAATCGCAAAATGTGCGAAAAAAATGTTGACAGATGAATAAGGCAGTGATATTATACAATTAGTCGCATAAAATGCGAAAATGAAAGGAGGGAATAAAATGGTAAATATCAAGAAACTTCGTGGTAAGATGGTAGAATGCGGCATCAATATGGAGCAGATGGCTAAGGAAATTGGAGTTGATAAGTCCACTATGTATAGGAAAATGAATCAAGAGGGAGACAATATATCGATTAAAGAAGCTTCAATTATGGCAAAAAAATTAGATTTATCTTATGCAGAAGTTAATTCTATTTTTTTTAGTCTCGAAGTCGCATAAAATGCGAAATAGAATGATGAGATAGGAGATGACATGAGATGAAAAAGGCAAATAAGTTGTTGACAAAGACGTGTGAAGTAGTACTTAAGAAAATCCACTGGAAAAACACAAAGTCTAATCAATGGGTTTTAAGTGGGATTTTGGGAAACATAATTGGTTATTTTTTAATAATATTATGGTCGATTATATTTGCTTAGCCAAGTCTCTAATTTCGGGATTTGAGAGCGGTAGCAGGATAGGAGGTGGTGTGAGTGACAGATGTGATATTAGAAAGTGGAACGGCAATTTCTGGAGAGAAAATTGGCAAACTTGTAGAAGAAATAATTAAAAAGTTTGCCAATGAAAAGTTAAATGTGAGTGAAGCAAAAATTGTTTTAGAAGAAACGAAAGGAAGGATCGAGGAATTTTCAAAAGTAACAGTTACAAATTTTTAATTAATAATTCCTGTAATGAATAAGAAATGCTAAGAAGTTCTTTATTTTCAGTAGCATATTTAGTATTAGGCAAGTCGACAGCAGCTTTTAGGTCAACATCGAGTTCTTCGCGATAGGTTTTGGATGCAGATTTATATTCTAAGGAAAAATGAATTGGGGTATCAACTTTTTTGTAATCAAGAAGACAAATACGTGCTTGACCGGGAGCTATAACGCATTTTCCGAAATCTTCAATGTAATTTCTTGAAGGATTATATTTGTAACTATTTGAAAAATCAAAATTGGATTTAAATTTTGTCATATAAGCAGAAGAATTGCCAAAATTTTTTACAACAAGGTAAAACATAGGCACACCAGGATTTATTGATTGGCAATAAACAGAGATAACTGGACGATTTGTTTCTTCAAGCATTTTAGTGTTTTGCCTTACTGTAACGATGGAAATGATAATTGCAATAACACTTGTTAAAAGTGAAGCCATAATTCCTATAAGTTGAATTATGTCAGAGATTGATAACTGTACATTAGCTATATTTGCAGTTGCCAGACTTTGAGTAAATTGTACATTTGGCATGAGATAAAACATCCTTTCTATTTTCAGTGATAGGAAGATTATACCAGATATTTTTGCTGAAAGAAAGCGTCTTGATGTTAGTAAAGGGATTCAAATTAGGGATCGAAAGTGAAGAGCCGAGAGCGGCAGTAAGTAGAGGAATGGAGGTTAGATAACCAATGCATAAACCGATGGAACTTAAGATGGTAAATGAGGAAGGAAAGCGCAAATTATTTTTAGATGGAAAAGAAATGCATCATGTGATGGAATACAAAATTAAGAGCCCGCAAAAAGGGAATTATGCAGAACTCTCAATAAAAATGATTGTACAGTTTCCTGTTACCCGAGAAAATGTTCTCTAGCTGTCTTTTTGGCTATTTCGAGCAAAATCGGAAGAGATGCGTCAACCGCTTTTGGTTTTATTTTATTCCATAGAGTATTGGAGCGAATGTTAGCAAGAAATTCGTGACCGGATGGGGTAAGGTCACCTATTATGACAGAGTCTCCACCGTCAAGAAAGAGAACACCTTGGATGAGATTGGATTGCGATGCTTACCTGATATGATAAATGATTTCTTCATGGCTGTATTCAGCAAGGTACTCGGATTCAAATTCGTTACGCACATAATCCCATGCTGCATCATAATCCCATTTTTCTTCAACAGTAAGTAGTATACCGCGTATACAATCGGGATTTAATTTCATTTATTTTCTCCTTTCTATCATACTCGGACGTGCCAGCGTCCTGTATCTCAATTATAGGGGGAATGGAGCAAATTAACAAGAGAAAAGAGCACAAAGAAATACTGCCGAGAGCGGCAGCAGGATAGGAGGGAGGCGATATAAGATAATGTGGGTATCTGGGAAAAAACTTGAGGAACTCAAAAAGAGAATTGCTAATCTTGAGCATTTATTTGAGAGATTAGGAAGTGAAAGGCCTAAATTAGAGTATGGGTTTGCTCAAAGTGAACCTTGGGTTGATAAAAACGAGCAAAGAAGACAATGCACGCTGGCCGTTATGATAACTCCTGGAGAGGTTCATTATGTGGTGGTAGCGTTAGATAATGTGGAAATACCGGATTTAGTATTTGAAAACATGGAGAGGGTTCCGAAATTTGACAGAGTTAACGAATATTGCAGGGCGCGATATTTGTTGGAGCATTTACGGAAAACAAACCAGAAAATACCGATTACATCAACGCCCTGCGGAAAATATGACACGGTTGTAGAAAGAGTTAAATCAAGTCAA
>CAJUAM010000044.1 GCA_910584615.1 uncultured Dorea sp.
TCAAGGTTCTACGAAGATTCAGCCATAGAAAACTCTATGTTTTGACCCCAGCATCTTCACATTATTGTAGATACAAAATGTTACAGCAAAAAATGGCAGCATAGTTAGAGGACCTAAATAGCTTGCTTTTTGAATATCGATAATCATATTCTTTATTTTGTATCCCTTTTTCTGCATTTCAGAACTAAATTTTTCAAAACAATCCTTGCGTTTCAATTCTTTTTCTGTTAATTTTCTTTTGTCTTTGTCCATAGTTAACCTCCAAATCACGAATTTGTTTATAACACCACAAGAAATTATTTCACAATACTATCATATTTTCATTTCTGTTGCAATCAAAAAACTGACAATGTTTTATTCCCAAAAGGAGGATATGGTATCCAGAACCAGCCGCTGCATGGACAAAACCTATGTAGTGGCTTTTCCCTATCTCCTCTTCATCCTGCTCAACAAAGATTCCTTATATACCGGATTTAATCGCTCTATCAAATATTTGCGTTCAAATTCATTATGATTAAACTTTTCAATTAAAGCGGCCATTTTTTCTATCCAAAATTCTTCTGCCTTTTTCTGCTTTTCCACATCCATTTTTGACGGAGTATGTAAATCAACTTTTATTTCCTGCTTCCTTTTTGCCATGACAACCCGCTTTTCTGACAAGAGGACTCATCTATTATTATGAATCTTCTGTCATTTCTATTCTTTTTGGGTTGTCAAATGAACTCTTCTCCATTTGTTTCCACTGCTATACCATCGGCAAATCAACGCTTCTGTCACTGATCGCCGGACTGATCGCACCGGAAAGGGGGCTGATCAAGATCAATGGAAAATATTTAAGAGAAAGCACCACCAACATTGGTTACATGCTGCAGCACGATGAACTTTTTGAATGGCGCACCATTTACCACAACGTCCTTCTCGGATTGGAAGTACAGCATATGCTCTCTGCCAAGACAAAAGCAAGAGCACATGAACTTTTAGATATCTATGGACTGAAAAATTTCGAAAATTCCCACCCTTCCGAGCTTTCCGGAGGGATGAGGCAGCGGGCTGCGCTGATCAGAACACTGGTATTAGAGCCGGATATCCTGCTGCTTGATGAACCTTTCTCGGCTTTGGATTACCAGACCCGGCTGACGGTCGGCGACGATATCGGACAGATCATCCGGCAGGAAGGAAAATCTGCCCTTTTAGTAACCCATGATCTGTCAGAAGCTGTTTCTCTCGCAGACCGGGTGATCATATTATCCGGAAGACCCGCCTCCATACGCCAGACTATCCCTCTTATCTTTGACCTTGAACAGAATACTCCGCTAAACCGCCGGAATTCTCCGGAATTTAAAAATTATTTTAACCTCATATGGAAGGAGCTGAACTGCGATGAGTGAATTTTCAAAAGAACAGCTTAATTTTATCAAAGGTCAGAAAAAACATCAGAGAATCGTCAATATATCCAGAGTGCTGATTCTTTTAAGCTTCCTGTTTTTATGGGAATTTTCTGCTAACGTCGGCTGGATCGACTCTTTTATATTCAGCAGTCCTTCAAAGATAGCGCTCTGCTTCTGGGAGATGGTAGTTGACAAAAGCATATTCCTCCATGTAGGAGTCACTCTCTATGAGACGATCATAAGCTTCATTTTAGTCATCCTGGTAAGCATCCTGACCGCCGTCTGCCTGTGGTTTAGTAAAAAGCTTTCAGAGATACTAGACCCCTATATCGTTGTGTTAAACAGCCTCCCAAAATCTGCGCTTGCCCCGCTCCTGATCGTCTGGCTTGGGGCAAACCAGACTACAATTATTGTCGCGGGGATGTCTGTAGCAATTTTCGGCAGTATCTTAAGCTTATATACCAGCTTTATCACAGTAGACCCCGGCAAAGTCAAACTGATCTACACCCTGCAGGGAACTAAGTTCCAGGCCCTCATTAAAGTAGTGCTCCCCCATTCTCTCCCTGCCATCATCAGCAATATGAAAGTCAATATAGGACTGTGCCTTGTAGGTGTCATTATCGGTGAATTCCTCGCCGCAAGAAATGGACTTGGGTATCTTATCATCTACTCCAGCCAGGTATTTAGCTTAGGAGGCATTCTGATACGCTGACTACCTTAATATTTCCCACTCTCCTTTTCCCCCGCTCCCATTAAAACGGATCCTCCCTTCTCTTTTCAGCGCCCTTATCCTGTAGTTGGCTCCTGACAGTCCAATCTGCAGTTCTTTTGCGATCATGCCTGCTGTTATCCGCGGATTTTTCCTCATCATATGTACAACAGCTTCCCGCTCCTCTCTCTTTCTTCCTTTATAGCTAAACAGATTCCCGTATTCTATTTTTATACTGCTCTCACATTCCTGAAACGATATATCCCCACATTCTGTTTCCATGACCTCATCGGGTCTGAACACAATTTCCATAGATTCCGGATATATCAGGATCTTTTCAGTCTCTTCAAGCATCTGCATGACTTCAGCCCTCTCCACTGCTTTTCCTGTCTTTAGCTCCTTTTCAATGCTTGAGAGTCTTTCTTTTCGTACACTTTCTTTCTCCCTCTGGCATTCCAGTTCCCTGATTCGCTCCTGCACACTGAAAAACTGATCTTGTAATCCTTTTTGCATTCTCTGGTAAACATCATTGGGAATGATTCCATCCAAAAGTTTTAAAACCAGTACATCCATCTGTTTTAAAAGTTTTTCCTTTTTACGTGTCTCCTTATCAAGCTCGTGCTGATTGTCCTTTTCTTTTAATGCCACTTCCAGCATATCTTTCATACTATTGATAATCTTTGCCTTATCTGTCTTATACCTTTGACTGCAGACCTTATACAACAGCTCATACAGTTTCTTTTCTTCAAGGTGGACATTACCGCACCCGTCTGTCTTAAGGGATTTTACCCGTTTTCGCTGTGATCTGTCTGCACAGTTCTCATCTCTCCCTGTCTCCAGATACCTCTTGCATTTCCATTCATAGATGATATCGCTGCTTTTATAACTTCTTCTTGTTTTTCTATAATACGGACTGCCGCATAATCCGCAGGCCAGCTTCCCGCTTAACTGGGATTTTCCGGCATTTCTGCCGCTTTTTTTCTCTCCTTTTGCCCTTGCCTTTGTGCGCTTTGCAATTTCTTCATTTGCCGCTTCCCAGAGTTCCTCTGATACAATCGGCGGCACCATATTTTCATGTATAAATTGTTCTTCTCTCGGTACTTTCACTGTCCTCTTCGACTCAAAATCATAATGCAGCCTGTTCATGACTGCCGTACCCTTATTTAAAGGATTGTGTATCATGCGCAGAATTGCCGAATCCGTAAATGGTCTCCCATTTCTAGAGACAATGCCCTCATTCTTTAAGATTGCAGATATGCTCCTGCTCCCGAATCCCGCAGCGCACAGTTCATACATACGCCGTTTAACCTTTGCCTCATCTTCCACGACCACCACACTCTTATCCGGAAGTTTGCGGTATCCGTATGTATTGGATGTCAGGATTACCGGACCGCCTCGCCTCTGGCGGTTTTTGTGGGCATTATTGATCTTCTTGCTCAATTCCCGGCTGTATTCTTCTGCCAGTATTGCCTTGATTCCGGTAATCAGCGCATCGTCCGTCGTATAAAATTTTCTTTCTATATAGATGTAGAGCTTTTTCTGGCCGGTTAACAGGCGGTCTACAAAAAGATACCAGTCCTTTGTATTGCGCATCAGTCTGTCCTGGGATTTAATTACTATGATATCAAACTTATCCCCCTCAAGATCATTGTAAAGACGGTTATATTCGCTCCTTCCTTTCGTCGTCGTCCCGGAACGGCTTTCCACATATACATCTTTAAGCAGCCATCCATTCTCCTGTACGCACAGTCTCCCTTCTTCCACCTGCTTTTTCAAAGCATCCCTTTGACTTTCCTCTTCCGTGCTGCAGCGGGCATAGATCACAGCGCGGGGGATCATACAGCCTCATCCTTTCTGATAATCTCAGTCAGATGAAATCTTTCTTCCGGACTTATCAGCTGGTCCCTCATGAGCAGTTCTGTTATTTTGAGCATGATCAAAGCCTCCCGCTTAGTGATCTTACTGCTTTCTTTCATGTGATTTTGTAAGGAGTACTCCATCCTAACACAGCCCCTTTTATGTTTTCACTTATAACCTATGCTGCCCTTATTGTTTTTAAAGCATTTACCAATCATAAAATGGCAGGAAAACTTCCCTGCCATTTCACATTCCAATATACCTCTTTAATCTTTTGTATGATTTTATCTCAAATATTTTTTTAATTTACGGGCAACAATCTGAATATCGATCGGTTTTGCCAGATGGTCATTCATACCGCACTCCAGACACTTTTGAATGTCCTCCGAAAAAGCATCGGCTGTCATCGCAATAATAGGAATATCCGCATCTCCACGCTTTGATCTTCGTATAGCCCGGCAAGCTTCATACCCATCCATCACAGGCATTCTGACATCCATAATAATCGCATCATAATATCCAGCAGGAGATTTTTCAAATTCCTCAACACATATTTTTCCATTTTCAGCCCAGTCCAATTCGATTTCAAGAATAGAAAACAGTTCTTTCGCGACTTCCCAGTTAAGCTCATTGTCCTCCGCAAGTAAAATATGCTTTCCCTTTAATTCTTTATCCGCCGTATGTTCCGTTTCTTCCTCCTCTTCACCAGACATTCCTGCAAATGTCTTAAGAGCATCAAACAAAACAGACTTAAACAGCGGTTTTGAAATAAATCCGGAAATCCCGATTTTTCTGGCTTCTTCTTCCATCTCACTAAAGCCGCAGGATGAAATCAGTAAAATCGGGCAATCATCCCCATATTTCAAACGAATCACCTGCGCAATCTCAACCCCATTCATACCTGATAATTGCTGTCCCAAAAGAACCATATGATAATCATCATTCTGATGACTGCGTTCTGAGATCATTTCCATTGCGCGTTCAGCACTCAGGCACCACTCAGCTTGGACGCCAAGAAGTTTTAATGAATGGGCTGCATTTATACATAACCGCTCATCCTCATCAGCTACAAGCATGTTCCAGGCCGGGAGGGCCGCATTGGGTTCCTGCCCTTGTGCCTTTTTAAGATCAAAGACTACATGGAATTCACTTCCCCTGTCCAGCTCGCTTATGACAGAGATCGTACCGCCCATAGCATCTACAATATACTTTGTAATTGCCATTCCAAGTCCGGACCCTTCCGTTTTCTGTACACGGGCGTTTTCCTCTCTGCTAAAGGAGTCAAACAACTTTTCCTGATATTCCTTTGACATGCCGATACCCGTATCTGACACCAAAAAGTGTGTGCGGACATAAGAGGTATCTTCCCGCAGCTTTTCCTGGTACACAGATACTTGGACAGTTCCGTTATCCGGCGTGAATTTGACCGAATTACCCAAAAGATTAATCAATACCTGATTAAGTCTCACACTGTCACAATACACATTTTCCGCAAATATTTCATAAGCAGCCGCGTTAAACTGCAGATTTTTTTCTTTTACCTGAGGCTGTACAATATTCACTATATTGTCCATGACCTCCCTTAAAGAAACCGGCTCAACATTCAGCGTCATCTTACCGCTCTCAATCTTAGACATATCAAGCACGTCATTAATAAGACCCAGGAGATGATTGCTGGATAACTCAATTTTACGCAGGCATTCCTGAACCTGATCCTGATTATGTATATTAGCCTTAGCTATAGATGTCATACCAATTATGGCATTCATAGGAGTACGTATGTCATGGCTCATGCTGGACAAAAAGTCCTGTTTTGCCGCATTAGCATATTCCGCTTCTTTCTGTGCTTTTTCAGCAGTTTTACGCGCTGTATCCATCTGCGCGTTTACACGCTTTAATTCGGCTACCTGTTTTTTGAATACTCCTAAATACTGGAAAAATATAAAAAGAAGCATGGCAATTACAGCAAAAGAAGCCGTATAAACATTAATAAGCCAATGACTGCCCATATTCGAAATTTCCTGATCCAACGCGTCAAAAGGCAGAACTGTCACCAGATACCATTCACAATATGGAAGATTGGTACAATACAAGTGGCGGCGCGACCCGCCGCTTTTCAATATGACTGAATAATCTTCATCTGCATTCATTGCTGCCGTCATCTGGCCAATATAGTAATCCGATTCCTCTTTCTGACCGTCAAAGATCCGGTAAAGCCTGTCAAAATAATTCTCATTGCTGCCGCCCTGGTCCCGGATCACATAACTTCCGTCCTTGCGTATGACATAAGAGTAGGCCAGCGAACTGTCTGACTCAAGAAAAAGAACCTCACCCATATATTTAGAAGAAAGCCCTACAACAACAGCCAGACTGTCACTTCCGTCAGACATAGGATATTCACATGGAACCCCGAACATAATTATATTATTTCCGCTGCTGTCAACAGCAGAAGCCACTTTTCGTTCTCCGTTTTTTAAACTATCTAAAAAAGTATCTGGATGATTCAGCTTAATAGAATCACCGTAGATCATTTCAATTCTGCCGTCAGGTGAGTATAAACCGGCACAGAGAAAATGTCTTGCTTTTGCGCCGTATTCTATCTCTTCCTTCGAACCATAAGTTAAATTCTCTCCATCTGCCGCGATATGCGCAATAGATTCTGCCATAGTAAGGCGCAGAGCAATGATCGTTTCAAAATGCAAAGATACCTGCTTACTCATCTCAGACATATAAGCAGTACCTATATTCTTAATGGTATTTCCGCTCATTTTGTTTACAGATATCCCCAAAAACAAAAAAATGCAAATATTTAAGCAAACGATCATTGCTATGCTGATCTTCAAAAAACGCGGCAAAGCTATGTTTTTCATGCTTTTTCAATCTCCATTCTCTAATTTTTGTTCCTGATACAGGGCAAAAGAATATATCATATGTACAAAGGGAAAGTAAGAAACTGCCTTCATCCCCGATTTTCTCCATGCACCTGTCAACGCCTCAGGCAGCTCATAACTTCGAACATTCTTCTGATATCCACCGGTTTCGCCAAATGCTCATTCATTCCGGCAGCCTTTGCCATTGCAACGTCCTCGTCAAACGCGTTGGCTGACAGCGCTATGATCGGCACGTCTTTCGCATCATCCCGGTCTAGCCCGCGGATCACGCGGGCGGCTTCATATCCGCTCATAACAGGCATCATTAAGTCCATGAGCACACAGTCAAATGCTCCCGCCTCAGATGCCGCAAACGCATCTACAGCAGCCTTTCCATTGTTAGCGGATACAACTTCCACTCCCGCATCCTTAAGCATAAACTCTACGATTTCACGGTTGATCTCGTTGTCCTCCACCAGAAGAACGCGCATCCCAGAAACATTACTCCGTAAATCCTTCTCCTCGTTTACAGGATCCATATGCCACGCTCCATCGACCCGGATAGACAGAGTGATCTGTACTATGCTCCCTTCGCCCAGCCGGCTTTCTATCTCCACTGTCCCTTCCATCTGTTCCGCCAGCTTTTTAACAATGGACATACCAAGTCCAACACCGGCATAGTTGGTCCTGGCACCTTGATTCTCCTGGGTAAACGGCTCAAAAATATGCTTTTTGAAGTCTTCCCCGATACCGATCCCTGTATCTTCAATCTCAAAACGATAATCTGCAATTCCGTTTTGGCAGGCCGTTTCTTTTACCCTGACAAATACAGAACCGTCAGGACGGTTATATTTAAGGGCATTGTCAATGACATTCATTAATATCTGCTTTAAATCAAGAGGATTTCCGATCAGTCTGTTATGCTGCAAGTCGGCCTCCTTAAGTACCAGCCGGATCCCCTTCTCTTTTGCCTGGGCTGACATGACTGCAAAACAGCTTTCTAAAATATCGTGAATGTCAAAAGGTTCCTCCACCGCTGCCGGCCTTCCGCTCTCCAGTTTACTGACCTCCAGGACGTGGTTTACCAGAGATAAAAGATGCTCTGCCGAGGCGCGGATCTTCTTCTGGCATTCCCTCTGCTGCTCAATGTCTTCCTGACTTTTCTCCATAATAGCCAGCATACCCAGAATCCCGTTGATTGGCGTACGCAGATCATGAGACATACGGGAAAGGAATTCACTCTTTGCCGAATTGGCCCGTCTGACCTTCTCAAGCAGCTCCATGATAGCCTGTTCCTGCTTTCTCCTTGTAACCATAGTCTCTGTAATATCCTGATGGTATCCGTTCAGACAGACTCCCGGTTTCTTGAATGTTTTGTCCGGTACACCGCCGCAGCGGACATAAATTTTCCCAAGCTCTGGGTGTTTCCAGGGATAGATCACCTCTGAGCGGCCGTTTTCCAATATCTCCCGCACCGCTTCCTGCACCATATCCACATAGTCGGGCTCAATATTTTCAAACCAGTGCCGGTAGCACTCCTGCGGATCAATCTCATCCGATACTCCAAGGAGGTGACGCATAGTCCGATCCGTATACATCCTCGGCTGACATCCCTCTTCCAGCTCAATCGTCCAGATCCCGGTTCTGGCTCCCTCCAGAGTATCCTCCAGGCTCTTCCTTGCCTGCTGCTTATATTCTTCTTCCTGCTCCACCACGGCATTAACATCCCGCAGGGCAAAAATAGCGCAATTTTCTTTCGCCGTCTTTTCTATGGCAGAAAAATGGATCTCCAGATGTTTCAGTCTGTCGGAGCTGTCTTTCGCCTGATGCCGGACATAGAACTTCTTCTTTTCCCTGAGCTGGGCAAGCACATAGCTTTCCCGCGTCACCGCACGGATCCTCTCCTGATCAAGCGGGACTACATACCGGGAAATATACCGCTCCAAAGCCGCCTGATAGCCTGCCTCCCAATCCATGCTCATCCATTCGCCGTCCCGGTATTTCTCGCATTTTCCTGTATCAAAGTTTACCTGATAGATTCCCAGATAATCCACACTGAGAGCCTGCAGTACACTATAGCTCCTTTTTTGAAGCTCACGGACCAGATTCCTCCGCTTTAGGGACGACACGATAAAATATGCCGCAGTCTGAAGCATATTCGATGCGTATTCCAATGACTTCACAGGCGGATTGTCAACGCCGTAAAATCCAATGACATTTTTTCCGTCATAGAGGGGAACCACTACAAGAGAGCGGATGTTCTGCTGTTTCAATATCTGATACTGAAGAGGGGCATCTTCTCTGATTTCTTCCAGATTCTCAATTGCGATATGTCTGCCGACACTAAAATTCCGATACCAGTTCTCGCACACATTAGAGGGAACATTTTGGAGTTGCTCTTTTTCCGGTTTTACCCCATCAGCCACCCATTCATAAGTATTGTCGTCGCCGCCCTCATTATTTTTCTCAAATATATAAGTACGTTCCCCATCAAGAGTTCTTCCCAGATGCGCAAGCAGCACCTCAAGTGACTGGTCCGGCGTCTCCTCCAGCAAAGCGATGCGAAGCCCCTCATTAATGACACCCGCCATATTCTGAACGCTCCTCATATCGCCGGGCTGCTCATAGTTTTTATAAGCCGTTTCATTCTGACTGTCCCGCCCAATAAATTCCCTTGTATCATCCATATACCTGTCCTCCAATACAGACTTCTCTCCAGCCATAATCCACTTCACCTGTAAATTCTGGCACAGGGAAGAATCCTCCCAAAAAAATTCTGACTTTCATCCTTTGTAATCCCGACTGCTTTCCCACAAAAAAATATCAACACTTGTGCCATGATACCATATACCCTACGGCACGTCAATATGCCGTTTCTTTTAGTTTCTGCATATTTTTCACCCTCCGTAGACATCATATCAGAATGCCCTCTTGTCTATTTAAAATGGATTGGCTTCTTATGTCCATCGTTATCTTATGCTTTATGGCAATGCTGTTATATACTCTTATCAATCTGCTTGAAAAATGGTGCCTGCGACATTATTGATAAGAAAATCCCATAAACTTTACAGACGCTTCTTTACGTAAGCAAATAGGAGATGCATAGATCTTGCTACACATCTCCTGTATACATATTCAAATAATACATTCTTTCACTAATGATTACAGTATTCCTAAAGCTTCCTCCTTCCAGTAATGGCGCTCTATCATCTCGCAGAGCGCATGATATACCGGAAGATGATATTCCTGCACACGATAGGTTTCCCCGGCAGGTACTCTTATAGCAATGTCGCTGACTGCTGCCAGTTTTCCGCCGTCTTTCCCTGTCAGTACGATCACTCTCATTTTCTTTTGTTTCGCGACGATAGCAGCATTGATGATATTTTTAGAATTTCCCGATGTACTGATCCCTAACAGCACATCCCCTTCTTTTCCCAGTCCATAGACCTGCTGCGCAAAGACAAACCATGGATTTACATCATTTAAGAACGCCGTTGAAAAGGCTGTCTGATTTACAAGGGAAATTGCCGGGAGCGCGCCCTGCAGATTATCAGCAAATGTTTCGTCCGCTCCCTGTTTTATAAATTTATCTCTCATTGCCCGAGGCAGTTTTCTTTTCAGTGTAAATCCCTTTAACAATTCTCCCGCTATATGTTCGCAGTCCGAAGCGCTTCCGCCATTTCCGCACAGCAAAAGTTTTCCTCCATGATCATAACAAGAAAGGATATCTTCATATGCTTTTATCATTTCCGGAATACTGTTTTTCAGATCCGGAAAGCTTTCTATTAGTTTTTCAAGTACTTTATCCATTTTCAATCCGCCTATCCTTTTACCGCTCCATCTGTTAATCCCGCGACTAACTGTTTCTGTACAGCCGCAAATATGACAAACACCGGCAATGCCAGCAAAATAGAACTTGCCATCATACTTCCCCAGCTTGTCTCATATTGTCCCACATAGTCCATGATCCCTGTCGGAAGAGTCCTTTTGCTTTTATCTGTCATTATGATCAGTGAGAACAAAAATTCCTGCCATGACAGGAAGAAGACATATGCGCCTGCGGCTCCAATCCCGGGCCTTAACAACGGCAGTACGACCCTGTAAAATGCCTGAAATTTCGATGCTCCGTCTACTCTTGCCGACTCCTCCAGTTCAACGGGTATTCCCTGTATAAAACCTTTTAAAAGCCAGATTGCTACCGGAACCGTGTAAGCAAGATAACTGATGATAAGACCTGTGTAAGTATCGGTCAGATCAAGTCCGGATATGATCCGGTATACCGGAACTGATATTGTCGCAAGGCAGATCATCTGGCTGAATAAAACCATCATCAAAAACACCTTTCTGCCCGGAAAATGTGTCCTTGTAAAGCCATACGCTCCCATAAGGGATATGATGATCGTCAGGAATGTTGTGATCACCGCAACGATCAGACTGTTTTTAAAATATGTACGAAATGCCTCATAGCTGACAGCCTGCCTGAAATTTTCCAAAGTCCAGCGTTTTGGCAGGAATGTCACCGGAAGGGCGAACTGCTGCGTCGTATCTTTAAATGATACGGAAAACATCTGGACCAACGGAAAACATACAAAAAACAGCAGAATAAAAAGTGACAGCAGCCAGCATATTTTTCCAATTCTTTTTTTACTCATCTTACCGCCCCTATCTTTCCTTATTTGTCAGTTTCAGATATATGACTGCCACGATCCCCACCAATACCATACTTATTACGGCAAGTCTTGAAGAAGCCCCCATGTTGGCATTTTTAAATGCCATTTCATATATATATGTAACCGGGATATGAGTTTTATTCAAAGGCCCTCCCCCGGTCAGTACATATATGATCTCAAAATAATTAAAGGTCCATATTCCGGTAAGGAGCAATGTCGTTTTTATAATATCCGCCATGCCCGGCAGTGTAATGTAAAAAAATTTCTGAAACACATTCACCCCGTCCACAGCTCCAGCTTCATATAGTTCCTGAGGGATGCTCTGCAATCCTGCCATATACATCAAGGCTGAAAACCCGAACCCCTTCCAGACCGCAACCAAGATAGAAGCCCCCATTGCAAGCTGCGGCTCTCCCAGCCAGTCAACATACCTTTCTAATACGTTGATCCTCTGTAACGCGGCATTTAAAAACCCCAGCTGCGCATTATAGAAAAGCCTCCATATCATAGCTGCCACTGTCCCGGGGATGATCCACGGCACGATGATCAGCGCCTTAAAAAAGGAATGGGCGAAAAATTTCCGGTTCACTGTCAAAGCCGCCCAAAGCCCCACAAGAAACTGCAGACACGTAACAAAGAATGTCCAGACAACCGCGTTTTTAAAGATCTGTATCGTTCCGGGATCCCTAAACAGTTTGATATATCCATCCGCTCCTGTAAACTCCATCTTAAGACCTGCCAGATTATAATCATAAAACGACATGATCCCCTGATACACCATAGGGCCGAACAGTAAGGCTATCATCAGGATGATCGTCGGGGCCGTAAAGACAATTCCAAGCAGAGGCGAATCGTATCCTTTTTTCTTTTTGTTCATTTTTTCTCCTTTTTGATATTAAATTTATAAAATGCTGCAGCACCCTTTTACTGCAGCATTTTAAAATTATTATTCAAGTAATCCTCTGACTTCTTCTGCAGCTTTATCAAGGGCTGTCTTACTGTCAGCCTCTCCTAAGATCACACTCTGCGTCGCCATTCTTTGAATCTCAGCCATCTCAGGATAATTTGGCAATGTAGGTCTGAACAGGGCTTTTTCAAGCTGCTGCATGATCTCATCCGGGTATTTCCTGTTTTCATTTAAAAACTTCGTTGCGGCATTTTTATTTGCCGGTGTTAAATCTACGATTTTTTCATTGATATCTTCACGCGTAGTATATTTAATGAAATCCCATGCTAACTCCTTGTTCTCTGAATTTGCATTGATCCCAAGGTTGAATCCGCCCAGAGTTCCTATGGATGTTCCTCCTTTTGGCACCGGAAGCAGCGCAACCCCATAGTCCATATCAGGAGCCATGCTGGCTAATGTATCCTGCCCCCACTCTCCGTAATAAGCCATCGCGCACTGTCCGGAAGCAAAGAGCTTAAATGAATCATCTTCTCCGCGCCCTGCTACTCCCGGAGGACTGATCTTAGAACACTCATTCCAGAAATCCAAAGCTTCAATTCCTTCTTTACTGTTTAGAAGCACTTCTGTATGATCATCATTTATGAGAGACCCGCCCCCAGAAAATGTAAATGCGTCAACCATACACTGTACGGCATCTCCTGTGCCAATCCACGCAGCGATCCCATACTGGGTATCTGTTGTCATTTTCTTCCCATATTCAAGCAGTTCGTCCCACGTCTTTGGCGCTTTCTCCGGATCAAGTCCTGCTTTCTTGAACATCTCTTTATTATAGTAGAGCATACCCCATACACCTACGTCAAACGGCAGCCCGTATGTTTTGCCGAGATAGCTGCATGAATCCCATGCTCCCGGAAAATAATCTTCTTTCAGGATACCCTCTTCCTTATCAATAAATTCTCCAAGATCATACACAAATCCAGAAGAAGCATACTGTCCGGTCCAGATCTGATCCATCATGACGATGTCCGGTCCCTTCCCCCCTGAAAGCGCAGTGATAAGCTTATCCCTCAGTTCCGTATAGGGAAATGCTGTGATCTCCACTTCACAGTTATATTCCTTTTCAAACTCTTCTACCGCCTCATTCTGTGCTGTTTCAATATCTTTACTGGACTGCTGCAGCGTCCAGAAGACAAGTTTATCACCGGACTGTTCCTCACTGGCAGTTTCCCCGCTGCTCTTTTCATTATTTCCGCCGCACCCGCTTATCATTCCTACGACAAAAGACATACACAATAACGCGGCAAATAATCTTTTCTTCATATCATTTCTCCTTTTTTTATCTTTGCAAGGTTACTTTTAGAAATGCACTTCTATTACTTTAAAGCAATTATATAATATGCGCTCTCTTTCTCACAACGTATCATTTCTGACATATTTTCTACTTTTTTTACTTCATTCTCATTTATGCGCCGCTGCATTTTTCCCGGTATTCTTTCGGCGTAATACCTACCATTTCTTTAAAAAGCTTATTAAAATATTTTGTGTTTTCATACCCTACAAATTCACCGATCTCATATATTTTGTAATTTTCTTCCCGCAAAAGCTCTTTTGCTCTTTCAATCCTTTTTTCCATAACATATTTCGTAAAAGATTTTCCCACATTTTCTTTAAACAATCTGCTCAGATAAGAAGGATTCAGATATAGCTGCAGCGCGATTTTTTCCAGCGAGATCTCTTTATCCAGATTTTTAATGATGATATCTTCAATATCCCGGATGATTTTTCTTTTCGAACTATTTCCTTCATCTCTCAAGCTGTCTATACAGTGTGAAAAACAGGCAGACATCCATCTGTACATCTCTTCTATATCATCAAATCCCAGACGCTCATAATGTGATTTGAGAGAAAATTCTCCGTGAAATACCCGCTCAGGATTCTGATTAGATCTGTCGATCAACTGATAAAAAGTATCCATCAGACGGATCTGTATCGTATGGACTGCCGCAAGCGAAACCTTTGCTTCCTTAAACCCTTTAAAGATCCTGTCTAACACTTCCTCTGCTTCTTTGTATTTCCCGGCATTCATGATATTAGAAAAAAGAGCGGCGTCCTGGATCAGATAGAATACCTTATCATTTTTACCCTCCAGAGCATGAAAGACTCTTTTCTCTTTATCATAAAACCTGTGATCGAGTGCCTTGGCTGCCTCCTCATATGCAGCCTTCGCATTCTGTATCTGTGTAAATCCATTGCTGATCCCCATATAGGTATCCTGTACTGCCATAATATCTTCAAAGTTTTTCTGATCCTGCTCATACGCTTCCCGTATGAACACCAGCTCATCCTCCACAACCCCTGCTGCCATATGGCCTTTGGTCACTGGATATTCTCGTATCGCTTCTTTTATGACACGATGATTTCCCTTTACAATACATACATATTTAAGGCTTTCTTTACTCATCCATTGAGGAAGCGCTAAAAGATCATCTGCCCCCTCCCTGATCAGTCTTGTCACCGCGTATGTTTCTTTCTCTTTTTCTATATTTTCTGTCGTGATCTTCATCAGCTTCTTAAGGGCATCTGTATCGACCGGCTTAAACAAAAAATCAACCGCCCCTGTCCTGAAAGCCTCCCTGACATTTTTTGCCGAATCAATCCCGCTGAGTAATATGACCTTTATCATCGGATCCATTTCCCTGATCTCTTTCAGTAGCCAAAGCCCATCTTTTTCTCCCATCTTCACATCCGAAATAACAATATTGATTTTATATTGTTTCAGTATCTTTGCCGCGGCTTCCGCGCTCCCTGCTTCAAAAACTTTTGAAATATCCAGCCCTTTCCATGGAATGCATTTTGAAAGATATTCCACCATCCATGGATCGTCATCTACGATCAGTATACTGTACATTCTATTCGCCTCCTTCCTGCATAGGTATCATAATCTCTATCCTGGTTCCTCTTCCTGCTTCGCTGTATAGATCCAGACTGCTGTTCTTGCCATAATACAGCTTCAGCCTGTCATGGATATTTTTTAATGCAAATGCCTCCAAAGCTTCATCGGCATCATCTTCCAGTATTTTTTTTATTTCACATAGTTTTGATGTACTGATCCCGCATCCGGCATCTGATACTGATATATCCAGCCGGCCGGTACTTTCTTTAATATCAATGGATATAACAGGAGAATATCTCACGTCCTTAAGTCCGTGCTCAATACAATTTTCAACCAGCGGCTGCACGATCAATTCCGGTATCAATACATCCATCAGCTCTTCTTTCACTTTTATCTGGAGCTCATAGCGTCCGCGGTAACGTACATTTTGGATTTTCAGATAATACCGGATATGCTGCAGCGTATTACGGATGGTGATCATTTCCTTTCCTTTATTCAGGCTCAGTCTGTAAAAGTCAGTCAAAGCCTTGGACAGATCGGCAATTTCCTGTATGCGGTAAATATTGGACAGGCAGTAGATGGAATTTAAAGTATTGTATAAGAAATGCGGATTGATCTGCTCCTGAAATAACCTTAACTGGATCAGCTTCTGCTTTTCCTGCTCATCTGCCAGTTCTTTCATCAGATTCCTGTTTTCAGTCACCATCTGATTGAAGCTTTCATACAAGATCCCGAATTCATCTTCCCGCTCTTCTTTAATCAGCGTTTTTTCACTGTCAACGATAACTACTCTTTTCATGTGCTCCATCAAAGTAAAGATAGGACGGTACATTTTCTTACTGAATATATAAGAAAGATAAAAAGCCATGGCGACAACCGGTATCATAAAAATAAGCGCCAGCTTCCATATCCTGTAAATAGGTGAATATATATTTTGATATGGTATCAGCATGCCGTACTTCAGACCCGTATTCGGAGATTCTAAAAGATACAGATAGTTCGACTGCTCATCTATATACATCTCTGTTTTCGATGATCCCGCCCCATATTCTGTTACTTCTTCTTGCACCTCTTCTGACAGATCCAATGAAGCTGCTAATATCTGGTTTTCCTCTGAAACAAGGAACATGCTGTGGGAATTAATGATTTCAAAATCTTCGATATATTCAAAGATTTCTTTAATGTCTACACTGACAAAGATATAGCCTAAGACCTCTTCCTTTACATTTTCTTTCAGCGGCAACGCGCATGTTAAGTACCCTTTATCACTTTCCCAAGGCATTCCCGGTACATTCTTTGTATTTTTCCATTCATAATAGTTTTCGCCGGCAATAAACTTGCTGTACAGTTCTGTTGTTTCAAAACGAAGCTCATGGATAGCTTTATTTTCTGAATGGTAAAAACACTGGTTTTTTATATCATATATATAGATAGCACTTACATATGGATATGATTTTTTCAGCAGCCACAGCGTCTTTGATACATCCTGCGCCCGCGCGAAACCCAGGCTCATATCTATATCATACTTTTCTTTTAAAGAATCCTCTATCTTATCGTCCAATATGATGGAACTGAAGCACTCCGTAGCCTGCATAAGCCTTCCGTCCACACCTTTTTCTATCTGCTTAAGCCCATTGGAGATCTCTTCTTTTGTATAATCCAGAACAACCTGGGATGTATTTATGCTCAGCATCACTGCCAGGATCGCAACCGACAAAAAAATCAGTACACAAAAATAAAACAATAAATTGGCCTGAATACTTTTCCTTCTTTTTCGCATAATCCATACCTCCCGGATCTGATAGATAAAAAGAAGGATACCCTGATAACCCGGTACCCTCTTTCATTTTATATTGTATCAATCATACGGTCTACTACAAGTTTCCTGAATTCCGGTGACAGCGTGATAAAGTAAGAAGTAAAGCCGGTCACTCTGACGACCAGATCCGGATAAAGTTCCGGATCCTTATGAGCGGCAAGTATCTTTTCTTTATTCACGATATTCACATTGATCAAAGTGCCGCCCTTTTCAAAATGTCCTCTGATCAGATCCATGACCCGTTCGACGCCTCCATCCTCCATACCTACCCCAGGGTCTAATTCCAGTTGGAACGGCGCCGGATTACCGAACCCAGGCTGTACCATGGCAATTCCATTAGACATTGCAGTTGCCGCGCCGTCTTTTCTGAATCCCGCATTTGGATTGGCACCGTGGTTTATGGGCTGTCCTGCTTTTCGTCCATTAGGTGTGGCTCCTACTTTCTTTCCAAGCCCGATTGTATTTGCCCAGCTAAACCACCCCGGAATCAGTATTCTATTCTTTGGCATCTTTTTTTCTTTGATCTGTTTTGTAAATTCTCTGTTTACTTTATCCGCCCACTTATCTCCCAGACCTCTCCCCTGACAGTATTTTTCAGAATGGCTTAAGATCTGCTGTATCCTCTTATTCTCTCCTTTAAAATCCGCAAGTATCGCATCATATATTTCCTTCCAGCTAAGACACCTATCCTTTACAACTCTCTGCTCCAATGCCGCAAAAGAATCCGCGACTACTGCAATTCCGGCCCCGTCGACGCCAATATTGACAAACTCTGCCGAAAGAGTCATATCCACTCCTTGTTCGATCGCATTATGCATCAACAGATTTCCCCATAATTCCGGCATATGTTTATGCATATTGTCCAGATGGAAATTAATCCCTCTTGCCGTGATATCTACTCCCCTTTCAAGATGACAGACAAATTTTTTCCATAGGATATCCATTGAATAATCTTCCCCGTTCATCATCTCATGATACGCAATATCAAATACTTTGGCAACATTGATTTTTACACAGTCATTTAGAGGGTACTCCCTTCCCGGAAGCGCCATCCAGTTACATCCCACGGCAATCCTTTCCACTGCCATCTTTCTCGTCACATTTTCATTGCGGGCATAATTCATAAGTCCTTTGTCCCCTGAAAATCTCGGCCATCCGTTGCCGTCTTTAAATAAGTATTCCACTCCCTTTTTAAATAATTCTTCATTGATCTTATCATGTATCCTGATGGTGATATTGGCAGAACTATTCAGCCAGTGCGCCGCCCTCAGGACCAGAAAGGACAGTTCATTTGTCATATCATTGCCATTCTCATCCGGCCCGGATAATTGATAGTAATTCGGATTGAGCAGCAATAAATCAGCCAGTATAAAAGTTGCTTTCTCATCATCCAGCCTTCCCTCCTCTTTATCTTTTTTATAAAAAGGATATAAAAACTGGTCGATCTGCATACCAGCACCTTCCCTGTTATACATCCACGACACCTGATAGAACCATCCCAGCCACTGGCATACCTCTAAGAAAGTCTTAGGCGGGGCAGTAAGGATATTTTTATTACACTCAAGCATTTCCTTAAGATTTTCTCTGATCTCTTCGTTTTCTTCCACGCTTATTTTAAAGGAGATCTCATCAATATGCCTTTCGATCAACCTTAAAAGTGCCCTTAACACTCTTTCATGGGCATCGTAAAATTCATATTTTTCTTTACCGTTCTTCTTCCTGTAATGCCGGATTTTTTGGATAAGCCCATGATATCCCAGTGAAATGCCTATCTGATAGTCACATGCATAATGCTGGTTGCTTCCGATCCCTGAAATAATGTCATACTCGTATAATTCTTTTTTCAATCCGTCATAAGGCATCAGGTGATCCGGCCATTTTCCGGGCCATCCTCCCTGATAATCCAAAAGCATCACCATCCTCCTTCCCGCCAGTATTTCCAATGGATCAACATAGACCGGATGTGCATCTGCCAGTTTTGCCATATTGACAGAAAATCCTACCGCCCCATAAAACCCTCCGTCACTGCTGTTGGAAACCGGCGTAAAGGAAAAGTCGTCCGGAACCGCTACTCCCCCGTTATCATCCAGATCCATATATCCTTTCTGCTTTCTTTTTTCCAACGTATCCTTAATTTTCTTATCCCGCAATATCCGTATTCTTTCTCTGTAATTCATGAACCGTCTCCTTCCTGTTATGCCTTATTACCGTCCCTTATACTGAAATATTTGATATTTTTACTTTCATTTGATAGATCCGTCCAAACTCTTCAGCATATTTTTTAAGTTTTTCCTTATTAGGAGTTTCAAATCTTTTCATATCCTTACTGCTTTCTGTCTGTTTGCTTAATCCCAACGGGTGATAAGGCAGAAGTTCATAATACCAAAGATTTTTTAAGCTTCCCGCAAATCCGGCGATTTTTTTTAATTCCTCTTTTTCACTGTTGACTCCTTCTATTACCGGAGTCCTGATGATCAGACCACATTTCAGATACGGATCCAGCCTCCGGATATTGCTTAATATTTTTTTATTTGAAATCCCTGTATATCTTTGATGCTTTTCTTCATCATAGATCTTAATGTCCACCATCCAGCAGTCGATATACGGTAAAAGCTCCTGATAGATATTAAGATCCATAGAAAAGTTTGTCTCTATCCCCACATTAATATCTCTTTTTTTCGCCTCTTTTACAATTTCCAGAAGAAACTCCGGCTGCGCGGAAGGTTCTCCACCAGAAACAGTCATTCCACCGGATTTCCCGTAATACACCCTGTCCTCTTCGACGATATCCAGTATTTCTTCTGCTCTATATTCTTTTCCGCACAATACTCTTGCACCTGTATAACATCCTTCCTCACATTTTCCGCAGTGAATGCATTTTTCAGCATAATATATGATTTCCTGCTTAGACTGAAGTGTTTCCGGATTGTGGCACCATGTGCACCGCATATTGCATCCTTTCAAAAAAACGGTAGTCCGCAATCCTGGTCCGTCATGCACGGATGTCCTCTGTATATCTGCTACCATACCCTTCATCTGTTTCTACCCTCTCTATTTTATTTTTATATCCATCCATGGCCACACACAAAGCAGCAATGTCACCAATATGCTCTTTTAATTTTGAGGTTTTTATCATAACATCCCTGTAGTTTCTCTCCAGCGCCTCTTCTCTGAGCCGCTTTAACATAGAATTTTTAAGCAATCTTTCAGCTCTGGTGTAAATACTCCCGATCACTATAACTTCCGGATTTAGTATATCCACCAGGATCGCCAAGCTTTTTCCCAGGTTTTCGCCAAGCTCCCTATAGACTTCCAATGCCTCCTTCTCTCCGTTATAGGCTCTTTCTGCCAGTTCTTTCGCCGTGCCTTTGCCATATTGGGCAATGCCGCCGCCGCTGCAGTATCCTTCAACAGCCCCCTCTTTTCCATATCCAATATGTCCTTTTTCATATAATCTGACATGACCGATTTCTCCGGCACTGTTGCTTGTCCCTGTATATAAGTTTCCGTTTAAGATCAGTCCCGCGCCAAAACCTGTGCCGCATGTTATAAATACGACATTTTTATAGCTTTTTGCATTCCCGAAATACCATTCTGCCAACGCCCCCGCATCCGCGTCATTTTGCAGATAAACCGGTACCAAAAAATCATTTTGTATAAGCTTCATGATTTCTACATGATCCCATCCCGGCAGATTAGGCGGTGACAGTATGATTCCCCTTTTTCCATCCAACGGTCCGCCGCAGCTTACACCGATTGCTTTTACCCTGTCATCCATGAGACTTTTGATGGAATTTAAAATGTTTTGGATCGTTTCATTCTTTCTGACCGTCTCAAATTTGATCTTATCAAGTATCTGGCCGCTGTCATTTCCCAAAACTACTGCTGTCTTTGTACCCCCTATATCGACTCCTATATACATATCTTCAAACACCTCTGCTCCCCACAAATACATTTCATTACCGGACTCCTTTGTTATCTTGATTTCATTATATCTATTATATCTTCAATAACAATCTAATCAATGTTACATTTATTCCACTATTTTATGCTCTTATATCAGACAGACAAATTAAACGGCAGGTTACTTCAACCTTCCCGATTTTTTCCCTCACCACAAAAAGAGATGTATAGAATGCTCTATACATCTCCCGTATACATACTCTGTATTCTTTTTACTCAAAAACGCTTCTTAGTATTTGCTGTTATTATTGATCATCGGTGTATAAGAAGATGAACTGCTGTAAGAACTCTCATAAGATACTTCCGGCTCTGGTGCCGGCGCAGCTGCCGATACCGCAACATTCTTTACAGATCCATCAATCTGGAACTTACCTGTCAGATTCTTAAGCATCTGTGACTGTCCTGCCAACTCTTCACTTGCTGCAGCACTCTGCTCTGCTGTAGCAGAGTTCGTCTGTACAACACTGGAAATCTGGTCGATACCTAACGTTACCTGTTTTACAGCATCTGCCTGCTCCTCGCTGGCATTAGAGATACTCTCGATAGTAACAGTGATATCGTCAACACCCATAACAACATTGCTAAGCGACTGTGCTGTCTCGTTCGCAATTGAAGTACCCTTCTCAACGGCATGGAGCGTACTCTCAATCAGACTGGCCGTGTTCTGGGAAGCCTCTGCTGATTTTGCAGCCAGATTACGCACCTCATCTGCAACTACCGCAAACCCCTTGCCTGCTGTTCCTGCTCTTGCAGCCTCAACAGCCGCATTCAGAGCTAAGATATTTGTCTGGAATGCAATATCCTCAATCGTCTTAATAATCTTTCCGATCTCACCTGACTTATTACTGATATCCTGCATAGCGGCAAGCATCTCCTGCATACGCATACTGCTTTCGCCTGCCTGCTCTTTTACATGCTCGGACTTTGTACTTGCAGATTTCGCATTCTCTGCATTGTCTCCGATATGATTTGAGATCTCATTAATAGTAGCCGCAAGTTCTTCAACAGAAGATGCCTGCTCGGTAGCTCCCTGTGAAAGAGCCTGCGCTCCGGAAGATACCTGATCAGAACCAGAAGCAACCTGATCTGCAGTCTCATTGATCTGATTCAATGTGCTGTTCAGATTGTCTTTTAATTTACGGATAGAAGCCAGCATAGTCGCATAATCGCCGATATAGCTTTCACGCATACTGCTGCGTACTGTAAAATTACCTTTGCTCAGTTCAAGCATCAGGAAATTCATGTCGCCTACAATTTCCTTAAGATTCTTCAATGTATAGCGCATACCATCCGCGAACTCACCAAACTCATCCTTTGCTTCGTACTCTACCGTCGCATCAAGATGTCCTTCTCCGATATTCTTCATTGCATCCTGCATCTCATTAAGAGGAACAATAATTGCTCTGACAAGCTTAAGTGCCTGAATAAGAGCTAATATTACTGCCAGAACAGAAAGCGCGATAGCGATCACCATCTGAATCTTCTGGCTGTTCATAGCGCCCTCATAATTCTCTGTAGAAATCTCTCTCTGCTGATCTGTAAATGATCGGATGCTTTCTTCGGCCTTTGTACATTCCGGAGTATATTCATCCACCATAATGGTCTCCGCTTCTGCATTCGCCGCATTGCTGTTCTCTTCTAACAAACCGACAACCCTGGACCGTATATCAGTTAAAACTGAAAGTTCCGTCTGGAAACTCTGGATCAGACTCAGATCCCCTTCAAACTCAGCTCCAAACCATTCAAGCTCGGAAGCGATAGTTTCCATGTTCTCATTAGAAGCAGCGATATAAGAATCAATATCAGCCTGATCATTCTCAACCATAGCAAGCAAGAGATTTTTTGTCGCGCTCTGTAAGTTTATGCGGATATTTCTTGCACGCATCGTACTCTCATACCGCATAGAATAAAATGTTGTATACTTGGAAGCCGTGTTTCTCATACCCAGAATCGTAAATACGAGGGCAATAATGAAGCAGATGATCACAGCAGCGAAAGCTACTATAATCTTTTTCTTCATGTTTAAATTTTTCATACTATTATCCTCTCTTTGTATGTATTAATGCCTGTTTATTATGTTATACATCCTGTATATACCGGCTGGGCGGCATCGCTGATTATTTCCACAGCCCTTTTTTCAAGCAAGAACCATTATCTCAAGCCTGTCCGGATGCATATGCATCTTTAGACAGCCCCGCGCCGTCAACTATGGATCTGCCTGAAATAAATTCACTACCATGTACGCTTCTCATCCTCCTGTCTTCTAAATTTGCAAATTCTCAGATCACAAACCTTACTTTTCAAAGCTATCCTCTCAACTTTCTCATGAATATACCGCTGTGAAAAGAGTGTTGACACCTTAAATCCCATAAAGAGACAAAGAATCCCCCTTACATAAAAACCCTCTTTTACTCTATTATCGGCATATAATTCAAACAAATAAGTTATTTCAACTGTTTTTATAAACAATTTACCAAATCTGCACCTGAAAATATTGGAAACTTTGTTCTATTATAATAGAAAATGCTACAATTCCTATAATATTCCGGACTTGCAGCATCTATAACAGAAAGCTGGAAATCGGACTTGAACCGACGACCCCTTCATTACGAGTGAAGTGCT
>CAJUAM010000045.1 GCA_910584615.1 uncultured Dorea sp.
TCATGGTTTACTGTATCAAAGAACTTTTCCAAGTCAATGTCAACTATCCATTCATTGCCGTCATTCATCATGTCTAATGCTGTGATGATTGCTTGTTGTGCACATCTATTCGGTCTAAATCCATAACTATGCTCATGGAATTGTTTCTCATAGATTGGTGTTAATACCTGTGCTATGGCTTGCTGTACATATCGGTCTGTTATTGTTGGTACTCCCAGGTTTCTGACACCACCATCTGACTTTGGTATCTCCACTCTGCGTACTGGTTGAGGTTTGTATTTTCTTGTCCTCAACTGTTCCTTGATGATTTCGCCGTTCCTTGCAAGGTGTTCTTTAAGTTCCGTGTACTTCATTCCATCCACTCCCTCTGCACCTTTGTTTCGTACGACTTGCAGATATGCCGTATTGAGATTATCTTTACTTAATATCTGCTCCATTAGACTACTTGCGTCCATGCGTTCGTTCCTTTCCGTCTCGCTTGAATTGACCACCCTTTCCCCGATTGGTTACGGCAGATGTTGTCTTTTCTGCAATCGAGACTCTACTAAAACTGATTGATTGTTCACCCCTTCGCTCCATTTCCATTACAGAAACTTCTTCACTACTATGGGCTCTGCTGACTTCTCACAGTTCGTTGTTACTAGGCTAATGAAACCTCTGTGAGACCTCCCCAGTTAAGGTGCAAACTCTTTCCCTCCATATATCTGCCACATTTACTCTGTTCCTACAAAAGTGATAGTTATTAGACTTTGCTTTATTTTGCAAGCTTATCTATCAGAACCTAGCCTTATATGTGATTTCTGTTCGTCAGACCAAAGGTTTGCTTACAGCTTCTTTCAGATTTTGCCTCACGACAAACACCCTTGCTGTTCAGCTATACACTTCCCACTATCTGGGCATGTTCGGGACTTACACCCGTTAGAGTTTGCCCATGCTGGGCAGACAAAAACAACCTCCCACTTCTCAGTAGGAGGTCATTTTCTTATTTTGTCTTACCGTGTTTCGATTTTTGTCTTATGACATTTCGAGCATTCGTAATGAGTTTCAATGATTTCAGTAGCAGATATGCCACATCCGTCAAGTCCTTGTTCTATGAGTGCGTCACAATGAACAGTCCAGTCGAAGTCATTGTAGAATACGAGTCCGTGGTTGCATGTGAGTTTCGTACCAACAACCTTTTCTTCTGTCACAACCCAATTATGCTCACACTCACCATCCGGTTTCGGCGTAGGAGCAGGTTTCGTAACAGGTTTCCTGTTATCTTTCACCGTTACCTTACAACGCAACGTCTTACTGCCTTTCACTTTCACTGTGATGACAGCATTGCCTTTCTTCTTCGCAACGACTTTCCCGTTCTTGCTTACGGTAGCAACTTTCTTATTGCTGGTTGTCCATTTCACGTTTTTTGCAGAAACATTCTTTACTTTCAACTGGACAGCAGGCTTTGTCTTTTTCTTCGTGATAGTCAAAGTGACTTTGGTCTTATTCAAAGTTGGTTCTGTTACAGTCACCTTGCATTTATAAGTCTTTTTATTTACTTTTGCAGTAATCACAGCAGAACCTTTCTTATTGCCAGTCATTTTTCCATTTTTAGATACAGTAGCGACTTTCTTATTACTGCTTTTCCACGTCGCTTTTTTAGATATTCCTATGACCTTTAACTGATATGATTTCTTCACGCTTACCGTGACTTTTGTCTTGTTCAGCCTTGGCGTTGCTTTCGCCTGTGCAGTAACAGGCATAGCCAGTGTTAAAGCTAAAGCCATGATGATTACAGCCGTGATTGATTTTTTGATAATGTTCTTCAAAATAATTCCCCTTTCATAAATATATGCATAAATTTCTTCTTGGCGAAATATCGGTCATTTTTCGATAAATTTCTTCTTATTCAGAATTATACTCCCTGTTAGTAGCTTTGTCCATTTCTAATTCCGTTCCTTTCCGTTTTTACTTCTGCACTCGATTTTTTTATTAAGACATTAGAGCTTTTTACAGCGAACAGAAAAAAGATACCTTTCCTGTAAATATTTGCATGATTTTTCTCCAGACCATAACCTAGCTGCTTTTGTCTGAGTGCTTGGATATAATTCTGATTTGCTTCTGTAATGGAAACCATTGTATTTGTATCAACTTTCATAGTCGATCCTCTACTTAAATATATATTTTATTTACATTGTATTTTATTTATAGGATATATTGAACCTATTTCCAACTGCATATAATAGCAAAAACAGAGTATACCAGACTTTTACATCTGATACGCCTATCAATTATCGCAAATGGAAGAAATAAATACTAAACAAGCATAAAATAAAACCCTGACAGATCATATAACTAATCTGTCAGGGCTTTATTTATAAATTATACAGTGGTCTTCTTTTGTATTTCAAGGACTATACAGGGGCATTTATGCTGCAGCTTATTCTTATTTGGCAGCATAACTTTTACTGTTTAATTTTCTCAATATACACTCCTGGTATCGTTATTGTACCTCCCATTGTAGATTCATAGCTGATTGTTCCAACAGAAGTCCCATATATTGTTATTTGATCATCTTCAAGTATTCGAGATGATACTATGGATTTTAAATATTCTCCATATATTATCTTGTCATAATCACCTTTGACTGCCAAACGAATCTGTATTGAATCATCGCCCTCCATAACCTGTACAACTTTCCCAGAAAATTTAACTTTTTTATCTTTATATTTGTCTGGTATCCTGGCTAATTGATCATATGTAATACCTGTTTCGTATCCCTTAGCCTTTTCCGCTTCTTCTTTTGCATTCTGCTTATCTATCTTTTTCTGACTAGCTTTAGCCAATTCTTGAGCCTTCACATCTTCATCACTGCCATTATATTTCTCATGCAATGTGTTTGACAGATCAATTACATTCTGCCATTCTTCTTTCTCAAATGCATTTTTAATATCTGATAACTGCTTCTTAGCGCCATTCGTTAATTCTTCATTATCCGATTCTAATTGTTCTATCTGAGCCTGCAGATCACTATTCTCTATATTTAATGCTTCATTTTCTTTTATCACTTCATTATTCTCTGAGTTTAATTTTTCATTTATTGTTTTTTCTTCTGCCAGCTTCTGATTTGTACTTACAGCAAATATTAAACAGAGTACACATACAACAGCCCAAACCACATTACTTTTCAACAGAAATTTCTTTTTTACATCATTTGTTCCTTCAACCGCCGAAGTATTAAGTTCTGACGTATTTAATAGTTTCTTTTCCTCATGCAAGTTTTGTTATGCTGATTATGAACTTGGCAAAACCCGTATTCCTGTTGATGCCCTGATTAAACTCGCAAAATTCTATGATGTAGATATGAATTATATCTGCGGCGTAAGCAGGGTACGCAGTAAGTTTCCTGCGGAATAAGATTTCTTGTGAATTAGTTCTCCATCCTAATTCAAATAATCTTATATTCTGAATCTGTCTATCCTGTATCCTCTGGGTGTTACCATCCTGCCTTCTATTACTTTTGTATCCTTATTTCCGATAAAAACAGTCGAAAACATATCTACCTGTGAGCTTTTCAGTTCTTCAAGTGTCATTACTTTCATCTCTTCTTTGCTTCTTGCGATATTCCTTACTATTCCGCATACCGTATCGGGAGATTTTTCTTTTAAGACAATATCACATGCCCTCCTAAGATAATCACTCCGCTTCCTGCTGGAAGGATTGTAAAGGCAGATGATAAAGTCTGCTTTTGCCGCCGCAAGCAGTCTTTTCTCAATCACTTCCCAAGATGTCATAAGATCACTGAGACTGACAAACGCACAGTCATGCCCTAATGGAGCGCCCAAAACAGCCGAACCTCCAAGAGCCGCCGTCACGCCTGGAACCACCTCGATCTTTATATCCGGATAATCTGCCGACAACTCCAGCATCAATCCTGCCATTCCATAGATTCCGGCATCGCCGCTGCATACCATAGCAGTCTTTTTCCCATTCTTTGCTTCCTCGAATGCCATCCGGCAGCGCTCTATCTCTTTTTGCATCGGTGTAGTCAAAAATTCTTTGTCAGGAAAATACTCTTTGAGAAGCTCTGCATAGACTGTATAGCCTACGATCACATCACACTTTTTTAAAATTTCCGCTGCTTTTACCGTCATCTGTTCATAGGCGCCCGGACCTATACCCACCACATATATCTTATTCAAATCTGATCCCCCATTTTTTTTCCGCCGCCGCAATCGTTATGCCGTCTCCTGCCTGTTTTTTTACAATGACAGTCCCGCCTCCGCTTGCGCACACAGCGCTTCTTTCACATATATTATCGACTCCGGTTATCTGTCTGACGAACCTGGAACCCGCAAATTCTCCTTTTATATCTTCAAGCTTCTTTGCAGAAAATGTCTCAAATTCCCATCCATATTTCTCACAAAGCTCTATGATCCCTGTTTCGTCCCTTTTTAGATCAATACTTGATACTTTGTATATGCTCTCTAAAAAAATACCGCTGTTTTCTAAAATCTGCAGTATCTTCTCCTCAATCTTCGCCGTTTCTTTTCCTTTCCTACAGCCGATTCCCAGTACCACCGTTTTGGGAATAAGGTACATCGTCTCTTTCCACTGAGGATTTTTATAAATCCCTACGGCCATATCTGGCTCTTCTCCACTCCAAAGCCGCACTTCCTCCGGTATTTTTCCATAGATCATTTCACAACCCCTGTCAATAGATATGGATACGCTCTCTCCTGAAAGTATTCTGGCAGAGACTTCTTTTGCCTTTTTCATATCATGAATGGCTAAACCATTTTTTTTCGCAAATAGATCTACCGCCCACTTCCTGTTCAGATCTGTAGCCGTAGTTATAACTGCAGCAGCATGAATCTGCGCGCTGATAAACTCTGCCAGCTCATTGGCGCCTCCCATATGCCCGGAAAGAACCGGTATACAGTAACGTCCCTGCTCATCTATGATGAGCACCGCAGGATCTTCTGTCTTAGACCTCACATAGGGCGCGATTGCCCGAACGCCGATTCCAGCCGCCCCTACAAAGATAAGCGCGTCCTGGTTTTCAAACTCCCGCCTGGTCCAGTCATCCAGAGATTCCTGAATCGATTCCGAAGCCCCTTTATACTTTTTTGCCAGTATGACCGTATTTCCGTATCTTTCGAGACATTCTCCTACTTTCTGCGCAATCCTGCTCCCATTTTCTGTAAAACAAATAACCGCCGCCTTTTTTATCAAGCTTTTTCCACTCCTTCAGTTCCCTTACGGAACTCTGTCGTAAATTCCGGATGATATAGTTTTGACCGGTCATAGCTGTTATGGAGGACAACATCTCCTACAATGATCAGAGCTGTCTTGGTGATTTTTCGCTCCTTTGCTGTAGCCTCAAGAGTCCCCACTGTACAGATATGAGTCTCCTCCTCCGGCCATGAGGCTTTATACACGATGGCCGCCGGGGTATCCTCTTTATATCCGCCTGCCAGGAGTTCTCCGGAAAGTTTCCCAAGAAGACCTGTACTTAAAAACAGCACCATCGTTGCTTCGTGTCCTGCAAAACTTTTTATGCTTTCCTTCTTTGGAACCAAAGTCCGCCCTTCCATCCTGGTGATCACTACACTCTGGCTGACTCCCGGAAGAGTATATTCTAAGTTAAGCGTTGCTGCCGCTGCGCAAAAAGAGCTGACGCCCGGGCAGGAATCATAAGCAATCCCCTGGTCATCCAGAATATCCATCTGCTCTCTGACTGCTCCGTAAAGACTGGGATCTCCTGTATGCAGCCGGACAGTATTACGTCCTTCTTTCTCCGCATTTTCCATAACCTTCACAACCTCTTCCAGTGTCATATAGGCACTGTTGTAAATGATGCACTCTTTTTTTACAGACTCTAAAAGCTCTGGGTTCACCAGTGATCCCGCGTAGATCACTACATCTGCTTCGCATAACAGTCTCTGTCCGCGGACTGTGATCAGATCCCTCGCTCCTGGTCCCGCTCCTACAAAATGTATCATAAATCCTCCTAAGATATCGTTTCCCTCTGCCAGTATTATCTTCTTCCAATATGGTACAAATCCCCGCAGACTGTATAGCTTAATATAATTGCCTGTATATCTGTGCCATCTGGAGCGCTGTCATCTTAACATAACTTTGATTTAACAGTCTTTGCTGACTTTCCTGCACACTCTGTGCAAATATTTCAATCTCTTCTTCCTTCATCCCATATTCCCGGAGTCTCTTTCTTGATATGATCTTTCCGAGGATATCATCAAGTCTTTCATAGACATCCAAATCTGAACATCCAAGGATCTCTCCTAAGAACCGGTTAAGCTTTTTCAGCTTTCCATCCGGATCCATCCTCTGATATGCCGCGAATACGGCCGTCAAAAACTGATAGTTCGCCTCACCGTGTGTCACATGATACACACCGCTTAAAGGATAGGACATAGCATGGACTGTCCCCGTCCCTGCATTTCCAAAGGCAATCCCCGCAAGATTACTTGCGGTCAGAAATTCCCCAAGAAGTTCCATCCGGTAACCAGCGCCATTTTCAATGATCTGTTTAAATCCCTGTATGATCATCTCCATTGCTTTCATACTGAACATCTCCGTATACAGATTTGCCCTCGGCGATACATAAGATTCAATCCCATGGATAAATGCGTCAATCGCGCTTGTCGCAAAAAAATCATAGGGAAGCTGACTTAAAAGTTCTGGTATCAATACTGCTTCATCCGCATAGATCTCATCTGCCGCAAGCCCAAGCTTACTGTGTATACTCGTAAGTTCTGTAATAGACACATTGGAAACTTCCGAACCTGCCCCGCAGGTTGTTGGTACCGCAATCAACGTCTTTTCCTTTACCAAAGGCACTTCTCTCTTAAATATCTGCTCCGTGCGGTAATCACCGGCAAGCACCAGTATCTTCGCCATGTCGATCACAGCTCCGCCTCCAATGGCAATGATCCGGCAGCAGTCAGTCTTTCTGAAATCTGAAAGCAGCCCATCGATCATTACATCTGTCGGCTCTCCCGCTCCGTAATTACTCTTGTATTCTACATGCGCCCCAAGCTTTAGCGGTGCAAAATATGCTTCATAGACTCTTTTACCCGCAAGGATAAAATCACCTTTTCCAATGTTATATTGTTCGGCAAATTCCTGTGCGCTGCTAAACTGATGCACGGTTGTTTTCTGCTGAAATAATTTCATATCTGTTCCTCATCTTTCGCAATTATTATCGTATAGTACCCTGCCGTTTCCGGTATCTGTTCCGCTCCCCAGTATATACGCTCCTCTTCCATCCCGCAGTTTTCCACCATGAAGATCTGCTCCGGACGGCTCTTAAGCTGTTCTTTCACCTCAGGGAGTTTTCGTCCCGCTTTCATCAGAATCTTCGTCCCGGAAAGCGCTAGTCCTTCCTGCACCTGATAAGAAGCGGGAATTACATGAATCTGCTGCGCTCCCATCGCAATACTCATATTAAGCTTCGCGGCAGATGCGCAAAATGACGGGATACCGCTTATGATCTCCACAGAATATCCCTTTCTTTTTACTCCTTCATGAAGATAGATATAAGTAGAATAAATCGTAGGATCTCCTAGTGTGAGGAATGCTGTCATCTTACCCTGATCAAGCACTTCACAAAGTCTGTTTATTCCCTCCTCGTGGCTTTTTTCCAGTACATCCTTTTCCTTTGTCATAGGCATGTGGATCCCTAAAAGTTCTTTTTTTCCAATCTTCGGATAAATCCCTTCAACGATTTTATATGCAGTCGTCTCCTTCGGAATCTTTCCCGGAACCGCAACCACATCACACTCCTTTATAAGACGCAGAGCCTTTAATGTAAGAAGCTCAGGATCACCGGGTCCGACACCGATTCCATATAATTTTCCTGCCATCATCTTAGTACCCCTCCCGCCTTTCTTCAACTCTTTATAAAGCCGCGAAGCTTTGCCGTCATTATCTCATCCGCCCGATTTGTCTTTCCGAGTATTCCAAACTCCTTTGAGAATGTTACAGCTTCGACTTCTATTTCTTCTTTACTGCGCAGACTCAAAGACTGCCCCATCTTCTCCATAATCTGAACCATCAGTAATTCTCTCTCTTCTTTCGTGCACCTTAAAAGTGCATCGTCCACCGTCACACATTCTAACAGTTTCCTTGCTCCTTCTGCTGAAAACCCTGCTCTGAGAGCAGCGGCAGCCAGAATCTCCATCCGCCCATCCGCCCATTTAGAATGAGTATTCATGATCCCTCCCGCCACCTTTATAAGCTTTCCGATATGTCCTGCAAGAAGCAGCATATCACACTTAAGTTCCGCTGCCATATCAATAGACTGTCCGATGAAATTACTGCATTTGACTACCTGATCCTCTTCTATCCCATATTCTTCCTTCAGAAATTCCAGCCCGTAATTCCCTGGTGCCATGATAAGGATTCTCTTTCCTTTATCCTGGCCTTCCAGCTTCACTTTCATATCCAGATAAATGGTATCAAGAATTGCCTGTTCACTCATAGGTTCCACGATACCGCTTGTTCCAAGAATTGAAAGACCGCCTTTAATACCAAGTCTTGGATTAAATGTCTTCTTCGCAAGCTCCTCACCATCAGGAATAGAAATCTCAATATCAATCCCGCCTTCGTATCCTGTATCCTCACAGATTGTTTCGGCCTCTCTGATGATCATCTGTCTCGGGATCCGGTTAATCGCAGCCTCACCGACGGGCTGGTCAAGTCCTGGCTTCGTAACCTTTCCTATTCCCCTTCCTCCGTCCAGCCGGATCATTTCTTTCTGCCTTGTCTCTGTTATACGGCTTACTCTGCTGTATATCAGAATTCCGTCTGTGATATCCGGATCATCTCCGCTGTCCTTTTTCACAGCGCAGGATGCGGCAGACGGAAGTCTCTGCGCTCCTTTATATTCTAACTTAATATCTCTGATATCAAAACTTAGTCTTTCTCCCTTAGGAATCTTTACACACACCTTGGACATCTCATCCTTTTTACAGATTCCAAAGAGCAGCAGCATAGCCGCCTTTGTTGCTGCCTGCGCGCATGTCCCGGTAGTGTATCCCCTTCTTAATCTCTGGCTGCCCATTCTTTCTATCCTTCCGTTCTGCCATATATTTTTTAATGAATTATATCATAAAAGATCGACAATTCAAACTACCGCTTTGCATCTGCCCGAATTCACAGATGGCCGCTGTCCCCTCTTCTTTTGCTGACTCATAACGAAGTTTCCATCCATGTACCAGCGCAATCTCCCTGCACACTCCGATGCCATATCCATGTTTTCCCCCACGGATTCCTGCCAGTTCCTGCCCTTTATTAATTGTCTTTAAAAGTTTTTCATTCATCGGCTCTCCGTCATTCCATACACGGATTCTTTTTTCATCTACCGTCACTTTAACCTCCGATCCGGCACTTACAGCATTAGATATCAGGTTTTCCAACAGACATCTTACAAGCGTCACATCCCCATTCAGATAATCCAGCTTACAATCTGTCTCCACATCCGGATACTGATTTTTAAGTTCACTAAGCAGTCTTCTTACATCCAGCCGCCCAATCTGAAGCGCGCCTTCCCTTACATTACCCATGATAAGCAGCTTTTCCGTAATATCTTCCAGATTCTTCGCGCTGTCTACAATCTGTCTGGCGGCAAAAAAGCAGTCTTCCTGTGTCAGCTTTCCTAACATAAGATACTCCGCATATCCCCGGATCCCCGTAAGAGGCGTCCGAAGTTCATGGGCAATCTGATTCACCGGACGGTTGATCCGTCTCATCATACAATACAAAAAAATACCGATCCCTGCCGAAAGAGCTGCACCCAAAGCGCAGAAAATCCACATTCTCCTTTTTTGAAACTGTGACAATTCTGCCAGATTTTCCGCATAGTTTACCTCTATGATGTCTTCCCCTGCTGATTTTTCTTCTCCAATGACCAGAAAACTTTCTCCGTCTTTCTTTCTGATCTTCACAGCCTGCCCGCTCTCAAGCTCTTTCGGGAAATAATCTGCCGCGACATATGAGTTTATCCGTATTCTGACTTGTATACCTGATTCCTGATATTTTTCTGCTGCCTCTTTCATATTCATACTTATCCGGCTGATTTCTTCGTCTTTAAGTCCGGCTGCAAGGTAAAACAGGCTTTTTTCACTGCTCCTGGCATGATCCATCCATTGTTTCCACTCATTTTGTGAGATATAACAATCCAGTATCAGAAGTCCTCCATAGATCACAAACAGAAACAGCACATAGATTAATAAAAAATTTTTCTTCCATATCTGCATCCTACATCTCCAGTCTGTATCCATATTTAAAAATTGTCTTAATATCCTCTTCCATTCCTAATTTCTGCCGGAGCCTGCGGATATGCACATCTACTGTGCGGTCATCCCCGTAAAAGTCCATACCCCACGCAAGAGAAAGAAGGCGCTCTCTCGACAGCGCGATATTTTTATTAATAAGCAGAACCTTTAAAAGTTCAAATTCACGATTTGTAAGTTGTATGGTATGGCCTGCTTTTTTTACGATACCTCCTGCCAGATCTACCTCTATATCCCGGATATTAAAGATAGTCTGTTCTTTATGAAATCGTCTCAATACTACCTGGATTCTGGCAAGCAGCTCTTCCATGGCAAACGGCTTTACAATATAATCCTCCGCCCCGCCCCTTAGTCCCTTCACTCTGTCCGGCACTTCATCCCTCGCTGTCACACATATGACCGGAATGTCCGCATATTCCTCCGATATCCGCCTCATCAGCAAAAATCCATCCATATCCGGAAGTCCGATATCAAGAAGGATCAAGTCAGGCTGCTCTCCCAAAAGCGCCAAAAGGGCTTCCCGGCCTGAAAAAGCCGGCAGCCCTCGATGTCCCATCATAGACAGTGTCCTTAGGATCAGTTCATTTATCTTTTTGTCATCTTCAACAATTAATATATCTGCCACAAGCGATTACTCCTTTGGATGATCGGACGTTTCATATGCTTTTTCGCCAATCTGTATCAATTGCTCTTCTGTCAGTTCCGAAATAACCGTTCCGTGCGGATCAACCCCAAATTCTTTACACATACGTTCAATCACCGCTTTTCCATCTCCAAAAGCATAGATATCACATATATATCCTTCCAATGAAGCAAAGGCTGTGCTCTCACTTTCATCTTCTTTTCTGGCTTCCTCTGCAAGCAGAGAACGGTCTCCCATTTCCTTTTTAAGCCATAAAGCCTCCTCATAATTACGCATGTCCCGGGTTACATCCTGTAACTGTACCGTGTCGTAATCAAGATTATATTTGCCGCATACTTTTTTTACAATCTCTTCATCCGCAACTGCTTCTTTATAAAGAGTCTCCCCTTGTGGTCCTACATGGAAATACATCCCTTCAGATTCTTCAATCGATTCATTCCCCTGCGTCTTTGCAAGCGCCATCTCTTTGTCCGCTGCTTTCGTTACCCTGTCCTGCGCATGGCTCCTTGACCAGTTGATTCCTATCACCAATCCAGCTGTCATACACATTATCATCCCAGCGGCGATCAGCAATACCCTGTACTTTTTTAATTTTCTGTTCATAAGCTTTGCTCCCTTCTCTTTATAATGGTACGTCTATCAGATCCATACCCGTTTTCATCTTACAGCTATATCATAAGATACAGATGTTGCAAAGTTATTACAGAACATTTGAAGATTAAATGATCAGCATCGCATCCCCAAAAGAAAAGAACCGGTATCTCTCTTTTACTGCCTCATCGTAAGCTGCCAGTACATTCTCTCTTCCTGCCAGCGCGCTTACCAGCATGATCAATGTTGACTCCGGCAGATGAAAATTCGTGATCAGCCCGTCAAGCACCTTAAATTCATATCCCGGATAAATGAAGATCTCCGTCCAGCCGCTCTTAGCTTTCAGATATCCTTCTTCATCCGCTGCCGATTCAACCGTCCGGCAGCTTGTCGTCCCTACGCATATAATACGTCCGCCGGATTCTTTCGCCGTATTGATCTTTGCAGCAGCTTCCTCATCTATCTGATAGAACTCCGAATGCATATGATGGTCGGTAATCTCATCCACCTTCACCGGACGGAATGTCCCCAGACCTACATGCAGTGTAACCTTAGCAACAGCAATTCCCTTTTTTTCAATTTCTCTCAAAAGCTCTGGCGTGAAATGAAGTCCTGCCGTAGGAGCCGCCGCTGAACCAGTATGTTTCGCGTACACGGTCTGATAACGGTTCTTATCCTGAAGCTGATGAGTAATATAAGGCGGAAGCGGCATCTGGCCCAGCCTGTCCAATATCTCTTCAAATATCCCGTCAAAAGAAAACTTTATCAATCGGTTTCCTTCTTCCACGATATCTACAACTTCTCCCACAAGCAGACCGTCTCCAAAGCAGATCTTTGTTCCGGTCTTTGCCTTTTTCCCCGGTCGGACAAGAGTCTCCCATATGTTATTTTCTCTTCTCTTTAACAGCAATACTTCTATTTTGGCATCTGTTCCCACCTTAGAACCTATAAGCCGCGCCGGAATAACTTTTGTGTCATTGATAACAAGGCAGTCACCCTCTTTTAGATATTCTTTGATCTCTCTGAATACATGGTGAGAAACAGCCCCGGACTTCTTGTCAAAGACAAGAAGTCTGGAGCTGGAACGATCCTCTAGCGGATCCTGCGCGATCAATTCTTCCGGCAATTCATAATAAAAATCCTGACGTTTCATTGATCATGAATCCCTTTCTGTTATTTCTGATTCTTTATCATTTTTATGATCTGTATATGGGGCATCCCACGGCATACGCATGCCTTCTTCCGGCATTTGTCCGCCATCCTCATCCTTTGATGCCGCCTGCATAGTATAAGTACCAGTCAGCTCTTTTGGCTCCTGAAATACTTTTTCCATCTTAAAGACTTTGATCTTTTTCGCGTATATGACTCTCGTATCGCAGAGAATATCATGGATCCCTCTCTTTTCCTTATCTATGCCGGCTATGATATATCCGATTCCCATGATCACACTGCACAGAAACCTTCCTACTGTCTCACGGTATATAACTGTAAGAAACTCCAGCTTCTCCTCTCCTCCGGCACAAATAACACGAAGATTCATCGCTTTTTTTCCAAGAGTCGTCCCCGTATAATAAGTACAGAGAATAAAGTAAAACACTTCTGTAACATACAGTACAATATCTTTCAGGTCATACTGAAACAATATATTTCCTCCCAGCGGCGTACCCTTCGCTGCCGCCATAAGTCCTGACATTACAAGGCGCACAACTAAAAGCGCCGCAAAAACGATGGCACTGTCTATCAGATAAGCCGCAAGACGTACCCAAAAGCCCGCGTATTCATATTCTGACAAGCGATTATCGCAACTGTTCTGCATAATACATCAGCACCCCGCTTTCCTGCTCCTCTGCGGTTTCTTTCAGTACCTGTGCTTCTGATTTCGGAACCAGTTCAGACGCTTTTAAAAACAGATCAGCAAAAATATTATCCTTTGATTCAGGCTGATAAAATTCATATATTCCCAATTCCTTACTCATATCTGCTTTCATATCATCAAACAGGCTGATTTCGTCTATGAGACCATTTTCCTTTGCCTGTTTTGCAGTGTAAGTACGCCCGTCTGCCAAAGACTTTACTGTTTCTACAGACATATTTCTTCCATCTGATACTTTTTTTACAAAATCCTCATAGCACTCATTTACCTGAGACTGATAGATCTCAATCTGTTCATCTGTCATCTTACTGCTGTCTTTATTCTTTCCGCTCGTAATACTTATATAGCGCATCCCAAGTTTCTCATAAAGCCCTGTCATATCAAATCCAGACATAATAACTCCGATAGAGCCTGTGGTCGTATTGGGGTTAGCATAGATCTTATCTGACGGCATGGATACCATATATCCGCCTGACGCCGCGTAATGAGCCATATAATCCCAGATCGGACGTTTGGTCTTCTTCTTATATTCTTGAAGCTTCTGGTAGAGTTCCTCCGATTCATAGACTGCTCCGCCGGGAGAGTCCACATAAAGCAGCATTCCCTTATTATGCGGGTCATTTATCAGTTTATCAATATATTCCAGCGTTGTAACATGACGGTAACTTTGCTCTGAATCAAAGATCCCGGTCTCCATCTGCTCCTGTATCGTCCCTATCACATTGACCACCGCAATATAATCCTGCTTCGGCGCGTTAAATTCTATACCGCCTGTCATTGACAACGCCTCTTTGACACTTTCATCTAACGCCCGCTGAGACAATGTATTTGTAAGCACACTGCTTACACCGGTCAGAATAAACAATCCCGCTGCCACTACCAGACCTATCGTCTGCTTTTTATTCATACGTAAAACCTCTTTTCTTATTTTCGAAGCTCAATCCCAATTGCTTCTAATGCCTTCACGATCCGTCCCATTGCTTCTGACACTTCTGCATCAGACAACGTCTTATCTTTTGCCCTGAACACAATTGAATAAGCGACGGATTTGTAACCTTCCTTAATCTGTGAACCTTCGTATATATCAAACAGGGAATAGCTTTCTAAGTTTTCTCCGCCCTTCTTTTCTATGATCTCTTCTACCTGGCCAGCCAATATATCCTTTGTCATCACCATGCTGATATCACGGTTTACTGCCGGGAATTTAGCGAGTCCGGTATATTTCCGATCGAAAGTAGCACGCTCTACGATTTCCGGCATATCAATAACTGCCACGTAAGCCTTCCCGCCGATCCCATAAATATCTGCCACATCCGGATGTACTTCCCCAAGATATCCAACAACTTTCCCATCATAGATGATATTTGCCTGACGGCCCGGATGGAGGAATGGTTTCCCGGCCTTCGGGTCATAAGTTTCTTTCTTATGCAGCCCCACCTTCTCAAAGAATTCCTCGATCACACCCTTCATACTAAAGAAATCACCTTCTCCATACATCCCAAGGGTAAACTGCATTCTCTCCTCCGGAAGTTCAGTAAGAGGAAGAGATTTTGGAAGATATATATTTCCCAGCTCATAAAGTCTTACATTCTTATTTCTCCGGTTGTAGTTTGTCGCAAGAGATGTCAACATCCCATTCAGAGAAATGGTGCGCATGATACTATAATCCTCCCCCAGAGGATTCATGATCTCGACCGCATTCCGAAGGGGTGACTCTGCCGGAAGCAAAAGCTTATCAAATACCTTCGGACTCTCAAACGAATAAGTCATTCCCTGACTGAATCCGCAGAATTCCGCAATGTTACGGGCAACCTCTTCAATCCTTAATTTAAAGGAAAGTTTACCTGTAGTAGCCTCTCCCTTCGGGAGTGTTGTCGGAATATTATCATACCCGTAAAATCTGGCGACCTCTTCTGCCAGATCCGCCAGACAAAACAGATCATGCCGGAAAGTTGGCGCAATCACTTCACTGGCCGCTTCATCATACTCAAGATCGATCATCTTAAAATAAGAAAGCATTTCTTCTTTGGATACATCTGTTCCAAGAAGCTCATTGATCTCATCCGCATCAAACGGCACCCGCACCGGCTCTTTTTTCCTGCCATATACATCTACAATACCACCCACTACTTCACCGGCACCCATCTCTTCCACTAACTGGCACGCACGGTTAATCGCTGCCTTAGCATTATTCGGATCAAGTCCCTTCTCAAATTTTCCGGAAGCATCTGTCCGAAGTCCTACTTTTTTGCTGGATTTGCGGATATTCGTTCCGTCAAAGCATGCAGCCTCGAATAACATCGTATGAACGTCATCTGTGATCATGGAATTTTCGCCGCCCATGATACCTGCGATACCAACGGATTTTTCGCCGTCACAGATCATCAGTACAGAATCGTCCATCTGACGCTCCTGTCCGTCCAGTGTCACAAATCTTTCGTCTTTCCCGGCTCTGCGCACAATGATCTGTTTTCCCGCGATCGTATCAAGATCATATGCATGCATAGGCTGTCCGTATTCCTCCATCACATAATTTGTTATGTCAACCAGATTATTGATTGGCCGGATCCCTACAGAAGCAAGTCTTCTCTGCATCCATTCCGGAGACGGACCGATCTTAATATTTTTTACTACTCTTGCGCAATATCTGGGACAAAGCTCATTATCTTTTACTGTGACTTTAATATAATCGTTCACATCTTCATCATTTCCTGTTTCAGTCACAACCGGAGGATGAAATTCTTTGCGGAATGTGGCTGCCGCTTCCCTTGCAATTCCGATCACACTAAAACAGTCCACTCTGTTGGATGTCACCTCATATTCAAATACCACGTCGTCAAGTCCAAGGGCAGATACAGCGCTCGTACCGATTTCCACATCATCTTTAAAAATGTAGATTCCGTATTCAGGCGCCTCCGGATACATATCCCTGCTGGAGCCAAGCTCTTCGATAGAGCACATCATACCAAAGCTATCCACTCCGCGCAGTTTTCCTTTTTTTATCTTCACTCCGCCTTCCACACGGCTTCCCGGCTCATGACCTCCTGCCACACGTCCGCCGTCTAATACAACCGGAACTTTATCGCCTTCTTTTACATTTGGAGCACCTGTAACTATCTGAACAACCTCTGACCCCACATTTACCTGGCAGACAATAAGTTTATCCGCATCCGGATGCTTTTCAATCTTTTCAATCTGACCCACAACGATCTTTTCAAGATCGGCGTCTAATTTTTCATATCCCTCTACTTTTGTTCCGGACAAAGTCATCGCATCCGCATACTCCTGCGCAGTCACATCCAAGTCTTTGACATATGCTTTTATCCATGATAATGATGTATTCATCTCTTTTACTCCTTCATATATAATCTACTAAAATGTTTACCACTGCTTCAAAAACCTGATATCATTTTCGTACAGCAGTCTCATATCATCTATTTCATATTTCAGCAGCGCGATCCTCTCTAACCCCACTCCGAACGCGAAGCCAGTATACTCATTTGGATCGATCCCGCACATTTCCAATACATGAGGATGTACCATACCACAGCCAAGAATCTCTATCCAGCCGGATCCTTTACAGAAACGGCAGCCGGATCCTCCGCATTTGAAACAGGATACATCTACCTCTGCACTCGGTTCTGTGAATGGGAAATGATGCGGACGGAACTTTGTCTTTGTATCCGGTCCAAACAATTCTTTTGCAAATACTTCCAATGTTCCCTTAAGATCTGCAAAAGAAATATTCTTGTCGATCACAAGCCCCTCAATCTGGTGGAAAGACGGAGAATGTGTCGCATCTACTTCATCAGACCGAAACACTCTTCCCGGAGCGATCATACGGATCGGAAGTCTGCCTTGTTCCATCACACGTGCCTGTACCGGAGAAGTCTGGGTACGCAGTACGATATCTTTGTTAATATAGAAGGTATCCTGTTCATCTTTCGCCGGATGATCCGCCGGAATATTCAGCTTTTCGAAATTATAAAGGTCATATTCTACCTCTGGTCCTTCTACTACTTCATAGCCCATACCCACAAAGATCCGCTCTACTTCTTCTAAAGCTATAGTATTAGGATGACGGTGCCCGACCATATTCTTCCTGGATGGCAGTGTAACATCAATAACTTCCTTTTTCAGCTTTTCTTCCCGTATGGCGCGTTCCATCTTTTTTTTGCTTTCCTCAAGAACCGTCTCTATCACTGCTCTTGTATCATTGACCATCTGTCCTACCTTCGGCCTGTCCTCGGCAGCCACATCTTTCATTCCTTTTAATACTGCGGTAAGCTCTCCCTTTTTACCAAGGAACTTTACCCGCACATCATTCAGTTTTTCCGGCATATCAGCAGCTTCAATTGCTTTTAATGCCTCGTCTTTGATGCTTTGTAATCTTTCTTTCATCACATTCGCTTCCTTTCCATCTTACTATCAATGCAGATAAATCTGCATAAAAAATCCTCATCCCTATATTGTTATAGGGACGAGGACAACCCGCGATACCACCCTGATTCCTGCATACAAATACTGTGCACTATGCAGGCACTCATTGCTGCGTAACGAGCAGACACGGCATTTTCTACTATCATTTCAAAAATGCAGCTTACGTGGGAAATTCGATCACTATCTGAACCCAAAGGAACTTTCAGCCGCAGATTCCCTCTCTCTGATGGAAAATAGTTCTCTACTTTACACGGTCATCGCTTTTATATATTCATACTTCAATATTGTAACATACGGAAAATGGTTGTCAAGAGTGAAAACTTAAAAATCATTTTTAACAATCATTCCAGGCTGTTTATCCGCGAAGCGTTGCTATCAGTCTTTTCGGCTTTAGTAAAAGATCGAGCGCATCTTCGATACTTTTTGTACACACATCTGCCTCTCCAAGGAGCCTTCCGCACATTCCTTCTTCCTCCAGCACAGCAATGGCAAGAGCACTTGCCCGGCACATCAGCTTATCATTACGTCCGTTTCCGACTGCCGCACACTGATCGGCCCCAAGTTTTTCGACAACCGCCAGCTTTTCATCCAATGCGCCGTCTGTCGGAAATGTCTGTATGTTAAGAGGCAGTCCTTCACACATCTGCTTCGCAGTTCCATGTGTATCTGCACTCAGTACATGTATCTCCAGGTGATCAGCAAGCTTTATCAGACGTTCTCTTACTGTCTTACGTATCTGCCCGTCTAAAGCAATCGTTCCATTATAGTCCAGGACAAGATATTCAAGTTCTAATGTTTTATAATTTGGTATCTCTATCTTTATCAATTCTTTTTCCTCATTTCTTTTTAGTTTTATCTTTATCTTTTATCTCAAACAGCTCATCGTACAAAAAAACATTGATCTCTCCGCCAAGTAAGATACTGTACATACAAAAATACATCCACAGCATGATCAGCACAATTGTCGTAAGGCTTCCATACATGGTGGAGAATCCCTTAAATATATCCAGATATACAGAAAATATCCACGAAACGACCATCCAGCCAAGCGCCGCGAATGCCGCCCCCGGAAGCTGCTTTATCAATCTGTCCCTGCGGTTGGGGAGAAACTTATAGATCAGCAGACAAAATACGACAAGCACTGCCGGAGAAATAACAGTCCTTGCCTCAATCAGCCAGTCCGCCGTTCTTGACATAAACGGCAGATGTTCAAGAATAAACAGATTCAATGAATTGCCAAACACTGACAATACTAAAAGAAGCAGGATAACAACGACAAACATGATCGTATACAGAGTTGCTCTTATTCTTAAAAAGAAATAATTACGGGTCTCCGGACAGCCATAGATACAGTTAAGTCCTGTCGTGATAGACAATACACCCTTTCCCGCCGACCACAAAGTTATGATAAGAGTAACCGGAATGATTCCGGTAGACTGATTATACACCTGGTTGACAATTGATGTGATCATCGAATCTACTGATGACGGAAATACCTTTATAACCGCTGTCATAACGTCCGCTTTAGTCACCGGCGTAAACTGCACCAGCGTCAAAAGCAGCAGGATGATAGGAATCATACAGAGCATTAAAAAATAAGCAGCCTGCGCAGCGTACGCACCCACATGTACTTTGGACGCCTGAGCCGGTATTTGTGAAACTTGCGAAAAAATTCGTTTTAACTTTTCCATAATCCACCCCTATATGTCCTATATTCTACCCGATTTCCCATATTTTGTCCATCAAAAAACTTTCTTCCTGAAATTTCCATACAACGAACAAAAACCGGAACACATGTCTGGTCTGTATTCCGGTTTTTTCTTATCTTATCATTGTTCTTTTTATTTTGTAAGAAGCAGCATGATCTCATTGCTTCTTTGTACAAATGCTGTCATCTCTTCTGGATTCAGCGGCTTATGCGCAATCATAGCAAGATCGTAAAGCTGTTTGCAGATAATAGAAACATTTTGATTCTCTTTATGATCTACTACATACTGTACAAGCGGATGGTTGGCATTAAGAATCAGCGTTCCGCCATTCCCTGTATCCATTCCCATACCCATAGCTCCCATACCGTACATCTTCATCATTTCCTGCATACGGCGGCTCTGCTCAGAGAGAGTGATCATGGATGCGACCTTGCCGTCCTTTAATTTCTCTACCTTTACCTCCAGCTTATCATTGCCCAGCTCTTTTCTGAATATCTCTGTCAGATCATCCGTCGTCTTCTGGAACGCTTCCTTATCTGCCTCATCAACCTCTTCTTTCGCGGTATCTGTCACATCGGCATCAATCCTCTGGAACTGGATGTTCTCGTTTCGCTGCTCAAGCTGTGTGATAAACGGCGAATCAATATTATGACTTAAGATAACTGCATCTTGTCCCTGATTCCGGAACATATTAATATACTGACTCTGCTGAATCTCATCCGTCACATAGTAGATAGTTGTCTTCTTCTCCTCTTTGCTGTCATCCGCGGCACTTTCTTCCTGCTCAGCCTCTTTTTCCTTCCCTGTCTCTTCCTTTTCTTCCGGCTTCTGCATCTCACCGCCGTTTTCTTCGATACAGTCTTTAAGTGTGAGATATTTTCCTTCAATATTCTTAAACAGAATAGCATCTTTCATCTTGTCGCAGAATTTTTCATCCTTAAGACACCCGAATTTAACAAACGGACTGATATCGTCCCAATACTTCTCATAGTCCTCTCTTTTCGTCTTGCACATTCCTGAAAGCTTATCCGCAACTTTTTTTGCAATGTAATCTGCAATCTTATTAACAAATCCGTCATTCTGCAGCGCACTTCTTGACACATTAAGCGGCAGGTCCGGACAATCAATCACACCTTTAAGCACCATAAGGAATTCCGGGATCACTTCTTTGATATTGTCCGCAATGAACACCTGATTGTTATATAATTTGATCGTCCCTTCAATAGAATCATACTCCGTGTTGATCCTCGGGAAATAAAGGATTCCTTTCAGGTTGAACGGATAATCCATGTTCAGGTGGATCCAGAACAACGGCTCTTTGTAATCAAGGAACACCTTACAGTAGAACTCTTTATAATCCTCATCGGAGCACTCATTCGGATGCTTTGTCCAGAGCGGATGGATATCGCTTAAGGATACCGGACGCTTTTCGATCTTGACCTTTTCCTTCGCCGGAGATACCTCTACCATCTCCTTGGTCCCATCTTCGTTCTCCTTTTCTTCCATCTTAGCTTCTTCGTGGATATGCTCAACAACAATATCTGTATCTTTAAGGTCTTCCTCGTCAATTGTCTCATATTCCGTCTGCGCATTTGCTTTGGAAAGGAAGATCTCAACCGGCATGAAAGAGCAGTATTTTTCAATAACTTCTCTCATACGGTACTCATTGGCGAACTCAAGGCTGTCCTCATTCAGATAAAGAGTGATCTCAGAACCAACCGTATCTTTCGTTCCCTCTTCCATCTCATATTCTGTGCCGCCATCGCTTACCCAGTGCACCGCAGACGCACCTTCTTTATAGGAAAGAGTATCAATCTGCACCTCATCTGCCACCATGAACGCTGAATAAAACCCAAGTCCAAAATGACCGATCATATCATCTTCCGTTGTCTTATCTTTATATTTCTCAAGAAATTCTGTCGCGCCTGAGAAAGCAATCTGTGTGATATATTCTTCTACTTCCTCTGCCGTCATACCAAGACCGGTATCAATGAATTTTAAAGTCTTTTCTTCCGGATTAACGATGATCTGGATCTTTGCCTTATAATCATCCGGAAGCTGGTATTCACCCATCATATCCAGTTTTTTCAGCTTTGTGATCGCATCACAGCCGTTAGATACCATCTCTCTTACAAAAATATCATGGTCAGAATATACCCATTTTTTAATGATTGGAAATATGTTTTCACTGCTGATTGATAAATTCCCTTTTTTACCCATAATTATCACTCCTGTTTTCTTTGATTATTATTTATTTCATTATCTGCTGGATTTATTATGATGCTGTCTATAAAAGCATCGCTTTTGCCTATGTGATATAATAATACCGCAGTAAATAAAAGTCAATAGAAAATTAGCACTCTTTCGAAATGAGTGCTAACAAATCCATAAAAAATATTAAATATATATAAAATCCATCTATTCTACCGTAATATCTTTATAAAAAAGTGAAAGTATTTCCTTATAGTCTTTGCTCTGCTTGGCCATCTCATTAGCTCCTGTCTGGCTCATACCTATACCATGGCCAAAGCCTCCGCCTTCGATCACAAATTCTTCTCCCTTTTTTTCTATAGTAAAAAAAGCACTTGGAAGTAAATCTCTGCCATTCGTTTCACTTCCATCCTGTCTCTTGATCTTATACTCACTTCCGCCCAACGCTCTCCGGATCTTATTCTCCGTTTTTACAGTGACGCTTCCTTTATCTCCAACTGCTTTCATGGCAACTGCCACATCTCCGGGCCCCCGCTTTGTAATCTCAACACTCTCAAGCAGTCCTATATCCTTCCCTGTATTCAGTCCGATCAAATTGGACAGAGTCTTAACCGGCACTGTCACAGACCAGCGGTACCACGGCAGATCTTTTTCATAATCACCGTTTTCTCCTTTTATCTTTGCAGAATACAGATATCCGTTCTTCTTGCCAGGCTTTGTACCCCAGGCCTCCATCGTTGTCGTCCTCCCGCAGGAAGTAGAATAAAAATAGGTAGATACGATCTCGCCTTTATATCTGACCGTTTCTCCTGCTGTTTCTTTTACCGCATTGGATGAAGTCTCTGCCTGACTCGAATTGTTGTACACCTGATAACTGGTGCTGTCATTAATGTGCGCTTCATATTCCGGATACGCATACTTTTCCATCTGTCTGTACGCATAGCTCCTGGCGCACACTGCCTGTGCCTTTAATGCCTCCAGCTCATAAGAAGCCGGCATCTCACTGGGAACTACTCCGCAGAGATAGCTTTCTACAGAAAGCTCATTAATGATCACGATCCCTTCCGCTGTACTCCTAAGCTCGATCACACCGTCATAGGATGGCTGCCCGTCCCCCCGTTTCAGGCTCTCCACTTTGATCTTTCCCTTTTTCGCGCTGATACGCACCGCACCTTGTTCAAACCATTCATGATCCGGCGCGATTTTTAGTACCTTTTTCTTTTTATATTCTTTTTTATCCTTTCCATATGTAACGATCATTCCTGACTCAGACGACAGACTAACCTGCGAATGAGTGATATCACTGAAACCGTTCGTCATAAGAAGAACCCGGATATCGGGATTATCTGCTTTTATCTTCTCACTTTTATCTGGATTGCCGTTATCCGCAGTATTTTTATCTGCTGCTTTATCCGCCTTTTTTTCATTCTCTGGCTTTACTTTTTCTACCTTGCTCACTTCCACACTCTTTTTTGCCCCGCCTTTTACAGCTGTCGTAAGTCCGACAACAATAAAGATCATAACCAGCAGTGATATTGCATAATAAATCTGCTTCTCTTTATTTTTTTTCCGTTTCTTCCTCATCTTTATACCTTTATTCCTTCTCCCCAAAACCAACACCCCTCTTTCGGGATAAAAACTCTTCATGCTTATACACGCTATTTAAAAAGACAGCCGTAAAGGGCTGTCTTTTCTCTTTTGTACGTTCCCCAAAATGCCGGTTTCTGTATTTTGACTCCTAGCCACAGCTAGGTGGGTGTCCGCATCCGCTTTTTTGTCTTCCCCTGCGTAAATGGAGGCCTGACATATTACGGAGATATAAGAGTCCCGTTTAAAGTTTTGTAGGTTCAAAATTACAG
>CAJUAM010000046.1 GCA_910584615.1 uncultured Dorea sp.
CCTCTTTTCATCTAAATAACCTCCTTGTGGTAATGTCGGGATAACCCTCCCACTTTTCATGTTTTTACAGTTTATTCTGTTACACTTACTCCCATAGAACGGCATGTTCCTTCGATCATGCTCATAGCTGCCTCAAGGCTTGCTGCATTAAGGTCTGGCATCTTGAGTTCTGCAATCTCCTGGATCTGAGCTTTCTTGATTGTAGCAACTTTCTTCTTATTCGGTGTACCTGAACCAGACTTAATCTTGCAGGCTTTTTTAATAAGAACTGGTGCCGGAGGAGTCTTTGTGATGAAGCTGAAGCTTCTGTCACTGTAAACTGTAATAACTACAGGAATGATAAGATCACCCTGATCTGCGGTCCTAGCATTAAACTGCTTTGTAAATTCAACGATATTCACACCATGCTGACCAAGCGCAGGTCCAACCGGTGGTGCCGGAGTAGCTTTTCCGGCAGGAATCTGTAATTTAATATAACCTTGTACTTTTTTTGCCATTTCAATTACCTCCTTGTGGTGTTGGCGGAACAAATATTCCTCCCACTAAATTTGTTTTAATTACATCTTTTTAACTTCTGCGAAACTGATTTCAACCGGCGTTTCGCGGCCAAATAGCTCAACATTGATCGTCAGACTCTGTTTCTGTACATTCACTGACTGGACAACCCCAACCGTATCTACCCATGCACCGGCGATTACCCGAACAGTATCTCCTTCTTCAAAGTCAACAACAATATTCTCCTGACGGATTCCCAAAGGCGCCATTTCTTCATCTGTAAGCGGCACCGGCTTAGATCCCGGTCCCACAAAGCCCGTAACACCTCTGGTGTTTCTGACAACATACCATGTATCATCATTCATGATCATATGAATCAATACATATCCTGGGAACAGTTTTTTCTGGGAGGCTTTCTCCACCCCGTTTTTAAGCTCCACTACTTCCTGCATAGGAACACGGACTTCAAGTATCTGTTCCTCCAGATGCCGGTTCTCAATTGTCTTATCAATGTTGGCCTTCACTTTGTTCTCATACCCTGAATAAGTATGAACTACATACCATTTTGCTTCTGACATATAATCACCTTTCCTGCATGCGGTTTAATCAGCCCAGATTGACAAGGATATCAACTCCATGCTGGATCATAAAGTCAATCAGTGCAATGATCACTCCAAGCACAACGGACACAGATACCACTGCTGCCGTCTGTTTCGTGAGCTCTAACTTGTCTGGCCAGATAATCTTTTTAAACTCCTTGCTAAGACCTTTGAACCAGCTCTTCTTCTGAGTCGTCTTTCCGCTCATGTCATTCACTCCTTTGCAACGCTTACTTCGTCTCTTTGTGCAATGTGTGTGACCTGCAGAACTTACAATATTTCTTCGTCTCCATGCGCGCCGGATGAGCTTTTTTATCCTTCGTCATGTTGTAGTTCCGCTGTTTGCATTCTGTACATTCCAATGTGATTCTTGTACGCACAACTTCCACCTCGCTTTATACTTCTTTGTTAATGTGTTTCATGGTAGCTTGCGAGGCTACCCCGTTTTAGGCATAAAAAAAAGACCTACTTCCATTCGCTCTGATAGAGTACCACACAAAGCGGATAAAAGCAAGTCTTTTCACGGATTTTTCTATATTTTATGCTGCATTGGTCTGTTTATTTTCTGAACACCCATAGTTGTTTGATCTGTCCCGATATAGATCCAAAATCCCACATTTTTTCTGAATTCGCCTTACTGTTGGGATCATTTACTCTGATTTTTCCGTCCTCATAATCAACAAATACGATAAAATGCCCATCTGTTGTGAAATCTCCAGGCCCCATGACGGCCACAACCGGATTCTTTACTTTTAAGTTGTCGGCAATCCTTTTTTCGTCAAGCGGAATCTCTGTCACATCAAACCCCAGTCTCTCTCCCCCTTCTGAAAAAAGAGTCCATGACGTACCGCTCCCTTCGGCGGCATAGCCATTTTCAGTCGAAAAATCTGCCATCCATTTTGGATTCTTGGACATATCGCCGCTGAGATAAGCAGTTACCATAGATAAACATGTAGGACCGCATCCTGTAAGTCCCATCACATTGCCGGAATATTGATGATACCCCCATCTCTGGTCCCACTGCATGAACAGCGGCATAGAATTGCTGTCTTTATATCCGCTCAGATCTATCTTAGGATTCTCATCTTTTTTCAACGGATACTCCCACACAAAATCCTTTGTCTCCGCATTCCTTTCATAAAGTTCTAAAAGTTCTGCAGGATAAGCATCCATAGTAATCCCTTTTTTTTCAGCAAATTTTTCAATCGTTTCCGGTGAAGTCTTTTTAGGAACCGCAACCTCTTTTTCTTTAAACCCTCTAGAGACCAGAAAACCGGTCAGCAATATCACAAGCAGGGCCATCTCTAACCCGATCATTTTCATCTGCCTGATCTGTTTCTTTCTGCGCCTTATAGATGATCTTCCTCTTATTCTTCCTCTATATCCTCTATCGTCCCGCTGTCTGTACCTGTTACTCGTTCCTTTGTATCTCATCTGATTGCTCCCCTTTCTCAAGCATGCAAATTTCCAAAACTCAAAAAAGCTCCCTCTGTCTGTATAAAGTATAACAGAAAACGAGCTTTTCTTCTTTTAGATTTTTATAAAAAAACAGCATTTTTTCTTTAGAAACCTAAAATTTTTCTTAATTTTGCATTCAAAACACAATTGCTGATACAATCGGAATCGTAATAACTGACAGCACCGTTGTAAGAGCAACTCCCTTAGCTGCCAGTTCAAAATTTGAATCATACTGCTGCGCAAGCATTACAACCATACTGGCAACCGGCGTCGCCAGCATGATCATACATACATGGCAAAGCAGCTCATTGTCAAGTATCCGGGCTACAAGCATAGTTCCTGCCACTGGGATCACCAGAAGCTTTACCGCCGTAAACAAAAGCAGTTTCATATCTGTAATCAGCTCCTTAAGTCTGATCCCGGTAAGAGAAATGCCAATCGCAAGCATACTGAGAGGCGCTGTAAGATTTCCAAATCCGCTGACTGCGCTCTTAAAAAACTGAGGCACCGGAACATCTCCGATATATAATATGACCGCAATACTTCCTGACACTACTCCTATATTCAGAATACTGCGCCACTGGAAATGTGTCTTCCTGCCGCTTTTTTGATTCACGATACTGATCCCGTATGTATATACCAGTATATTAAAAGGCAGAGTAAAGACAGCCGCATACAAAAGCGCCTCATTTCCATAAGTTGCCGCAATCACCGGAAAGCCCATATAACCGATATTATTGAAAATCGTCATTAATTTGTATGTCCCTGCTTCCTCCTGTGAAACACGCAAGAGCCTCGGAGCGATCCACCCGAGAGTTATCAGTACCGCAAACATCGCCACAGCAAGCACAGCTGCCTCCAAAAGCTTATCCGGCGCAATCCCCTTCTCCCCATTTACTGCAGAAGAAATAAGAAGTGCCGGATTGGCAATATTAATAACAAGCCACGATATTGTCCTGCTGTTTTCCAGATCAAGCTTTTCTGCCTTTGCACAGCCATATCCTACTGCCATATAGACAAACAAAATGATCATCTGTTGTAAAAGTAACATATCTTCCCCCAAAAGCCGGTATAATACCTAATTTCCGCACTCTATGCTAATCTCGTTAAAAAGCTTTAGTACATCTTCCACACACAATTCTTTCTTTTCTTTTCCTGTTTTATCAAGAATCACATCACCCTGATGCATCATAAGCAGGCGGTTTCCATATTCTATGGCATATCTTAAGTTATGCGTCACCATGATCGTTGTAAGCTTCTTTTCCTTTACAATCTTATCCGTAAGCTCCATAATCATCTCCGCCGTCTTTGGGTCCAGCGCTGCCGTATGTTCATCCAGAATAAGGAATTCTATCGGCGTCATAGTCGACATAAGGAGCGCCATAGCCTGTCTCTGTCCTCCGGAAAGTACACCCACCTTTGTATCCATCCGTTCCTCAAGGCCAAGATCTAACTGTTTTAATTGTTCCTTATAGTAAGCGATGCGTGATTTATTTGTTCCTCTTGAAAGTCCATAAAACTTACCTTTATTATCAGCCAGCGACATATTTTCAAGAATCGTCATAGATGGACAGGTCCCCATCGCCGGGTTCTGATACACGCGCCCGATTTTCACATTACGCTTATACTCCTTATCTCTCGTAATGTCCTTCCCGTTCATCAGGATCTGTCCGGATTCCGCCGCGATGCTTCCGCAGATAATGTTCAGCATAGAAGTTTTTCCAGAACCGTTGCTTCCGACAACAGATATAAAATCCCCTTTTTCTACATTCAGGTTAAAATCTTCAAACAGACACATCTCATTGACCGTGCCCGGATTATAGAATTTCTGAATATTCTTAAGCTCAAGCATTCTTATTCACCTTCGCCTTTCTTCCCATACTAATGATCAGGATGATCAAAAACAGCGCCGCTGTGATCAGTTTCATCGCCTGCGGCTCAAAATTCTTAAGCGCTAAAGCCACACAGCCTTTGTAAACGATCGAACCCGTCAATACGGCTGTCGTTGCCTTAAAAGTTCCTATTCTTTTGAACAGACTTGTTCCGATGATCACACTTGCAAGGCCGATCACTATTGCTCCGGTTCCCATAGATATCTCAAACACCCTCTCCTCCTGCGCGAATATACACCCTGCCAGAGATACCAGGCCATTGGCGATTGCAAGGCCCAGAATTTTCACATTGCCCTGATCCTTCGCAAGAGCTGTCACAACTGCGTCATTATCTCCTGCCGCCCTCAGAAGATAACCAGATTTTGTTTTTAAATACACATCCAGTAAGATCTTACAGATAACTGAAATCACTAAAATAATGACTACTGTAGTATATGGCGCGGCTTTCTGAGGAATTGCACCGTTTAAAAATTCATTTTTAAAAATAGTCTCCTGCGAGAACAACGGAACATTCGCCGTTCCCGCAACATAAAGATTAATTGTCCACAACGCCGTCATCATAATGATACCAGACAGCAGATCTCTTACCTTGCATTTCACATGAATGAGTCCCGTACAGATCCCCGCCAGCATTCCTGCCAGAAAAGAAACCAGCAGAGTAAGGTATGGATTCATCCCACGTATGATAAACGCTGCAGTAATCGCTGCTCCCAAAGGAAAGCTTCCGTCTACTGTAAGATCCGGGAAGTCCAGTATCTTATATGTGATATATACTCCTAATGCCAGGATCCCATATATGAGTCCCTGCTCTGCTATTGATATGAAAAAATCCATGAAATTGCCTCCCGCCTCTTTATTCTGTTATTTCATCAAAACTTTCTACCGCAGTATCTTTAAGTTCCTGCGGCACTGTAACACCAAGATTCTCAGCCACTTTATAATTCACATAAAAACCCGGGTCAGTAATAAGTTCAAAATTCATCTCAGATGCCTTCTTTTCACCCTTTAGTACCTGTGCCGCCATCTTTCCTGTCTGCTTTCCTAATGCGATATAATCAATACCCTCTGCCGCAAGACAGCCCATCTTTACCTGTTCAATCTCGCTCCCAAATACCGGAATCTTTTTAGCATCTGCCTTTTCAAGGATTGTAGGGAGTGAGGCGACTACTGTATTATCTGTCAAATTGGTGATACAGTCCACCTTACTAAGGAGGTCATCTGCCGCAAGCGCTACATCCGCCGTAGCCGTAATCCCTTTTTCCACTAATTCAAATCCATACTTTCCTGCCAGTGAATCATATTCTTTTATCGCGGAAACAGAGTTTGCCTCGCTTGTTGTATACATGATCCCCAGCTTCTGTGCCTCTGGAAGGATTTGGCGCATCATCTGAAGCTGCGCCTCTATGGGAAGCTTATCGGATGTACCTGTAACTTCCCCTGCCGGAGTCCCGTCTTTACCGGCAAGCTCTGCACTGACCGGATCTGTTACCGCAGTATAGATAACTGGAATTCCCGCATCCATTGCCGCATTATATGCGCTCTGTGCCGTCGGTGTGGCAATCGCGCAGATCATATCCACCTTATCAGACACAAAACTTCCGGATATCTGTCCTGCCATCCCCATATCAGCCGACGCATTTTTAAGATCGACTGTCAGATTGTCGCCTTCCTTGATCCCTGATTCTTCAAGTCCTGCCAGAAAACCATCCCGGCAGTTGTCAAGTGAGCCATGCTCTGCAAACTGGGAAATACCGATTCTGTAACTTTTCTTATCGGCAGCCCCCGAGTCAGAAGTAGCGCTGCCTGCACATCCTGCTGCCATTACTGCTGTCATTGTTACTGTTAATAATCCTGCTAATAATTTGTTTTTCATAGTTCTGTTCTCCTTTTTCTTCATATTTTTGTTGTTAGGAGAGAATATCTTATGGAAGCGGCTGCCGCAGTCTCTGCCACACGCAAAAAACCGCCCCAAACCTTACGGTTTGAGACGGTAATATAATACTATATTATCGCGGTACCACTCAAATTGACATAATGTCCACTCTCTCATGTACTAACATACACTCCTGATTGATAACGGGTTCGGTTCCCGGCATACTATACTCTCCTGTTCGATTTCCGTATGCCCTCGAAAGTCCATTCATCTATCTGCTCCATACGGCAATCCCACCACCTGCCGCTCTCTGTGATTTCACTTAACAGACTACTACTCTTTCTCAACGGTTTCTAATATTTATGATATTCACTTTAATCTAATAATGTGTATTTGTCAAGAACTTTTTTCTACGTTACGCTTGCCATAAAGAAATGGCCACGCCACCTTGCGATTAAAGAAATCAATAAGAGGACCCATGAAAAAAGCTGTAATGATCGTTCCGATTCCCGCAATTTGGGGAAGCTTAGAAAATTCTCCGCCCGACACTATATATAGACAGCATCCCGCGGCCACACACATCAAGTCTGTAATAATACGGATAAATTTAAATTTCCCGATATGCCATTTATTCACCAGGATCAACGCTACAGCATCATAAGTAGATACGCCCATATCCGCGGTAAAATAAAATGCGGAACTAAAACACATCACACTCACCCCGATCAAAAAAGAAATAATCCGAAAACCCGCAGACGGGTCCGGAAACGTCTGCTTCAAAAAATCATACGAGAATTCTACAATATAACCAAGTAAAGAAAGATTAATGATTGTTCCCAGCCCTATGTAATGGCGGTCAGCAAAAAGACTGAACAGTAAAAGGCACACATTAGCAATCACATATAATGTTCCGAATCTGATCGGAACCGCACAATCCAGTCCCGCCATAAACGACTGGAAAGGGTCTACGCCAAACGCCGCCAATTTAAAAAATCCCACGCTGATACCACATAAAAAAATCCCAAAAACTGTCATCCCAATGCGCCTGTAAAAAATATTCCTGTCTTTATTCTCGTTCATAATAACAATTCTCCCATATATATCTTAAATTCATAAAATACAATTTATCACGTATCTATCCATATTTCAACAGAAATACCAAAAGATAATTTACATTTATTTTTACTCATGCTACACTGATCTTAAGCAAAATATACAAAAAACAGGAGTACCGCAACATGTTAAGAGAAGTTGACCTTTCAGAGATTTCTGACGGGAAATTATATACAGGAAATGATATGGTAAAAGCAGACTGCCGCGGCTGCAACGGATGCTCTGAATGCTGTCAGGGCATGGGAGACTCCATCATATTAGATCCCCTTGATATCTTCCGCATAACAAAATATTTAGAAAAAAGTTTTGAACAACTGCTGGAAGATTATCTGGAACTGAATGTAGCAGACGGTATCGTTCTGCCCAATTTAAAAATGACCGGCAAATCTGAACGCTGTATTTTCCTAAATCAGGAAGGACGCTGCAGGATCCACGAAGCCCGTCCCGGTTTCTGCCGCCTGTTTCCATTAGGACGATATTATGAAAACCACTCTTTCCGCTATTTCCTTCAAGCACATGAATGCCCCAAGCCAGACAGATCAAAAATCAAAATAAGAAAATGGCTGGACACCGAAAATTTTCAACAATACGAGAAATTTATAACAGACTGGCATTATTACCTGAAAGAACGGCAGGAAGCTGCCAGAAACGCAGAAGGTCCCGAACTGATCAAGAAGCTGAGCATGGATATCTTACGACGTTTTTATGTCTGCCCTTATGAAAAAGAGGCCGACTTTTACATACAGGTATACGAGCGTATGAAAGACACAGAAAACAGCAGGTTCTAATCCATCCTGCTGTTTTCCGCGTCTTTTTTACCCTTTGTCAAATCATAGCTTTCTGCTATCATCCTTTTTATATCTCTTTTTGGTATCGTCCCATCTAAGATAATTGAGTTCCAGTGCTCTTTATTCATATGATATCCCGGAACTACTGCCTCAAATGTACTGCGCCAGAAATCCCTCCACTGCGGCTCGCATTTTACATTCACCCAGATCTGATCATTTTTTTCATAGATATAAGCAAAAGTCTTCTTAGAAGCTTTATGGCGCATCACACACCATTTATCATCATGAAACGGATAATCCTCATATACATTCCCAAGGGTCAGGCAATATACGACTACTTCCCTTTTTTCTCTCATCGCGCAAAACCTTTCTATATTCCGGCCGATCCTACACTCCGGCAAACTGGCTCTGATACAGGTTCTGATAGAACCCGCCTTTTCTGAGCAGTTCTTCATGGCTGCCCTGCTCAATAATCTGCCCGTCCTTCATGACAAGTATTACATCTGCCTCCCGGATCGTGGACAAACGGTGCGCCACGATAAAACTGGTCCTGCCTTCCATCAGCCTGGCAAACGCTTTCTGGATCCGTATCTCTGTTCTTGTATCAATAGAAGACGTCGCCTCATCCAGAATCAGCATCGGCGGTCTTACAAGCATTAATCTCGTAATACACAAAAGCTGCTTCTGTCCCTGTGACAGATTGCCCCCATCCTCAGTGATCCAGGTATCATACCCTTTAGGCAGACGCTTGATAAAACTGTGGGCATGAGAAGCTTTCGCCGCCGCAATGATCTGTTCTTGTGCCGCATCCGGTTTACCCATAATGATATTGTCCCGGATCGTTCCGGTCTTAAGCCATGTTTCCTGAAGCACCATCCCATATCCGGCGCGCAGGCTGTGTCTGGTCATCTGCCGGATATCAATATCTTCTACTGTAATACTTCCTCCCGTCACATCATAAAAACGCATCAAAAGATTGATCAGCGTCGTCTTCCCGCATCCAGTCGGCCCAACGATGGCTACTCTCTGCCCTGGTTTCACATCCAGATTAAAATGTTCAATCAGCTTTTGCTTTGGCTCATAGGAAAAGGACACATCAGACAGCCTGATATTTCCTTTCACATTGCTAAGTCTTACTGCATTTTCCACTTCCGGGATCTGCGGCTCTTCCTCGATCAGATCAAAAATGCGCTTCGCGCAGGCAATGGCATTCTGAAGTTCCGTCACTACGCCGGATATCTCATTAAAAGGTTTGGTATATTGATTCGCGTAGCTCAAAAAGCTGGTAAGCTGGCCTACACTCATCGAACCATTGATAACTCCGATCGCCCCGGTCACACCAACACCCGTGTATACCAGACTGTTGACAAAACGTGTGGCAGGATTGGTGATAGATGAAAAAAACACAGCTTTCAAAGAGCAATCCTGAAGACGCGCATTCACCTCGTTGAACCTTTCCATAACATGTTCTGTCTGCCCGAATGCCTGCACAATCTTCTGATTTCCAATCATTTCCTCAATAAGCCCCGTCTGATCCCCTCTCGTCTCGGATTGGAGTTTAAACATGGTATATGTGCGCTTCGCGATAAAGCCTGCCACAAGAAAAGATACCGGAGTGATCAACACGACAACAAAAGTTATCTTTACATTTACAGAAAGCATAAAGCAAAATGTTCCCACAATCGTCGCCACCCCTGTGAATAACTGGGTAAATCCCATCAAAAGACCGTCAGCAAACTGGTCAACATCCGCGATCACACGGCTAACCACCTCTCCATAGGAATGTCCGTCAATATATTTCAGGGGAAGAATCTCTATCTTCTTAAACGCATCGTTTCTGATATCCTGCACGATCTGATAGGTCATCTTGTTATTACAGATATTCATGAGCCACTGGGCAAACGAAGTAATCAGAATGCAGATTCCAATCTGCCACAGGATCTCCATCACTCCTTTAAAATCCACCTGTCCCTTTGTGACAATAAAATCCACCGCTTTTCCCGTAAGCTTCGGAATATAGAGAGTAAGAGCAACTGTGATCACTGACAGCAGAATAGTAAACACCAAAAATATCCGGTAACGTCCAAGACGGTAAAACACTTTTTTAAGCGTCTCAAATTGTCTGTCATCATGTTTTTTTCCCATCTCACCGTGCCTCCTTCCCCAGAGTCTTTGCGTCTTTTGGAAACTGTGAATAATAAATCTCCTGGTAAATCCCACAGTCCCTTAGAAGCTCTTCGTGACTTCCAATTCCTGCCATCTCTCCATCGTCCAGCACTAAGATCTGGTCAGCGTACATGATTGAGGACGCCCGCTGGGACACAATAAACACGACCGGACTATCCTTCATCTGCCTGATTGCGGCTCGAAGTTTCGCGTCCGTAGCAAAATCAAGTGCCGAAGCACTGTCATCTAAAATCAATATGTCTGGCCGTCTTACAAGCGCCCGCGCAATCGTAAGGCGCTGACGCTGCCCGCCTGACAAGTTCTTTCCATCCTGAGTGATCTGAAATTTAAGCCCCTCTTCTTTTCCTTCCACAAACCCTTTCGCCTGCGCTTTCTCAATGGCCTCCCACAGTTCTGTCTCTGAAGCGCTCTCATTTCCCCACCGAAGATTTTCCTCGATGGTTCCTTTAAACAAAACTGCTTTTTGAGGAACGATACCGATATTTTCACGCAGCTTATTTATCTTATACTCTTTAACATCTTTTCCATTAATCCTCACTTCACCAGATGAAACATCATAAAACCGGGGGATAAGACTAACAAGAGATGTTTTCCCTGAGCCTGTCCCGCCGATGATCCCGATAGTCTGCCCTTTCTTTGCCAAAAAGCTGATATCACTCAGAGAATCCGCTCCTGCTCCATCATAGCGCATAGATACATGATCAAACTCCAAAAAAGCGTCCTTCTTTCCAGACTCTTCATAGTCCAGATCTCCTTCCGGTACGCCCGCCTTTTCTTTGAACACACTCTCAATCCGGTTCCCGCAGGCAATCGCCTTTGTCACCGTAATGATCAGATTTGCCAGCTTCACAAGCTCCACAAGTATCTGGGACATATAGTTAATGAGCGCGACAACTTCACCCTGTGTGATGATTCCTGACTCTACCCTCACCGCGCCTACATAGATCAGCACGATCAACGCCCCATTCACAATAATATAGGTGAGCGGGTTCATTAGTCCTGAAAGCCGGCCTACATATTTCTGCGCATCAGTTAACTCCTGATTACTCTTTTCAAAATATCTTTCCTCAGACTTTTCCTTATTAAACGCACGGATAACTCTTGCCCCTACGAGATTCTCCCTTGTGATCAAGAGTATCTTTTCCAGATCTGACTGCACCTTTTTATAAAGCGGCATAGTGATAAGCATAATTCCGAACACTACAACGGACAGCAGCGGGATCGCCACCACAAACACAAATGCCCCTTTTACATCTACCGTAAAGGCCATCACCATCGCCCCTGCCACAATGAACGGCGAACGAAGGAACAGCCGGAGCACCAGGTTCACTCCCGACTGCATCTGATTGACATCGCTGGTCATTCTGGTGATCAATGTAGATGCTCCGATGGCATCCATCTTCGTATAACTGAAATTCTGGATATGTGAAAACAAAGATTTTCTGAGTTCTGCCGCAAATCCTGTCGCTGCCTTTGCCGAGAAATACTGTGCCGTAATAGAACAGATGAGACCGATGATCCCAAGAGCCACCATAATAAGGCACATCCTGACTACATATGGTTTATCACCGTTCGCGATTCCATTATCAATGACTGCCGCCATTACAAGAGGAACAAGAAGTTCAAATGAAGCCTCTAAAAGTTTAAATAATGGCGCGAGAACTGTCTCTTTTTTATAATTACGTAAATATATAAGTAATGATTTCATTCTTTACTTTTTCTGTTTTCCTCCAAAAATTTTGCAACTTCCTGATTAAACAGGTCGAAGTTCTCATTCGCAATAAAATGATTCCCCGAAATAACGGCAAGTTTTGCCGCCGGAAGCTTATTATATATTTTCCTGCTATGACTTTTTTTAATCATATCATCCTCTCCGACTATGACCAGTGTCGGAACACGGACTTCTTTGAGTTCATTAAACGAGATATGCGGTTCCTTTACCATCAGATACAAAAACTCCATCTTCCGGTATGCTTCATCATCCGTATCCGCGCTTGCTTTCGCAGCCCTGAATTCCTTCATCAGAGAAAACTGTACTGTTGTTTTTAGTCCCCGGGGATTCAGATTCGCCCCGTTTAAGATCAGGCGGTTCACCCTCTCTGGATGCCGGATTGTAAAAAGAAGCGCAATATTAGCCCCATCAGAAAACCCCAGCATATCTGCCCGTCTGATATCATGCTCTCTCATAAAATCATATAAATCATCTGCAAACTGGCTGATCGTAAACGGGGCATTTCCTCTGGGAGATTTTCCATGCCCTCTGGTATCTACTGCTATCACCTGGTATGACTTCTGAAAAAAGGCAATCTGATGACTGAAATAGGTTACGTCCTCCCCGTTGCCATGCAGTAATATAAGCGGTTCCCCGCTCCCCCTCACAACATAATGAAGCTGCACATCCATACAAAACCTTCCTCTCTCTTCTTTAGTTGTTTCTGTGATAATATTATCATATGACTCATCATTTTCCAATTGAATTTTCGATTTTCTACAATAAAAAAAGCTTAATTCTCATTGCACAGTACTATAATTCTTCTTGGTGTTGTCTGCGGCGGTATGCTTCTGGTCGTTGTTGTATAGTAAACCAGCAGTGTATGTTCCCCCAGATTGCATGTAATGTTTTGTCCGTTCAATGTTTTTATCATAGTACCTGCCGATATATTAAGCTGTAATGAACCGTCTGACGCTGTAAGGTCTGAATCAAAATAGCCAAGCATAATCTGCTCATTTCTTCCAAGCACCGTAATGAGCTGAGCCTGATACTGGGGCGGAAAAATCAACGGCACCGGCAGGTTGCTGTCATAAAATGCCGCCACCCGCATTCCCTGTCTAAGCTGTCTGCTGTCAATAACTATCGTATCCATGCCTATCATAAAGTTTACGATCCCATCCTCTGTACGCAGCGCCAGCATCTGACTGCAGCAATCATTTCCTCTTGTAATATTTACAATTATTCCGGTAACCGGAACCAATGTTGTATAGTCCATAAAAACATCTCCAAAACTCTTTTTTATAAATTATGCTGGCTGAATAGATTTTGTTCTTTTTGAATTCAAATCTTTGCGCCCTCCATTACTCTTGACATTTTTATAAAAACCATGCAAAATAATAATGTTAAAAATGCTGAAGAAGGTGATAAATTTGTGTTCAAAAGAATTACAGGAAGAGACAAAAAACATGGAGCAGCCTGGAAAGTATCAAGACAGCCTGGACACAGTTTATGAAATTATGTCCGGACTGGATAAATATACTACCGTAGAGGTACTATTTTATGCAGCGCAGATGCTTTCAAAACTGATGAACAGCCCTGATGTGGCAATATATACTGTGGCAAACGCAGATTATGCCAGACTGTTTGCCGCGACCTCAAAGGAAGCGCGTCAACTGGGGAATTCCATAAAGTACACTGCCATGGAGGATATGTACCATACACTAAAAGACGGTCATATCTACATCAACGAGACTGCAGATACCGGCCTTCCATTAATAGCAGGCGCCGTATATGCAGAAGAAGAAATGCAGGTCATTCTGATGTTCTGGGGCATTCCGCTTAGTGAACTGACTCTGAAAAAGGCGAACCGGCTGACAGTGATCACAACACTGATCCAAAATGCTATCCTGCGGGCAAAACGCTGCATGTCAAGTTTCAGAAGGCACCACTATATGGAAGGAACGAATGTGCTGAATGAAAAAGCCTTTACAGATTTAGTAAAAACATTTCTTGCCGCCAAAGAAAACGGTTTGACAGAATGTACCCTTTTGGAGATTGTAATGGGTTATGAAGATTATGGACAGATCTCTTTGCATCTGGCATGCAATATACGCCAGTCAGACTATATGGGGATCATGGATAATGAAAAACTCTACATACTTCTTTCTAATACAAACGCGACAAATGCAGAAGTCGTCCGGACCCGACTGTATAAACTCGGCTATAACAGCCTGTTAAAGGACACAATCATATAACACTCAAAAAGTTTGTTACCGATGTGAAAAGATATCAAAAGAGCTGCCGCGCTATTTTAACGCAGCAGCTCTCTTAACTAAAAATCCCTTGTCTTTTCAGCGAGTTCTCTTTTTACTTCCTCCGTCCTGCCCGGATACATTTTAATTGAAATATGCGGCATAATACGTCCTCCTTATCCCCACTGTGTACCAACACCGGCTTCAAGAGCTTTTTCATATATGATCTTTGCAGTTACAAGATCCTGCGCTCCCACTCCGACTGTCTCATACACAATGATCTCATCATCGTTCTCCCTGCCAACCAGTTCTCCTTTGACTACCTTTCCGATATCGCCAGTAAAATCATCCTTTGTAATGATCCCTTCCTCTAATGGTATCAGGATGTCACCTGATTCTGAAAGAACAGCTTCCTGAGAATCAAAATAAATTTTTGATGCCCGCGGCAGTATTGCCGGATCCATTTCCTGCATATGATGCTGATATGCTCCCACACAGCTTACAGTACAGCCTTTCTTCACCTTTGTTCCGTCAAATACAGGCTTTGATGACGGTGTAACCGTGATCAGAAGATCCGCATCGTCAATTGCTTCATCAGAAGATTTAACCGCTGTAATCTTTGTACCGTAAGACTTTAACTCTTCCTGCATCTGTTCTGCGAAATTTTTCGTTCTGTCATAATTCAAGTCATATACCCGCACTTCTTCCAACTTCCTTACTGCAATCATTGCTTCCAGCTGGGTTGCAGCCTGTCCCCCGGTTCCGATCAACGCGCCGATCCGGCAATCCTTCTTTGCCAGCATATCAAATGCCACACCAGAAGAAGCGCCCGTCCGAAGCTGTGTCACATATGTTCCGTCCAGAACCGCCGTTACGACTCCCGTTTTCCCATCTATCAAAAGCACCTGTGCCGGTGACGACGGCAGTCCGTTGTCAATATTATGCGGGAAAATATTAACCGTCTTAAGCGCTGCTGCATCCATTTCCTCTATATACGCCGGCATGAAAAGAAAACATCCTTCATATCTTGGCGCCTGAATCTTTGTGCGGAGCGGTGAATCACATTTTCCATCTACTACATATGCAAATGCTTTTTTATCTGCCTCTACCGCATCGCGAATTGAAAACACTTTTTTAATATCCTCTCTTGACAAAAGTAACATATTATTCCTCCTTACGCATTTTTCTTCTCTTTCATTAATGTAATAATAAAGGATACAGACATATAAATCAATACCAGCGCCACAATGTATGTCAGTGCTGTGATCGGCATCGACTTCACAATATAGTAAGCTACAAATACGCCTAAAATCCCGGTAACTGAAGCAATTACCGCTGCACCCCTGTTATACCTTCCACTCTTGATAAATTCCACACTCGCCGGAGGCATCAAAAAGGCACAGGAGCCCATCATGATCGGAAAAGCTACGGTAAGATTCATTCCAAGTAATGCGCATAAGGCCATACATGGCGCATATAATCCCACGCCGCAGGTCATCAGAGCGCCCAACACAAAGTTTACCGCTATTCCGATAACCAGCTTCGCACCTGTCAGTCCTGTTGCCTCTCCCATGATTCCAAACGGCCCGATCCCATTGATCTTGACTACAAGTATGACTGCCACAAACGGCAGAGTAACCGCCAATACCCCGCGGATAGCATTGATTGGAAGTTTGGATACGATTCTGGCTCCGACAACCGCACCTAAAGCAGAGGCCAGAATCATGGTAACCAGTGTAACCGTCTCTACCTCCACAATATCCAAAAACAAAAGAAACTCTACTGCCACCGGAATTGCGAAGATGACATTTCCATTTCCCGGAAGTTCATCATCCGGACTCAGCTTGGTAAACTTAAAAAATGCTGCCTGTGTTGCATTGCTGCCGACTCCCAGAGTATCTAAAATATTTATTATAAATCCCATGATCCCGTATAACACTTTAGTTGCCGCCGGAACATCCTTAGGACCATTCTTTTGTACATCCCTGTAAAGATATGCTCCGTAAAATACAATAAACAGTACAGTAATAACCCGAAATGCAAGTATCATTATTTATCCTCCTTTATCTAACTGTTAAATTTCGCCTCTAAATCCCATGGCTGCATCGCTCCGCCTTCTTCTGCCGGGCGGCACATCTTCGCATAAATATTAAGACATCCTTTTGCTTCTTTCAGCGGAGGACATACCCATACCTTTCTTCTTCTCTCAATCTCATCTTCCGGAACCAGGAGAGAGATCTCACCGCCATTAATATCCATGACAATCTCATCGCCATTTTCTACAAGGGCAATCAGGCCTCCATCGTAAGCCTCCGGTGACACGTGTCCAACGATCGCTCCGTAATTGAATCCTGAAAATCTCGCATCAGAAATCAGACCTACGCTCTTATGCAGCCCTTTCCCGATCAGAGCATCGATGCTTAGCATCAGCTCCTTCATACCCGGTGCCCCCTTACATCCTTCATAGCGGATCACGATTATATCCCCGGGAACGATGGCTCCTGCCTGGATTGCATCAAATGCTGCCCTGTCCCCATCGAACACTTTTGCCTTGCCTTTGAGATATTTCACTTCCTCATAGACAGCCGTAGGCCGGACGATCGCGCCATTAGGCGATAAATTTCCTCTCAGGATCTTTAACCCCGGCTCATTGAACAGCGGTTTTTCCAGAGAATGAATGACTTTATTTTCCTGAGGTGTTACCTTTGATAACATCTCCTTCCATGTGCTTCCATACATACCCGGTACTTCGGTAAACAGCTTACTCTCCAGCTGTTTCATCACATTCATAACCCCGCCGGCATAATGGAAATCAACCACTGTATAGGGACCGCTTGGAACAACCGCATTGATACACGGAATCTCTCCCGCGTACTTTTCAAAATCCGCCAGTGTCATCTTGATCCCCAGCTCATAAGCATAAGACTGCAGATGCAGTACCGCATTGGTAGAACCGGCAACTGCCATATCAAACATGATCGCATTCATCAGCACTTCTTTTGTGATCAATTCTGATGGTTTCCGTCCTGCCTTCACAAGTTCCACCGCATATGCTCCGGCTTCCCTTGCTTTCCTGAGCTTCGCATTATCGGATGCCGGAATAGTCGCCGTACCAGGAAGTACCAGATTCAGGACTTCTCCCAACATCTGCATAGTGTTGGCCGTTCCCATAGACGGACATGCTCCGAAGGACGGACAGACACTATCCTCCAGTCCGAACAATTCCTCTTCAGTGGCACCGGAAAAACGTGCCGAATCCAGATCCGCCTCTACAACTGTCTTTCCGCAATACTGTCCCGGCTGCATGGAGCCGCCTGTCACAACCATAGACGGAATATCAAGCCGCATAGCCGCGAGATAACATCCCGCGATAATATTGTCGCAAGATGCCACCATCACAAGACCATCAAAATTATGCACTCTTGTGACAAATTCAACAGACATGGCAACAATATCTCTTCCAACCTGCTCGTATTTCAACTCCTCTGCTCCATTCGCCATGTTTCCGCAGGTCGCCGGAATCCCGAATTCCACCGGAACACCGCCTGCTGCCCAGATTCCCTCTTTAACAGCTTCAGCGATCTGACGCAGATGAGCAGATCCGGGCGATCCTGCCATATATGAATTCGGCACGCCGATATGTGGTTTCTTCCTGATATCCCCATCCGAATATCCCGCCGCTTTCATCATCACACGTCTATGTGCCGCTTCCGCTCCATTCCAAAATTCTGTACCCATTTTTCTCCTCCTTTTTCGTCTGCTCTTAAATCATTGGATTGTTAAATTACCATGAATACTCTTGACAGTTATTTATCTCTTATGTTAATAATAAAGAAAACTTATAGATAAATAAACTTAATGTTATTTATTATACCTATAAGTTTCGCTTATGGATCTGATATTTAATGTGTTCTGGTATTCATTTTAAGTTTTATTAATTTAACATATTAATTTTTCTTATATTTTGAGGTGAGAACAGTGAGCAAATATGAAATCATACTAGATGTGTGTAAGACAGGCAGCATTTCTAAAACAGCAGTCAAATACAACTATACGCAGTCCGCTGTCAGCCAGCTTATCAAAAGCTTTGAAAAGGAGCTTGGGCTTTCTTTATTTAAACGTACAAAACACGGTGTCCAGCCTTTGCCGAATACTGAAGAAATCGTACATTCTCTGGAAATCATCTGTTTTGAGGAGAAAAAGATCCAACAGACTGCTGCCGACTTAAACAGCCTTGATAATGGTTATATCCGTATTGGCTCAATCCAGAGCATCTCTTATCACTGGCTGCCGGATATACTGCGGAAATTTTCAAATGTATACCCCAAGATCACTTTTGAACTGTACGTGGAGGGCTTCCGCCCGCTTATTAACAACTTAAAAAATAACAAACTTGACTGTATCTTTGTATCCCGTTACTCGGTTCCGGACTATCCTTTCACCCCTCTGGGAAGAGATGAACTTATGCTGGTGACCCCTAAAGGACACCCTCTGTCCGAACAAGTCGCAGTCTCTCTTTCTGATGTTGACAAACAAGACTTCATACTGACCTGCGACCGTCTGGACTACGAGACCGGAAAGATCTTTGAGATGAATGGAATACGTCCGAAAATCCGCTACCAGGTGAATGAAGATTTTGCTGCCCTGAAGATGGTAGAAGAAGGCTTTGGTATCACGATCCTGCCAAAGCTGCTTTTGCACAATGCCCCGTTTGATGTCTGTGTGCGGTCTTTTACTGAGCATTACTCCCGTGTCTTGGGAGCAGCGTGGCTTCCGGATACACAACCCTCCCCAGCCACTTTAAAATTTTTGTCTTTTGCAGAAGAATGGAGCGGATCTATGTCATCATAATATCCGCTCCAGCCATCCATTTCATAATATATTTTACTTATGCCTTCTCCCCTGCAAAATACCCTTTCACCAGCTTCACTAAGAAATGGCTGACTTTTTTACTTGACTCAACGCATTCGCAACTGTTGGTATTGATATGACAACCACTGTGATCAAGCCTTCCGCCAGTAAATAACTGTAATTATACACTACAGGATATATACTTTTCAATGACTGCGGAAAGTCTTCCGGCATATAATCCATCCAGTAGAGATATCCGCCTAATGCATGGAATACCCCTCTTAAAATTACTGCCGCAATATATCCTTTTAACAGTCCGTATGACTGTTTTGCATAAAATCCGGCGATACCAAGGGCTGCAAATGCCAGGATATAATCACAACACACCTGAAAAAAGGACAATACAAAAGGTTCTTGTATAAACTGCAGGATACTGTAGGCAATTCCCACTAAAATTCCTGTCTTTACACCATACCAGTTCGCGATCAGTACAATGAAAAGCATGCTGCACAAAGTCACACTTCCTCCCCACGGCATCTTAAATATCTTTATATAAGATGTCACAAATGCAAGTGCCATCGCCATACCGCAGAAAACAAGCTGCTTTGTAGCCATCCTGCTTTTCTCAGAACTTTTCCCTGCAAAAACAGCGGCCGCCAAAAATATAACAACCCCTGCCGCAATACATACCGTGTAACCGACCGTCGTCAGACCACCCTCCACATTCACCATAAACTGAAACATAAAAAACCTCCTTCATCTTCGATTGAAGACAAAGGAGATTCAACATCTCTCATAACGCATCCCTACGTTGGCATTATCCAAATCAGGTTATAGGTCTGGGCGGTATCAGCCCACTCTCAGCCTGCTTCCATGCAAGCTCCCTTGTCATCAATCATATGTAATTTTTATAGTGGTTATCATAACGCATTATCAGCAGAATGTCAATCTTTACATTTTCTGCGTCAATCAGGTCTTCATTATTCATTAGTCTCCTCTAGCATCTCAATCCGGAATTTTTCAGGATCATCAATAATATTGTACTGTCTCTCTTCCGCCTCTTGTATATACCGAAATTTAAAATTCCCCTCTCCTTCATCTGCCTCTTTTTTGTTTAGACAGATAGTTACAACCAGTTCATTTGGCTTTGACAGATCATAACTGAACCGAACATTTTTAAAACTATTTTCTCTACACTTTTCCACGATTTTTTCAGCACATTTCTCCTTATCAGAAATACCTTTCTCATTCGCAATCACAGTAATCCTTTCACTATGGTATCCTCCCATACTTGCAGAACTGCTGCTGTACACCAGCATATCTTGTGACTCTTTGCTGCCGAACATTACAGCCAAAGTAATACTTATCGTCAAAATGATACATCCTATAATATAATCTCTTCTCATTTTGCACCTCTATACATCTGTATTTTAGTACAGTGTACTGCAATGCAACTTATGTTTCAATAGACATGTAATTATAATTTCTTTTATGAAGGAAGGTTTGCATTATGACGATTTATATTGACCTTGAGCGTGTCATTAAAGACAAGAATGTGAGCAAAAATAAAGTTTGTGAAGTATGCCACCTGCAGCGTACGCAACTTAATAATTACTGTAAAAGCAAAGTATCTCGAATGGATCTTGATATACTGGCAAGACTCTGTGCTTACTTGGACTGTACGCCAAATGATATTTTAAAACTGCAGTGACTGTCTGCGTGGTCACTCCAGTCATCATACCATGAATGAAAAAGGGGCTGTCTGTTAATACCGATTTTTAGTCTCTAAATCTTAAAATACGAATCT
>CAJUAM010000047.1 GCA_910584615.1 uncultured Dorea sp.
CGCACGAGTCACACCTGCCCCTATTTAGAACTATCTATTTCCCGATTGCCCCTTTCTATTCACTAAATCATAACTGTACTACCGGCCATTTGCCAGATCATCCAGATGATCGCTGTGCAACAGCATATGCGCTTTATGTCCGTTCGGCTCACCGAAAAATTCTTTATAAAGCAGATCAATATCCGGATTTTCGTGAGAATATCTGAGATCCGCGTGCTCATCCAGATAATAAAGATTCTTTCCTCTTTCAAAGGCAAGTTCTTCGCCGTCATGGATCGGCTGTCCGCCGCCGCCTACGCAGCCTCCCGGACACGCCATAACTTCTACAAAGTCATACTGAACCTCGCCTTTTTCTATCTTATTAAGGAGCGCTCTTGTATTGCCGAGCCCGCTGACTACCGCAGTCCTCACCTGAATGTCATCCACCGCGAAAGTCGCCTCCTGAACACCGTTGTTTTCATTGAAGCCCTGAGCCCGGACTGCCTTGAAAGCATCCACCGGAGGATTCTCTCCTTTGATCAGGAAATACGCGCTTCTAAGAGCCGCTTCCATAACTCCGCCAGTCGCCCCGAATATAACGCCTGCCCCGGTACCTTCCTGCATCGGACGGTCACTCTCAATATCTTTGAGGGTATCCGGGCTGATGTGAGCAGAGCGGATCATCCTTACCAGTTCTCTTGTAGTAATAACCGCATCAATATCATGTCCAGCATACTCTTCATAGAAAAGCTCCATCTCGCGCTCAGCTTTCTTAGCTACGCAAGGCATAACAGAAACTGTATAGATTTCTTCCGGGCTTACTCTTAACTTCTGCGCAAAGTAAGTCTTCATCACCGCGCCGAACATCTGCTGCGGTGATTTTGCAGAGGACAGATATCTCACAAGATGCGGGAACTGTGACTTAATAAATCTCACCCATCCCGGACAGCATGAAGTAAACATAGGACGTTCCTTCAGCTCTCCAGAGGTAAATCTCTTAACAAACTCTGTTCCTTCCTCCATAATAGTAAGATCTGCCGAGAAACAGGTGTCAAATACATAATCTACACCCATCCGTTTCAGGGAATCTAATATCTTTCCGATAGTTGCTTCTTCTGAACTCATACCAAGCTGCTCGCCCCACGCCGCGCGTACCGCCGGAGCCACCTGAGCGACAACAATCTTCTTTGGATCCGCGATTGCTTTCCATACCTTGCCTGTATCACTTCTCTCATGCAAAGCTCCCACCGGACAGTGGGTAACACACTGTCCGCACAGGGAACAGGCTGACTCTTCAATTGTCTTATGTCCGGATACATTGACTGTAGTACGGGAACCCGTTCCTTCCAAATCCCATATATGCAGTCCCTGTACTTTGTCGCATACCTGAATACACCGCATACACTTGATACATTTCGCAGAATTCCGGATCAGAGGGAAGTTCTTATTCCATGGCTGATACTCAAGCTCCTGCCTGAACGGGATCTCCAGAATATCCAGATCATTAGCCACCTTCTGAAGACTGCAGTTTCCGCTCCTTGTACAGGTAACGCAGAGACAATCATGCTGTGACAGGATCAGCTCTACAGTATTCCTCCTGTGCCTCCTTACTTTCGGACTGTTGGTAAAGATCACCATACCCTCTTCAGCCACATTGTTACAAGATGTAATTAACTTTTCATTTCCCTCTAATTCAACCACGCACACACGGCAAGCCGCTATTTCATTGATCCCTTTGAGATAACAGAGCTTCGGAATCGGAATCCCATTCTGTGCGGCAGCTTCCATGATCGTGGTGTTTTCTTGTACGGATATCTGTTTTCCATCAATTGTAAGATTTACCATAATTTCTCTCTGCCTCCTTTAAAGATTCCATATCCAAAGTGATCACATCTCAAGCACCTGCCTGCTTCCTGCTTAGCCTCTCTCTCGGTCATACAGTTCTCACAGCCGTCCCAGTCTTTCACTCTCTCACAGGCCTCCCGCTCGGTTAAGTTCACTCTGCCGCATGGTGTACGGTCGAAAAGACGCGCCTCCGGGATCTCAACATCACAGGAAATCTCGTGATGATAACCCAGATACTCGTCAATATTGGCTGCCGCAACTTTCGCAGCGGCAATCGCCTTGATCACAGAGGCCGGTCCGCTCGCGCAGTCCCCGCCCGCGAACACACCAGGAAGATTTTCAATAGCACCGTTGCTCTTTGTAACAATCTTTCCTCGTGATACAGGTATTCCTGCCTCTTCAAAATGCTTTGTCTCAATATTCTGTCCAATGGCAACTACTAAAATATCACATGGAATATATACATCCTCTTCCCCTGTCGGCCTTATGCTGGCGCGTCCGTCCTTAATCGCGCTGATCATCTGCGGAGATACATAGATGCCCTTCACATGGTTATTCTCATCAATATCAAGAGAAGACGGTGCTTTCAATGTCTGTACTTCGATACCCTCCGCGATCGCGCCTTCGATCTCTGAAGGAAGCGCAGTCATATCCGCAATCCTTCTTCTATATACAACACTTACCTTCTTAGCTCCAAGGCGCTTTGCCGTACGGACCGCGTCCATCGTTACATTGCCTCCTCCGATAACAGCTACCTCTTTGCCAGTCAGGTCCATGATAATATTCTTTCCTACATTTCTAAGGAACTGCACTGCTGAGAAGATGCCTTCTGCATTTTCTCCCTCTAAGCCTAACTTCTTATCCGTGCTGGCCCCAATCGTGATCAGAACAGCATCATATTCCTTCTGAAGCTGTTGGATCGTAATATCGGGACCGATCTTTAAGCCATGTTTTACTTCGACTCCGGTCTCTATGATCGCGTTCACATCATCCTCAAGACGGTCCTTCGGCAGACGGTAATTCGGGATACCGTACCGGAGCATACCCCCAAGCTTCGGCAGCATCTCATAGACAGTTGTCTGATGTCCCATAAGCTGCAGGTAATAAGCAGCGCTCAAACCGCCTGGCCCTCCGCCTAATACTGCTATTGTCTTTCCTGTCGATGGCGCGCATGACGGCGGTTTTACCTCTCCCGCAAAATCAGCCGCAACTCTTTTAAGACCGCGGATGTTTATCGCATCGTCCATCATATTCCTGCGGCATCTTGCCTCGCACGGATGCTCGCAGATAAATCCGCAGGTAGTCGGGAACGGATTGTCTTTGCGGATCAGCCTGATCGCGTCCGCATAACGTCCTTCTCCTACCAGTGCCACGTATCCCGGAATATCCACATGTGCCGGACATAAAGACACACACGGAACCGGCTGGCTGTATGTACAGGTACAGCGTCCATGCTCAATATGCTCGATATAGTCGTCCCGATACCCGATCAGCCCCTTATAGACCATATTGGCCGCCTCATAACCAATAGCACAGTCTGCTGATTCCATGATCGAAAGAGCGGTCTGCTCCATTACCTCCAAAGTCTCCATCGTTGCTTTCCCATCAAGTACATCCTTGATGAAATGATTCAGTTGTCCAAGCCCGATACGGCACGGTACACATTTACCGCATGTCTGTGCATGGCACAGCTCCAGAAAAGCACGCGACATATCAACCGGACATAGTCCCGGAGGACTTGACTCAATTCTTCGCTCTAAATCCTTGTAAAGTTCTTCCATGACAATACGGGCTTTTTTAGGCGAATCAAGCTCTAGTCTGCTCATTCTTATCTTACCTTCTTTCGTCAGATTTTCCCCAATATAAATCTTCATTCATATTTTCACGGACGAAATCCGCCCGCCCCTCAGGGTCATAAATTATGGGATGCCCTGCGGATATATTTTTGTAGATTTATTATAACATCACGGACAAAATTTGTAAGTGTTTTGACAAAAGTAGTTTTTTTAACGGTAATGTCATACATTTAACGCAAAAAACTCCCACACGCAATAAGAGCCTGCTCCTGCAGACTCTCATCATCATCAAATATTTTATTCTGTTTATATCAGAGTAATACGTTCAGACTGTCTGAGCATTTCCTATACAGGCTACTCCGCAAACAATATATCATAGTTTATCTGCCGGTAAAAAAGATCCCTGAATTCTTTCTTCGTCAGCCCTTCCATACCCATAAGCCACATAAGCTTCGTAATGACAGCCTCTGTGGTCATGTCGTACGCTTCCATCAGGTTAAACTCCTTTTTTATAGTCTTACCTACCGCGTACACCATCATATCACTGCCTTCATTTACTACCTGCGTCGTCACAACTACATGCTTGCCTTCCTGTTCCCACTTTTTCATCTCCGAGCGGAATATATCAGTCAAAGACTTTGGCATGCCGCCCACCCCAAAGCTTTCTACTACGATACAGTCATAATTATCAAATAGATAGTAAAGTATGTCCGGCTTAAGTCCCGGAATCAGTTTCAGCACACACACACTGTCCTTCATATTGTAGTAAAAATGTACCCGCTCTTTATACGGCATCTCCGGAATATAGCGGATAAGCCTTCTGTCCCTGATGACCGCGTGATAAGGAAAATTAATACTGGAAAAAGCATTGTAGCTTTTGGACATCTCCTTTTTTGCTCTGGTTCCCGCGATGACTTTGCCGTCAAATACGATATTCACACCCTGAGACTGCCCATCAGCCGCATAGATAAAGCTGTCTGACAGATTGGTCCTTGCATCCGTCACATCATGGCTGATAGGCTTTTGAGCCCCGGTAATAACAATCGGTTTGTTGGAATTCTGTATCATATAAGACAACGCGCAGGCTGTATATGCCAGTGTGTCAGTACCATGGCAGATGACAAATCCGTCATAGCTGTAATAATTCTGCTCTATAGTCTTAACGATCAATTGCCAGTGCTCAGGCTTTACATTGGTGCTGTCCAGATTACACACCTGAATAGTCTCTACGTCACAGATATTTTTTACATCCGGAATATAATACAAGATATCCTCCGGTGTAAGCCCCGGAGTCAGACCGTCTTCTGTTTCTTTGGAGGCAATCGTACCGCCCGTCCCAATCATAAGTATCTTTTTCATCTTCACACTGTCCCTCTCTTTAACTTTGTACTCCATGGTGCCTGCGGACCGCTCCATCCTGACATCACTTTATCCTTCTATCCGGATCGTCCCGTCTCCTGCCGCTCTTATATGACTGTTATAAAAACACTTTGCCGCCCGGATCATATACTCTGCATCCTTTACCCCGCAAGTCTCATAGGCAGAATGCATGGAAAGCTGGGCAAGCCCGATATCCACCGCATTCATGGACACCTGAGAGACAGCAATATTCCCAAGAGTACTGCCTCCAGCCTCATCAGAACGGTTCGCGAAAAACTGAAGGGGAACATCTGCCTTCTCACAGATCGCCTTCATCACGGCAATACTCAGCGCATCACTGGTGTACTTCTGCCCGGCGTGAGACTTTACTACGATACCCTCGTTCATGTACACACAGTTAGTGATATCTGTCTTTTCCATGTGATTAGGATGCACCGCATGAGCATTGTCACAGCTTAACATAAAACTTCCTGCCACTGCCCGGTAAAAATCCTCCTCATCCTTCCCAAGCGTCCGGTTGATCCTCCAGAGTACATCATAAAGAAATGTAGAACCTGCGCCCTGCTTTGTGCCGGAACCCACCTCTTCATTATCAAAGCAGGCAAATACATTCACATTCTTTTCATTGCTGCCTGCTAAAAAGCCCTTTAATGAGGCAAACGCGCATTCCAGATCGTCAATCCGCGGGCAGGATAAGAACTCATTGCCGCTCCCCCACACAGCCGGCGCCATACGGTTATATAAGAACAGATCCATCCCGTAGATATCCTCTGCTCTCACATTAAGTTCTTCTGCTGCCAGGCTCTTAACCGTTCCGGTCTCTTTTCCCTCCCCAGACAATAACGGCAGCATATCAACCTGCTTATTAAGCTTTTGCCCTTCATTGACAGCACGGTTCATATGAATCGCAAGACTCGGGATCATCAGAAGATCTCTGTCAAGGTCAACCAGCCTTGTCTTAAGACCTTCTCCTGTCTTTATAATGACTCTCCCTGCCACGGAAAGAGGACGGTCAAACCATGTCGAACAAATCATACCACCATATCCTTCCGTATTCAATACCGTATATTTTTTCTTTATCTCAATCTCCGCATTTTCCTTAAGTTTGAATCCTGGTGAATCGCTGTGGGAGGCTGTCACATGAAAACTGTAATCTGAAAGTTCCTGTCCCACTTTAAAAGCAATAATACTGGAATGGTTCCTTGTGATATAATAACGCTTTCCCGGCTTAAGTTCCCATCTTTCGCGCTCCTTTAGCTCTTCAAAACTGTTCTCTCTCAGTATAGCGCTCATCTTCTCTGCCGCGTGAAATGCTGTAGGCGCGCTTTTTATAAATGAAGCCAGCTCCGTTATTATTTTCATATCCACGTCAAATACCTCCTATAACTCCTGTTTTCTTATTATTCAGACTGATACAGTCCCCACCAGTACAGTACAGGCAGGATAAAATCCACTGCTACAAATACGGTAAATGTCCCATTCATCGCCATCTGCGCTACTGATACAAGAAGCAGTACCAGATAGATCCCTGCACAGATCACCGCGCCCTTTTTTGAACGTCCCCCAAATCCAAATATTCCCGCCGCGATAGAGCAAAGGCAGCTTACCATAGATATGATCAGACTAAAGGGGGTTAAAACCGCCTCAATCATAGTCATATCTATTCCCGGTATCTCCCTCATCTTCGGCAGCATGATATAACTTACCGCTGTTCCAAATATTCCAAATACTCCTGAAATAATAAAAAGAACAGATACAATTTTTAATAGCTTTGTTGGTTTAAACATTTCTCTTCCTCCTTTAAAATCTACAATTGTTTCAATGCATCAATAGGACTCATCCTGGCTGCTTTTCTGGCGGGATAGATACCAAATACGATTCCTACTCCGCAGGAAAAGCATGTAGTGATAACTACCGCGCCGGGAGAGAGCTTTGCAGAAAGCCCTCCGATCTCAAGCATAGATACTGTCCCCGATATAACAGCTCCTATCACTATCCCGATGATCCCCCCTATACCAGAGATAATAGCGGACTCACACAGGAACTGAAAAATGATTGAAGATGTCTTTGCTCCAAGGGCCTTGCGGATACCAATCTCCCTTGTCCGCTCTGTTACAGACACCAGCATGATATTCATCACGCCGATTCCCCCTACCAGCAGAGAGATCCCTGCCACAAATACGATAAATGCCGTCACAGCATCCAGAATACCTCCCATGGCATTTGCCATGTCCATGGACTGCTGTTTCATAAACAGATTCTCTCCTTCATTCCTGTGCCTGCTGTTGAGCACCCGGACCGCCGCTTTTGCCACGGAATTTTCATTCTCATTTTCACTAAGATAGATATTAAGTGACTGAAAATCTTCCACCCGTTCTCCCCAGCTGTCTACCATTGTATAAGGCATCTCTATATAGACCGGCATCGTCATTCCAAACATCTTCATTACTTCTTCATTAGATTTCATAATCTCCGGGTCGCCGTCACGCACGCCCTTGATAGTCAGTGTCACGATTGCATCCTCCACCATCAGATCAAAATCCATCCCTACCACATCCGCCGTTCCGAACAGATACAGCGCGCTTGCTTTATCAAGGACACAGACTGCCGCTCCATTCGATACATCATCGTCTGAAAAATAAGAACCATACAAAAGTTCAAGCTGTGCCGGATCCATCTGTGCATCCGGAGTGGTCAGCATCATATACGCGTCAAAGCTCCCTTTCCTCGTCTCCACACTGCCCTGTGCCATACTGCTGGAAACCACGCCTTTTGCGCGGTCTCCCAGTGATGCCTTCACCGCCGCGAGATCTTCCCAGGTTATCATAGATGTCTGGGTAGTCTCTTCAGGATTCGGCACTACAGTTACACTTTTTACTTCTGTGCTGGACATAACATCTGCTTTTAACCCATTTCCGATGGACACAATGGTGATCACCGAAGAAATGCCGATAATAATACCGAGCATGGTAAGAAAAGAACGTCCTTTATTTTCTCCGATATTATAAAGTGCCATCTTTATATATTCGCCAAACTGTCCCATATACCTACTCCCCGCCCGTCTGCTTTGTTCCTTTATCTGATGAATCTTCGGACTTTACTGCTGTTGCTTTCATGCCTTCTTTCAGATCGTCAGACATATCAGCAACTACCTGATCTCCTTCTTTAATCCCGGAAGCAATCTCTGACATGCTTGTTGAAGAAACGCCTATTTCTACTTTCCGTTTTATCACTGTCCCGTTTTCGATCATATAGACAAAATCTCCGTCTGACGCAGTATTGATCACCTCATTAGGAAGGCACAGGGCATCCTCTTTCTCTGCCACTGTTATATTCACTTTTGCATTGACTCCAATGTAAATATCATCGTCCGGATCGTCAATACGAAGCTTGGCTCCGATGACCGGATTTCCCTTCTCATTAGCAAGCGCTATCTTATTAACCGATTCAAGTGTACCCTGATAGGTACGCCGTCCGATGGTGATTACGGCTTTTTCTCCGGGCACCAGATTCTCAAAATCTCCCGCGGACACTTCCAGCTGTACACTCACATCACGGTTGCTCACCAGTGTAAATAACTCGCCTCCCTGAACCGCATCTCCCCCCTCAAGTACTTTTACATCAGAGATGATACCGTCAAATTCTGCTTTGATCCCTTTCTTTCCTTTCTCAAGCAGTTCCTTGGATGAAAGCTCCGCAAGTTTTGCAAGATCCTCTGAAACTTTCATGTTGCTGAGCTGTGCTGCTGTAAGTCCGGTATCCGCACTGGTCTGTCTGCTGTTTTCTGCCTGCGCCAAACTAGACTTTAAAGCCTCAAGCTCCTGTTTCGCCTGCGCCAGGGACTGAGATGCTGCCGAATTACTGTCGCCTGCGCCGCCATCCCCGCCAAGCTGCTTTAGCTTCTGTTCTAGTGTACGGTATTCCCTTTCCAGAGCGCTGATCTCGTTTGTAGCTTCCTCTGCCTGCTTCACAAGCTCTTCTTTTGACTGTTCTGTGCCTTGGTCTGACTCTTCCAGATTATCAAGCTGGCGCTCGATGTTCTCCTTTTTGGCCTGGCAGATGCTCTGGCTGTCGAGATTATCCGTCATTTGCTTCTGTATGCCGGCAATTTCTTTAGCAGTTTTGGCACTTTCTCCCTCTGATGCTTTCACTTGCTTTTCCAGCTTCTTAATTTTAGCTGTTTTTTCTTTGATCTGGGTCTTAAGCTCTGAGATCATGGCATTTTCCTGCTCTTTTGCTTTCTTCATACTCTTTGCCGTACGCCCGCTCTGCTCTTTTGCATCCTGGTTCGTATATTTTGCCGACAATGTATTAAGACGTGACGTCTGATTCTCCCTGTCTAAATTTGTTGTATCAAATGTTATCAGCTTATCTCCTTTTTTTACTGCCTTACCGACTTCTGCTTTATTTTTCTTAACCGGCGCGTTTACCGGAGAATAGAATGTCTTGCTTTTCTCGCTTACTACAGTGCCGGAAGTATTGTAAATCTCTTTAATACTCTCTCTATGTGCTTCTACTACATTTAACTGTGTTCCTTTATCATTTCCTCCGGTAACCTTCGATATGCCAAAACAGATAAGCACGATCCCTCCAATGATCGGAATGATCACCCAGCCGGGAAGTTTCTTTTTCGGAGTCCGTCTTCTCGTATGTTCATCTTCGTAAGCCGCATCCCTTCTCCCCGCCCTGCGTCTGTATCTTTTCCTGTCCTTTTTAAACATCTCCTGTAACCTCCTGTATAGTGCTTGTATCTTGTTCCTCCCGGCTTTTTTGTCCCGGTCCGGATTCTTTTAGAACCTTGTTCTGATAATCTTCGATTATCTTCCCATCTTTGATCCGTATTACCCGTTCTGCCTGTTTCGCGATCTCAGGATCATGTGTGATAATGATAACCGTCCTTCCCTCCTTATGGAGTTCCTTTAAGATATCCAGAATCTCCCACGTTGCCCGTGAATCAAGATTGCCTGTAGGCTCATCCGCCAGTATCACCGGCGGACGGGCAGCTATAGCCCTTGCGATCGCAACCCGCTGCTGCTGTCCGCCGGACATCTGCGATGGCTTGTGATGGACCCTTTCTTCAAGTCCTACGATCTCCAGAGAAGAAACCGCGATCTTGCGTCGCATCTTGCGATCCAGTCCTCTATATATAAGGGGGAGCTCCACATTAGCCAGAGCATCCAGATTAGCGATCAGATTAAATCCCTGAAAGATAAAGCCAATCTCCTGATTCCGGATATCTGAAAGCTCATTATCCGTCATCTGCGATACATCTCTTCCATTCAGACGGTAACTTCCCTCTGTCGGCACGTCCAGACATCCGATCATATTCATAAGCGTAGATTTCCCTGAACCGGAATGGCCGATGATCGCTGTAAATTCTCCCTTTTCTACAGTAAGGCTCACCCCGTTCAAAGCATAGACCTCATTTTCTCCGGGATGGTATATTTTATACATATCTTTGATTTCAATCAGCGCGCCCATATATTATACCTTCCTGACTTATTATACCATTGTACTATTAGATTAGTATAATTGTACAACGTAATTTTAGAAAATGCAATAAAAAATTTTATCTCTTTGTATTAAAAATGCACCCTGATCTCTCAGAGTGCATCCATCATATCTTTTAAATTATACAAGTTCAATCTGGACCATCATAGCAGCATCGCCTTTACGCTGTCCAATCTTAATGATCCTTGTGTAACCGCCATTGCGGTTCTCATATTTCGGCGCGATCTCATCAAACAACTTAGCAACAAGATCTACCTGTTTTGTGTTTTTCTTTTTCCCTGCCTGTGCTGCCGGAACTTCCTTTACAGGATACAGAACTTTAAGCATCTGACGGCGCGCGTGAAGTCTGCTTGGCATATCTTTTTTGATCTTTTTATCAACTTCATCATATACAGTAACTTTTTTGCCGTCTTTTACTTCTTTTACTCTCTTACCATCCTTGTCCTTACGGGCAACTTTAGCTTTTACAGTAACCTCTTCAAAATTATCTCTTTCTTTTACTGCCATAGCAATAAGAGGCTCTGCAATCTTACGGATCTCTTTTGCTTTCTGTTCTGTTGTAACAATCTTTCCATTGTTGATCAATGCTGTTACCTGATTTCTTAATAAAGCTTTTCTCTGGCTAGATGTTCTGCCGAGTTTTCTATACTTTGCCATCTTTTTAATCCTCCATTATTAACATCGGAACCTGCCGTCAGAGACAATATGATTCCAGATGCTCTGCCATGCTCTTCGGTCTTACTGGCAGAAATCCTTATTATTTTTACAGTCCAGGCCAGGAATCTGCCAAATCTCTTATTCCTCGCCTTTGCTCAGGCTCAGACCTAACTCATCTAACTTCGCAAGTACTTCCTCCAGAGACTTGCGTCCAAGATTCCGTACTTTCATCATATCTTCTGGTGTCCGGTTCGTGAGCTCTTCTACAGTATTGATACCTGCTCTCTTGAGACAGTTATATGAACGGACAGATAATTCTAATTCATCTATACTCATCTCAAGAACTTTTTCTTTTTCATCATCTTCTCTTTCAATCATAACCTCTGCAGCCTGCGCTACTTCCGAAAGATCTATGAAAAGCTTCAGATGCTCGCTAAGTACCTTTGCCGCCAGACTGATCGCTTCATCCGGAAGCAGTGTTCCATTCGTATACACATCCAATGTCAATTTATCAAAATCCGTGATCTGACCAACACGTGTATTCTCTACCGTCAGATTAACACGTTCAATCGGTGTGTAGATTGAATCGATCGGAATGACCGCAATCGGTAAATCATCATTTTTATTCTTATCAGCGCTTACATAGCCTCTGCCATTCGTAATGGTAATTTCCATATAAAGCTTACTGTCTGCCCCGCCGTTCAATGTTGCGATGACTGTCTCTGGATTCATAATCTCAATATCCGGATCCACCTGAATATCAGCGGCCGTTACAACACCTTCACCCTCAAATTCTATATAAGCCGTCTTCGGCTCATCTGTCTCGGACGTGTTTTTAATGGCAAGCGACTTCAAATTCATGACAATCTCAGTAACATCTTCTTTCACCCCGGGAATGGAACTGAACTCATGCAGAACGCCGTCAATCTTCACCTGGCTGATCGCTGTGCCTGGCAGAGACGAAAGCATGATTCTTCTAAGGGAGTTACCTAATGTTGTACCATAGCCTCTCTCAAGCGGCTCTACAACAAATCTTCCATATTTCTTATCTTCTGAAATCTCTGTAATTTCAATATTGGGTTTATTAAAATCAAACACTAAGTCCACCTCCTGTGGTGTTACGGGTTATTATTTGGAATATAACTCGACAATCAGCATCTCATCAACCGGAACATCAATCGCATCACGATTTGGAAGCTCTTTTACAGTTCCTTTTAGATTCTCTGCTTCAACTTCGAGCCAGTCTGGAACCATACGTCCGCCAGTAACTTCTACGATCTCTTTGTACCTTGGTGAGCTTTTGTGTTTTTCTTTAATTTCAATCACATCTCCCGCTTTGATCAGGTAAGATGGAATGTTAACCTGTTTTCCATTTACAAGAACATGCTTATGATCAACGATCTGTCTTGCCTCGCGTCTTGTTCTTGCAAGTCCCATGCGGAATACAACATTATCCAGTCTGGACTCAAGAAGTACCATCAGGTTTTCACCTGTCATGCCGCTCATCTGTTTTGCTTTCTTATAATAATTCCTGAAAGGCTTCTCTAATACACCATAGATGAATTTTGCTTTCTGCTTTTCACGCAGCTGAAGACCATACTCGCTCATCTTCCTGCTGGATCTTTTTAACTGTCTGTTAGACTTTTTATCAATTCCCAAATAAACCGGATCCATACCAAGTGATCTGCATCTTTTGAGGACCGGAACTCTATTTACTGCCATGTCTTATCTCCCTTCTATCATCACTAGACTCTTCTGCGCTTCGGCGGGCGGCAACCATTGTGCGGTACCGGTGTAACGTCTCTGATACTTGTTACGTCGATTCCACATGCCTGAAGGGCACGGATCGCTGCTTCTCTTCCTGATCCAGGTCCTTTTACAAATACATCAACGGATTTCAAACCATGCACCAATGCTGCTTTAGCCGCTGTTTCAGCCGCTGTCTGAGCTGCATAAGGGGTAGATTTCCTTGAACCTCTAAATCCAAGACCGCCTGCACTTGCCCATGAAAGAGCATTACCCTGCGCATCTGTTAATGTAACGATCGTATTATTAAAAGATGACTGGATGTGTGCTTGTCCTCGTTCAACGTTTTTCTTGACACGCTTCTTTGTCACTTTCTTTGTAACTTTCTTTGCCATAATAAAACTAACCTACACTTTCCTATATTTGTTCTGTTTTCGTGTTGAAGTTCTTCTCGCTTGATTTTGCGGGAGAACTTTATATGGTAGTTCTTCTCGCTTGTTTCTGCGGGGGAACTTTATATGGTAGTTCTTTCTCGCTTTGCTCGAAGAACGAAGTTCACACTAACCTCAAGCCGCGCCTAAAGGCTTGCTTTCGCTAAGTGTTTACTTCTTTTTATTAGCCACTGTTCTCTTTGGACCTTTTCTGGTTCTTGCGTTAGTCTTTGTCTTCTGTCCGCGAACCGGAAGTCCTTTTCTGTGACGGATACCTCTGTAGCATCCGATTTCCTGTAATCTCTTAATGTTGAGAGCGATCTCTCTGCGAAGATCACCTTCTACTACCTGTGTCTCGTCAATTACTGTACTGATCTTCTTTACATCTTCATCCGTGAGATCTCTGCAACGGATATCAGGATTTACTCCTGCCTCTGTTAAAATGCGGTTTGAACTTGTTCTGCCGATTCCGTAGATATAAGTTAATCCGATTTCAACACGTTTGTCTCTTGGTAAGTCTACACCTGCAATACGAGCCATGTAATTTTCCTCCGTTTTCTTTGATTTTCATACTGACTTTAATAGGGACTACTGAATTTCGTCCAGATACGGTCCGGTATACCCGTATCCTTTCCGGCCACCGCATATTGATATATGTCGGTAATGACGGGCCGGCATTAGAAGCAATATACGAGGAATACACCGGCCTAAGGTGTGTCCTTGTATATTTGAAATAGTCCACACACTCCCTGGTGTGTCCGACTATCAGCCGCCTGATTTGTTTGCATAAGATTGTTCATGGAAGTTCGATTCCCTTCGGTCATCGAACGGCTTTCAAGGCCTATCCCTGACGCTGCTTATGCTTCGGGTTTTCGCAGATGATGCGAACGCTTCCTTTTCTTTTAATCACTTTGCACTTTTCGCAAATTGGTTTTACTGATGATCTAACCTTCACGTCAAATCCTCCTTTCATCCATTGCTCTGCCAACGGTTTACAGACGCATTTCCTCTGTAAATACTGTCTGAAAACAGTATGAATGCATAAAAATGCCCGAAAACGCGCTTATATAGTATATCACCCATATACAACAAAGTCAACAGATTTTTCTTTTATTTATTTGTCCCTCCAAATAATTCTTCCTTTGGAAAGATCATAAGGAGATAACTCCAATGTTACTTTATCCCCCGGAAGGATTTTTATAAAGTTCATACGAAGCTTTCCGCTGATGTGCGCAAGTACCTGATGCCCATTTTCTAATTCCACCTGAAACATGGCATTGGGCAGCTTTTCTACTACTGTTCCTTCAATCTCGATTACGTCAGCTTTTGACATATATTAATCCTCCTGTTTTACCTCTTCCTTTTTCCATTCTTTTAGTATCCGTTTAATTCCCACATCATCTATGTTATGAACATCATAATTTTCATGAATGATCTGAATATGTTTCTTTTTCTTCTTTTTCGGTCTGCTAAGCGTACGTATCCTTCCGTCCACTAAATATACATATGCACTGTTTTCGGCAATTATCACATATATTTTCCCCGAATCATGACCTGCTTTTGATCTGGCAAGCTTTCCAATATAACCATCTCCCATATCCTACGCCTGTCCCTCACTTTCAGTCAGCGTTAAAAGCTTCGGCCCGCCTTCAGTTATCAGCACTGTATTCTCATAATGCGCTGAAATAGATCTGTCACGGCTCACAACTGTCCACTCATCATCAAGCCAGTCGACCTTCCATGTCCCCATATTTATCATTGGTTCGATTGCCAGTGTCATACCGGCTTTCAGCTTAACGCCTCTGCGGTTCATCACATAATTCGGTATCTGCGGTGACTCGTGAAGTTTTGTACCTATTCCATGGCCGCACAAATCACGGACAACCCCATACCCGAAACTTTCCGCGTATCTTCCTATGGCATTTGAAATATCAAATAGATGATTGCCTTCTTTTGCATACTTTATACCTTCAAAGAAGCTTTCCCTTGTAACCTCTATAAGCTTTTTGGCCTCCTGGCTGATCTCTCCGATGCCATGAGTCCTCGCGGCATCGGAATGATAACCTTTATAAATCACACCTGCATCCAGGCTGACAATATCCCCATCCTTCAAAATACGTTTACTGTCCGGTATGCCGTGGACCACTTCCTCATTGACTGACACACAGATAGAGGCAGGGTATCCATTATAATTCAAAAAAGAAGGAATACAGCCATAACTGCGGATAACTTCTTCTCCCAGGCGATCTATATCCAACGTGCTCATACCTGGATGAAGTGCCTTTTCAAGCTCCTTATGCACAATCTCTAAAATTTTTCCGGACTCGGTCATCAACTCGATTTCCCTCGCCGACTTAATTTCTATTGGCATATCATTACTCTCCTAATATATCGACAATCGCCTTAAATACATCATTCATATCAACAGTACCGTCAATGGTCTTTAATATGCCGGCCTTTGTATAATAATCGATCAGAGGCTGTGTCTGTTCATGGTAAACATTCAGACGCTTTTGTACTGTCTCCGGCTTATCATCATCTCTGAGAATCAGCTCTTTTCCGCATGTATCACAGATCCCTTCATTTTTTACAGGTGCATACACAAGATGATATGTAGCGCCGCAGCCTACACACGCGCGTCTTCCGCCCATCCGGTTTACGATCACCTGATCCGGAACATCAACATCAATAGCATAGTCCATCTTCTGACCCAGTTTGGCAAGCGCTGCATCAAGCGATTCTGCCTGCGGGATCGTTCTCGGGAACCCATCTAATACATAGCCTTTTTCGCAGTCGTCCTGATTTACACGATCTACAACCAGATCTACAACCAACTCATCAGGAACAAGAAGCCCCTGATCCATATACGTTTTTGCTTTTTTCCCTAATTCAGTGCCATTCTTTATATTCGCGCGAAAAATATCGCCTGTTGAAATGTGAGGAATATCATACTTAGCTGCAATTTTTTTTGCCTGAGTCCCTTTTCCCGCGCCTGGCGCGCCTAACATAATTATTTTCATAAATTCATTCCTCCTTATAGCATTTTAACCCGCGAAATTATAAATTCCGCGAGTTGAAAATGTCTTCTAGTTATTTAAAAATCCCTTGTAATTGCGTACGAGCATCTGTGATTCAACCTGTTTGATCGTTTCAAGTACAACGCTGACAATAATGATAAGAGACGTTCCGCCGAACGAAACTTGCGCTCCAAGCCAGCCATTAAAGAAAATCGGAATTATCTGAACGATCACAAGACCACAAGCTCCAATAAAGATGATATAATTCAATATCTTTGTCAAATATTCAACGGTCGGTTTTCCAGGACGTATTCCCGGAATAAATCCGCCGCTCTTTTTCATGTTATTTGCAATCTCCAATGGGTTAAATGTAATGGACGTATAAAAATAAGCAAAGAATACTGTAAGCACTATATATACAATAAGTCCCCACGAATATTTCAACTGTTCCGGATTACACCAGTTCCCCTGATTCATTCCTCTGAGTATCTCGCCGCCGATTCCCTTTGTATTATCTTTTCCAAGAAAAGACGCAATAACGATCGGGAACTGCATTAATGAGGAAGAAAAGATAATCGGTATAACGCCCGCTGTATTGATCTTAAGCGGAATATGAGTTGACTGACCGCCGAATGTCCGTCTGCCTGTAGTTTTCTGCGAATACTGAACAGCAATCCTTCTCTCGCCATCCTGCAGAACCACAACAAATACCACCAGCGCGACAATGATCGCAATGATAATAATAACAGCCAGCCCGCCTTTAGCAATACTCTTATCTTTAACAAACTGTTCAAACAGAGTCGCCATATCATTTGGGATACGAGAAATGATATTGATGACCAGCACCATAGAAATACCATTTCCAATACCTTTTTCGGTGATCCTCTCACCAATCCACATCAGAAACGCAGAACCTGCTGTCAGCGTCAGCACAACGCTTGCCGCATTTACAAAATTATAGTCTGTCAGAAGTCCCTGACGTCCAAATCCGACTGCCATCGCAGTAGACTCAAGAAGCGCAAGCGCAACAGTGAGGTAACGTGTCATCGCTACAATCTTCTTCCTGCCGTCTTCTCCGTCTTTTTGCATCTCTTCGAGCGCTGGAATCGCGATCGTAAGCAGCTGCATTATGATCGAAGATGTGATATATGGTGTGATACTCAGCGCAAACACCGACATTCTCTCAAAAGAACCACCGGTGAAAGCGTTAAACAAGTTAAACGCTTCCCCAGTATTCTGCGCAAAGAATCTCTGAATATATGTCGGATCTACACCTGGTGTTGGGAGTCCCGACCCGATCCTTATTACGATTAACATCAAAAACGTATATCCGATTTTTTTGCGAATATCTTTGATTCCCCATGCCCTTCGGAAAGTTTCTAACATTAGATCACCTCTGCTTTTCCACCTACAGCCTCGATTTTAGCTGCCGCACCTGCGCTGAATGCATTCGCTTTTACGGTCAGTTTCTTTGTAAGTTCTCCGTTGCCAAGAATCTTAACGCCGTCTCTTACGTTTTTTACGATTCCCCGCTCCAGCAATGTTTCAACAGAAACTACCTGCTCATTATCAAACACCTCAAGAGCGCTCACATTAATACCAACGATTTCTTTTGAATTTCTATTCGTGAAACCTCTTTTTGGTATTCTTCTATATAATGGCATCTGTCCGCCTTCAAACCCCGGTCTTGTACCTCCAGAACGGGCTCTCTGACCTTTGTGGCCTTTACCGGCAGTTTTGCCATTTCCAGAACCGTGTCCACGTCCTCTTCTGAAATTATCACTATGCTTTGCTCCATCAGCAGGTCTTAAGTTCGATAAATCCATTGTGACACCTCCTTATCTGAATATATTCTAAGCTTCTTCCACCTTTACCAGATGTTCAACCTGTTTAACCATACCTCTTGTTGCTGCGTTATCCGGCAGTTCAACTGTCTTGTAAAGTTTTCTAAGCCCTAAAGCTTCTACAGTCTTCTTATGCTTCGGCACAGCTCCAATTGTAGATTTTACCAATGTAACTTTTAAATTTGCCATCTTAATCTACCTCCTTAGCCTAAGATTTCTTCTACTGACTTACCGCGGAGTCTGGCCACCTCTTCCGGTGTCTTAACCTGACTTAATCCGTCAATAGTAGCGAGAACTACATTCTGCTTATTATTTGAGCCAAGAGATTTTGTACGGATATTCTTGATTCCTGCCATCTCAATAACGGCACGCGCCGGGCCTCCGGCAATAACTCCTGTACCTTCCGGAGCCTTCTTCAGCAATACGGAAGCTCCTCCGAATTTGCCGGTGAAGTCATGGGTAATACTCTCATTGTCATCTAACGCTACTGTGATCAGGTGCTTTGCCGCATCTTCTTTTCCTTTACGGATCGCTTCCGGAATTTCAGTAGCTTTTCCCAAGCCTGCACCAACATGGCCATTTCCATCACCAACAACTACTAAAGCTGTGAATCTCATATTACGGCCACCCTTAACAACTTTGGTTACACGCTTGATTGATACCACTTTTTCTGTTAATTCTAATGAACTAGCATCAATACGTTCCTGTTTCATGTGTGCTCCTCCTTCTAGAAATTCAATCCAGCTTCTCTAGCTGCATCGGCTAACGCCTGAATCTTACCGTGATATATGAATCCGCCTCTGTCAAAGACAACATCCTTAATACCTTTTTCAATTGCTTTTTCAGCAATCACTTTACCTAAACATGCTGCTGCTTCAACATTATTTGTTTTCTCCAGGTTTGCTTTCACATCTTTCTGAAGAGTGGAAGCGGAAACCAGTGTATGATGAGCTGTATCATCAATAATCTGCGCATACATATGATTATTACTTCTGAATACTGCCAAACGCGGGCACTGTGCCGTACCGCTCAAACGGTTACGTAATTTTCTGTGCTTATTGGCACGAACAACACTTCTTGATTTTTTGCTGACCATTTTCACACTCTCCTTTCTTATTTCTTACCTGTCTTACCAACTTTACGTCTGATCACTTCATCAGCATACTTGATACCCTTGCCCTTATATGGCTCCGGTCTTCTCTTGTCTCTGATCTCAGCCGCGTACTGTCCGACTTTTTCTTTACTGATACCCTTAACGATGATCTTGTTCTGTCCTTCTAAAACAGTCTCAACACCTTCAGGATCTATCATCTCTACCGGATGAGAATATCCTAAGCTCAAAGTTAATTTGTTACCGGATTTTGCTGCTCTGTAACCGACACCATTAACTTCAAGGACCTTCTGGTATCCATCTGTAACACCAACAACCATGTTGTTGATCAATGTTCTTGTAAGACCGTGAAGTGATTTCATTTTCTTCAAATCGTTCGGTCTTGTAACGATGATCTCTTCGCCTTCTTTTTTGATTTCCATCTCTGTAGGAAGCTCTCTTTCAAGAGTTCCCTTCGGACCTGTTACAGTCACTTTATTATTCTCTGCGATTTCAACAGTAACTCCTGCCGGAACCTTTATTGGCAGTCTGCCTATACGTGACATTGCCTTTTCCTCCTTAACTTAGATTTTCGGAGCAGATCACTGTCTGCTCTGTTTTCAGTTGCATTGAGCACTTGGTGAGGTATTCCCCGAACCTAGTGCGAAAGCACACTTGGCTCACTTGGCGAGGTATTTTCGAGCCTAGTGACCGTAGTGTTTCCATTTGAGTGACGACGGTGTCTCCCTCCGCCTTGTATTCACTAAGTTGCTTTCGGTTCAGTGCCTACCAAATAAAGCACAGCACCTCGCCGCCGATACCAAGTTTTCTTGCCTGTTTATCTGTGATCACGCCCTCATTTGTTGAAATGATCGCTGTTCCAAGTCCGCCGAATACTTTCGGTACCTTATCGCTGCTTGCGTATACACGAAGACCTGGTTTAGAGATTCTCTTAAGTCCTGTGATGACCTTTTCGTTCTTATCTGCGCCATATTTTAACGTAATGCGGATCGTCTTGAATACTCCGTCTTCAACCATGTCATATTTCTCAATATATCCTTCATCCA
>CAJUAM010000048.1 GCA_910584615.1 uncultured Dorea sp.
AATGATTACGCCGTCGGAAGCGGAATGGCTACGCCGTTCGTGCGGAATTTGCAGTTATGGAGGTTTATGAAATTATATGAAAAAAATGATATCTAAAAAACAATATTTTTTGGCCTACACAGCAGTTTTTGCTTTACTGTGTATTATGGTGTATGGATATTTCTGGAACGCTGGGAAGTCTTTTGTATGGTGTGTCAGCGAAGGCGACGGTTTAGTCCAGCATTATACGGCACTTTGTTATTACGCGACATATTTGCGGGATATTATCAGGGCATTGCTTTTTGAACACAAATTGATAATACCGGAATGGAGTTTTAGTATAGGATATGGTTCTCCTATTATCACCACACTTCATTATTATGTAATTGGTGACCCGTTTAATTTATTTTCAATATTAGTTCCAACCCGGTATATGCCTTACTTTTATTCATTTATGATTATATTCCGTATGTACTGTGCAGGTCTCGCTTTTTCTCTTTATGGCAGTCATATGATAAAGGTGAAAAAGGAGTGTGATTATTTTCCGGTTTTGGCGGGTGCGATTATTTATGTTTTCTGTTTGTATGGGATAAGTTCTGGAATCAGGCACCCGTATTTTATAAATCCCATGGTTTTTTTCCCATTATTATTGTTAGGTGTGGAAAAAATCATGAAAAGGCAGTCGCCGGCATTATTTATGATTACCGTCGCTGTAAGTGCATGCAGTAATTTTTATTTTTTTTATATGCTTGTGATACTTACAATTGTATATGTGCTTGCGCGATTATTTTTTTTGTATGGATATCGGCGGTTTAAAGAAGCTGGATATCAGATATTACGTATTTTGCTCTATTCAGTGGTTGGTCTTGGAACAGGCATGATGATTTTTTTGCCTGTGATACTGACAGTTTTTCAGGACAGCAGATTTGGCAATGGTACGCAATTGCAGCTAATCTATGAAATGAAATATTATGCTTCATTTTTGGGAAGTTTTATTTCTACAAAAGTAGGAGGCGCATGGTGTGTGCTCGGCTTTGCGGCAATTAGTATCCCGGCAATCGTGTTAATGTTTTGTCAGGCTAAGAAGTACCGGCTTTTAACGATCGGATTTATAGGATCAACAGTTTTACTTATGCTTCCGGCCGCCAATTATGCTTTAAATGGGTTCTCATATGCTGCCAGCCGTTGGGTGTGGGCTTATGCACTATTGGTTTCATATATTGTAATGCGAATGTGGCCGGAATTATTTCATATGACAACAAAGCATAAGAGATCTGTGATGGCATTGCTGTTCGGATATTTTTGTCTGTGTCTGCTGCTCACTGATTCTAAGAACGAGAATATAGCATTTTCTATGGTATGTATTTTTGGAGTATTTGCTTTGCTGCAGTCTGATATAAAAAAATATTGGAAAGAACGTGCTATGTTACTACTAATTATCATTAATATCGGGATTAATGGATTTTTTCTGTCATCGATACAAAGAACAGACAGACTGGATGAATATGCAGATTGGAATGAAGTAAATTCACTTGTTTTTGATACATTTGATAAAGCAGTTGCGAAGGCTTCAGAAGATGACAATACACCTTTTTTTCGTTTTTGTCAGGAAGACTCCAGGAATAATGCTGCTTTATTAAGCGGTCTGCATTCAACTCAATATTACTGGAGTCTGTCTAATAGCTCGATTGTTGATGCAAATAATGTATTTGGTATTTTGGAATTTACTCACAATGCGTATTTTGACTTAAATTCCCGCACAAGATTGACAAACCTTGCAAATGTAAAATATTATACTGCGCCGTCAGGACGTGACAGTATGTTTGCCCCATACGGCTTTATACATGAGGGGACATACAAAGGCGGCGACGAAAAATATGATATCTACAAAAATCGGAATCCTCTGCCTTTTGGATATACGTATCGTACAGTACTGGATTCAGCAGAATTTGAAGCTATGACATCTGTCCAAAAGGAAGAAGCGTTATCCCAGAGTGCATATGTGGAAGATGAAAAGACAGCGCTGCCAATAAATAATGTAACGCTGACGAGTAAAAAAATCCCGTATGAGATTACATGTGCAGACGATAATGTGACATATAAAGACAATCGTTTTATTGTTACGAAAAAGGATGCTTTGGTATCCCTTAGTTTTGATGGCATGGAAAAATGTGAGACATTTCTTGAGATTAATGGTTTAAAGTATCAAGGCTGCCATCCTTTGGCGATGTATGAAGATGATTCTGAATTTGATCCGCTGAATAAATATTCTAAGGAAGATTGGGAGAACTTATCAGCATTAGAACAAAAAAGGTTAAAATACAAATATCGTAACTGGCAGCAGCAACGCTTCGTTAATCTCTCTGTTAAAGGCATCGATGAAGATCAGTATTCTTTAACGGAAAGGGTGCGGCTTTTGAATCCTAATTATACGTGGTATGCTGGAAAGGAAGACTTTACAGTTAATTTGAGATATTCAGATGCGAAGAGGACGAAGATAGAGATTGTATTTCCGCATGAAGGTATTTATTCTTTTAAAGAGCTGGACATTGAATGTCTCCCTATGGGAAATTACTCTGATGATCTAAACCGGTTAAGTAAGGAAAGTATGAAAAATGTAAAAATTGACGTAGATCGTATCACCGGGAATATTGACGTAGAATCATCAAAATTACTTTGCCTTACAATTCCTTACGAAAAAGGATGGAGAGCTTATGTAGACGGAAAAGAAACAGAGATTATAAAGACGAATTACATGTATTCAGGAGTTTTGTTAGAGGCAGGAGGGCATGAAATAGAGTTGATATATCATACGCCGGGATTTCGGACAGGAATTATCATTAGTTTGGTAAGCGGTGTGATTTTAGTATTTCTTAGTTTTAAAAGTTTTAGAAGTATGAAAAGCATGAAAGATTAGGGGGATTTTTATGAAACTGCTATCTGTGATTGTGCCTGTATATAATGAAGAAAAGATGATACCTAAAGCAGCGGCTGTCATATCAGATATACTGGTAAAAGAAAATATAAATTACGAATTACTTTTTATCAATGATGGTTCTAAAGATATGAGCTGGCCTGCTATTACAGAGGAATGCCACAAGAATCCAAAAGTAAAAGGTATCTGTTTTTCCAGAAACTTTGGAAAAGAGAGTGCTATGTTTGCAGGTCTTGAATGTGCGGAAGGCGACTGTGCGGTTATTATGGATTGTGATCTCCAGCATCCGCCGGAAAAGATTGTTGAAATGTACCGGATATGGCAGGAGGGGAAGTATGATCTTGTTGAAGGAGTAAAAAGCGACAGAGGTCAGGAAAGTTTTCTTCATAGATTTTGTGCAAAAGCATTTTATAAAATTATAAGCAGGATCACTAAGATAAATATGGAAAATGCATCCGACTTTAAACTTATGGATCGAAAAGTGATTGACGTTCTGACTGCAATGCCAGAAAGAAATGTGTTTTTCAGAGCACTTTCTTCGTGGATAGGATTTAAGTCAACGCAGGTTACTTTTGAAGTCCGGGAAAGGGAGGAGGGGGTCTCAAAGTGGTCGACCTGGTCGCTGGTAAAATATGCTTTTTCTAATATCGTATCATTTTCAGCGGCTCCGATGCAGATCGTGACGATCCTGGGGGCAGGATTTTTCATTTTGGCAGCTATTCTGGGAGTCCAGTCTCTTATATATAAGTTTATCGGAAAAGCTCTGGCTGGCTTTACAACAGTGATTATCATTGTGCTGCTGCTTGGAAGTATCATGATGATCAGTATGGGGATTATTGGCTATTATATATCGAAAATGTATGAAGAGCTGAAGGAACGGCCAAAATATATTATTGTACAGAAGTTAAATGAAAATAGGAATCGGACAGCTGAATGATATAGATTATAAAGCATGCTGGAAAAGAGAATATTTTGAAATTGTAAATGGTGACGGATGGGCATTTCACGTGGTGTGTGGAATGCCTGTTTCTTTTTGTGCTTTATCGCAAGAATTTAGGGTTCATAGACATAACTTTTTGTGGTTCTTACTTGGATTCATGTTGCTGGATTGTATCATACAGGGGATAAAATTCCGGATATGTTGTCGGGATTACACAATATGATGTGTGTTTCTTGTCGAAAAGGATAATATATTGTATGATTTATAAAAGTAGTATTTTATATATTATTAAATCACCAAGAAACAGAAATTTTATTAGGTCTAGTTGGAGGAAATTTAATGGATTATGAATTAGTACCATCAGTGCAAGCTGTGTTAGACGTTTTCCGGAAAAGAAAAAGGATGGTTTTGACCGTGTAATGGATGTGGCGCATTTAATTATGGATGGTACAGTAGGGACAGTATGTTCTACAATTAATTCTGTTTTCCAAACATATGCTTTGATACAGGGACGAAGGGATGCGAGGAGAATTGTTAAATATACGGATAGTTTGGAAGAAGCAAAGATAAAAGCTGGTATTGAGTTAAGAAAACTGGATTTAGAATCAAAAAAATTGGACAATCAATACAAGCTTCAGAGCAAAGTGTTAACGCTTTATGTTGATAAGCAGTATCAACGTAAAGTAGATCAGATATGCAGAAAACTTCATCAATCTTCTCAGTGTATTGAAGAACAAAAATATTATGCTATACGGGAAATAGATCGTTATACACAGTCTGTAACTGTTGGGATGGATAAGAAATACAGAAAATTACTTCGTGAGGAGGAAATGATCTGCGGAGCATATAGGGAGATGTTACATGATTTGAACCAAAAGGGAATTAGTAAAATAAATGCGGCAGAAACAATTTGCGGCAAAATTATAGATAATACAGATAGATTGAGTGATGAAAGATTTACTCTTTTAATCAATGTAGTTGATAAAATGATTGCGCCTGATTTTGTAACTTTTGAAGAATATATGAAAATGAGAAATGATTTTAGAAAGAGGATAGTATGACGACTATTTTGAAAGAAAGGTTTTCGGATATTTTAGACAAAACACCGGTTTTGATTTTCCTTTTAATTGTTTTAGTAGTTATTGTACTTATTGTGATACAGCGGATTACAAGACCAAAAAAAGGACGAATTCCAGCTCATAGAATCGAAAGTGATTTTGGGGAGAAAAGTTATAGAAATGAGATTTTAAAATCTTTGCCTGAAGTAGATCAATTGGATTTTTCAAACTTGTATCATAAGTTAGATGAATTACAAAGTCTTGTTTATCAGGGAAAAAGTCAATTAGAGTTACAGAGGTCTGAGGCTTTAGATATTATAGACAGAAAGATTCAAGATTCTCAGAATCAAATAAAGAATAAATGGAATCATCAAAAGAAAAAATTGGATTTTTACCATTGCATTTGTGTGCATTATGCTTCTTTTACTTTGGCAGATAGTATAAAACGAGAGCAGGAAAATATTCGGGGTATTTTTGTACAATATAAAAAGGAATGCGATCGATTAGCAGAACAAATTGATTATCTGAGTCAGCAAATCGACAGTTCGAAAGGAAAAAAGAAATATGAATATATGCAACAGCATAAGGCAAACTGTAAGAAACATCAGAGACTTTCTAAATTAAAAAACGTATTTGCTTCCAAAAATACACAGTATCTTCAAATTGTGAAAGATCAAAATGCTTATACGAGACAATATAGGAAATACATTATCAAGAATTTTGGAGAAAAGGGAAGAGTGTGGGGAAAACGTCTTGAAAAAAGAAAGGCAGATCTGATACAGAACGTCTGATGTCTGTCTTTGTAACTTTATAATTAGTACATATTGTATAATCAGAAACTATATGCAGGGAGGGATTTTTATGGGAAGTAAAAAGAATGAAATTGTCATGTCAGATGAGGCTATGCTGCATGCGGCTATGGCTCTTCAGGCGAATGCGGGTGTCCATTTTACTCTGTTTGGGCGTCCTTTTGTGGCCGCTTTTAATAAGAGCGGTTCCGGGGATTCGAGTGATATTGCATTTGTGATCATGCCAAAGCCGGGCAGTGAGGCAAAGCCATGTACGATCGGGAAGCTGTGTCAAGGTCTGAATAGTGTTGTGGCAGGAGTGACGGGTGAAGAAACAAGCAGTGCCTTCAGTGAAAGCGATATGAGCAGCCAGATCAATAATTATACAGATACTTCAGAGAATGCAGAATTGTCTCTTAAGCTGAATCAGTTGTTTTTGTATATAAGGAAAAAGGCGGGAAGTCCGGCAGATGTCCAATATGCGTTAAGCGTTGCGGTTGATATCAATGACTTTTCATTAAAATTTGCGGAAGGACAGGATTTAGTATCTATGGATTCTGTGTGGGTGAGTATCTGGAATACAGATATTGAAAGTATCCAAAAGACAATGCAGATTGAAAGTATTGACAAGATTCTTGGCATTGATACGGAAGAATAGAGATGAAAGCCGGTGTCATACTGACTCTTCATGTGGCCGGATTTCCTGTTGAGGCGGCTGGCATTTTTACAGAAGATAAGGGGATCATTCTTAGCGGAAGCTTAAAGCTTCCGTCAAAAGGCAGTTTTCGGGAAGTATTGGGGGACTTACTGAAAAAGGGCGGATATACACTTAACTTGTCAGTTATCCCAGAAATTAATATAGAGACTTTATGGATGTCTTATTGTCAGGGATCCTCTGAAATGAGGGTTGGATTAAAGCTTCGGGACGGCATGGAAGATCTGGGAGAGATACAGGCAGTTATGCCAGACGGGAAGAAAAAGCTTCTGCTTTTATTTTCTTTCATAAAAAGACTGGAGTTTTCGAAGATTCCGGCAGTAGGAGACTGGATAGGGAAAGGTTCTTTCGGACCGATAGGATTTATCATTGATTCTGACGGCAGTGTGAAGCTTTCCCTTTCTTATTCATATGGAGATGAGAACGGGAAGGCTTTGCTTGTATTTCCATTAGAAAGAAACAAAGGTTTTTCAATGGCGGAAGAAACAAAAAATACATCTGCCGTTCAATGGAAATCTTTAAAAAAGTCTATAGGATGCGTGACTCTTCTGGCAGCCGGCTATGCTTTTTCAGAAGGGGAACTGTGGGTATTGCTTCGTACAGAACTGCATCTTGGTATTTTTTCGATTACTTTAGAGGGGCTTGGTGTCTGTATTCCTTTTACAAATCTTAGAGATACGTATCCAATGATGACGGGACTTGGTCTCGGAGTAAAGACAGATCAGATAGAGATTTCCGGATTTTTTGCGAAAGAATTAAATAAGCCGTCCTACATAGGGCAGATTACCATCCGTGTCCGCAACTTTTCTGTCTCTTTGATGGGGGTATATGAACAGGCTCCGTATACGTCTGTATTCGCGATCGGAGTGCTGGAGCTTTTTACGGCGGGGACAGGGTGCGTTAAAATCACAAAGATTGCGGCCGGTTTCGGTTATAACCGGCTTCTCTTTATTCCGCAGACAGACCGGCTCAGTCAGTTTGCACTCATGAGAGTTTTACATGGGGATATCCCAGTCAGCCAGGCAGCAGCAGAGATGCCGGCCAGTCAGGGGCAAAAGTGGCTGGCTTCCGGGGTGCAGTTTGAAAGCTATGGTATGGTATGCGGAGAGGCGGCGGTGAGTGTACTCTTTGGGAATATACTGCGTGCGGACATAACGGGGATGGCGGTGCTGGATCTAAGGGTCGGAAACAGCAAAAAAACAGGAGAAAATCATGGATCTTTTGTGCTGGCCCATGCAGTGCTTCTGATCCAGGCCTCTTTCCAGCCGGAAGCCGGTCTGATCGCTGTGACAGCGATGCTTGGCGGAGAATCCTATCTTTTGTCTAAGAAATGCCGTATCACTGGGGGATTTGCATGTTATATCTGGTATGAAAAAGAACATAAAGGAGATTTTGTGGTTTCGATCGGCGGTTATCATAGTAATTATAAAAAGCCGGAGCATTACCCTTCTGTAGCACCTCTTGGGCTTAAATGGAAGATCACAGATGAATTGCTGGTTCAGGGGAATATTTATTTTGCCCTTACACCGGCAGCCCTGATGGCAGGCGGAACTATGCAGATGTTGTTCGAGGCTGGCTGTGTGCAGGCATGGTGCACTGCGTCTGTCGACATGATGCTTCAGTGGAAGCCTCTTTTGTATGATTTTCGTATAGATATATCATTAGGAGTCAGAGTAAAGCTATGGTTTATGCGTATGAAGCTGGAGATCGGCTGCGGGTTGCATCTGTGGGGACCGGAATTTTCGGGGATCGCAAGGGTAAATCTCTGGATCATTTCTTTTGATATTAAATTCGTGGAAAATGATCCCGGCAGTACGGGTAAGATTGACTGGTCCGCTTTTAAGGAAGCATATCTGAAACCGGAAACTGTGCGGGAAAGTGACAGTACCAGTTTTTGCGGATGCAGTATCCAGATATGCGAAGGGCCTCAGATATTAATCCAGACATCCCTTCCATATACCGCTTACAGAATTAACGGCGGGGAACTTATGATTCCCCTATATCACGGAGCATTTGGAATCTACCCCTGCAGAGTAGAGAAGGCAGAAGCTACTCTTCTGATAGAGATCTATACAGTTCATCAAGATCCGAAAGAGAATGAGGCTGTGGATATGAGTCTGTTTTGCTGGCAGCCGGAAATAACCCAGATACCCTGTGCACTCTGGGGAACCAGTGAGCATAAAGATAACAGGGGGAACTGGAAACAGGAGACATTTAAAGCAGCTTCGGGAATTGCCATTCAGGTAATAAATGCCGGCTATCCAGAGCTTAATGTACCGCTTTCGAGAGAAACCCGGTCTGCAGACCGGGGAGAAGAAATCTGGGTTCCGGTGATTGAAGGAAAAAAATATGAGCAGTCTAAAGTGTATGACAAAATGGCAGAGATCCGTTCACAGGATGTGGAACAAAAACGTGCGCAAATACTGGCTGATCTGGGAATTGACACAAGGGAATGTTTCACTGATCAGTGGACGCATGCGGAAAAATTACAAGAGCTGTTCCGCGAGGCACCATATATGGAGACGCTGGGAGGAGGGAATGGATGATAGAAAATAATATGGGAAATCTTTCTCTGACCGGGCAGTGCATTCCGCCTCTTCGGACCGGAGAGTATGAAGTCAGTGCTAAGATCAGCCTTAAATTCTCCAAAACAGAGGAAACTTCCTTAAAAGAAGCAAAGCGTTTTTTTGTTCAGGGACAGCGTTTTACTGTGAAACAAGAGCAGATTGAAAGTGTGTATCCCGCTCCGGGAGAGTGCTGCAGCCACAGTGTGATCCTCCCTCATGTAGTGGTCAGCCCATGCACACTTCCTTTTGAGTGTGCTGTATTACCGGATGGAGAAAGTTCGTTGAAGACGCCGTATCTTGCGCTTTTGCTCTTTCACGACGACGAGATGCCGAAGCTTATCCATGGGAGTGTGCGTGATTTATTTAAAAGCCCTGGGAAGGGAAGAATCTTTTATCCGGAAGACTATACAAAAGAGGAAGAAGATCTTGCCTGTACGTTTATGGATGTTCCGGGAGATTTGTTTGCAAAGATCGCGCCGGCTGCAGATGAACTTGCATTTCTTGTACATGGAAGAAAAAGCAATCCTCAGCTGAAAGCGAAAAAACTGATGTCTTTATCTGTAAAAGAAGTACAGTCTGTCATATTCTGCAATCGTATCCCACGCTCGGGAAATTCCAAAGAGCCTTATCTTAACCATGTATGTCTTGTGTCGCTTGCCGGCTGTAGCAGGATATGGAAGGATGGCACGAACTGTCCGGCCGTCCGTCTGGCTGTGCTTTATCACTGGGAATTTTTCGCGTTGGAGGAAACTGCCGGTGAAGAACTTTTACAGTCTGTACATACAAAGAGCTTCACACTCCCTGTACCAGAAACTGCCGGTAAAAATGTGAGGGAACTTTTGCAGAACGGATATGTTCCTCTGGAACACACTCTGAGAGAGGGAAGCCGTACCGTATCTTTTTACAGAGGACCTTTCGTACCTGCGCATACACATAAAACAGTGCAGACAAAGGATAGTCCGGACAGTCTTTACCGATACGATCCGGAAATAGGAATGTTTGACGTTTCATATGCCTGTGCGTGGGAGATTGGAAAGCTGACCGCTCTATCAAGAGAAGATATTGCCAGAAAGATCATGATGTCAAGAAATGCCGCTCTTAACCGGATGCATAAGGAAGAAGTGCAGGAAATGTTATCAAATGCCGGTGTGAAAGAAGATATTAGCTCGCAGCTTTTGCATTATTTTGAAAAATGTTTTGGAGAGAAAAAAGATGAAATCATGGTATCAGAAGGAACAGAAGACCCAGATTAAAAATGTGAGGGAGTATATGGATACAGATTCTGATATATTGAATTTTCTTGCGGAATTAGAGATTTTGTATCATGTTCCTTATGCCTATCTGCTTCCCAAAGACGATCTGCTTTTGGAAGAACAGATCGGTTTCTTTTATCTGGACTCAGAATGGATCCGGTGTATGCAGCAAGGGGCGTTAAGTATTGGCTGCGCAAGTGAAGTGGAGAAGAGGTGGTCGAAAGAAGCGGGCAGGTTTTATAGGACAGCAGTGAAGGCAAGATCAGGACATCTGCGCGAAAAAATGTTTGGTCTGCCAGAGAAGGATGAGAAGACTTTTGTCCGTTCCGGCTTTTTACTGCGGTCAGAGGCAGTCCGGTGCTGGCCCGGAATAGAAGTAAAGTGCTGGGAGGATGAAAAGGTAAGAACAGAGGATACCAGACTTTCAATCCTCCGGCTGGAAAAAATCGCGAAAGACACCCTGCTTTGCATTGTGAGCGGAGATATAAAGGCTGTAGAACTTTCCCAGCCCCCAGAGGGCATTTATATGGAAGCAAAAAACAAGGAAGAGACTGGGATGGATATTATTTTCCGAAAAGAGGCCAAAGGAGTGCTGGATATAAAGGCAATGACAGAAGTGCTTTCCAGAACTAAGAATGTAACACCGGAAGAGTTCGGCGCTGTATTTTTACATAAACAGACCAAATATATCTTTACACCGAAATATAAAGGGTAAAGAGATGGAGGCGCAAAAAAGGAGAAAGGTTATGGGAGAATTATATGTACCTGTCCATGTAGAGGCTCTGGTTGTAGGAAAGGGAGGGCAAAGGGTAAAAAATATGAGACCGTCATTTTCCGGGCTGGAAAAGAGGCCTACCGGGGATTCCATCAGGATAGAACCGTACGCAGTAACACAGTTAAAGCCCGGAGTACATCTCCACTGGACGATGCCAGACAGCCTTCTCCATGGTGTTAAGGAAGAGACGGTAACGTTTCCGGTTCTTCCGGACAGATGGGTGATCCAGCGTCTGGAAAAGAAAAATGGCAGGATAGAGCGCAAAGTATGGCAGATCACCAGCAATGCTGTACACCTGTATGACCCCTGTGAAGAATACGGAAACAGTTCTATCACGATTCCCATGTATGAAAATACGGAAAATATATGGCAGCCTTCGGGGCCTCTTCCGCCTGGAAAGACAGTGCGAAAGCCTTATGGATATCTTGGGCACTGCGAACTCCTTTCACAGCATAGTTCTTCGTTTTCCCCGCGGCGTACCATTCCTTTAACTGCAGTTGGCTGGGGAGATCCGCAATTTGCCGCCGCTTATCAGAAATGCGCGTCCTGCTTTGGATTCTGGGACGAGATATATGAAGAAGAGGAGAAAGATTATACTTATGTAGTGTGCGGATATTACGCCTGTTGTAAGGAGGATCCTCTTAGAAAATTATCCGGTGATATAAAGGAAGCCCTTTTATGGACGATCGCAGACGGAGACGATCAAAGCATCGCTTCCGACACAGTCTGTCATGGCGCTGTCTGCCATGTTATATGGCCGGGAAAGAAAAATGTTAAAGACGGTGTGCCGGAGGGAGAGGTTACTCTGGCGGTTGGTAATAATTCTGCGGAAGCCCTTGCGGCGCTTTTACAGGGACAGTATCCCAAGGAACGCGGAATGGAGCGTCTTCTTTTATATCACCAGCAGGACACATGGGGAAAAATAAAAAGCGTGCAAAGCGATGGTATGATCCAGGCTGAGGAGGAAGCGCACCGGAGGCAGTTTTCGGATGTGCTGAACGGATACCGGTATGAATTGGAAAGAAACGATGAGAAGCAGGATTTTGACTCGCTGTCTGTCAGGGATTACCGCAGTCTGGAAACTCTCAACGATCTTCAGGATACGTTGGAGCATTTGCAGGTCTTAAAAAGGGAATATTCACAGAGATTATATGTTTTCTGGTGTAAGTATATTTTTCTGAAAGATCTTATGGATGAAAATCTCCCTTTAAAAAAGGGTGAATCTGAAAAGGAACTGAAACTTTGCATTGATGAAATGAAAGAAAGCTGCAGCCTTTTTAGAAATGCGCAAAAAGAGGCTGATAAAACAGAGGAAAACATACACAGTCTTTTTATAGGGCTTCAAAAGCAGATCAGCGGCAAAAAGAATATCCGGATCGTAAAGAAGGAGAAAGCCAGGGGATACCAGCCAAATCCTCTGGTGATCGCAGTGCATGGAGAAGGTGTAAAAAGAAGTTACCGCCAGGGTTATCAGGCGGATTCGGAAGGGCTTCTTCCCTGCAGGCTTCACACTGTAACAAAAAAGACGTTAAGTTATGAGGGGAGAGCAAAGACATTTTTTGCTGATCAGGTGAAGAGCTGTATGACAAAAAAGCCTGACTGTATGCCAGAGTTCTGTGAATACATAGCATTTGAGGCTGTACTTTTAGATACTTCCCTGCAGGAGGTCCTTTGGAAAGATAAAGTACACGCAAAAGAGAGCATACAGGAAGAACCATGCGGTCCGGATCCCTTTCATATCTCCTTTTGCCAATGGAAGCAGCCGTGGAATCCCATGGAGCTTATATGGGAAATCACGGTAGAACCGATTATCAGACAGTTTGATGAAGAGGATATCTGTCGAAATTATATTCTTGGAGATATTGACTTTTTCTGTACGTATGAGGAGACAGAAAATACTCTTAAAAGCTTTACCGTATCTGGAAGTACTCTTCTTACGCCTCATGCGGCATATGTCATGAAGGACAGGCTTAGGCGTCTTTTGGGAGAGGGAAATTCCCTTTTATCTGCCGTCGGGCAGCAGCAGACGCTTTCACAGCAGACGGAAGGATTTTATGAGAATTGCCTTGGACTTTCCGATACGTTTCAGATCCCTCTTTGTTTTCCTGAATGGGATGAGAGGGAGACAGGTATTTCACTAAGGGAGCTTCAAAGCTGTATCATAGATCAGGTCTCTCAGCCAGATCTCAGTGAATACAGTGAGTATCTTCCCATTCGTTCTGGGGTTGGTAAGATTACGAAATTGTGGATCACTGACTCTTTCGGGCAGATCAAAGAAGTTCAGACGTGGGATAGGGAGGCCGTAGTACAGATTGCAGAAAGCTTACGCACAAGAGAGCAGAAAAAGTTTCTTTTTTTGCCGCGTATTTTAAATGCATGTGCGATCAGAGCGCAATGGATCTCTGCCAGAGAGGATCTTAGGGATGCTGTAAGTCCTGAGACGACGCCTGTATGCGGCTTTATCCGTCCCGATCTGATCAATAAGGGACTGACGTTTTATGATAATGAAGGAAACGCGCTTGGAAGTCTCGAGACAGCAGGGGATAAATGTCATTTTACCCCTTTTTCTGAACGTGTATCAAGACCTGAGGATATACCCGATATCATTTTGCGGAAATTTGCAGTGCGGCTTAATCAGGGGAGCGCGGCATTGAGGGAATTGCTGGAATATCTTGGCCGGTATTTTGAGAATTGTCTGAACATGGAAAAGGAAGATTTCTATCAGCTTTGTTTCGGAAAACTGCTGGCACTGGCACGGATCTCGGTTCGGGCAGAGACTGTTGACGGCTACCATAGATATTTGCGGACAGGTGGGAGAGATGCTGCAGTGAGCTATGATACAAACGGTTATGAAAGATGCGTATTTATGATGCGGCTTGGAGATGAACGAAAATACAAGGATAAGACGGCAGGATTTTTCTTCTCTGATAAGCAAGGTGAACTGCCGGATATGACAAGGATGTCGGCAACGGATCTTTCGGCGGCCCAATATGGAACGCACTTTATCTGCGCTGAAAATGAATGGGAGCAGTCGTTGGAAATGCCAGCCAGGATATTAACACTGTTGTTTGACCCATTTTCCGAAATCAATATACGGACAGGGCTGCTTCCGGTCCAGACTTTAAAACTGGATGAGCACTTTTTCAGAAATTCCGTTCAGAGGATGGAGACAGTTTTTCCGGTACGGCCGCTTTTGCATCCGTCAGATACCGTGCAGATTCCTATGCCGGAAGCGGAAGACCAAAAGTGGGAGTGGCGTTTTCCGGAATCCGGGAACGTCTTTGAAGATAACAAAGTAAGACCTCCCACAGAGGAGTTATACAGTAAAAGAAAAATAATTTCAGAAGGGTATGTAAAGTTAGGGAAAGGAGAAGTGAATGATAAGCGTAAGTCTTGAAAGCAATACGATCTGGGCAAAACAAAGCAGCAGATTTTTTGTTACTGTCCGCAACAGCGGGCCGGAGGATCTATACTGCAGCGATGAGGAGTTTGAACCTTCAGGTAAAAGCGAATCATATATCATGGTTTCGTGTCTTACTATTACTCCAAAGATCGGTGATATGGAAGAAGCTCTTGTGTCGGATAAGGATGATATCGTATTCGATGTTTTAGAGCAGCCGGAAAATGGCAGGCATTTCCAGCTGTGGGTGTGTATGTACAGCAACGGTATTCTGAGGGTAAAGCCGAATGAAGTTATCGCATGCCTGCCAAAGAAAAGCCGTATTAAAATACAGGCAGATATAAAGGGAATAGATATACATGACGGACCAGGACTCCTTAACTATAAATTCAGAGACTGGACAAGATACGATACGGTAAAAGCGGAATATATGAGAATGACAGAAGAAGACAAGGAGTTGTGGGTTACAAAAGTACCGGCGCCTTTCATTGAGTTTGCGCCAAAATCTTCTTATACTTACGGCCAAGAAGCATTTGTTGCGTGGAAGGTTAAAGATACAGGGGAAGATATGGGTGAAGTCAGTGTTACCGTAAACGGACAGATACAAAGCTTAAATACTTCTTATGAAGGTTTCTATGAAGGGGAGCTTTCGCTTCTGATGAAAGATGAGCCTCATGTGCTGGAATTTCGCAGTGAGTTTATATCCCGCGGTCTTAAGAAAAAGTTCTGGCCGGCATGGTTTGAGATGAAAAGATCTGATTCTCCTAAAAAGAAGATTCCTGAAAAAAACGATCAGATCATACTTTGGTGGAATATTCCGGAAGCGGCCAAATGCAAAGTGCAGAAAATCCCAAAACCAGCACATGATATCACAGAAGTTTTCCGGGTTGAACACGATGAAACAGAGGTTATCCTTTCTTACTATGATGAAGATAACTATGAAAAAGAATTAAAAATCCTGTATACGAAGCCATATATTGATGTGTTTTCTTTTGGCGGGAAAAATGTTTTGGCGGGAAATTTAAAAATGGACATATCAGGGTTTGTGGATCCTGAAGTTGCAGGTACAATGGATGCGGCAGTTAATGCAATCTATGGAGGAGACAGTCCGTGGACTTCCCCTCCTGAGGAGGAATCTCTCTTTATAAAGGCTAAATGTCAGGAAGGAGATTGCTATTTTTCCATAAACGAAGGAAAGATATGGACGATGACGAGAGAGGAACAAGAAAGAGGAAAAAATATCTCTGTTCCTAAAAAGAGCAGCTATCATCTGGAGCTTTGGGATAGTTATGGTTGTAAAGTGAAAGGAGTGCTCACAGATTGATCATGAGGAAGTATAGACCAGAGACCTGTGTGTGGGAACTGACTACAGAGTGTAATCTTAAGTGCAGGCATTGCGCCTCCTCCTGTTCAAAAGAAGGGAGAGCGGATGAACTTTCCCAAAAAGAGGTTGAAAAAGTCACAGAGCAGATTATAGCGCTTGGCGTAAAGTGGGTATCTCTTACTGGAGGAGAACTTCTTATATCTGAATCCTGGTATCCGGCGGCAGAACTTTTAGAAAAGAATGGCGTCCATGTACATATGATAACTAATGGGACACTGCTTTCTGATAGTGTGATCAGGAAACTGAAATCAGCAGGAGTCTCTATGGTGTCGGTCAGTCTGGATGGAACGAGGGAAATCCATGATTTTATCCGGGGAGACGGAGTATATAAAAAGGCGTGTGACGGGATTCAAAGGATGGAGAAAGCCGGGATCAGAACTGGCTGTATCACCAGTGTTATGAAGAAGAACCTTACGGTATTAAAAGAAATGAAAGAAGAACTCATAAGGCTTCGGGTACAGCGTTGGCAGATACAGATGGCGGTTTTAGAAGGAAATATGCGGTTTCAAAAAGATTTGCTTATCTCTCCTTCTCAGATGGCAGAATTGATCGATATCGCCTATGAGATGTCCATAGACGGGAGGATCCGTATTATACTTCCGGATAATGTAGGATATTATACAAGAAAAGAAATGACTCTCAGACAGTATAAAAAGGACGGTTATTGCACATGGAAAGGCTGCAATGCCGGAATACGAAGCTTCGGGATCTTAAGCAACGGAGATGTCACAGGGTGTACTTCTATGCGCGATGGGATGTTTGTGGAAGGAAATATAAGATCACGCTCTTTAGAAAATATCTGGGAAGATCCGGATTCCTTTTTATGGCGGCGGCAGCTTACAAAAGAAAAGCTTGGAAAGACATGTTCTGAGTGTATCTATGCAAAAATCTGTCTCGGCGGGTGTTCTAATACCCGTTACACGGTGCGCAAAAGCATATACGGTGATAATCCTTACTGTGCGTATGCTAAATCCAGGCATTGACATCTATGGGTTTTTGCCATAAAATTTATAATAAGTTTTCTGAATGTTTTTAATAACGCGGCTTTTAGAAAGACGTAGGGGGGAAAGGCATTGAAGAGCGAAGAGGATCTAAAGAGGGTCATAAATGTCTATGCGGATATGATCCGCAGGATATGCTTTCTGCATCTTAAGAATCAGTACGACACAGAGGATGTATTTCAAAATGTATATATGAAGTATCTCCTCTGTGAGAAAGTATTTGAAAGCCGGGAACATGAGAAAGCATGGTTTGTGCGGGTGGCGATCAATGCGTGTACGGATCACTTAAGATATCTTTCCCGGAGAAGGTGGGTGCCTTTAGAGGTAATAAATGAGGAAACAGCGGTTCTTGATGAAACTGGCGCAGAACTTTTAGAGATTGTACTTGCGCTTCCGGAAAAGTACAGGAACGTTATTTATCTGTATTACTATGAACAATATTCAGCAGTGGAGATTGCTGAGATACTGGGACGGAAAGAAAATACGGTGTATTCATGGCTTTCCAGAGCGAAGGAAATGCTGCGGGACAGATTAGGGGGTGACTGGGCATGAACAGGATTCAGGAAAGTATGAAGAATATCCGGGCCTCAGAAGAGCTTAAGAGACACACCATGGAGTATCTGTTGAGGGAGCAACTGAAAAGAAGACGGCGAATGCAGCGGTATGCGCTTTTAGCAGCATGTTTTTGTCTGTTCCTTGCGGCAGGAGGATACACTCTGTATGTAAGACCGGTATCCTATATTAGTATTGATGTGAACCCTTCCATAGAACTTGGGATCAACTGTTTCGGGCATGTGGTGACGGAGGAGGCTTACAATGAAGAAGGCAGGGATATCCTCAGGCAGGTGAAGTTAAAGCGTATTTCTTATATCCAGGCACTTGAGAGACTTCTTGGAGATAACCGTTATCTGCCGTTTTTGAAAAAGGATTCTAAAGTGTATGTTACCGTAATCTCTAAAAATTCAGAGGCGATCATAGATAAGATCGATGCTGACAGGAATCTTAGGAAATACGAGGCTCTTACTTACACAAGCGATATGGAATGCCGGAAAGAGGCGCATGAGCACGATATGTCCTTTGGAAAATACAGGGCTTCTATGGAGCTTACCCAGTATGATGAGACGGTTACAGTAGAAGATTGCCATGGAATGTCCATGCGAGAAATCACTGACCGGATAGAAAAGTGCAAAGGGCACGGTGAGAGACAGGAAACAGAAGAAATTAAAGAAAAGAAAGAAACGGATGAGACAGAGGGCTATCAATACAGAAAACATGAAAAGAGCCCTGACAACAGCCGAAATCATGGAAGCCATGGGAAACATTACAGGCATGGTCATTAAAGAGATTGCAGTATAGGATATTTATTAATGTATAAATGTATGGAAAATATAATTTTATCTGCAAGGATTTATAAAGATGCGACGTATTATTTGTAAAGACATAAATCACAGCATGAAATTAAGGAGGAATTGCAGATGAAATTATTGAGGAAGTGGAAGAGAGTGGTTGTGATGGCGGTGACAGTTATTGTGCTGTCGGGAAGTATTACGGCGCCGGTCATGGCTCATGGACATGGTAGCGCCCATCATGGTAGCAGTCATCATAGCAGCAGCAAGAAAGGAATTTACTGCTCTTATCATCACAAGAGACACGCTAAAAAAAGCAGCTGCAAAAATTACTGTAAAGTGCATAAGACCATTCATAAGAATGGAAAGAAGCATTCTTCGGGAGTTTACTGCTCTTACCATCACAAAAGACACGCTAAAAAAAGCAGCTGCAAAAATTACTGTAAAGTGCATAAGACTATTCATAAGAATGGAAAAAGACATTATACCTCGAAGAGATGACGTATCTTGATAATCAGAAGTGGTGGATGACGATTATTTCTGGTGAATATCAGGCATACTATGACAGGATGTATGGAAAGAGATAGAAGTAAAAAATATTAAAAAAGAATGAAACATTATACTTTTGCACATAGTGGTATCATTTGATACTACTATGTGCTTTTTAAATAAAAGAATTGAAACTGCATTAAGTTATTTGTTATTTTCTCACAAATAACAAATAACTTAATGCAGTTGTCCAGATATTGCCTTTTATTATTGTCGCGGATTTTTGTTTAAATTATTAAATTAACAGATATTAAGGAATTGAGAAGAATATTGCATTGATTATTTTGGAAAGTATTATAGGTGGTTCTAATTAATACCACTAACAAAAACTGAGAGCATAACAGAAAGTGATGACGTATTGTCTGCAAATATGATTCAGTAAGTAAATTTTAAATGGATTTTCGAATGTTATTATGAAAAAAATGAGCAATAATAAATTGTTCATAATCTGATGATAATCGCAAAAATCCCCTTGATTTTCTACTCTCCACATGCTATGATATACCAGTATGCCGCGCAATGAGGTTTTTAAGTGTTGCCATAATACACATACAGACAGATATGACAGTTTTTATGGCAGACACCGTAATTGGCGAGTAATGATAATAGGAGGTGCTATATGTACGCGATTATAGCAACAGGTGGTAAACAGTACAAAGTAGCCGAAGGCGATATCATTAAAGTAGAGAAGCTTGG
>CAJUAM010000049.1 GCA_910584615.1 uncultured Dorea sp.
TATTTCTCACAATTCAATAATTACATTACTCTGTTGATACAGCCAGTCCGTAAATTCTTTTGGGCTGGCTGTTCCTGTTTTTACAGCCTTTTTTCTCTGTAACGCTTCTTTTTTAAAGTCAGTGACGGGCTGTTTGCTAAAATGTATGAGGACTGGTCTGCCGGACGTATAACCGAGTATAACTTCACTATGCTGTCCGAGAAGTACCAGAACGAGCAAAAGGAGCTTGAAACAAAAATAAGGCAGCTTCACGAAACGATGGAAGCCGCCGTACAGACCGCAGCGGATGCTGAAAAGTGGATTGCCCTGATGAAACAGTATGTCAACCCTGTGGAGCTGTCCGCCGAATTTGTTTAGAAAAAAGGACATGGCGGTATCTTCTTAGATACCGCCGTTAGTACCGTACATTATCCTGACTGCACTTTGATAAACAGGAAATTCATTATACTCAATCACCAAATATCGGTTCAATGTACTCCAGGATAAGTTCAATTCTATCCTTGACTTTTGGCCTGAATAGAGAAGCGATTGAAACTACCATGTTTTTTTTCGTGTTGACATAAATGGTATTTCCTCCATCTCCCATGGCGGCAAAGCCATCTTTATAAATCCACCATAGATATCCGTACGGCAGATTTTGAGCTTCCCATCGACTGTGCTCCTTTGTACTTTCGTTTATCCATTTTGCTGATACGATTTGCTTACTGTTCCATATTCCATGATTTAAATATAATTGACCTATCTTCGCCATATCCATGGGAGAGAGTGTAAGTCCCCAGCCTGCCGCATTCACACCCATAGGGTCAGCTGCCCAGCCGCTGATATCCGTAGCCTGATTAAAAGCAAGCTGTTCTTCCTTACTATGAAAAATAATACTCTTTTCAACGATAATTCCCAATGGAGCAAATAAATTTTCCCGGGCAAAATTTATTACAGATTGTCCTGTTGCCTTACTAAGGATACCAGACACGATATCCGGACCGATCAGGGGCGTATATCTGAATCTGCCAACCTGTCCCTTGCCGCCCAATAAATTGAGTGAGAACTTTACCCAGTTATCGCTTGTAAAATACTTTATATAAGGATTAAATTTGTATTTATACGGAGCGGTCATTGTCAATAAATTCTTTAATGTGATTGTTTGTATTGTCTTCTCTCTTTTTTTGATTTCATATTCGGGGAAGAAATCCAATACTTTCTGGCCGGGATCTTTGATATAACCTTTGTCCATGGCAATTCCTATCAGTATGGAAATGATGCTTTTCGTTACGGAATATATATGAACTCTGCTATCGACGGTACATTCATTAAAATAATTTTCGTATGATAGTTCACCGTCTTTTAATACAACAATACCTGCGATGTTTCTATGATCACGCATTACTGTCTTTTCAAACGCTTCAATTTTTCCTTGGATCATGTGATTTTTTTCTCCTTTAAGTGTTCTAAGGATATCCTTAGATAAAGGATAGATCCATTAAAAATCATTTTCAAGACATATTTAAAAAAATTGAAATGAACGTTCACAGATATAGTCTTTATTCATTTTCCGCTATGATCTTTTCCTTTACATCCGGATCGAATTCACCTTTTCGCAGCATCTCAATCTCATATTTATAGGGCGCGTAAGATTTCTTCGGGTTGGTAGGGGAAGGAATATATGGAGTCTCAAGGATTTTCGGGATTTCTTCAAAATCCGGATGATGTACAATATAGGAAAGGGCTTCAAATCCAATCTCTCCGAACCCGAGGTTTGCATGGCGGTCTTTTTTCGCGCCGGCAGTATTTTTGCTGTCGTTGATATGGAAAACGGCAATCTGCTCCTTTCCAAGTATCTTATCAAATTCACCGATCACCCCGTCAAAATCGTGGATGATGTCATAACCGCTGTCGTGAGTATGGCAGGTGTCAAAGCACACGCGCAGCTTTTCGTTATAAGTGACTCCGTCATAAATGCGTGCCAGCTCTTCAAAAGAGCGTCCGGTTTCCGAACCTTTTCCTGCCATCGTCTCAAGAGCGATACAGAGGTTTATGTCCTTTGTAAGCACCTCGTTCAGACCTTTGATGATCTGGCTGATTCCGGTATCAGCCCCTTCGCCTACATGGGAACCAGGGTGGAGGATCAGGACTTTGCTTTTACAAGCCTCAGTGCGTTCAATCTCGGTGCGCAGGAAATTAACCGCGAGCTCATAAGTTTCTGGCTTTATAGCATTTCCGAGGTTGATGATGTAGGGGGCATGTACGATGATTTCGTGTATATCATGTTCTTTCATATAACCCCACGCAGCATCGATATTTAATTCTTTGATATCTTTGCGTCTTGTATTCTGGGGCGCTCCGGTATAGAACATAAATGTATCGGCGCCGTAAGAAACGGCTTCTTCAGCTGAACCAAGCAGCATTTTTTTTCCGCTCATTCCTACATGGGAACCTATTTTCATCTGTGTATCCTCCTTTTGATTATTTCTGTACAAACTTAGTCTTGCTCTGTCTGCATACCGGGCATGTATAGGTGTCCGGCAGTTGTTCAAAGGGGGTCTCACCCTCATAGACATAACCGCATACTCCGCATACCCACTTAGAGGCAGTCACGTCTTTGGTAGGATCTTTTGCGGAAATATCTTCCTCAGCGATATATGTCGGCGCGTTTTTAGGACTCTTGCCTTTGACTACATTATGATAATATGCGTAAGTCATGGCGGGAGCGCTGCCTAACGTATCTCCATCTGTCACTTCACCTAAAAATACGGTATGGGTAGAAGTCTCCATCTTGTTTATAACTTTGCAGATGATGTAGCCGCAGCAGTCATTCAGAATAGGAAGTCCTTCTTTCATAGTGAAGTCAATGCCTTCGAACTTGTCTGTATCCTTTCCGGACTGGAAGCCGAACTGTCCGATCAAAGAGGGCGCGGAAAGTTCGGACAGGATGGAGACAGCGAATCTTCCGGAAGCCTGTATACAGGAATTAGTGTAATTATCATGGTTCATACTGACAGCTATAGTGGCGGGAGATGAAGTGATCTGCATGATACTGTTGGCAGTGCAGCCGGTATTTCTGCTGCCGTCCAGCGTGGAGACAACATACACTCCATAGGATAAGTTACGGAATACATTTTTATTCATAATGGTATTCTCCTTTCAGTTATTATCTAATAATAGTAATCATTACTGATATAATAACATAGTATACAATATTTGGCAATATTAGTATGGACTTTTTTAGAAAAATATAATACGATAGGTTATTAGAATGAAATTAAAATCAGGAGGAATATCTATGAAGAAAATTATAGATTTTATTGAAGAAGAGCTTGGCGCAGCTTTTGAAAAGGCAGGATATGACAGAAGTTTAGCGAAAGTTACTGTTTCCAACCGCCCGGATCTCTGTGAATATCAGTGCAATGGAGCGATGGCCGGGGCGAAGGCTTATCATAAGGCTCCATTTATGATTGCGGATGATGTCATAGATAATCTTGAGACAAAGAAATATATTGGAGAGATCACGGCAGTAAAGCCGGGATTTATTAATATAAAGCTTGAAGATCAGGCGGCAGCTTCTTATCTGAATGATATGAGGGATTCAGAAGAGCTTGGTATTGAAAAAGTAAAGGAGCCACAGATGATCATAGTGGATTACGGCGGCCCTAATGTGGCAAAACCGCTACATGTAGGACATCTGCGTTCTGCGATCATTGGCGAGAGTGTGAAGCGTATTGCCAGAAAGATGGGACATAAGGTGCTGGGAGACATACATCTGGGCGACTGGGGTTATCAGATGGGACTGATCATTACGGAACTTAAGGAGCGTAAGCCAGAGCTTCCTTATTTTGATGAAGCATTTGAAGGGGAGTATCCGAAGGAAGCGCCGTTTACTATCAGTGAGCTGGAGGAGATCTATCCGATGGCCAGTGCCAGGGCGAAGGAAGATGAGCTGTACCGGGAGAGTGCCCTTCATGCCACTTATCTTCTCCAGAATGGACATAAGGGATATATGGCGGTCTGGAAGCACATTATGGAAGTATCGGTTACAGATCTTAAGAAAAATTATGATAACCTGAATGTGGAATTTGATCTCTGGAAGGGTGAATCGGATGCCCAGAGTGATATACCGGATATGATCGGATGGCTTAAGGCGGATGGGTTTGCCCATATTGATCAGGGAGCGCTTGTCATTGATGTGCAGGAGGAATCCGATACAAAAGAGATCCCTCCTTGTATGGTCCAGAAGTCGGATGGCGCATCCCTTTACGGGACGACAGACCTTGCGACTCTGGTCCAGAGGCAGAGAGATTACGAGCCGGACAAGGTGATCTATCTGGCGGATAAGCGTCAGGAGCTTCATTTTCTGCAGGTGTTCCGTGCGGCAAAAAAGACTGGGATCGTACCTTCTGGGATGGGACTTTCTTTCTTAGGATTTGGGACGATGAATGGGAAGGACGGCAAGCCTTTTAAGACAAGGGAAGGCGGTATCATGCGTCTGGAGAATCTGATCGCAGATATTGAAGAAGAGATGTATAAAAAGATTACGGATAACCGGACAGTTGAGGAGGCAGAGGCAAAAGCCACGGCAAAGATCGTAGGCCTGGCAGCTATCAAATACGGAGATTTGTCTAATCAGGCATCCAAGGATTATGTGTTTGATGTGGACAGGTTCACTTCCTTTGAGGGAAATACGGGACCGTATATTTTATATACAATCGTGCGTATCAAATCTATTTTAAACAAATATGCGGCAGAGGGCAATGAGACCGACGGTCTTAAGATCACCGGAGCGCACAGTGACGGGGAGAAGGCGCTGATGCTTGAAGCTGCCAAATATAATGATGTGATGACAGTGGCTTATGAAGAACTCGCGCCTCATAAGATCTGTGCTTATATTTATGACCTGGCAAATGCGTTTAACCGTTTCTACCATGAGACGAAGATCCTTGCAGGGGAGGATGATAAGAAGAAGGAAAGCTATATTGCGCTGCTCGTCCTTGTGAAGGAGATATTGGAGGCTTGTATTGATGTGCTGGGATTTACCGCGCCGGAACGGATGTAAGAACAGTGCAAAGGATACAAGGAAAAAGAGCAGAAGAATGGATTTACAGGAAAGGGCGAAATGAGTATGGAAGCGACAGTGAAGCTGTTTTATGAGGACAGTCATTTAAAAGAATTTGACGCGGTGGTCTGCTCTTGTATGCCGGACGGGAAAAGGTACAGAATAGTTCTTGATAAAACTGCCTTTTTTCCAGAGGGCGGAGGACAGTACGCAGATACGGGGTATCTCGGTGAAGTGAAGGTGCTTGATGTCCGGCAGAAGGAAGATATCGTATATCACATTACAGAGGAGCCTTTGAAGGAAGGTGAGAAGGTACATGGGAAGATCAACTGGGAGGAGCGGTTTGAAAAGATGCAGCAGCATTCCGGTGAACATATCGTATCGGGTCTTATTCATGAACAGTTTGGCTATAATAATGTAGGCTTTCATCTTGGCAGTGATTATTGTACGCTGGATTTTGACGGACCTATCACGAGAGAGCAGCTTAAGGAGATTGAGAAAAGAGCCAACAGAGCAGTTTTTGAAAATGTTGATGTGTTAGTGTCTTATCCTTCTAAGGAGGAGCTTGAGACATTAGATTACCGGAGTAAGATTGAGATCGAAGGACAGGTGCGTATCGTGACGGTCTGCGGATATGATGTCTGTGCCTGCTGTGCTCCTCATGTGAAAAAGTCCGGGGAGATCGGACTTATCAAGCTGGTTGATATGATGAACTATAAAGGAGGGGAGCGGATTACGATGCTCTGCGGATACCGCGCTCTTTCTGATTACGATAGGAAAGATGAAAGCTGCAAGGCTATTTCCGCTGCGTTATGCGCCAAGGAAACGGAAGTTTCACAGGCAGTGGACCATCTGAAAGAGGACCAGGCGGCACTTAAGAACAAGCTGGATTCGCTTCAGCATAAAATCATACGGTACATGGCACAGGAGGTCGATGTGACAAAAGAGACCGTTACGGTGTTTGATAAAGAACTTTCGGGAAATGCGCCGAGAGAGCTTATGAATCAGCTTCTTACGCGTGGGGCCAGAGTGTGTGCCGTATTTGCGGGAACAGATTCTGACGGTTACCGGTATGTGATCGGAAGTCATGAGGCAGATGTGAGGCCGCTGTGTAAGATGCTGAATGAAAAATTCGCGGGCAGAGGAGGCGGAAAACCGGAGATGGTCCAGGGGTCTCTTAAGGGAGGCAAGGAGGCTGTTAAAAAGTTTTGCGAAGGAGGAAATCAGAATGAAGAGATTTAAAAAGCTTGTGGCTGCAGCACCTGTGAACCTTGTTGGATGGGCGAGGGAGGAGCTAAAAGAGTATGCGGAAGAAGTATTGTTTTATTCTGAACCGCCTGCAGATGACGGAGAACTGATAGAGAGGATCAAGGATGCAGATGCAGTGCTTGTGGGATTTTCCACACAGGTAGGAGAGGAGATACTAAAAGAAGCGCCGGGACTTAAGTATGTAGGTATGATATGCAGCCTGTATTCGGAAGAAAGCGCCAATGTGGATATCGCGTTTGCGAGGACAAAAGGTATCAGCGTAAAAGGCGTGAGAAACTATGGGGACAAAGGTGTGGCAGAGTACGCGGTCTATCAGCTTATCCGGATACTGCATGGTTATGATATGCCTCTCTGGGGAGATAAAATGAGGGAGCTTACCGGACTTAAGGTAGGAATGATCGGAATCGGAGACTCCGGCGGACTGATCGCGGACGCGCTGCATTTTATGGGGGCTGAGGTCTCTTATTTTGCAAGGAGCATAAAACCTTCAAGAGAGGAACAGGGAATTCATTATAAGCCTTTATCTCAACTCCTTCATGACAGCGAGGTTGTATTTACCTGTCTGAATAAGAACACGATCCTTCTTCATGAAGAGGAGCTTAAGCAGTTTGGAAACGGAAAGATCATGTTCAATACGTCTATAGGTCCTGCGGCGGATATGGAGGCTCTTGAAGAATGGATCAGGCAGCCGGGGAATCTGTTCTGCTGTGATATGACGGAAGCGTTGGGGGATATGTCAGAGGAAGTAAGAAACAGGGAGAATGTGATCTGTATGGGGGCTTCTTCGGGCATGACATATCAGGCGTATGAGCTTCTTAGCAGGAAATCACTGGATAATATAAGGGAATATCTGGGACTTTTGTAAAAATGAGTGTTTTTAGGGGAATTTAATATGGATTTAATCTTAGTTTTATAAGATAGCAGACGACAGAAGAAAAATCATTATAAGGGGATTATAAAATGAAAAGAAAGTACAGATTTATTGCGGCATTGTTGATTCTCTGCATGGCAATGACAGTATTTCCGGAGAGAGTACTGGCGAGTGAGACAGAAAATACTGAAAACCAAAAGATAGTTACTCAAGAAGAAGAGCCGAAAACACAGCAAAAAGAAGAGGAAGCTTCACAGCCGGATAATCCGGACGAAGACAGCAGTGAGCAGGTTTTGCCGGAACAAGAGGAGAATGAAGACGTTTCGGAAGAGAAAGAGGAATCGGATCAGGAAGTTACGGCAGATCCTCAGGAACCGGAAAAGGACGGGGCTATAAAGTCACAACCTCAGGCGGCAGAACAAGATAAGGATTCTGAGGCTAAGCCGCAGGAGACTGATGAAGAGAAAGAAAAAGAAGCGAAAGAGGAAGCGGTGTCAGAGGCAGATCTAGACGACCCAGGAAGGGGAAGACTTAGCGGCGAGGAGATACCGGCAGGTTTTTTGGGCAGCAGTATACAGACAAGAGCTGCGGCAAAGATCACACATAACAAGAAGTTTGCCGGTTATACGATAAAGCAGGGGATTGATGTCTCAAAATGGAATGGGACGATCGACTGGAAGAAGGTAAAAAGTGACGGGATTGAATTTGCTTTTGTGCGGACTTCTTACAGAGGGACAAAGACAGGGAAGCTGGCTAAAGATGAGACAGCGGCGACGAATATGAAAAATGCTGCCGCTGCAGGAGTGAAGGTCGGCGCGTACATATTTTCACAGGCGATCACAAAAGCAGAAGCAGAGCAGGAAGCGGAGTATCTGCTGCAGACAGTAAAGGGGTATAAGATCACTATGCCTCTGGTGTTCGACTATGAGTATTACAGCGGCGGGCGCTTTTCAAGTACAACGAAACTGAGCAGAAGAGAAAAGACAGATATCTGTCTGGCGTTCTGCAATAAGATCAAGAAGGCAGGCTATACGCCTCTTGTATATGCGAATAAGAGTATGCTTGGTTCTGATCTTTACGCATCAGAGATTGCTGCAAAGTATCCGGTCTGGCTTGCCCACTATACGACCAGCACGAATTACACGGGAGACTATGATTTCTGGCAGTATACGTCTACTGGCAAGGTGTCTGGCATTACTGGAAACTCCGGGAATGTGGATATGAATTTCTGGTATATTAAACCGGGGACAAATCCGTCTTTCGGAACGGGAAGTACGTCTTCATCGACAGAGGTTTCAACACCTCCCGCTACTTCGACTACTCCGGCTAAACCATCGGCGCCGGCAGCTCCGAAAGCACCGGCAGTTCCGAAACTTACCGGAAAAGCCTCATCTTATGATAAGGTGAAACTGTCATGGAAGAAAGTATCCGGAGCTTCCGGATATGAGCTGTATCGGTATGATTCATCAAAAAAGAAGTATGTTAAGATAAAAACGATCAGCAGCGGCAGTACAGTTTCCTATACGGATACGGGAAGGAGTATGGGAAAGACTTATAAATATAAGATAAGATCCTATAAAAAAGCGAATGGAAAGACTGCGTATTCAGGACAATCCGGTGCTGTCAGTGTAAAGACAGCTTCTACGATGACTGGAAAAACCAATGGGACAAATATCAACGTCCGTTCCGGTCCCAGTACATTCAAGAAAAGAATTAAAAAACTGGGGATCAATACCGGTGTGACGATAACAGGGACAAGCGGAAGCTGGTATCGTGTTTCTGTTAAGGTAAATGGAAAAAAGAAAACAGGATATATTAAAAAGACATACATAACGATCATCCGAATGCCCGAATTGACAGCCACAGCGTCTTCAAAGAGCAAGATAAAATTAAAGTGGAATAAAGTGTCGGGGGCAAGCGGCTATCAGATCCAGCGTTATCAGGCGTCTAAGAAAAAATATGTGACGGTCAAGACAATAAAAAAAGGATCGACGACATCATATACAAACAGCGGGCTGAAGAAAAACACTACTTATAAATACCGGATACGGTCATATAAAACTGTAAGAGGTAAGAAGATCTACAGCTACTACTGTTCGGCGAAGAGCGCGAAGACAAAGAAATAAATCAAGTGATATAATGAAAAAGGGGCTGTCTGGAAATAGATAGTCCCTTATTTCTATGGATTCCAATCGTTGACAAATGAAAGCGCCGTCATTATAATTAAAAAATAGTGACTTTATTTAGCAGATTTGAGGAGAACAATATGAAAAAATACGGAGTGAATGAATTAAGAAAGATGTTTCTTGAGTTTTTTGAAAGCAAGGACCATCTGGTGATGAAGAGTTTTTCTTTGGTGCCCCATAATGATAAGAGTCTTTTGCTTATCAATTCTGGTATGGCGCCGTTAAAACCATATTTTACCGGGCAGGAAGTCCCGCCTAACAAACGGGTGGCGACGTGCCAGAAGTGTATACGGACAGGCGATATTGAGAATGTAGGGAAGACTGCGCGTCACGGTACATTTTTTGAGATGCTTGGAAATTTTTCTTTTGGAGACTATTTTAAAGATGAGTCTATCCACTGGACCTGGGAATTTCTGACAGAGGTAGTAGGTCTTGAGGCTGACAGGCTGTATCCATCTATCTATCTGGATGACGATGAGGCTTTTGAGATCTGGAATAAAAAGATCGGGATCCCGGCAGAGAGGATCTTCCGTTTTGGAAAAGAAGATAATTTCTGGGAGCATGGTTCCGGTCCATGCGGCCCTTGTTCAGAAGTTTACTATGACAGAGGTGAGGAATACGGCTGCGGTAAGCCTGATTGTACGGTAGGGTGTGACTGTGACCGCTATATGGAGATCTGGAATAACGTATTTACCCAGTTTGACAATGACGGGCATAACAACTATGCAGAGTTAGACCAGAAAAATATTGATACAGGGATGGGACTGGAGCGTCTGGCATGTGTCGTACAGGGCGTGGATTCTATGTTTGATATTGATACGCTGTTTGCGCTCCGCGAGCATGTATGCAGGATTGCAGGCGTGGAGTATGGAAAAGGCAGTGAAACGGATGTTTCTGTACGTGTGATCACGGATCATATCCGTTCGGTGACATTTATGATCTCTGACGGCATCCTGCCTTCTAACAGCGGACGGGGATATGTCCTGCGCCGTCTTTTAAGGCGTGCCAGCCGTCATGGAAGACTCCTTGGCATTGACAGGGAGTTTCTTATAGAACTTGCCCAGACCGTGATCGACGGCTCAAAGGACGGATATCCGGAGCTTCATGAAAAGAAAGACTTTATCTTTAAAGTTATCGCAAAGGAAGAAGAGCAGTTTAATAAGACGATAGACCAGGGACTGTCTATTCTGTCTGGTATGGAAGAGGAGATGGAGAAAAAAGGTGAGAAGGTCCTTTCCGGTGATGATGCATTCCGTCTCTATGACACCTATGGATTTCCTGTTGACCTGACTATTGAGATTCTGGAAGAAAAGGGGCTTTCCATTGATGAAGAAGGCTTTGAGAGGGCTGTAAAGGAGCAGAAGGAGAAGGCAAAGGGAACCTTTGGAGAGCACAATTATAATGGCAGGGAAGCGACTGTTTATGATGAGATAGATCCAGGCGTTACAAGTACGTTTGTAGGATATGACAGGAAGGTGTGTGATTCTGCAGTTACAGTGCTTACAACGGATACGGAGATTGTTGAGGCGCTTTCTGATGGAGAAGAGGGAACGATCTTTACAGATGAAACTTGTTTTTACGCTGCAAGCGGCGGTCAGGAAGCAGATACGGGAATCATCCGGGCTGATGGGTTTGAATTCGTGGTGGAGGATACCTTAAAGCTTCTTGGAGGAAAGATCGGGCATAAAGGTCATGTCACTAAGGGTATGGTAAAGGTCAAAGATACGGTGACACTTGAGATTGATGCCAAGAAAAGAGCGCTGTCAGCCAACAATCACAGCGCGACACATCTTCTTCAAAAAGCTCTTAGAGAGGTTTTGGGAAATCATGTGGAGCAGGCGGGATCCTCTGTCAATGCGGACAGGCTGCGTTTTGACTTTACGCATTTTTCTGCCATGACACCAGAAGAGATCAAAAAGGTTGAGGATATTGTCAATGAGCAGATCATGAGCTGCCTGCCGGTGAAGGCAGAAAATATGCCTATTGAAGAGGCAAGAAAGACCGGAGCGGCAGCACTGTTCGGCGAGAAATACGGCGATATCGTCCGTGTGGTAAGCATGGGAGAATTTTCAAAGGAATTCTGCGGAGGTACGCATGTAGAAAACACAGGAGTCATCACGGCGTTTAAGATCATATCTGAGTCGGGTGTCGCTGCGGGTGTAAGACGTATTGAAGCGCTGACTTCACAGGGGATTATGGAATACTATAACAGGCTGGAAAGTAAGCTTTCTGATGTTTCAAAGTATATGAAAGCAAAGCCGGATCAGCTTATGGAAAAGCTCAAGTCTCTGATGGCAGAAAACAAGGCATTAAAGAGTGAGATCGAAAGCTTAAAGAGCAAACAGGCGCAGGATGCCATGGGCGATGTGATGGATCAGGTAGTAGAAGTAAAGGGTGTAAAACTGCTTGCCGCAAAGGTAGAAGGCGTGGATATGAATGGGCTTCGTGACTTGGGAGACCAGTTAAAGGATAAACTGAAAGAAGGCGTTGTTGTGCTTGCTTCTTCCGTGTGCGGCAGGGTAAGCCTTGTGGCGATGGCTACAAAAGAATCAGTAGATAAAGGAGCACATGCCGGAAATCTGATCAAGGAGATCGCTTCCTTAGTTGGGGGAGGCGGCGGCGGCCGCCCGAATATGGCGCAGGCAGGCGGCAAGAATCCGGACGGGATGGACGCGGCAGTGGCAAAGGTAAAAGAAGTGCTGGAGGGTCAGTTATAAAAATATGAGAATGGCAGGGCAAAAGTATGCTGCTTTTGCTGTAAAAAGCTACGAATCATTTGTTGATTGGTAGCTTTTTTTCAAATTTTTTCAAATTATTTGTAACAAAACAGGAGATCAGTACTCTTATAAATAAGGAGGTGGAATGGGTGCAGGATTTTGAAAAAGTCTATGTGGAATATCTTAGGGATGTCTACAATTTTCTGTTAAAACTAAGCGGCAGCGAAGATATTGCCGAAGAGCTGACCCAGTCCACATTTTCAATTGCTTTTGAAAACATGGAGAAATTCCGGGGAACGTGTAAGATATCGGTCTGGCTGTGTCAGATCGCAAAGCATGAGTATTTTGCGCATTGCAGAAAGCAAAAACATATTGTAGGGGAAACTGCAGGGGGTGAGCCGTGGGAAGAGAGTCTGGAAGAAAAGTTTATCGACCACGCGGAACAGATACGGATCCATGAGATTTTGCATGTATTGCCGGAACCATATAAGGAGGTATTTACTCTCCGGGTTATGGCAGAGCTTTCTTATAAAGATATCAGCCGGCTCTTTGGGAAATCTGAATCATGGGCGAGAGTCACATATTACCGTGCGAAATGTATGATCATTGAGCAGCTTTAAGGGGGTGGATAGAATGAAATGTGAGATCATCAGGGATTTGATGCCTTTATATCTGGATGACTGCTGCAGTGAAGGGAGCGGGCGTCTTGTAAAGGAACATATAGAAGAATGTGATTCCTGTCGGAATCTTTTGGAGGAAATGTCAAAGGAGCTGGTTGTCGGGACACGGGAAAAGCAGAAGAATCTTATGGAGGAAGAACTTTTAAAGACCGGGAAAGAAGTGATAAAGACAGAGATGCGCAGGGACTATCTGGAAAAAATTGTCTGGATAGATATACCGCTGAATATTGTTTTATATATTTTTGGAATGATCATAATGCTAAGATATAATGGCAGTAATTTCTATCTATATGAAAAACTTTCAAAAATGATGTGGGAAAAGAGTGTTTCGCTTGATATATACAGCAGCATCGGGGATCCGATGACAGTAGGGTTAATGATCTATTTTCTCGTCGGGGAGATTTTGTATCTTGTTCGAAGGAAAAAGAAAAGACAGATCGGGATGCTTGATTCCATCATATGGGAATCTGTTATTTATAAAATCATTATGTTTTTAACTCTTGCAGTCATTGGTCTGCTGTTGATGATGCAAAAATAATGATCAAATATGTCCAGGAGGAGAATGGGAATGAAAAGTGAGGTAGAAAAGCGGTCCGGTCATAAACTTTTGTTAAGGCAGGTAATTACTTCTTTCGTGTTTTACGGAGTGAATTTTACCATATTGTTTTTGCCGTGGATCATTATCGGTAAGGAGCGCTATAACTTATTGCAGCTGGCGCTCAAAATCAAAAGCTGCGGTCTTGAAGCTTTGATCGCTGGAACGGATGTCTATGCGTATGTGGATAACATATCTGCATTGAATATAGGAGTTTTTGTAGAATTGCTCTTTTATGGGGTGTATTTCCTGCTGGGAGTGCTCCACCTTTTATCAGCGCTGAGAAAAAGGGAAAAATGGTACCATACCGCTGCGTTAGCTACAGCGGTGACGGCTTTTTATGTACATATGTCGAGATATACGATTTTAAATATCACGACGGAGCCGGATCTGTCAACGGCAGCTTTAGGAATGATCCTTCTTTTTAGCGCCGTAGAGTATGCGGCAGTAAAGATCATGGGAATCTGGGAGGAGACAAAACAGCTTTCCAAAGAGTTTCATGAGAACGAGAGAAAAGAAAGGGAGGAAAAGGAAAGAAGACTGGCTTTTCATGGAAAATACAATGAATTGTTTTATCGGTTTGTCTGGAAGAATTTTAAAAGAAACTGGAAAGATTATGTTCTTTTGTTTTTGTGCAGCAGCATGGTATTTGCTTTTTTAATTACCGGTTTCGGCATGAACAGGCTCTTAGGGGTGAACAGTAAATATGTAGGTCTGGACCAATTGTTCGGCGGATTAAATATCATATTGATGAATGCCATCATTCCGGTGGGGATCATGTCGGTGATCATGATCGTGATCCTTGTATTCTATTATTTAAGGAGCCGTGCGAAAAATTACGGAATCTTTCTGACTTTGGGGATGCGAAGGAAAACCCTCTGGTACTTTGTGGCGATGGAATTTGTATCGCTCTTTTTTTTTACTATTGCGGCGGGGGGCATGATGGGGACGGGGATCCTCATGCTGTTTTCCATGAAATCACAGGCACTTACCGGGCAGCATGTAAACTGGTATTCGGCTGGGGCATCGTCCTATGTAAAAGCAGTGATCGCTCTTATCCTTCTTTTTCTTGTATCCTTTATGGCAGCGAGAGATATCTTTTTTGACTTTAATATGGGAAAAAGTACGGAACTTAAGGCTGTCAGGGAGAAGATGCCGGTGCGGTATACAAAAGTTTTCTTTACTCTTGGAATTTTGTGCTTTGTTTACAGTATCTTTGAGTATGCCCAGCTTCGTAATTTTGAGAATGTAAAGCTATTAGCGATCCTGTCTGTGGGTATCTTTCTTGTGCTGCGGTCCGGGATTGCAGAATGGGCTGTGCGGGAGAGAAGACGCAGCACCTATGTTAAAAAGCTTATGGTGCATAATCAGCTTTTCCATAAGTCAAAAACAAATACGGGTTATATATTTGGAATGGCGATGATACAGTTTTTTGCTTTGTTTTATTTCTCCTTTCAGACCATCTCCGTGAGGATCGCAGAGGAGGCGGACACACTGTTTCCTTATGATATCGTGTGTGCCGCGGGTGATAAGGATAATGATATCTTTGAAGGGCTTAAAAAGAAATATGAGTTAGAGATGACAATCTATCCTATGGTACGGGTATCCAACTATGATTCTACAGAAAAAAAAGAAGGTATGAGAGATATACAGGCGCCTCAGGGGCAGCATATCGGCATATCAGAAAGTACTTATCATTCCTTGAAGAAAGCGCTTGACAGGTCCTATAAGGCAAGATCCCTTCATCTGGATGCTGAGGGAGAGAAAATATACATTGTTCATCAGCAGGATAAGTCCATAAAGGCACAGCCAATAGATTTCTTTTTATCCCGGGAGGAACCTCTTTTACATGTAGGCCAGCCCTGTGAGATCGGATACGATAATGCAATATTATCGAGGAAAAAGGATGTGGGATATTACTTTAAAACGATACAGGGAGAAGAGATCGGCAGCCTTACGGGTGCGTTCCGTCAGGGGCTCAGGGACAATCTGGTAGTTTTTTCGGATGTGTATTTTGAAAAGGCAAAAGAACTCTGGAAGACAACGGATATGTACACTGGAGAGCCGATCCCTGAGGAAGTGGAAAAGATTGAGGATGTGAATATCCGTCAGGGTCCCTCGAAGCTTGTCCTGATCAATACAAGGCAAGAGGATGTATCGGATATCGTATCGGATCTGTCCGGGTTTAAGGAACGCCACAGAGAGGATGAGCGCTACGATGCTTCTGTGCCATGCTTATATACAAAAATGCAGGCGGTGAAAGACCTGAAGATCGAGCGGGTGATGAAAGGAGTTTTGAATCTTTTAGTGCTCATCGTGTCGTTTGTCATCTATTTTGTGCTGCTCAATGTGAAGATGGCGACAGAAGCGGATATGGTGGCAAAGAGAGCGGAGTTTTTAATGTGTATGGGAATGCGCGAAAAAGAAAGAAAAGCGCTTATCAGGAAGGAGCTTTTGCGTTATTACTATTTATTTCCGACAGTAATAGCTGTAGTGCTGGCACTTTTTTATACGGCAGCGGTCATTATCGCAAGGCAGTATGGGAAAGCTGATATATTTGCTTACATAAAGGGAATGATTCCGTTATGGACGGTAAGCCTTATGGGTATGGGAGTGATTGTTATGATACGGGTGACAATGTATATACGAAGGGCAGAGGGAGAGGATGAAAAGGATGGAAGATAAAAGAAAAGAAGACGTAAAAGGAGACAATGTTATCGAGGTGGAGGAACTCTTTAGGGAGTATACTAAAATCAGCCGGGACGAAGGGGAAGAAGAAAGTATCAAGGTGCTGAAAGGTCTTAGCTTCATGATTAAGGAGCAGGAATTCGTCGGAATCATGGGAAAGTCTGGATGCGGCAAGACTACGCTCCTTAAGACATTGGGAGTGATCGACAAGCCGACAAAGGGAAAGCTTTATTTCTGCGGGAAAAATACGAGAGAGCTTTGGAGCGATGAACTTGCGGATATCCGCAGGCGTAAGATCGGATTCGTGTTTCAGGATTTTTATCTGATGGACAGCCTGTCTGTTAGTGAAAATATCATGCTTCCCATGGTACTGGATAAAAAAGATGTAAAGCAATGTGTAAAAATGAGCGAAGAATACGCGGAACTTTTTGGTATTATGCACCTTATGGACAAATATCCGTACGAACTTTCCGGAGGGGAAAAACAGAGAGTGGCGATCAGCAGGGCATTGATCAATGATCCTGATGTGATTCTTGCGGACGAGCCGACTGGGAATCTGGATTCGAAGTCGGGCAAAACCGTGATCGAGGCGTTGGAGAGAATCAATAAAGAGATGAAAAAGACTATCATTATGGTAACCCATGACCCGCAGGTGGCAAGCCGCTGCAAAAGGATCCTCTTTTTGAAGGACGGGGTGATACTGGAAGATCTGAGGAGAAAGGAGAGCGTGGAAGAATTTTACGGAAAAATCCTTGAAAGGATGAAGGATCTGTAAGTTTACGATTAAAATTCCTAAATAAGCTGATTATTAGTAACAGGGAAGTTGTGGAGGTATTTTATGGATTTACTTATATTTGAAAAAAATTTCCTCTATCAATCAAAATTCCGGACAGCAACGCGAAAAATGGCAAAAATATATTGACGTAGAACGAAAATGTGGTATAATTATATGCAGTGCAAAAATATACCCGAACAGTCGTATAATGCACAATATAGGGCTGGAGGGGAGGTTAGGTGTGAGACTATGTCAAATGTAATCGTTAAAGAAAACGAGACGTTAGACAGCGCTTTACGCAGATTCAAAAGAAACTGTGCGAAGGCTGGAATTCAGCAGGAGATTCGTAAAAGAGAACATTACGAGAAACCAAGTGTGAGACGTAAAAAGAAATCTGAAGCTGCTAGAAAACGTAAGTATAACTAATATGTGCAACGGATAAGGTGCCCGGCTGGGCACCTTATTTTTATGCTGTGTGTCCAGCAAAGCCGGATCACACTTGCCGGCATAAGTCTGGTTACGGTAATTGCCAGTGAGCCGTGTAGCTAAATTCGGTGTGTTATAGTAATACAGGGTGCTGGGCGAGTGGATAAAGTTTGTGGACTTGCAGTCCGAAATCATCTTGCGGTGCAAGCTGTTTTCGTCCGGCAAGTTTTCCAGAATCCAACTATACTTCTTAAATGGGATAGCGTATAATGGAACCCACAATAATTCGGAATTGACCAAGCTGAAAGGAGGAAAAAGAAAGAGGTGATTATCATGCAGGTCGAAATTAAAATTGACAGTTCAT
>CAJUAM010000050.1 GCA_910584615.1 uncultured Dorea sp.
TCTTAAAAGAACGCATTTTGCCGCCTATTGCTTTTTCAGAAAGCGAAGCAAAAGCTATTTTCTTTGCCTGTCAAGCCTTGCAATATCACCGTGACTTGCCGTTTGAACAGGAAACCATATCCGTCCTAAAAAAATTTTTGAATTGTCTGCCATTAGATGTACAAAACAGTATTACGCAGATTCAAAACAAGGTAGTATTTTGGATTCCAGACAGACATTGCGATTCGCCATTACTTAAATCAATGTTCCTTGTTGTGATAAACCGTCATGCCGCAACAATACGGTATTCGTCAACATATTCTGAAAGTACACGCACAATTATACCTATCGGCTTATATGCTATGAATGGACTTTGGTATTGCCCCGCCTATTGTACAACGGCAAATCAAATCAGAGTATTCCGGGTTGACCGTATTAAAGAAATCATAGAGGAAAAGCCCTATCCAAAAGGGAAATACCCTATTCCAACGTCTATTCAAGAATATCTTGAAAAAACAGAGGTTAAGAATGATTACCATATGAAAATCCAACTAACGGATGTAGGCGTTAAACGCTGTGAAAGTGAATGTTTACTTGCAAGTGGATTAAAAACATTCCCAACGGGCGGCGGGATAATCGACATGGAAATAAACCATGCTGCTTTAGAATGGGTTGCCGATTATATATTGCCATTTGGGAACAACGCCACTGTGTTAGAACCATTGGAGCTAATAAAATTAATGCAGCAAAAAATATATGAATTACATCAGCATTATTGCTGTTTGGAAACAAGTGAAACATAGCAAGAATAAAGAAAAGACAGAAAACTCCTTTTGACAATGCTATATATCGGTTTTTCTATGGGAACAGTCCCCGTAATAAGCTATAATTATGGGAGCAGAGATGTAAAGCAGTTAAAAAAGGCCGTCAGTATTTGTTTTCAATTTATAATGGGGATTTCTATATTTGTATTTTTGCTTTCTCTGCTTAGCAAAGAAAGTATTGCAAAGATATTTGCAGAGAATAACAGGAATGTTTATGAGATTACAAAGAATGGATTTATCATTTTTTCATCCGCTTTATTTACGGCATTATCCAATGGGAAAGCATCTTATATGAAAAAACGGTTGGAAAATTTTTCTGTAATTGGAAAAGAAGGTTCTACAAAAGAAGGCGCAGGTTTCATGCAGAAATTGTGGGAAGATCATTTTACGGAGGGACTGTACCTGGCGGGCGTGGAGGTTGCAGATGAAGCAGAAGCCCCGGCAGGATGGGTAAAATGGACAATTCCCGGATATGAATATTTGTATGTAAAATGTACGGAAGAGGATATATTCGTGAAGGTTCTGGAATATATGGAAGAACAGGGCATAGAACTGGCAGGGGCAGTCTGCGACTTTAACTGTCCAGAAGAAAATGGACAGGGATATATGTTTTTTCCAATTTGGAGGCTATAAATGGAAAGTTTGGATATGGAATTGATACTGACAGATAATCCTGCTATTGTATCAGGGATAGTAGAAAAAACGATACAGAACGTGTATCCACATTATTATCCGTTAGGTGCAGTGCGGTTTTTTCTTGGTCTGCATAGTGAAGTAAGAATTGAGAAAGTGATGTCCTATGAAGAAATCTATCTTGTAATGGTACATGGAAACATCATAGGAACCGGGAGCATTCGGAAGAATGAGATTTGCAGATTGTTTATTTTGCCGGAATATCAGGGAAAAGGATATGGAAGCAGATTGATGGATTTACTGGAAGCAAGGATTTTGGAAAAATATCCGAAGGTTCATGTAGATGCTTCTTTCCCGGCGGAGAGTATGTATCTGAAGCGAGGGTATCAGATTACTTCGTATGAAAAAATTGAAACAGAAAACGGAGATTTCCTCTGCTATCATACTATGGAAAAAGAGATGTACAAGAATGGAAAATAAAGGGTCTGGGCAATCAGTGTTTCTATTAGTGTACACCTTGCGGATAAGATATAGGTAACAGGTTTTTAGAAATTGAATGTGATAGACGTATCATTAGAGATAGTGGTACGTTTTTTTTGTAACGACAAATTTCGATAGTAATTTACAAGGTATTATTGATTTTTAGAGTTACAAAATGTAAAATATTAGACAAGATGTAAAGTGCGGATAGAGTTTTTGAGGTGTAAGGAAGTCAGATATTAATGGAAAAAGCAATTATGAATTATATGTTCTGTGAAGTCCAGCTCTGTTTACAAAGGATTCTTGTGACAGCCCAAGTGCAGTTCTATATTTTTTAAGTTCATCGAAAAGACGCGGATTATATCCATATTTTCTCCTCATTACATTTAGTATAATTAAATGACTACAATTAGCCAACAGACAATAAGTATCGTTATGTTTAAATATCACGGAATTGGTACTGTAAACAGTATCAGTCCCATGATTCTTCTATTATGAAATCAATAATTCAGTTCTGTGCTTGCCTATCAATATCAGTGGGATAACTATTAAGTTTACCACTTGTAATCAGATTGATATATGTACCGCCAAACTGTTCAAATAATGAAATCATTGTAGTTTCCTCCAGTATATTTAATTATTCCTGCAAATTCATCATAGCTAACTATATGCTGTTTGTGAACTGGTATCTTCAAATTAAAACGTGAGGGTGGAATTTCATTCAAGGTTTTTGTAAAATATTTTGGTTAGATGTTGACTTCCGGATGAATGCGTGATATATTGTATTCAAGATAAATACCATTTGACTTCCGGATAAAGATGTGTTTATCTAATAATCAATTATTTCAAGGAGGAATAAAATGAAAAATAGCTACTCAATTAGCGCACAGTTTGTAAATCCGAATGCAAAGTTTGATGAAGAGGCAAAAAAAGCAGTAAAAGAAGCAATTAGTAACTATAATGCTAAGTCATTGATTGCTAAGAACCCGAAGCAGATTGTTGATTATAGTTTTTCTAAAGATGAACTGACATTAGTAGTTAAGCTCGAGAGTGAAGCTGATCTTCCTATGCCGACAAAAGCACTAAGGCTTTTAAGTTCATATTTAGTAGAAGAGACTTGTTTAGATAAGTATCTCTCAGGGAAGCAGCTTTTTAAAATGACTACAGCAACTACAGTGATAGTTTCAGAAATGAACCCGGTTGATGGTGCTCCGACCTCATCAAATATGGATATAGAAAAATTTAGGGCACTTAGCACAGATGAAAAACTTGTTGAGGTATACAAGTTACTGCTCAAAACGAGTTAAGAATGAAGCCGACACAATGTAGAAACTGTTTGGAAGATGATCCATAAAAATTCTGCCGCTGCAATAATGGTTTTTTGTTCCCGTTATTGTGGCGGCGCGCTTTTATGTGATTAAGATTATTCCGCGGTTTTTGACTCATATTCCGGCTGAGATTGAGGGCTATGAACCTTATACAGGGAAGTTTGAGGTTGTTATGTTTGAAAATGCTGATAGTATGTGGGAAGGGTATATGTTAAAGGAGATCAGGAGCTAACGGTGTCAGTTTTTCTATTGTGTATAAAGAATAGCAAGATGATTGACAATAAATTCCTTAAGTGATAATATTAGACTGACAGTCTGTCCATAAGAAAATCTAAGTAGGTGAATCAAATGCGGGTGGTGAAGGAAGCAGAAGAACGAAAAAATGAGATATTGGATGTGGCAGAGCATCTATTTGCAGCAAAAGGCTTTGACCGCACCAGTACAAATGACATTTTGAATGAGATAGGAATTGCCAGGGGCACGCTTTATTATCACTTCAAGTCTAAAGAAGAACTTTTAGATTCTATGATCAACCGTATGACTAAGCGATTAGTTGAGAAAGCGAGAAAAATTGCAGAACAAAAAGATGTGCCCATATTGGAGCGGCTTACATTGATGATGCTTGCGCTTAATATAAGTGATGACAATTTCAATCAGGAAATTCTTCAGCAGGTCCATAAACCGCAAAATGCTCTTATGCACCAGAAAATGCAGAATTGTCTGCTGTCTGAAATGAATCCCCTCATTACTGCTTTAATAAAAGAGGGGATTGCGCAAGGGATATGTCAGACAGAATACCCGGAGGAAGCTGCGGAAATGACATTTTTGTATGTAAACACAATATTTGATGACCTTATGGAATATAGCAGCGAAGATAGACAAAAAAAGATAGCCGCATTTATTTATAACTTAGAACGGCTCTTAAATATGGAGCAAAACAGTATGAAATCGGCTATCATGCCTATTTTTCGAAATGCTGCAAAGTAGTATCAATTAAAAAGAATTTTTATGGAACGTTAAAGTTCCTTAGTTTTTAACTATTAGCCGACAGGCAGACGGTCTAAAAATATATTAAAGTTGGTTTTAACAAAGTGATTTTTCTCACAAAGTAAACGGATACAGTTTAAGGAGGTTTTTATGGGACAGTATAGATACAGGCCATTACGTTTTTATATTACTTGTTTTGCAGCTACATGGGTATTTTGGATTATTGCGGCGGTCATCAGTAAATCCGGGAATGATAATGGTATATCCGCTCTGCTCATGTTGCTGGGTTTAACTGCACCGGCGGTCACAGCAGTCATTACCGTACTGGCTTCAGGGGACAAGGCGTTAAAATCAGATTTAAAGGAAAAGCTGACAGGGTTTTACCGTATTAAATTTTTTAGCATTATAGAGGCGATTATCGGATTCATGGTGATTGTTGCACTTTCCATCCTGTTTTCCGTATTGGCAGGACAGTCTTTAGAACAGTTTGCTTTTACGGAGGATTTTTCATTTTCTGTCGGAGGTACTTCTGCCCTGCTGACGATTCTTCTGGCGGCGGTTATTGAGGAGATTGGCTGGAGGGGATATGGCGAGGATTCTGTGGCTTTTTATTTCTCATGGTTTACGGAATCAGTTATTTTTGGCTTTGTGTGGGCATTTTGGCACCTGCCTTTGTTTTGGATTGAAGGCACATATCATTATGGACTGAAAGATCTCGGTGGTTTATATATGCTGAATTTTTTGATTGGTGTCATTCCATTGGGATTTCTGACAACATGGGTGTATGTCAAGAATAACCGCAGTATGCTTGCCTGTATCATATTTCATTTGTTTGTGAACACGATGCAGGAAAAAATTGCTATGACGCCGCAGACAAAATGCGTGGAGACAATCATTATATTTTTTGCGGCAGCAATTATCACGCTGGCAAATAAGGAAATGTTCTTTGAAAAAGAGCATGTCGGGAATCTTCTGAATTATAAGGAAGAACGAAAAATAAAAAACTAAATCTTTGACAAACATACCAATGGTATGATAATATGGATACATACTATTAGTAGGTTGGGGAGATGAGAGTGCTGTGGCGAGAAATAAGTATCCGGAAGAAACAGTAAACCGAATATTGGATAATGCATTCAGACTGTTTATGAAGAAGGGCTATGAGCATACTTCTATACAGGATATTATCGACAATCTGGGCGGTCTTAGCAAAGGCGCTATCTATCATCATTTTAAGTCAAAGGAAGATATTCTGGTAGCGGTCACAGACCGCATAACATCGGAGTCTAATCAGATGCTGGCTGCTATCCGGGACAGTACGGGATTTACTGGACGGGAGAAACTGAAGATTATTTTTAAAGAATCCATTAACCGGCCTGTGCAGAATGATATTTTTACAGTAGCTCCTAATTTTCATAATAATCCCAAACTGCTTGTCAGCCTTTTGCGTGATACGATCGAGGAAGCGGCGCCTGACTATATCCTGCCGATTATCAGGCAGGGGATTGCAGACGGATCTATTCAGACAGACTTTCCGGAACAGTTGGCAGAACTTATCATATTTGTTGCAAATGTCTGGATGAACCCCATGATATTTGATAATACGGAGGTTGAATGCTATGGCAAATTTATGGTATTTGGTCAGATGATGAAAGGTTTTGGCCTGGATATTGTAGATGATGATATGCTTGAGAGACTGCAGGAACTGACAGCTATTTATCATAAAAACAAATAAAAACTGCCCTGAAAAATGGGCAGATTATTTTCAAATTTATACATACCAACATGCGGTATTAAAAAGAATGGAGGATAAAAATATGAATCACAAATTGTTTTCTAAAGATTTTACATTAATGGTGATCGGGCAGATTATTTCATTGTTTGGCAATGCCGCGATCCGGTTTGCCCTGCCGTTGTACCTGCTGAATCTGACAGGTTCATCCGCGCTTTACGGGACAGTTACAGCATGTGCGTTTATTCCGTCTGTTTTATTGTCACCGGTAGGGGGAATTGTTGCTGACAGAGTAAATAAGAGGAATGTTATGGTGGTACTGGATTTTTGTACAGCGTTGATCATCCTGATATTTTCCATACTGATGAGTAAGGGAAATCTTATTCTTTTGGTAACGGTTACACTGATGCTTTTATATGGTATTGCCGGCGCGTATCAGCCGTCGGTGCAGGCAAGTATACCTGTGCTGGTCGATCAGGAGTATTTTATGGCGGCAAATTCTATTGCCAGTACGATCAGCTCTTTTGCTGCTCTGACGGGTCCTGTGTTTGGAGGGATTTTGTATAGTACATATGGACTTAAGCCTTTACTGACGCTTTGTATGATTTGTTTTCTTTTGTCGGCTGTTATGGAGATTTTTATGGAGATACCTTTTAAAAAATGCAAATTTGATGAAGGCATATTAAAAGCAGTAAAATGTGATTTTAAAGATAGCATACTATTTATAAAAAAAGAAAAACCAGTTATTGGAAAGATATTGCTTGTTATCAGCGGCATCAATTTATTTTTGTCTGCGATGATCATTGTTGCAGTTCCTTATCTGGTGACGGAAATACTGGATTTGGGAATGGAGTGGGCAAACAGGCTTTATGGTTATGCGCAGGGGGCACTGGCGGCAGGTGGACTGGCAGGCGGAATCTGTGCCGGCGTGTTTGCAGACAGGCTGGAAGTGAAAAGGGCAGGAAATCTGATCATTGCGGCGGCGCTATGTGTATTTCCTATGGGAATCGGATTGAAGTTGTTTTCTTCTGGGATCATAAATTATATTATTATAACCGTTTGCTGCTTTATTATTATGATATTTTCAACTGTTTTTACGGTGCAGATGATGAGTTTTGTACAGATGGAAACTCCGCAGGATTTAATCGGAAAAGTGATTGCGGTGATGCTCACTGTCGCTATGTGCGCGCAGCCTCTGGGGAATGCAATGTACGGAATTTTATTTGAAGTGTGTAAAGATGCGGAATACGGAGTGATTCTTTTTTCGGGTTTTGTATCACTTTTCATTTCTGTAAGTACGAGAAACGTATTCAAAGAACTTTGAAGGTGCCGGATTTTAAAGGACCATGAATTCTCTAAAAGAATGAGGTGAAACAGCAGAGGAGAAAATTGTTTGAAAATAATAGGAAATTTGATATAATTGCCGCAAGAATTGTGCAGAAACAAAAAAACAGGAAAGAGGGCGCGGCTATGTCACAAGAAAATCAAGTATATAAAATCGTCATTATTGAAGATGACATATTACTCAATCAGGCGCTTAATATAGCTTTGCAGGATGCGGGCTACAGGACCTTATGCGCGCATACAAAAAAGGAAGCGTTAGTTGTACTGGGGAGCGGGGAATCTTTGCTTTTGATAGATATTGGACTTCCCGATGGTGATGGTATCAGTCTGTATCAGGAGATAAGATCCCGGGATCATTACAAAGTTCCCGCCGTTTTTCTGACTGCTAGGGATGAAGAAAAGGATATGATTGCCGCATTTGATATAGGGGCGGATGATTATGTGGTTAAGCCATTTTCCATGAAAGTTTTGCTGAAAAGAATTGAGGCAGTTTTGAGGCGAAGCGGTGAGGAAGGAGAAAAGCTTTTTTCTGTCAATGATCTTATCATATATCCTGAAAAAAAGCGGGCAGTTCTGAAAGGAGAAAAGCTTGTTCTGACGGCAAAAGAATACCAGCTGCTGGAATATCTGATGATCAATCAGGGACAGGTGCTTACGAAGGAAAATATACTTGAGCAAGTATGGGGGCTGGATGGTCAGTTTGTTGTGGATAATACAGTCAGTGTCACCATTAACCGGTTGAGAAAAAAGATTGAGCCGGATCCAAGGCAGCCTGTATATATTAAGAATGTGTTTGGACTTGGATACAGGATAGGGGATGATTGATATGTACGCAGAAATCGCAATCGTATTTTTGACCGGATTATTTGCGGGCGCTTTGGGTATGTTCTGCCTGCAGAGAAAATATCGGGAGCAGGAATTAGAAAAGATCGTGAATTTGACAGAGGATCTTTTGAATGAGAGAGAATTAAAAGCAGCAGAGTGCGGAAAAGAGACACTATATTCGAAGATAGAGCAGTATTTTATAAGGATTCAGGAGATGTGTCAGGGAAGAAAGGATGCAGCGGAAAAGAGTTATGAAAAGATACAGAAGCTGATTTCGCAGACAGCCCATCAGATGCGCACGCCGCTTACGAATATTGAGACATATCTGGGATTTTTACAGGGAATGCAGGGAGAACCTGTAACAGATACTCTATTTGGCAGATCTGTAGAGGCCATGGAAGAAAGCGCAGAAAAACTGCACTTTCTTGTGGAGAACTTTATTAAGATGTCAAGGCTTGAACAGCGCATGATCCAGATTAAAAAACAGGAAACGGATCTTTTAAAAACAATCAGAAATACATTGGGGCAGATACAGAAACAGGCAGAGGAGAAAAAGATCCATTTTGAAATCCACCTGCCTGAAAAAGCTGATTGTGTACATGATCCGAACTGGCTGGGGGAAGCTATCTGCAATATTTTGGATAATGCAGTCAAGTACAGCAGGCATGGGGGCAGGATAATCATATCTTTATCAAAAAATGAGATGTTCCTGAAGCTTCAGATAAGAGATTATGGGATCGGTATTGATAAAGGAGAGGAAACCCGGATCTTCCAAAGATTTTACCGGGGAAAACGTGTCACAGATCAGGGGGGATTTGGAATCGGGCTTTATCTGGCACGGGAGATCGTGAACCTGCATGGAGGATTTTTAGTGACAAAGAGGATGGACGAAGGATTGATGATGGAGATGGATCTTTCTTCTGGATTGTTAGAAGTTTGTTAGATTTGCCTTGTATACTTGGAAGCATCAAAAGGGCATTGTGCAGGGTATATACTCATTGGATATGCGTACTTTGCGGATTTGGTGCCGGGAGGGAGACAGGATGGAGATTTTGAAGGCAGCGGGGCTTAAAAAATATTATAATATAGAAACTAATGAGGTACGGGCGCTGGATGGCGTAACATTATCTGTGGAAGACGGAGAATTTCTGGCGGTTGTAGGGACTTCCGGAAGCGGGAAAACGACGCTTTTAAATATGCTTGGAGGGTTGGATGTACCTACAGAGGGCAGAGTCTTTATTCGGGGAAACAGTCTTAAAGATATGGAAAATGAGGAGAGAACTATATTCCGCAGAAGAAATATAGGGTTTGTCTTTCAGCAGTATAACTTAGTTCCGGTACTTAGTATTTATGAAAATATCGTACTTCCGCTGCGGCTTGACGGGGCAACGATTGATCATATGTTTTTGGAGGAGGTAACAGAACTTCTTGGAATCAGGGATAAGTTAGACCGGCTGCCAAAGACCCTGTCTGGAGGACAGCAGCAGAGGGCGGCAATTGCCCGTGCGCTTTTGGTAAAACCAGCTATATTATTGGCGGATGAGCCGACGGGGAGTCTGGATTCGGTGACTAGCATGGAGGTTGTGGGACTTTTAAAATTGTGCAAAACCAGATTCCATCAGACGCTTATTGTTGTCACTCATCAGGAGGAAGTGGCACAGATGGCAGACCGGATCATCCGGATGGAAGATGGCAGGATCAGCAGCCAGGAGGGATAAAAGATGGAAGGGCATAAATATATCCCTAACAATAACAAATCCGTGGTCCGGATGCTTTCTAAGGAGTTTGGCAGATACAATAGACGCAGGAACAGGATTCTCATGGGGGCAGTCAGTTTATGCATGATTACGCTGACAATAGTATTTGGAATGGCTTTTGGAAAAGTAAAGGCGGAGTCTGTGCGGGCAGTAAGAGAAGCAGGCTCAAGTGCCTCTGCCTGTATAGAATGTGCAGGAGAGGAGCAGTATGAAAAGGTGTGCTCCCTCAGCTATGTAAAAAAGGCTGGGAGAAGTGTTTTGATAGGAGAGGGAGGGATTGAAGAGGAAAATACCGGTAAGAGACGTGTCTGCCAGGTTCAGATATTAGACAGGCCGGCGTGGGAGGAGTTTGTGAAACCTGCGTATACGGATATATGCGGGCACTATCCGGCAAAAAAGCAGCAAATCATGCTTCCGGTGGAAGCATTAAAAGAAATGGGCATCCATAAGCCAGAGAAAGGGATGAAGATTCATCTGGCAGTGGATATCGGCCTGTTCCGGACAGTGCAGGAGGAGTTTTCTCTGTGCGGCTGGTATTCGGATTATACAGATGCCGGTTCGGATTCAAAGATCGGATACATCTCGGAGGAAAAATATAAAGACTGGGGGTATGATCTTGCAGAGAAATCGGATATTTTAATCTGCCAGTCAGATAACATGAATTGGCGGGAGGCGGAAAAACAACTGTATGAGGACTTGGAAGGAGATTCACAAGTAAAGATCACAGTGAGAAATACATTTTTTCATGATGCGGTAAGTCACATGGCGGGAGGCTTTGATATTGCCCTGCCTGGCACACTGGTAATCTTAGGAGGCATGTTTTTTCTGATCTATAATGTGATGAGCATCTCTTTGGCGGGAGACGTCAGACAGATGGGGCTTTTGAACATGCTTGGTACTACGAGAAAGCAGATTGGCAGAATATATTTCGGGCAGATCATAAACATCCTGATTCCGGCTGTGCTTGCGGGAACTGTTCTTTCTGCGTTTGTACTTAAGCTTGTCATACCTGAGATTTTAGGAAGACAGTATCTGAGCAGATTTGGCGGCGCAGGAGAGATTCAGTTTTTCAGACCGGAAATTCTGATCGCTGCCGCGGCATTTGCGGTACTGCTTACGATCATTGTCTCAGAAGGTGTCATTTACCGGGTGGTCAGTCTATCATGTGTAGAGAGTATAGAATTTACAGATCTGTCGGGGAAGAAGAATGATAAGAGAGTACGGATCAGTTATAAAAAAAGAAGTGCTAATGGGGAACTTTGGTATATGGCATGGCAGAACCTGACCAGATATAAGGGGAGGTCTGTTTTGACTGTATGTTCATTGTTTCTGGGGATAACTGCATTTTTGGGGACAGTTATCATTACAAAGAATAATGACTACATCCATGTGATTAAGAGACGTCCTGATTTCCTCATTGCAGGAGAATTCAGCCAATGGGGACAAAAAGAGGGTTATGGAAATGAGTACAAGTCTAGGGATGCCAGGGAGGATCCGATGGAAACAGAAGGGGATAACTTCCATTTGCTGTACGATAATGCTTATGATGAGTTTTCACCCATTTCCCCAGAGGTAAAAGAAAGTATCTTAAGTCTTGACGGGGTGAAGAAAGAGACGTCATATGTGATGGAGGGGGCATATATGATTTCCACAGTTTCACGACAGGTGATCCTGCCTTTTGTAGATAACTTTAGTGAGAATGTAAAGGTGCAGGAAGGTACTGGATACAGTTATGATCACTCTATGGTGGAAGGATTTAGTGAGGATGTCATCCAGATCATTAAAAAGGAAGAGATAGACGCTCTGCGCGAATATACAGAGAAAAATAAGCTTTCGGTGGATATGGACAGTCTGGAAGAAGGAACTGGTGTGATCATTGTTCATGATCATAAGCTGTCGCCGAAACAAGAAGAAGCGGCAAAAAGAAGTGTGGGTGAGCCAGTGTATTTTACTGCGATGCGCTCGAAAGAGGAGGAGATTTTGTGGAATCAGATGAGCCCAAAGGAGCGTGACAAGACAGAATGGGAAGCGGCGGAAACTGGAAGATTAAAAGAAAGACAGTCGCCAATCTTTCATTTAAGCGGATATCTTGATAACCGGAGGGAAGGATTCCCGCGTATCCGGCAGACATGGCACGGATCGGAAGGGAGTATCTATTATCTGATCAGCGGAAAAGGATTTGAAAAACTACCTGCAAAGAAAAAGACTCTCTATATGGAACTGGATATTGAGGATGAAAAAGAGCCGGATATTAAAGGGAATATCCATAATATTTTAGCTGAGGAGAACCAAAAGAGAGGTAAGATGTCAGAAGCGGGAAAAGAAGATTCGGACGGTGAGGCAGGAATTTTTGTTATCAGTAAGTCAGATCTGCTTTCAGAGTGGGATGATTATATACACGGCAACCGTATGGTTCTTGGGAGTATCAGTGCGGTATTACTGTTTGCGGGGCTTACGAATTATTTTAACGTTATGTTGACAGGGATTGTATCCAGAAGAAAAGAATTTGAGATCATGGAAAGTGTCGGGATGACCAGAAGGCAGAGACGAAAGCTTTTGATCATGGAAGGATTTTATTACTGTCTGTTTGTGGCGGTTCTTGTGCTGACGGCAGGAAATGGAATACTGAGATTTATGACAGACAGAATAGGAACCCCCTGAATCCTCCAATGCCGGGGGACTCAGGGGGTGAAGTGTCAAAAACATATTTGCTCTGTAAGAGATTTTTAAAGTGTCTTACCTGTGAGCATCTCATATCCTTGAAGATATTTATTGATAGTCTTTTCCATTATGTCGTCAGGAAGTGTCCAGTTATTGTCTGGATTGGCTTTCAGCCAGTCTCTTGCAAACTGTTTATCAAAGGATGGCTGTCCATGTCCTGCTTCGTATCCGTCAGCAGGCCAGAAACGGGAACTATCAGGAGTTAGCATCTCATCTCCGATCACGATATTTCCATCTTCATCCAGTCCGAATTCGAATTTGGTGTCTGCAATGATAATGCCTTTGCTCAAAGCGTAATCCGCGCATTTTTTATATAGAGCAAGAGTGCAGTCACGAAGTTTTGCCGCATATTCCTCTCCTTTGCCCGGAAAATATTTCTCAAGGTGAGAGATACTCTGCTCATAGGAAATATTCTCATCATGGTCGCCAATTTCTGCTTTTGTAGATGGAGTATAGATTGGTTCAGGAAGTTTATCAGACTCCTTCAGTCCTTGTGGAAGTGTGATACCGCATACTGTCCCGTCCTTTTTGTAACTTGCCCAGCCGCTTCCAGTAATATATCCCCGGACGATACATTCGATCGGGAGCATATTTAACTTTCTGCACATCATGCTGTTGCCGTCAAACTTCGGTCCTTGGAAAAATTCCGGCATATCTTTTACATCTACGGAGATCATATGGTTGGGCAGTATGTCTTTTGTCATATCAAACCAGAATTTAGACATCTGAGTAAGAACAGTTCCCTTTTTAGTTACTTCATTTTTTAAAATCACATCGAAACAACTGATTCGGTCAGTGGCAACCATGATCAGGCTGTCACCGTTATCATAGATTTCGCGGACTTTTCCCTCTTTTATAGGTTTCATCTCATACACCTCACTAAGTATTTTTACGGTTACAGTTCACTGTAACTTTTTGGATAAAAAGATTTTAGCTTAAAAGCAGTATTATTTCAAGCTTAATGTGGATTTGTCCTGCAAAAACCGCATCTAATGGGCCCCCATGTTTTTCAGTGCCTCAATGAATTCCATGTCATCTGCAGATAATTTCACATTAGAGCAATAATTTTTTCCTTCTGGGGTAGTAACGTTTATCTCCACGATAGTACCCTCTTTTAGTCCATCTTGCGATACAGCCTTTAAGAACATAGGAAATTTGGGATGGTTCGCGCGAAAACGGTCCATGCCAGATTTTAACTGCTGGATCATGGCAAGTTGATTAAAGTTCATATTCATGACAATTCTCCTTTATTTTTAATTTACTGCTTTATTTGACGAAATGTAAATGATACAGTACACTATTTATGATACTTAATATTATAGGAATAGTCAAAGATTTTAGGAGAATGTGCAATGGATTTACAATATGCGAAGCAGCAGTTTGAATCATATCTTGACAATTATGACAGAGAAGATGACAAAGTAAGATTAAAAATTGTCCATACATATGGAGTGACAGAGTGCAGCCGCCTGATTGCGGAGCGTATGGGGCTGCCGCAGGAAGATAAAGAACTTGCGCAGCTTATCGGCCTGCTTCATGATATAGGAAGGTTTGAGCAGGTGAAACTCTTTGACAGCTTTGAGCCGGCGGTTATGGATCATGCGGCATTTGGAGTGGGACTGCTTTTTAAGAAAGAAAAGATCCGGCAGTTTGTGAGGGAAGATAAATGGGATGGCATCATACGTACAGCTATCGCGAAACATAGTGACTTTAAGCTGGAAGGGATAGAAGATGAAAGAGAGCTGCTCCATGCAAAAATAATCCGGGATGCGGATAAGCTGGATAACTGCCGGGTGAAGATCGTAGATTCTGTTGAGACTATCATAGGAGTGTCAGCGCAGGAAGTGGGAATGGAAGAAATCAGCCCGGAAGTGATGGAACAGTTTCTTAGGAAGGAATCAATATATTCTCCTGCAAGAAAGACGAAGATGGATTACTGGCTTTCTTATCTTGCGTACTTTTTTGACATTAATTTCAATGAGACATTGGAAATCGTACGAAAGAGACAATATGCGGAAAAAATCATAGACAGGATTCCTTATTCTAACCCAAAGACAGTCACGCAGATGGAAAGTGTAAGAACTATGCTTTTGTCTTATCTTGAGAAAGGGATATAATATATGATTTATTTGTTATCCGCGATTGTGAGCAGCGCTCTGGTCTCGATCATTATGCGTCTGAGCGAAAACTATATGAAAAATAATATCAGCATGCTTGCTGTTAATTACACTGTGTGCGTAATGGCCGCAGGATTCCATATGTGGACATCCGGCGTACCTTTTAAGGTCTGTGGGGAAGGTGCGGGAACGGCTGTGGGACTGGGGCTGATCAATGGTTTTTTATATCTTTTCTCCTTTATCCTTATGCAGATCAGTGTGAGAAGGAATGGGGTGGTGCTCTCCACCGTATTTATGAAGCTGGGAGTATTAGTGCCTGCAGTGACGGCAATTGTCTTTTTCGGGGAAATGCCTACGGTTGTCCAGATATGTGGATTTGTGATAGCGTTAGCTGCGATCGTGCTGATTCAGTTAGAAAAGGATCAATCCGACATTACTTTTAAGGCCGGACTTATACTGCTTCTGGCAGCAGGCGGCAGCGGGGATGCTATGGCTAAAATATATGAAGAACTTGGCAGGGAAAAATTTACGGAGCATTTTCTTTTTTATACCTTTATTGCGGCGTTTGTTTTGTGTGCTGCATTGGCGTTGACAAAAAGACAGCGTTTATCAAAAGAGGATATTTTATCCGGTATCTTGATTGGGATTCCTAATTACTATTCTGCCAGATTTTTATTAAAGTCCCTCTCTTACGTGCCGGCGGTAGCAGCATATCCTACATACAGCGTTTCAGCAATTGTGCTTGTAACAGTCGCAGGAGTTGTTTTATTCCATGAAAAAATGGATGGCAGGCGGAAAGGAGCTGTCGCTATGGTGCTGGCAGCGCTGCTGCTTTTAAATATCTAGGTGACAGGTGATTAGATAAAGAAAGACAGAATGTTGTTAAATTTTTAAATTTGACTGAGATAACTTGACGGTTGGATACAAAAAAGTTATTATAAGAATAAGTTTAGTACCATACTAAATTTTACATCATAAGTTCAAATAAGAATTTATTC
>CAJUAM010000051.1 GCA_910584615.1 uncultured Dorea sp.
GATAGAGAACCATCTCCGGCCGCAGATGCTTGAGGATTATATCGGGCAGGAGAAGGCGAAGGAGACTTTGAAGATATATATTGAGGCTGCGAAGGAGAGGAAAGAGGCTCTTGATCATGTGCTGTTTTATGGTCCGCCGGGACTTGGGAAGACAACTCTTGCCGGGATCATAGCTAATGAGATGGGAGTGAATATTAAGATCACCTCCGGTCCTGCTATAGAAAAGCCGGGAGAGATGGCGGCGATCCTCAACAATCTACAGGAAGGGGATGTGCTCTTTGTGGATGAGATTCACCGTCTGAACCGTCAGGTTGAAGAGGTCTTATATCCTGCCATGGAGGATTATGCCATTGATATTATGATCGGAAAAGGTGCTACGGCCCGCTCTATCCGGCTGGAACTTCCGAAATTCACTCTTGTAGGGGCTACTACAAGGGCGGGGATGCTGACAGCGCCTTTAAGAGACCGGTTCGGGGTGGTGAACCGCCTTGAATTCTATACAGTGGACGAGTTAGAGACGATCATACAGCGTTCGGCAGGAGTGCTTGAAGTTGAGATAGACAGGCAGGGTGCCCATGCCCTTGCAAGACGTTCAAGAGGGACGCCAAGACTTGCCAACCGGCTGTTAAAGCGTGTCCGGGATTTTGCGCAGGTTAAATATGACGGGTATATTACGGAAGAGGTTGCTGATTATGCCCTTGATATCCTGGATGTGGATAAGGAAGGACTTGACCAGACAGACAGAGATCTTCTTGTTACAATGATGGAGAAGTTCCAGGGGGGACCTGTCGGACTTGATACTCTGGCAGCATCGATCGGAGAGGATGCGGGTACGATTGAAGATGTGTACGAACCGTACCTTCTAAAGAACGGATTTATCCAGCGTACTCCGCGCGGAAGAGTTATTACAGACAAAGCGTACACCCATTTGGGGCTTGTAAGATAGGCATTTCATGAAAAAATAGTGAAAATCAGTTGAAAATGGTGAAAAACAGTTGGTTTTTGGTAAAGTTTAGTTTATAATAAGGGAAGAAGTTGAAAAAGGATTTTAAGTCGGGGAGGCTTTTATGGCATCATCAAAGAATTTTACGGAAGTTTTAATCGGCGGAAAGGTGTTCAATCTTGGAGGGTTTGAAAGTGAAGAATATCTGCAGAAGGTTTCAACCTACCTGAACCACAAGATTGATGAGCTTGCCAGCAATGACGGCTACCGCAAACAGAGTTCAGAGACAAGGAGTGTACTTTTAGCGCTGAACATTGCAGATGATTATTTTAAAGCGAGAAAGCAGGGCAGTTCTCTGGAAACGGATATCGAATCGAAGGACAAAGAGATGTATGATCTAAAGCATGATTTGATATCTGTACAGATTAAGCTTGAGAATGCCGAGAAAGCGATGGACAGGCTGAAAGAGGAGAACAAAGAGCTCCAGATGAAGATTGTCAAGCTGGAGACAGAGATGAAGAATAAGCGTAAGTAATAAAGGCTGTCGTTTGACAGCCTTTTTACTCGCAGGGAAGATATAAGGGAATGATACAGATTATGGAAAATGAGATTGAGATACTTGCGCCGGCAGGTTCAAAGGAGAGTCTTGTAGCGGCGGTAAGTGCAGGCGCTGATGCCATATATCTTGGTGGTAAGAGATTCGGCGCGCGTGTTTTTGCCGATAATTTCAGTGAAGAGGAGCTTCTTGAAGCTATAGATTATGTGCATATCCATAGGAAGAAGATATATCTGACAGTCAATACACTGATCAAAGATGCGGAACTTGAAGAACTGTGTGAGTATCTTGCGCCTTATTACTGCCGGGGACTTGATGCGGTGATCGTACAGGATATGGGAGCAATGGAGCTTATAAGAGAAGTATTTCCAGATCTGCCTGTTCATGTCAGCACGCAGGCGACAATTACAGGAGCTTTGGGAGCAGAGTTTTTTAAGAAGAAAGGTGTAAGCCGTATCGTGCCGGCCAGAGAGCTGAGTCTTATGGAAGTCAGGAAGATGAAACAGATGTCGGGATTAGAGATCGAATGCTTTGTGCACGGAGCGCTCTGTTACTGTTACTCGGGGCAGTGCCTGCTGAGCAGCATGATCGGCGGAAGGAGCGGAAACAGGGGACAGTGTGCCCAGCCCTGCAGACTTCCCTTTTCTGTTTCGGACGGAAAAAGAAAGGATATCTTAAGTCTTAAAGATCTGTGTACGATCGACATGATACCGGAACTTATAGAGGCGGGGATTGATTCTTTTAAGATTGAAGGACGTATGAAGCAGCCCGGGTATGTGTATACTGTCGTAAGTATGTACCGTAAATACGCGGATTTATACAGAAGATACGGGAAAGATGGATTTTATGTTTCTGACAGGGATAAAGGGATCCTTGAAGGAAGCTATTTAAGGCGAGGATATACGAAGGGATATTATCATCAGCACAATGGGAAAGATATGCTGGCTCTCTGCCGTCCGAAAGAGGATACGGGGGCATTATCTGTACCTTCCGATAAAATGCAAGAAAAAATTAATGGGAAATTAATATTTTCGGAAGGAGAACGTGTTAAACTGTATGTTGAGATGCGGGATATGGAAATCAGCTGTGAGGGCGCCATAGTCCAGAAAGCGCAAAACCAGCCCCTTGATGCGGCACGTATCGAAAAGCAGATGAGAAAGACCGGGAATACAGAATTTGTATTTGACAGTCTGGATATTGAGATAAAGGGGAGCGGATTTCTTCCTATGCAGGCGCTGAATGAACTGCGTAGAGAAGCTATAGAGAAGCTTGAGAAAGAGATTGTATTAATGCATCGCAGAAAGCTGATAAAGGGAGAAGGCAGGATTCTGCGCGGTCTGTATAAAGAAGAGTATTCATGTCAGGACTGTGATGATGATCCCAAAGATCTGCCGCGGCTTTCGGTGCTTGTGTCAAATGCGGCGCAGCTTGAAGCTGTGCTTGGGGATGAACATATTGATACGGTATATGTGGAATCGGAGATTGATCTTTGTATAGTGCGGGATAGAAAGTCACAAAGGCAGAAGGTATTTCTTGCTATGCCTTATATTTTCAGGGAAGATATAGTGCCGGGATGGGAGCGGCGGTATAAAGAACACGTGAGTGTGTTCGACGGTGTGCTGGTCCGCAACTGGGAAAGTTTCCAGTGGCTTAAAGAAAAGGGATATCAAAAAGAGATCCGTACAGACTATGATCTGTATGTGTTCAACAGGATGAGTAAGAAAAGCATGGGTAATATGGGGATCAGCCGTTTCTTTGCACCTGTAGAATTAAATTACAGGGAGCTTAAAGAGCTTGGGATCACAGAAGGGGGTCTGATCGTATACGGAAACCAGCCGGTGATGGTGACAGCTAACTGTATCAAGAAAAATACAGACAGATGCAGCAAAGAAGATGGGTATCTGTATCTGACTGACAGGTATCAGAAGAAGTTTTTAGTGAAAAACTGCTGCGACTGCTGTTATAATGTGATGTATAACTGCAGTCCCCTTATGCTTCTTTCGCAGGCAGAAGAAGTTAGAAATCTAAGGCCCGCAGAGCTTCGCATGGATATGACTGTTGAGACTGTAAAAGAAGCAAAGAGGATGATTTTACTATATTGGGAATGCTTTAAAGAAAACCGTCCAGTAAAAATGCCGGATATGGATTACACAAAGGGGCATTTCAGACGAGGAGTGAAGTAGGTGAAGGATTGGCAAATATTATAATACAATTATCAAAATATCTGATGATCTTACTGATCACAGCATATGTGTTTTTGTGTTTCAGTATCTTTGGGTACAGGGATCCCTACAGGAAGATACAGCTGCTCAGGAAACAGACAGTGCTTATGTTTTTCATACATGCGCTGGCATTTGCGTCTATGTATCTGGCAACGGATGATATTAAGATGCTGGCATTTTATTTGATGCAGGTATCGCTTTTTGCTGCGATCTTACTGCTTTATACGATCATTTATCCAAAGGTGTCAAGACTTGTTGTCAACAATATGTGCATGCTTTTATGTATCGGTATGATCATGCTTACGAGACTTGATTATGCCAGTGCTGTGAAGCAGTTTGCCATTGCGACGGTGGCAGTTACGATGAGTCTTTTTGTTCCGGTAGTGATAAGGAAATTCAAGCTTTTGTCCGAGTGGAGGAACTTTTATGCCATCGCGGGTATCGTATCGCTGGCTATCGTGCTTGTGTTCGGACAGGTTGCGGGCGGTGCTCTGCTTGGCTTTAAAGTGAAAGGTATAAGTATACAGCCGTCAGAGCTTGTGAAGATCATATTCGTGTTTTTCGTGGCTTCAAGTTTTAAGCTGTCGCTGGAATTTAAAAATATTGTCATTACTACAGCGATCGCGGCGTTCCACGTGCTGATACTGGTTGTGTCGAGGGATTTGGGCGCGGCATTGATCATATTTGTTGTATATCTGGTTATGCTTTATGTAGCAACGAAGCAGCCCCTTTATATTTTGGCCGGGCTGAGTGCGGGGGGACTTGCTTCTGCGATAGCATATCAGTTGTTCAGTCACGTTAAAGTGCGGGTTGTGGCGTGGAAAGATCCGATGGCAGCGTATAAGACGGGGGGTTATCAGATCGTCCAGTTTTTGTTTGCCATTGGGAGCGGCGGATGGTTTGGCATGGGACTTTTCCAGGGGTCGCCGGAGACGATACCGGTTGCTACGTCAGACGGGATATTTGCCGCTATTTGTGAAGAGATGGGACTGATCTTCGCGCTGTGTATGATATTGATCTGTTTGAGCTGCTATGTGATGTTTTTAAATATTGCCATGCAGCTTCACAATATGTTTTATAAACTGGTTGCGCTGGGACTGGGGACCTGTTATATCTTTCAGGTATTCTTAACGATCGGCGGCGAGACAAAGTTTATCCCTCTTACGGGTGTGACGATTCCGTTAGTCAGCTATGGGGGTAGTTCACTCATCAGTACAGTGGTCATGTTTGGGATCATCCAGGGACTTTATATTTTAAGAGAAGACGAGGAGCAGGCGATTGAGAGACAGAGACAGGAGAAGTTACGAGCAAAGAGAGGCTATAAAGAGGCGGGAGCGGCGAGAAGAAAAGCGCCAGATGACGAGGAGAGACCGCAGAGAGGCAAACCGAGAAGACAGGCAGAGAGCAAAGAAAGAGCGCGTCCGAAACAAAGAATTCGCTAGGGTTACGTATACATTTGTGACGCTTTTCCTTGTGATGATGGGATATATCGTATATTTTCATTTGACGGAAAGTAAGGATTTTATACGGAGTCCTTATAACCAGAGACAGGATTCGCTGGCAGACCGTATAAAACGGGGCAGGATCTTAGATAAGAACGGCAGGGTCCTTGCCGAGACTGTGACTGGAAAGGGAGGATCAGAGTACCGGAAATATCCGTATGGGGAAATGTTTGCCCATGTTGTCGGATATACGGCAAAGGGAAAGACCGGTATCGAATCTATCGAAAATTCGGCTCTGCTTACTTCAAACGCGTTTTTCCTGGAAAAATTCAGGAATGAATTAAAAGATGAGAAAAATTCAGGAGATAATGTGGTCACGACTCTGGATGTAAATATCCAGGAAGCGGCTTACGAAGCGCTGGGCAGTTCGAAAGGCGCGGTAGTTGCTATAGAACCGAATACGGGAAAGATTGTCGCAATGGTGTCAAAACCTGATTTTGATCCGAATACGATTTCTGAGGACTGGGAAGAATTAAATGAGGATGACAGCGGTGTGCTGGTAAACCGTGCGACGCAGGGCCAGTACGCGCCCGGATCCACTTTTAAAGTCATCACTGCGCTTGAATTTATGCGGCAGGATTCCGGATATGCCGGATATTCTTACAAGTGCAGCGGAAAGATCAAGGCAGGGAGCAACACGATCCACTGTTACGGCGGAAAAGTGCACGGGAAGGTAGACTTAAAGGACAGTCTTGCGTATTCCTGCAACACTTCTTTCTGCAGTATCGGGAGTGAGCTTAAAATCAGCAGTTTTCGAAAGACTACGAAAGAACTTTTATTTGATTCTAAACTTCCTTCGGAGCTTCCTTATAATAAGAGTAAATTCGCGCTTGGAGAACATGCCGGTACGGCGGAGCGGATGATGACGGCGATGGGACAGGGGCAGACGCAGGTAAGTCCTTATCATATGGCGCTCATTACTTCGGCTATTGCCAACAGCGGAACTTTGATGAAGCCGTATCTCGTAGATTCGGTTACAAACCATACCGGAACAATCGTCAGCAAGAACAGGCCGGATAAATATAAAGAACTTATGTCTGCCAAAGAAGCGGCAAAGCTTAAAAAATATATGGAGAGTGTCACGGATTACGGCACTGCATCAGTCCTTTCGAATGCGGGATACACGACTGCCGGGAAGACGGGAACTGCCGAGTACAGTTCTGATAAGGGCAAAGATCATTCATGGTTTATCGGTATCGCGAATGTGGATAATCCGGATCTTGTTGTGAGTGTAGTGATTGAAGCGTCAGATGGTACTGCCAAAGCTGTCAATGTAGCGAAAGAGGTATTTGACGCATATTACTAGGAGAGATCTGTATGAGATATTACAAACATCTGTATGTAGCAGAAAGTCTTAAAAAGAAACAAAAGAAAATCATATCTAAGCTTGATAAGGGAAAATTTCAGCTTAATATCTGCCTTCTTGTGCTTCCGGATACGAAAGATAATCAGCTTGAGATCATAGATCCGAATTTGTTCCTGCAGAAAAATTATCCCAGGAGAGACTTTTTTGTGGTAGGAATTGCGAAAGGTTTTGAAGAAGCTCTGGAAATACTGGAAGAAATTGTACAAAACGTGTATAATGAGACAAGAGGGGCAGACATTCGTTCCTATATTCTGAATAAAGAGCAGGAAGGTTAAGATGCTACATATATTGTTGTTGATCTTAAAAATTATAGGGATTATATTGGCGGTGATACTGGGCATACTTGTATTACTGGCTTGTATTGTTGTTTTTGTCCCTGTACGCTATGAGCTGAAGGGAAAAGGCAGCGGACCGTTTTCTACATTGAAAGTGAAGGGTAAGGTTACATGGCTGTTTTCTCTTGTCAGGGCAGATATATATTATAAAGAAAATAAATTAAAATGGAGACTGCGTATCGCATGGAAAAAGATCCCCGGCGGTAAAGGATATGGGGCAGAGGTTACGTCACAAGACGAACTGTCAGAGGATGTAGGTACGATAAATAAAAAAACGAAAGGTGAAGAAGATGAAGAAAGGTATGAAGAAGCTTGGAAAAAGAACTATGACGATGAAGAAAGCGCTGAAGCGGCTTGGGATGAAGCCGAGGAAGGCAGAAAAGCTCAGGAAATTCGGAAAAGTGGATCTTGGGAGGGCAAGGAAGCTGAAGAAGATAAGAAAAACTATGAAAAAACTCGGTCTTGCGCCTTCAAAGATGAGGAAGGCCAGGAGACGTTTTTGGAAGAACTCGGTGAAGACGAAGAGATATATAAAGAAATTTTTGAAACTGGCGAAGAAGAAGACACCTGCAGTAAAGAAGGGGATTGTAAAGAGCACAGGTCTTATGAAGAACAGGACGGTGAAGACGGCGGGAGAATTAAAGGCATTATCAGCAAAATTAAAGGGATATACCGCAGGATAAAATATACATTTCAAAGTATTTGTGCTAAAATAAAAGAGTTATTGGAAAAAAAGGACAAGCTTGTGGGATTTATCCGGGATGAAGTCCATGTGGGAGCATTTGGGAAGGCTAAGAAGGAAGTATTTAAGATTTTAAGGAAATTAAAGCCAAAGAAATTTCTTTTAGAGGCCAGATTCGGGTTTGACGATCCGTCATGGACGGGACGGACGCTGGCGGCGGCAGCTTTATTTTATCCATTTTTCAGGGAAGCAGTTGTATTGCAGCCTGATTTTACAAAAAAGGTGCTGGAGGGAAAGCTGTACGCAAAAGGTCATATCCGTTTTTGCCATTTTGCGGTCATGGCATGGAATCTTTTCTGGAACAGGAATGTACGAAGGACTTACAAGGATATAAGGAATTTTGAAATTTAATGCGGGAGGAATTAACATATGGCAGACAATAGTTTTAAAGGGACGGTTGAATCTTTGTTCAAAAGCGTTGACGGGATCATTTCATCGAAGACAGTCGTAGGTGACGCGATCCATATCGGGGATACCATCATCCTGCCGTTGGTAGATGTATCTTTCGGACTTGGCGCCGGAGCGTTCAGCAGTGATAAAAAGGATCAGGGAGGCGGAGGAATCGGCGGTAAGATGACTCCATGTGCTGTTCTTGTGATTCAGGACGGCAAGACGAGGCTTGTAAATATCAAGAACCAGGATACGATCACAAAGATCCTTGATATGGTGCCCGATGTGGTAGATAAGTTCACAAAAGGAGACGATGATGAGCTGACAGAGAAGGATGTATCGGATATCCTTGATTCGGATATATAAAAATCAGTTTATAAAGCATAAAATAAGCAGGATGCGCATAAAATGTACAAAAGAGGAACGGGTGCATGACTATGAAGCGTGTGATCGGGTTTGCCCTGTTCTGGATTGCCGTGGGCTTGATCCTCTCACTGATCCTGCCGAATACTTTTATTGAGGTGATAAGTATCATACTGTGCATTCTGGCAGGATATAATTTATTCTGCTGTTAGTGGAGAGGCGTTCATACAATAAATAAGGCAATTTGGGCGTATTTACAAAAAATATACTTGCATTATCAAAGCTTGTATGCTACAATACCTAGTGTTGTGAGTCCGCTTAAAGGACTTATTTTGAGCGTTAGGAGGTGCAGTCATGGCAAAATGTGCAATTTGCGAAAAGGGTGCTCACTTTGGGAATAATGTAAGCCATTCTAATAGAAAAACACCAAAGATGTGGAAATCAAACGTAAAATCAGTTCGTGTGAAAACAGAGAACGGCGGAACAAAGAAGATGTATGTATGTACTTCATGTTTAAGGTCCGGTAAAGTTGAGCGTGCATAATTAAGAGCGTATGAAAGAATCAGGTTCAATGGAATCTGGTTCTTTTTTTGCAGATTCGATTGTAAAAGTCTGGAAAACAGAGTATAATACATATGTTAGATACGGTTATGGTTATGATAACTTTAACGATAGGAAGATGGAGGTTTCTGGTATGAAAGGATGCATGAATACTGATCTTGGCATTATCACGATTGATTCGGAAGTGATTGCCAAATATGCGGGTACGGTTGCGGTTGAATGTTTTGGCATTGTCGGTATGGCGGCAGTGAATATGAAAGATGGCCTGGTCCATCTGTTGAAGAAGGAGAGCCTTACGAGAGGGATTCAGGTGTCAATCTCTGAGGAGAATCATATCGCCCTTGATTTTCATATCATTGTTTCATATGGTGTAAGCATTTCGGCTGTTACAGAGAATCTGATCAGCAATGTACAGTACAGGGTAGAGGAATTTTCCGGTATGCCTGTGGATAAGATCAATATCTATATAGAAGGCGTAAGAGTCATTGACTAAGCTAAGGAGGAAAGTGAGAAGTGGCTACAAAATCTATAAATGTGGAGATGCTTGCGAAGATGTTTTTAGCAGGCGCGCACAATATCGAGGCAAAAAAAGAAATCATCAATGAGCTGAACGTATTTCCGGTGCCGGACGGTGATACCGGAACGAATATGTCGCTTACGATCATGGCTGCGGCGAAAGAGGTTGCCGCGCTTAATAAACCGACGATGAAGGATTTGGCAAAGGCTATTTCATCCGGGTCCCTTAGGGGCGCCAGAGGTAATTCAGGAGTGATCCTTTCACAGCTCCTGCGCGGATTTACGAAATCAATCCGTGAGGAAAGTGAGATAGATGTAGCGGGTCTTGCCGCTGCATGCAGCAGAGCGAGGGATACGGCGTATAAGGCAGTTATGAAGCCGAAGGAAGGAACGATCCTTACAGTTGCCAGCGGTATCGCCCAGAAAGCTGTCCAGATGTCTCAGGAGACCGACGATCTGGAAGTGTTTCTTCCGGCAGTCATCGAACATGCCAATGAAGTGCTCTTAAAGACTCCGGATATGCTTCCGGTGCTTAAGGAGGCGGGGGTTGTAGATTCCGGCGGACAGGGACTTTTAGAAGTGATAAGGGGTGCTTATGACGCATTCTTAGGTAAAGAGATTGATTATTCTGACATCACCCCAAGTACACAGGCAAGCGCACCAAGGGCTGTGTCTGCGGAAGAAGCAGATATTAAGTTTGGGTATTGTACAGAGTTTATCATACTTACGGAAAAAGAATTTACGACGAAAAATGAGCAGGATTTTAAAGATTATCTGTCATCGATCGGTGATTCTATTGTATGCGTGGCAGATGAAGATGTAGTAAAGGTGCATGTCCACACCAATGATCCGGGACTTGCGATCCAGAAGGCTTTAGGCTTCGGACAGCTTTCACGCATGAAGATTGATAATATGCGGGAGGAGCATCAGGAAAAGCTGATCCGTGATGCCCAGAAGCTTGCGAAGGAGCAGGAGGATAAGGGACTTAAAGAAGAGAACAAGAGCACAGAACCTAGAAAGCCGATGGGATTTATCGCAGTGTCTATCGGAGAGGGGATCAATAGTATCTTTAAGGAGCTGGGCGCGGACTATATAATAGAAGGCGGGCAGACGATGAATCCGAGTACGGAGGATATGCTTAATGCTATTGATCAGGTGAATGCGGACGCGATCTTCATCCTCCCTAATAACAAAAATATCGTTCTTGCCGCGAACCAGGCCAAGGCGCTTGTAGAGGATAAGGAAATTATCGTCATACCTACAAAGACGGTGCCGCAGGGGATCACGGCAATTATCAACTTTATGGCAGATGCGGACGTTAAGACCAATGAGGAGGCTATGTTAGAAGAGATCGGTAATGTGAAGACCGGGCAGGTAACTTACGCAGTGCGTGATACTCACATTGACGATAAAGAGATCCACGAAGGAGATATCATGGGTATCGGAGATCATGGAATCCTTGCGGTAGGCAAAGATGTGGATGATACGGCTCTTGAACTTGTCGGCCAGCTTGTGGATGAGGATTCTGAACTTATCAGTATCTATTACGGCGAAGAGGTCAGTGAAAAAGATGCAGAAAGCTTTATTGCCAGAGTAGAAGAGAGTTATCCGGATGTAGATGTAGATGCTCACTTTGGAGGACAGCCGATCTATTATTATGTAGTGGCAGTGGAATAAGAACAGATATGAAAGAGGGCAGGAGATGTCCTCTTTTTCAATCAATAAACGTATTAAGGAATTGATATGATAGAAGCAGCAAAAATCAAAGAACTGAAGGGAATCGGAGAGAAGACGGAAAAGCTTTTTCAGAAAGTGGGGATCGATACGGTGGGGGATTTGATCCGCTATTATCCGAGAGGCTATGATGTCTACGAGGAGGCAGTGCCTATAAGCGAACTGGAAGCAGGCAAAGTCATGACTGTAACAGGCGCCATCTACGGCAGAGTTTTGGTAGGCGGTTCGCCCAGGATGCAGGTTACGACACTGCATGTGAAGGATATTACAGGGACGTTGAAAGTCATCTGGTTTAGGATGCCTTTTCTTAGAAATACTCTTGCCGGCGGCGGGATCATCACTCTTCGGGGGCGGATCGCAGAGCGCAGGGACGGAATCGTAATGGAACACCCGGAGATCTTTTACCCTTCTGAAAAATATGAAGAGAAGCGGGGGGCTCTGCAGCCTATTTATACCCTTACCGCAGGACTGACTAACAATGCGGTGATCAAGGCTGTCAGACAGGCGCTTGATAACCTGGATCTGTCAGCAGAGACTCTTTCGCCGGAAATACGGCTGAAATACCATCTCGCAGAGTATAATTATGCTTTAAGGGGAATTCATTTTCCTGAGGATAAGGAAGTATTCTACCATGCCAGGAACCGGCTGGTATTTGAAGAATTTCTGGAGTTTATCCTTACTCTGAGAAAGCTTAAGGACGGCAGTGAAAAGCTAAAAAACGAGTATGTGATGGGGATACATCCGGAAGTGGAAGCGTTTATTGAAAAACTTCCCTTTGCCCTTACAGGAGCACAGAAGAAGGTGTGGGAAGAGATCACTGCGGATATGGCATCGGATACGGTGATGTCAAGGCTCGTACAAGGAGACGTGGGTTCAGGAAAGACCATTGTGGCAGTGCTGGCCTTGTTGAATGCAGCCCTTAACGGCTATCAGGGAGCGATGATGGCACCTACGGAAGTACTTGCGAGACAGCACTATGAGTCTGTCACAAAGTATTTTGAAGACTATGGACTGCCTGTCAAAACAGTGCTCCTCACAGGATCTATGACGGCGAAGGAAAAGCGAAGGGCGTACGACAGGATTGAGTGCGGACTTGCAAAGGTGATCATTGGGACCCATGCGCTGATCCAGAATGCGGTGAATTATGATAATCTGGCCCTTGTTATCACAGATGAGCAGCACAGGTTCGGAGTCAGACAGCGGGAAACGTTTGCAGAAAAAGGTATGATGCCCCATGTGCTTGTCATGAGCGCGACACCTATACCAAGGACATTGGCGATCATCTTGTACGGGGATCTTAATATCTCTGTCATTGATGAACTTCCGTCAAACCGTCTGCCCATTAAAAACTGCGTGGTGGATACAACATACCGTCAGACAGCGTATTCTTTTATGAGACAGCAGATCGCTAAGGGAAGGCAGTGCTATATCATCTGCCCGATGGTAGAAGACAGTGAGCATCTGGAAGTGGAAAATGTCACAGATTACGCGGCTGCTCTTAAAGAAGAACTGGGAGCGGGAATCGTAGTGGATCATCTTCACGGAAAGATGAAGCAGAAGGAAAAAGATGCTGTTATGGACCGGTTCGCGGAAAAAGAAAGCCATGTGCTTGTCTCTACTACTGTGATCGAGGTGGGGATTGATGTTCCCAATGCGACGGTGATGATGATCGAGAACGCGGAGCGTTTTGGTCTCGCCCAGCTTCACCAGCTGAGAGGACGGGTGGGGCGCGGAAAACATCAGTCCTATTGTATCTTTATGAGCGGATCAAAAGCAAAGGAGACAAGGGAACGGCTGGATATCTTAAATAAAACGAATGACGGTTTTAAAATTGCAAGTGAGGACTTAAGGCTCCGGGGTCCCGGGGATCTTTTCGGCATCCGTCAGAGCGGGCTTATGAATTTTAAAATTGCGGATGTGTATCAGGATGCAAAGATACTTAAGCAGGCCAGCGAGGCGGCAGACTGGCTTTTAGAAACAAACAATGAATGGTTAAAAAAACAGTTTCCAAGATATGAGGAAGTTTCAAATATAATGATCTGATCCGGAAAAGAGGCTGGTTAATGGGCACTTTTCACAAGAAATTAGAATATCTTTCAGCTATGAATACAATTGACAAACAAGAGTACAGATCAATATAATAGTGTGCAGGGATATGCTGAGAAACTAGGAGGTAGAGCAACATGAAAAGCATTCGGAAAAAAATCACCTTATGTCTTATGGTGACGGTTCTGGCCACACAGATCGTGGTGGGAGCATCCAGTATAACACTTAATTATAACAGTACTATTTCAACGGTAGATCAAATGATGAGTGAGACTGCGGTTCTTGCGGCAGAACGTATTGAACAGGAACTGACAGCTTATAAGAATGTAGCAATGGACACCGGCTGTGTTCCGCAGCTTTTGGATAAAGATGTTTCATTGGAAGAGAAACGTTCCATTATAGACGAGCGTGTCAGTATGCATGGTCTCCAGCGCGGGAATATCGTCGGTCCGGACGGTATCAGTATTTTTGACGGGAATGACTATTCTGACCGCGAATATGTCAAACAGGCAATGCAGGGCAACGTCTATGTATCAGAACCGCTGATCAGTAAGGTGACGGGAGAACTTTCTATTATGGTCGCGGCGCCTATCTATAAAGATGGGATTAAAGGCTCTGATATCGAGGGTGTTGTTTACTTTGTTCCCCGCGAGACTTTTCTTAATGATATCGTTTCTTCGATCCGTGTCAGCGCGCACAGCCGTGCTTACATGATCAACAATTCCGGCTCCACCATAGCAGACACTACTTTGGATACGATCACTGTTCAGAATATCGAAAAAGAAGCAGAAAGTGATGCTTCTTTGAAAGAACTGGCGGAAATCCATGCAGCTATGCGCGGCGGCAAGAATGGTTTTGGAGATTATAAGAACGGAAAGAAGAGCATGTTTGCCGCTTACGCGCCGGTAAACGGAACAGATGGATGGAGTGTGGCAGTTGTTGCTCCGCAGTCAGATTATCTTTCTACTACATATTTTGATATTGCTATAAATCTGGTGATGATGCTCCTTGCGATCCTGCTTTCTATCATAGTAGCTCTGAAACTGGCCAACAGCATAAGCCGGCCTATGAAAGCCTGTGCACAGCGTATGCGTCTGCTGGTAGAGGGAGATCTGGAATCTCCGGTTCCAGAGGTTGTCAGCAAAGATGAGACCGGAATGCTGACACAGTCTACCGCCGAACTGGTGCAGGGATTATCTGCCATTATCCATGATATCAGTTATCTTTTGGGTGAGATGGCTAACCAGAATCTGGATATCCAGTCACGGAACAGGGATGCTTATGTAGGTGATTTCCAGAGCATCCTGCATTCCATGCATAACATGAAGGTAGAATTAAGTGATATCTTAAAGCAGATCAATACCTCGGCAGAACAGGTATCAAATGCCAGCAATCAGGTGTCCTCAAGTTCTCAGAGCTTAAGTCAGGGCGCTGTTGAGCAGGCCAGCTCCGTACAGGAACTTGCAGCGCAGATCAGCGAAATATCGAATAAGGTCAAGCATACTGCGGACAATGCACAGGAAGTGCGTAAACAGACCCACCATGCAGGCGAGGGCGTCTCTGTCTGCAACCAGCAGATGCAGGAACTGATGGAGGCAATGGGAAAGATACATTCCAGTTCAGAAGAGATTGGAAAGATCATCAAGACTATAGAAGACATTGCATTCCAGACCAATATTCTGGCTTTGAACGCGGCTGTGGAGGCTGCCCGGGCAGGTACTGCTGGAAAAGGATTTGCTGTGGTGGCAGATGAAGTCCGTAATCTTGCCAGCAAGTCGGCAAAAGCAGCCCAGAATACTTCCCTGCTTATCACACACTCCACGCAGGCAGTGCAGACAGGTACAGAGATCGCGAAACATACGGCAGATGCCTTGTCAGATGTTGTTGTAAACATAGAGTCTATGGTTGGCTCTATTGACCAGATCTCCGCTGTATCAAATGAACAGTCAGATGCGGTTATGCAGGTCAACGAAGGGATCAATCAGATCTCTACGGTGGTACAGAGCAACAGTGCTACGGCTGAAGAGAGCGCGGCAGCCAGCGAGGAGCTTTCTGCCGAGGCAGCGAATCTGAAGCAATTGGTAGAGCGTTTTACACTTGCTGCAAATTAGGAAAATAAAAGTCATGCCAGTCAATATGATCCAAAAAATATTTTTTATGAACAGATCATGGATGGTTGAAAAAACTTCCAAAATATGAAGAACCTTCTAGTGTAATAATCTTAATCCTCCATATACTATGGTTGTAACAAAACAAAAGGTTACAAAGTTACAAAAAGGA
>CAJUAM010000052.1 GCA_910584615.1 uncultured Dorea sp.
AACGGCTGCGCCGTTCACACGGAACTGCCGTTCCGATTTAGCGTAATCTACAGCTGGATTGAAAGCACTTGAAAACAAATGTATTATTGTAAAATACGCTCCGCATAATTTGAGTGCAAAGATTCTCGAATTTTTCAATTCGGAATTTTATGTACTACAACTTTGTGAGCATGAAATTGTGTTAATACCATTCAATCTTATGACATTGAATATGACGTTAAAAAAAGAAGAACTTTTAGTAATTCCATATTCTCGAATTAAAAGTATTGAGATTTCAGAAGATTTATTGAATTATATCATTTCAATTACAACAGATACAGATATTATTCGACTATCAACACAGCAAAAAGAGCTAAGCAATTTACGAACTTCTGGCAGTTTGACATCAAAAAAAGCTGGAATCACTTTAGAAAATTGGCATAAAGACAATTTAGATATAACTTTAGAAGCGTTAAAGAAGATAGATACTAATAGTAATTAAAACATCTTACTTTTATTTTTCAATATAAAGGCTCGTGCAAAACAATATGTTTTGTGCGGGCTTTTTTTCATAGACACTTTCTTTTCTGATACGAAACCAAAGGTATAGACGGTATTTCTATTTTCCGTATTGAAATATTCCGTTTGTATATTTCAGTTTTTGCAGAAAGGGGGGGGTGAACTTATGAATACATCTTCTTTCAAGGATATTGTCAGATTGCAGTTTAATTCTTTGATGATGATTATCATTAAGGGCAGGGTAAAATATCATAAAAAGCAGATTATGAAACGCTCTAAAAATGAAGTTCTGTTTTGCGAAATGTCAGAAACAGAACGGCTTGAACAGGGAACAGTTGATACATACATTTATGATTATGTATCGTTTCAAGTTTTTCATTTTACGATTTGTGTAACAGATGAAAAACTCGCTACAGCTTTAAATATGCTATCGAAAAAACAGCGTAGTACGATTTTATTACGTTATTTTCAAGGCATGAATGACAGAGAAATTTCAGAATTGTACCATGTATCACGTTCTGCTATTTTTAGCAGAAGAAGTAGAGGACTAAAGAAGTTAAAAATGCTTTTAAGCGAAAGGAAGTAAAAAGAATGAGCAAAGATTATGGCTATCCCTCTTTTGAATTGATTTGCAGAGCGTCGAGCGGAGATGAGGTGGCAATCAGAGAAATTTTGAAGTTTTATGACGCTTATATTTCTAAATTATGCTTGCGACCGTTTTACCACTCTGAAAGTGGTAAAATCATTATGCAGGTTGATGAAGAACTAAAAGGAGAAATTTATACAGATATGATGAAAGCAATCTTGAAATTTGAAATACGAGTGAAGTAATCAACTGTATAAAAGAAAATTGGGAGATACACAGTTATTTGTGCTATCTCCCATAGTGGTTTTACTGTCATATCAAGGCTCATTCAATCGTGGTAAATTCGTGGTAAAATGAGTTTTTTTCTATACCTCAAAATGCTTGAATGTATAGTGTTTATGCGGATAATCAAAAATTAGATATAAAATTTAAAGGAAATTTCTGCTGACCTTTGAAGAGGTAAGTCGCTATTTTGGAATCGGCGAAAATAAACTCCGTAATATGGCTAGTTATGGAGATACCCCAGATTAGATTGTCCACAATGGGAAAAGACAGCTCATCAAAAGACCTTTGTTTGAGAAATATCTCTTAAATGCCGAAACAATTTAAAGCGAATTTATAAAAAAAGAATCGGGTGCTTTTTGAGAAACATCTCATAAATATAGAAACTATTTAAACTATGAGCCTTGCCATATGTGTATATGGCATATGGAAAGGTTTTCTCAAAAAGAAAGGAAATTATCATTATGAGCAAAACAATTTCAGTAAAAAGAAAAGATGAAAGAGAGAGGCTTTTAAAGACCGGGGAAAGCCTTAGAAAAGATGGCAGATACGCTTATAAGTACAAAGGTACGGATGGAAAACAGCATTTTGTTTATTCGTGGAGATTAACCGAAACAGCCCCCTTGCCAAAGGTGAAAAGACCCTGTAAACCTTTGAGAGAACTGGAAAAAGAGATTAACCATGACCTTATGCACGGAATAGATTCTACTGGTGCGAAAATGACGGTATGCGAGTTATACAAAGAGCATAATGAAACCCAAAAAGCCAATGTACGAGAATCCACACAAAAAGGAAGAAACCAGTTGATGAAAGTCCTGCAAGATGATAAACTGGGTAATATGCAGATTGGGAAAGTAACCTCAAAAGACGCTACAGAATGGGTTAAGCGTATGAAAGAAAAAGGATTTGCATACCAGACCATCAATAATTATAAGCGTTCCTTAATCGCTATCTTCTACACAGCTATTGAGCGTGATTATGTAAGGAAGAATCCTTTTATCTTTAAGACCAGTGATATAATTAAAAACGATACAGAAGAAAAAATTGCATTGACGGATAAACAGGCAGATGTATTATTGAAGTTTTTACAGACAGACTGCACATACCAGAAACATTATCATGCGGTTACTGTATTATTAAATACAGGATTGAGAATCTCTGAATTGTGTGGGCTTACAGTGAATGATATTGACTTTTAAAACGGTTATATCAATGTAAACCATCAGCTTATCTTTGACAAGAGTGAATACCGTACAGAAAAGCCAAAGATTGATTGTGGAGTGAGAAAAATCCCTATGAATGATTCTGTATCAAAAACCTTAAAAGCTGAAATCAATAACAAGGAAAACGTACAGCCTGTAACGATTGACGGATATACAGATTTTGTATTTCTCAATAAGAAAGGCTTGCCTATGTATGGAACGGCTTATTCTGTAGATTTTTCAAAGATGATTAGGAAGTACAACAAACATCATAAACAGAAACTTCCTAAAATCTCGCCGCATACATTAAGACATACATTCTGCACTAATATGGCTAATAAGAATATGCCGCCGAAAGCCTTACAATATATCATGGGTCATAAAGACATCACTACCACATTGGGTTATTATGCACACGGTTCGGCGGAATCTGCTAAAATTGCAATGGAATCGCTGACAGCATAACTCACAATTTATACTACTTTATTTACTACATTAGAACAGTATTTTTTGAGTTGGTTTGAGCCGATTTAAGAAATTGGAATACATAGAAAAAGTTCCATAGTCCGCATAAAATAAGGGTTTGTGGACTTATGGAACTTTTTAAAAATATTCATAAAAACTTATTCGTGGTTTATCTGAAATAATATATTTTTGACTAAACATTCTAAGCACATACAATTCAGACAGATTTTTCATCTGCCAGCCCCTCCTTCGTCTTACATAGATCACTCACGTATATATTCCATCCATGCCTTGATCTTTTTCTCATACCCGTTATCTCCCGGCTCATAAAATCTCGCATCCGAAATCTCTTCCGGAAGATACTGCTGCCTGACATAATGCTTTGGATAATCGTGGGCATAGAGATACCCCGTACCCCGGCTAAGATTCTTTGCTCCTTTATAATGGGCATCCCGAAGATGTGACGGAACCGTCGTCTTATTGGCTTTCACGCTCTCCATCGCCGCGAACACTGCATTGCACGCAGAATTGCTCTTAGGCGCGGCTGCCACATAGAGAACTGCCTGGGACAAGACGATCTGTGCCTCCGGCATCCCGATACGCTCCACTGCCAAAGCCGCAGACACCGCGACATTCAGTGCCATTGGGTCCGCGTTTCCCACATCCTCCGCGGCACAGATCATGATCCTTCTTGCGATAAACTTAATATCCTCCCCTGCATAAAGCATCTTCGCCAGATAAAAAACTGCCGCATCCGGGTCTGATCCTCTCATACTTTTAATAAACGCAGAAATAGTATCGTAATGGTTGTCTCCGCTTTTGTCATAACCCACTGCTCTTTTCTGGATACACTCCGAAGCTACGGAAAGGGTCAGATGGATCTTTTCATCCTGTGCCCTCTCTGTAGTGAGTATCCCAAGTTCCACCGCGTTCAGCGCACTCCTTGCGTCTCCTCCTGCCACATCTGCCAGAAAGTCAAGGGCCTCATCATCAATCTGCGCCCGATAGCTTCCCATACCCTTTTCCGTGTCATAGACCGCCCTCTTAATCAGCGTCTTTACATCCTCTCTGCTAAGGGGATAAAGCTCAAAGATACTGGATCTGGAAATCAGCGCCCCATTTACCTCAAAGTAGGGATTTTCTGTCGTTGCCCCTATTAAGACCAATGTTCCGTCCTCCACAAAGGGCAGAAGATAATCCTGCTGCCCCTTATTGAACCTATGGATCTCATCCACGAACAGAATCGTCTTTTGCTGGTACATCCCAAAAGTATCCTTTGCCTGACGTACTACCTCTTCCATATCCTTTTTTCCCGCCACAGTCGCATTGATCTGGGTAAATCTCGCACTGGTTGTATTGGCGATCACTCTGGCCAGAGTCGTCTTTCCGGTACCCGGCGGTCCGTAAAAAATGATAGAACTCAGCTTATCAGCCTTTATCGCCCGATAAAGCAGCTTATCCTTTCCGATAATATGCTTCTGCCCTACCACTTCATCCAGAGTTGACGGACGAAGCCTCGACGCAAGAGGCGCCTCTTTATCCCTGTTTTTTTCCCGCATATAGTCAAATATATCCATCTTCTGTCACCTTCTATCTACATGATCCGCCTTTTTATTTACCTAATCAAGAAACAGTTCATCCACCGTCACAAATTCAAACCCTTTTTCCTGCAGGATATCAATGATCTGTAATGCCGCATCTACGGAAGAATTATAACAGTCATGTAATAAGATAATATCATTTTCCTCTGCTTTCGTCACTACTTTCTTTACAATTTCATCCGTATTCTCCGTCTTCCAGTCCAAAGGATCAATTGTCCAGCGCACCAGTATCATATCAAGAGAATCCTCAAGCTCGCGGCTGCACACCCCGTAAGGCGGACGCATATACTGAGGATATTCTCCGGTTATGGCATGGACTGTCCGGCTGGCCTTTGTAAGTTCCTTTTTCGCCTTCTCTTCTGACACTTTATTCATCTCCAGATGGCTGTACGTATGATTTCCTATCATATGTCCCTCTTTATGGATACGTTTTATAAGCTTAGGATTGGCTTTTACATTTTTGCCGATCACAAAGAAAGTCGCTTTTACATTGCGTTCCTTCAGTCCGTCAAGAAGCCGTCCGGTACACGCGACATTCGGGCCGTCGTCAAAGGTCAGGGCAATCTTTGGAGGAACCTCTTCATATTCCGAGATTCCTCCTGACACATTATCTGATGCCACTCTTTGTGATATGACCTCCCTCACCTCTTTAGTATCACTGTAATGCATTTTTTCCGCAGTATAAAAATTTAAAGATACTCCCATCAGATTTAAGACACAAAACAAATATAACATGACACACAGACAGCGGATGATCTGTTTTTCTTCTCTGTCCTTCCTGCCTCTTTCTTTTTTCCCTCTGCCCAATCTTACACCTCTTTCGCTCCATTTATAAAATCATTGCAATATAAATATATGAATGATATAATAGCCAATGCATATTTTAAAGGAGGTTTTAGAATGACTGAGATACAAAAGCAAAAAAAAGCTCCGGAAAACAAGATGGGTATCATGCCTGTTCCGAAGTTACTGATCACCATGTCCCTGCCCATGATGCTTTCTATGCTGGTGCAGGCTTTATATAATATTGTTGACAGTATGTTTGTGGCAAAGCTGAGTGAGGAAGCTCTGACCGCCGTATCGCTGGCATTTCCGGCGCAGACACTGATGATATCCGTATCCACCGGTACGGGAGTCGGTATCAATGCACTGCTTTCCAGAAACTTAGGTGAAAAAGATTTCAAAAGCGCTGACCGGGCAGCAGAAAACGGCATATTTCTCGCGATCGTAAGCTGTATTGTATTCGCTGTAGCCGGAGGATTCGGCTCTGAACTTTTCTTTGCCCTGCAGACCGATGATCCGGTGATCATCAATTACGGCACCCAGTATTTAAGGATCATTACCGTTATGTCAGCAGGGATCTTCCTGCAGATCGCTTTTGAAAGACTTATGCAGTCTACCGGCAAGACCTTTTACAACATGATCACTCAGGGAACCGGAGCGATCATCAACATCATCCTCGACCCCATCATGATCTTCGGACTGTTCGGATTTCCGCGGATGGAAGTTGCAGGTGCGGCCGTGGCAACGATCACAGGACAAGTCGTGGCTGTGTGCATGTCTTTCTATTTCAATCAGACGAGAAATAAAGAGATCCACATCAGCTTACGAAGATTCCGTCCCCATAAAAAAACAATCTGCACTATATATAAGGTAGGGATCCCGTCCATTATCATGCAGTCCATCGGCTCTGTCATGACCTTTGGATTCAATAAGATCCTCCTTGCCTTCTCCTCTACGGCAGCTGCCGTATTCGGGGTGTATTTCAAGCTGCAGAGTTTTATCTTCATGCCCGTATTCGGGCTGAACAACGGCATGATCCCAATCATCGCATACAACTTCGGAGCCAGAAAGCGAAGCCGTATCACAAAGACGATCAGACTCAGCGTTTTCATATCCATGTCCATTATGGCAGTGGGTACCGTCATTTTTCTGACATGTCCGGCTCTTCTTCTGTCTTCGCTGTTCAATGCGTCAGATAATATGCTGGCGATCGGAGTACCGGCGCTTAAGATCATAAGCTTTCATTTCCTTCTTGCAGGGTACAGCATCATCATAAGCTCTACGTTCCAGGCTTTGGGAAATGGTGTCTACAGCCTGATCGTATCGGCAGCAAGACAGTTATTCGTCATCCTGCCTGTTGCATACATTTTCGCGAAAGTTGCCGGCCTCTCCGCCGTATGGTGGTCCTTCCCCATCGCTGAACTTGTATCGGTACTGCTGTGTACATTATTATTCATCAGAATCTACAAAGAAAAAATCAAAGGGTTGGGAAACTAATGTTTTCCCGACCCTTTTACACTCCATCCAAACCTTCCCTTCGACTTCCCAAGGGAAAAATATTCTCCGTGGGAATAGGCGATAAGTCCCGTAGAATTGAGTTCAAACTTTCCATTCTTTTTCATGTAGGCTTCGTCCACCTGAACAGCCAGAACCTCGGCAAGGAACATATGATGAGAGCCAAGCTCTTTGATCTGTGTCACCCTGCATTCGATATTCACCGGAGATTCTTTGATCACCGGCGCAAATTGAAGATTCTTTCCTTTTTCTCTTGTAAGCTGCATCTCCTTCCATTTATCTACATCCCTTCCGGAACGGACACCGCACCAGTCTGCTGCTTTGGCAAGCTTTTCTGTCGTAAGGTTCACCGCAAATTCCCTGCTGTCACAAAGCATATGGTAAGAATACCGTTCCGGCCTTACGGAAATGTAGAGCATAGCCGGATCCGTACACACTGTACCTGTCCATGCCACCGTAATGATATTGTCCTCACCTTTTGTATCTGCCGTACTGACCATCACCGCCGGAAGCGGATACAGCATATTGCCGGGCTTCCATATCTGTCGTCCCATATTCTCTCCTTTCACCTACTGCTGCAGCGTTGCTACAAGCGTAGGAATCAACTGTTTTTTTCTGGATACAACACCCTTAAGGATGATGCGCTCTGTATCTTCCGGAAGATCAAATGCACTGATGATGCTGGCTCTTGCCCCATGTCCGAAACAGAGAAGCTCTGTGGACTCATTAAGGATATCTGTCAGCATAAAATAGATCATCTCCATCTTCCCGCCTTCTAATGCCTTTGGAAGATAAGGAACAAGCATCTCTTTGATCTCTGACAACTCCTCCTTATTCATAGAGTTGATCTGTCCCACGCCAAATACAGTATCTGTAACTGTAAACTGTTTGAAATCCTGAAACAGGATATCCTGCGCACTCTTTCCTTTAAGACTGCTTCCGGCATTGAACATCTCCATCGACATCTTTTCCATATCAATCTTCGCAATCTTTGCAAGCTTTTTCGCTGTCTTCTCATCCACTGCCGTACAGGTAGGCGAACGGAACAGAAGCGTATCCGAAATGATCGCGCAGCATAAAATCCCCGCAATAGATGACGGTATCTCTACCCCTGCTTCTTCATACATCTGCGTGATGATCGTCGCAGTACAGCCTACCGGCTGGTTCCGGAAAAAGACAGGTCCCATCGTCTCGATATTTCCCAGTCTGTGATGATCGATGATCTCCACGATATCTGCTTCCTCAATCCCGTCAACTGCCTGGGATTTCTCATTATGGTCTACTAAGATCACCTGTTTCTTTTTCACATTCAGGAATCGCCGTCTGGAAATAAATCCCCTGAATCTCCCGTGCCTGTCAAGGATCGGAAAGTCACGGAACTTGTTCTTTGTCATCCGCTCCCTAATTTCGTCCACGTAATCATTCATGCTGAATGTAACAAGAGGCCCCTTGCTCATAAAATGCTTCACCGGTATGCTCTGGTTAATAAGCCGCGCCACGGTATAAGTATCGTGAGGAGTGCTGATAATGACAATGCTCTGCTCTTCCGCCTTCTTAATAAGCTCCGGTGATACTGCCGCATCCTGACAGACTACCATACAGCTCGCATCAATATTGACCGCGCATGCCTGGGCCTCCGGGCGGTTCCCCAAGATCACCAGATCGTCCTTCTCAATAAATTCCTTCATCAGCTCATCGTTAGAAGCTCCTACCGTAACTTTCCCTGTAGTAAAGCAGCCATGCTCATTGCCGCTTATCAGCTTTCCATCCAGCGTATCAATAATATTCTTATACTGCGTCCTCGCCTCAGAAAGCACCCGGTTGTCATATACTTCCATGTAGGATGTAGCGATATCTCCGGTAGAGATCACACCCACCAGCTCCTCATCCTTCAGCACGGGAAGCGTCTTGACATTGTTCTCCTTCATCTTCTTCCATGTATCTCTGATCGAAACATTCGGTTCTACTCCGTCGATCTTATGTATATCCATATCCTTTACCTGAAGCTTTACATTATGCAAAAGCCCGGGGGCATCTACCTTGAACTTTTTCAGTACATAATGGGTCTCCTCATTGATCTGCCCTGCCCGCTTCGCCACATAATCATCTCCGGTTACTTTACGCTTTAACTCCGCATAAGCGATCGCAGAACAGACAGAGTCCGTATCCGGATTCTTATGTCCCACAATATATGTCTTCTTTGATTTTTTCCCCATATGATTCTCCTTATAAAACTCTTTTGAAAGTTTCTAATAGTTAGATTGCCATTTTTTGTGCTCTAAGTCAACCACATTTTTCCTTCTTATTAATTTTTCTTTGAATATTACACCGGTTATATGTTATACTGGATATATTAGAATGATGAGAAAGGAATAAAGTACAATGAGTGAAGAATTATTACAGGAAGAGACCCAGACCATGGCCGACTTTGAGGAGCATTTTGACGACGCCAACCCGTGGAATCTGATCGCATCTTATAAGGAGAAAGGGACCATCCTTCAGGTGAAGGTAGAAGGTATCGTCAACGGAGGCGCCATCGCTATGGTTGAAGGAATCCGCGGCTTCATCCCTGCTTCCAGATTATCCTTATCTTACATTGAAGATTTGGAGTCCTATCTTTTAAAAGACATTGAGGTTAAGGTTATCGAAGCAGACCAGTCCGAAAACCGGCTGGTACTTTCTGCCCGTGAGATCTTAAAGGAAAAGGAGAAAAAAGAACGGGAAGAAAAAATCGCTAATGTCAAAGTAGGAAGTGTCCTTACCGGAACAGTAGAGACTCTGCAGAACTACGGCGCATTTATCCGTCTTCCGGATAATCTTTCCGGTCTGGTGCATGTATCCCAGATCAGCCAGAAGCGCATTAAAGCACCAAAAGACGTATTGAACACTGGCGACGAAGTAACTGTTAAAGTGATCGGTGTCAAAGACGGAAAGATCAGCCTCAGCATGAAAGCTTTAGAAGAAGTCAAAGAAGAGCCGGAAGAAAAGGTCGAGATCCCAAAAGCAGGCAATATCGGAACAAATCTCGGAGATCTTTTTAAAAACATCCAGTTATAGGAGTATAAAAATCTTCAGACCAGCGCATACCAGGCCGCTCAGTCTGAAGGTTTTTTATTGTATGTATCAATTTTTCCTCTTAAAGCTCCATCTCATCGATCAGTCCCGCCGCTGTCTCTACGCACTGCGTACAGCAAGGAAGGGGCTGTCTGCCATTTTGTGTCTTTAAGTCCCTGCAGTATACAGAACCTTTTTTCTCTTTGAACAGCTTCGCGGCCTCACGGAATTTCGCGTAGGTGTCCATCTTTGTCAGAAGAGGCTGTTTTATATCCCCTGCGCTGTTTGCAAGGCTGATGATAAGAAACATACCAGTGACCGCGCCGCAGGTATCCATAAGACCTCCCATCCCAAGTCCGAATCCTTCTGTCAGCCGGAAGATATCCTCTTCCTTTATCCCAAACTTCCCACAATATGTACAGGCTACTGCCTGACAGCAGTTATAGCCTTTTTTTACAAAATTCTCCACAGCAGCATCTTTATTCGCTTCCATAATAACATCCCTCCGCTTAAAACTTTATTTCCCGCTTTGTATCCCTTAACTTTCCCGGACAGACTCCAGATTTTTTATCCACAGATCCACACAGGCATCACTTGGCATCCGAAAATCTCCTCTTGGGGATAATGCCACTGTCCCTACCTTCGGTCCATCCGGCAGGCAGGAACGCTTAAACTGCTGTGAGAAAAATCTGTAACAGAAAGTACAAAGCCATCTGTAAATCGTCTCATCTCCATACTCCCCCGCAAATGCATACTTTGCTATCCGGTAGATTTTTGCCGGTTCGTATCCGAACCGCAGGAAATAATATAAGAAAAAGTCATGCAGCTCATAAGGACCTACCAGATCCTCTGTCTTCTGGGCGATCTTTCCATCCTTGGGCGGAAGAAGCTCCGGACTCACCGGAGTATCGAGCACATCATAAAGGACCTCCGCCAGTTCCTGATCTTCACACGTATCCGCGTAATAATGTACCAGATGCCGTACCAGCGTTTTGGGGACAGACCCATTGACCCCGTACATAGACATATGGTCGCCGTTATAAGTTGCCCATCCAAGAGCCAGCTCCGACATATCTCCTGTTCCGATCACCATGCCGTTTTCCTGATTGGCAATATCCATGATGACCTGGGTACGCTCCCTCGCCTGCGCGTTTTCATAGGTTACGCTGTGATCGTCTATATCATGTCCGATATCTTTAAAATGCTGTGTTACCGATTCCGCGATGGGGACCTCCTTTAAAGAAGTTCCAAGTTTTACTGCCATCTTGCAGGCATTGCGGTATGTCCTGTCTGTCGTACCAAAACAAGGCATGGTAACTGCGATGATCCTGCTCCTGTCCATACCCAGAAAATCAAATGCCTTCGCCGTCACAAGAAGGGCAAGCGTAGAATCAAGTCCCCCTGAGATCCCGACTACCGCGCTTTTTGCACGAGTATGTGAAAGACGCTTTTTAAGTCCCATTGCCTGGATCATAAGTATCTCCTCACACCGCCTCGCGCGCTCGGCAGTCTCACCCGGCACGAACGGACGGGATGGAAATGTTCTTGTAAGAGGTGTCTCCTCCACACATACATGGAACGGAACCCTTATAAGCTCTCTGTCATCTGCCGGCTGAAAAGTTGTATTCTTACGTCTCTCACTTAAGATACGCTTAATGTCTATTTCCGAATAAATAATCCCATTTTCAAACCTCTTTGCAGATTCCAGCAAAATGCCGTTCTCCGCGATCATATTGTGTCCGCCGAATACAAGGTCTGTCGTAGATTCTCCTTCCCCGGCATTGGCGTAGACATATCCGCAGATCAGGCGGGCAGACTGTCCTTCTATCAGGCTCTTGCGGTAAGCTGCTTTTCCGATTGTCTCATCACTGGCAGAACAGTTGACAATAATAGTCGCCCCTTCCCTTGCGGCCCTGATACTTGGCGGAACCGCAGACCATACATCTTCACAGATCTCCGCCGACACTACCAGTCCCTCTATCCCCTCTGCCTCAAACAATAACTGAGGTCCGAAAGGTATCTTTTCACCATTAAAATCCAGATATCCGGCACAGGAAGGTCCTGCGTGAAATTGGCGCATCTCATAGAATTCACCGTAATTAGGAAGGAATGTCTTCGTCGTAAGCCCCAAAACCTTCCCCTCATTCAGCGCTGCCGCCGCATTATAGATCTTTCCGTCCAAAGCTACAGGCACTCCCACAAAGGCAAGCATGTCCTTATCCTTCGTGTAAGCCGCAGCCTTTAAAAGTCCCTCTTTTGCCTTCTCCAAAAGAATGTCCTGATTGAACAGATCACCGCATGTATATCCTGTGATACAAAGCTCTGGGAACACAACGATCTTTGCTCCTTTTTTGGATGTCTCATCAATCATCCTGCATATCTGTTGGGTGTTAAATGTCACGTCTGCCACCCGTATATCCGGTGTCGCAGCAGCCACCTTTATAAATCCATCTCTCATGGTCTTCCTCCATTTTCCGGCATATTTACCTGCTTCTTTTTATGATCTCTTTTAAATCATCTATTGTAAAATGATACGCACTGTTGCAGAAATGGCACTTCACCTCAATATCCTTCCCTTCATCGATCATCTCTTTGATATCCTTTCTGCCAATACTTATAACCGCCTTCTTTACCCGCTCCTTTGAACAGTTGCATGAAAATCCAGCGGGGATCGTATCGGTAATCTCAAGTCCTACGTTTCCAAGGATCTCCTCTAGTATCTGTTGCGGAGTATATCCTTTGTAAAGAAGATCTGTAACCGACGTAACATTCTTAAGATTCTCCTCAATCTTAGCGATCGTCTCCTCTTTCGCAAACGGCATCATCTGGATAATGAATCCCCCGGCGCACTTTACCGTATTATCCTTTTCCATAAGAACCCCAAGCCCCACAGAGGAAGGCACCTGCTCAGAACTCGCGAAATAATATGTCAGATCCTCCGCGATCTCACTGGTGACAAGCATCGTATCTCCCACGTAAGGCTCTTTAAGCCCCATATCCTTGATCACCTGCAGGATTCCAATACCTACGGCGCCGCCCACATCCAGCTTTCCGTTTTTAGGAGGCAGCATCACGTCCGGATTTTCCACATATCCTTTCACATTTGCCTGGCTGTCAGCAGTAACTGTGATGCCTTCAAGAGGCCCGTTTCCCCGTACCTTTACAGTAAGGATGTCCGTCTCATTTTTCATCATGCTTCCCATCATGGCCGCGCCGGTTAAGAGCCGCCCAAGAGCCGCCGTCGCTACCGGACTTGTATTGTGGCGCTTTCTCGCCTCTTCTACAAGTTCTCTTGATGTTATGGCAAAAGCGCGCACCTGACTGTCCGCCGCTGTCGCCCTTACAATATAATCTTTCATATATCTTTCCTTTCTATACAAAACATATTTTTCAAACCTTTTCTTGCTCCCTCGCCGCTACCAGTATCCTCTCGCTCTGTGCGTCTGCCGGTTTCCCCAGATAAGCATCATAAGCCGCAAGAAACTCCATGCCGGACTTTTTGATCAGCCCTTTTATCTCTTCCAGTGTATACCCCTTTTGATAATGGGTCTCCTGATACCTGCGGTATATATCTTTACTCCCCTTCTCCTTGATAAACAATGTCAGTTCATATTCATTGACCTGTTCCTCTTCATAATAGTAGTTGTCCCATATAAAACTGCACTCATCCCGGCTCTCAGCAAATGTACGGTCTCCCAGAACATTTTCATACTTAAACCGAGTATTAAAATCAAACAGAAAGATCCCTGACGGATCCAGATAATTATTTACCAGACGAAACACGTCTAAAAGTTCCTCGGCATCCAGCACATAATTCACACAATCACATACACTGATGACAGCCCGGACCGTGCCGTAAAGCTCAAACTCTCGCATATCCTGTAACAGGTACAAGATATCATGTCCGCTTTTTTCCCGCTTTCCTGCAGCTATCTCTAACATGTCTTCCGCATTGTCCACACCGATCATATCAAATCCCCGTCTCGCAAAACATTCTGTCATATTTCCCGTACCGCAGCCCAAGTCCAGTATAAGCCCGTCATGTATCCCATATTCCTTCAGTATTGCTTCCAGACGATCCGCCCATTCCTCATAAGGAACATTGTCCATAAATGTGTCATAGATTTCTGCAAAACCAGTATATGCCTCCATGAATTCCTCCTTAAGTCTCCTGTTCAATTTCGTATTTATCTTATCACAAATCACCAGTGTTTAACAGATAAAAACAAAGAAACTTACACTTCAAAATTGCATTTCATACTTTATTATGTTATTATTTTTGAAATAATTTTAAAAGGAGATTTTAAAATGGATACAAAAGATTCTACACGGATCAGCTGGCTTGATACAGCAAGAAGTATTGCAATTTTACTTGTCATTTTATGCCATGTGTCAGGAAGTGAATATTTTTTTGGCCAAAGCAATATCTTAGACCGCTCTACTGTCTCCCAGTTTTTTGGATTCTTCTTATTTACTCTTGGCCGGTTAAGTGTTCCTCTTTTTTTATTTATTAGCGGATATTTGCTATTACCACGCTCATATGATACCGAAAAATCCCTGAATTTTTATAAGCATAATCTTCTGCCTTTATTTGTTGCTTCCGAGATATGGATTATAACATTTTATACATTTACCTGTTATTTTAATTCATATCCTTTCTCGTTTTCAACCCTTATAAGGAATATGCTATTTTTAGGATATGAAAAAATATCATATTTATGGTATCTGCCAACAATTATAGGATTATATCTTTACATACCCTTTTTTGCTATTGCCATACAAAAAATCAATATTAAGATTACAGGACTCCTATTGCCTATAACATTTTTATATTGTTTTTTTATACCAACAATAAATATACTATTTGCTTCATTAGAAATCCCTTTGCTGTCATCCCAATTATTTCTTTATTTTGGAGGAGGGGTGTATGGCTTTTACATGCTGACAGGATATCTGTTTTCGAAAAATTTTTTCAAAAAATTACCTTTAATCTGTCTTCTTAGCGGATTTCTCTGCTTTGTTTTATTAACTGCACTATTCCAAATGACTATGTATCACAAGGGACATCCATATACAATCTGGTATGAATTTGCATTGCTCCCTATTGCAGCAATGTTTTTATTTGCAATTTTGCAGAATTACCCCCTACCTTCTTTTAATAATTGTGGAAAATATATCGCAAAATACTCCTTTGGAATTTATCTAGTGCATGAAGCAGTCAGAATGATTACAAAAAGGTATTTCCCATTTAAATACTTGTGTTCTCCCTTGTGGGTATTTTTGTTATGTATTTTAACCTTTCTTATCAGTATGTCTATAGTATCACTTTTTTCAAAAATATCCATCATAAAAAAATATCTTTTCTTAATCAAATAACATTAATGGGGCTGTCGGTTAATACCGATTTTTAGTCTCTAAATCTTAAAATACGAATCTCT
>CAJUAM010000053.1 GCA_910584615.1 uncultured Dorea sp.
AAATATTTGTAATAAATGCGAACAACCTTTCATATGATTATTAAGAAAGGTTGTGATGTGTATGGAAGATAAGACTATACAAAAAAATCATAAACTGGTTGTCAATAACCGCAAGACGAGTCTGGTAACAGGAGTGCTGGATGTCTTATCGTTTGATTTGAATGAGATCCTTCTGGAGACGGAGCAGGGGATGATGATGGTGAAAGGGACAGATCTGCATGTGAATCGTCTGAACCTTGAGAAGGGGGAAGTAGATATGTCAGGAAATATTGACAGTATCTCTTACTCTGATGTTCATGCAGGAGTAAAGCAGGGAGAGAATCTGTTCTCTAAGCTGTTCAGGTAACAGATGCCGCAGATCAGAGGAGAAATCGTTATATTTCTGGTGTCGGTAGTTACTGGCATCATGCTGCGTCTGGTGTATAGGAGTATTAGTATTTTCCGTCAATTAGTGGAGCATAGTCTGTTTATAATCGGTATTGAAGACATGATTTTCTGGCTAGGAGCTGCTATATATGTGTTTGTGCAAATTTACCATACAAGTGATGGTAGTATTCGATGGTATTTTATACTAGGTCTGGTGTTTGGAACGTTTTTTTGCGAGGCTTTGATAAGGCGTTTTCAAAAAGGGTAAAAAAAAATCTACGTTAATTTCAGGATTTATTCTTTGTTTATTATTGCGAAAGTTATGAAAAAAAGATAAGATAAGGATTAGTTAACGATGCGGTTTAAACCTATCAGCAAGGGTGAGTATAAATTATGAAAAAGATGAAACAGGAGCGCCGGCGCAGCAACAGCAGTCAGAGACGGCGTCTTAGGGAACATAAGAGGAGTATGCTTGTGGTTAGTGCCGTGATCATATTGCTGGGCGTTATCGTGTTTGTGAATAGTATGACGCTGAAAGCGAAGGAGAAGGCATATCAGGAGCAGGAGATTGAACTTAAGCAGCAGATAGAAGAAGAAAAGCAGAAAGCGAAAGAGATCGACAAACTGGAAGAGTATGTGGGTACAGACGACTATGTAGAAGATATGGCCAGAGAAAAATTGGGCTTAGTCTATAAGGATGAAATAATATTTAAGGCAGAGTGATGCTGATACGAATGATAAGCTTTAGGATGTATATCCTAAAGCTTTTTTATACCATAATATGCAAAATAGCCGCCGACGGCAAACATTTTGTGCATCAATTGATTTAATAAGGGGAGCAGATTAAGATGGGAGAAATTAAGGACAAGGGTGCGTTTTTAAATCCATATGTGATCCAGATGGATAAATTTGCGGACTCAATGGTACATCTTTCAAAGACTTTTTTCACATTAGAAGGATATAGAGGGACATTTTCAAAAGAGGAATTTGAGGATATGTTTCATAAAGTTACCGGCAAAGTATGTGAGAACTGTGAGCGGAAAGATGAGTGTCTTCAGGAGAACAGGATCTATACGTATCAGATGATGTATGAAATTCTCTGTGCAGTAGAAGATTATGGCGCGGAGCTTAATGTGGAGCTTAAGAGAAGTCTGCAGAAGAGATGCCAGTTTGCGCCAAGATTCCTCAGGGAGACATTGGAGGTATATGAAAATGCCAAGAAGATCCTTCTCTGGAATAATAAGATCGTGCAGAACAGGGAGGGGTTCGCGGGACAGTTAAAAAGCTTCGCGAAGCTTCTGCAGTATACTACAAGGGAACTTGACGCCGGGATTTTTGAGGACGAGCATTTGGAGAAAAAGCTGAAAAATAAGCTGAAAAAAATCGGGATCAAGATGCTCTCCTCGGTATTTTATATCACATCACAGGGAAAATATGAGATACATCTGACAGTGAGAGCGGCAAAGGGAATCTGTGTCGCTACAAAGGAACTTGCTTATGAGACAGGCAGATGTGTAGGCAGGGTCATGATGCCGCAGCAGGGAGAAAGGCCGATCGTGGGAGCGCAGTATTGCACGATCGCCTGTGTAGAAAGCGCGAGGTATCAGACACTGCAGGGGGTCGCGAAGATAGGAAAGGACTGCGAACAGACGTCTGGAGATACATTCCTTATGGCAGATCTTCCGGGAGGGAAGAAGGGTATGGCAATCTCTGACGGTATGGGCTCCGGCGAGGAGGCATGCAGGGAGAGCACGATGGTCGTGGAGATGTTAGAAGAACTTTTGGAGGCAGGATTTCCGGCGAAGATGGCTATTGAGATCATGAATACCGCACTGGTCATCGGGCGTGAAGACGTTCGTTTTTCTACAGTAGATGTCTGTTTGTTTGACCTTTATACCGGGAGCTGTGAGTTTGTGAAGGCGGGGGCCTCCACTACGTTTATAAAACGGTCAGACAGTGTGGAGAAGATTACTTCTGCTACTTTGCCTATCGGGGTGCTTAAGGATATAGAGATCGAATCGGTGGAGCGGGAGCTGTCATCGGGAGATTTTGTTATCATGGTTACGGATGGGGTGATGGATGCGCTTCCGGCGAAAGAGCAGGACACTTTAATGACAGAGTTCATACGGGAGGCGAATACAGTAAACCCGAAGGAGCTTGCGCACTATCTGCTTGGTAAGGTGCTGGAATGGAGCGGTGAGAAGCCGACAGATGATATGACGATCATGACGGTGGGACTGTGGAGATTATAAAACTTGCATTTTGCGTAAGATTTCTATATATTAAAAACAGGGCTAAATAACTATAGATGAAAAGGATAGAAAATGTATAGGGAAGTCAGAGAATATATAAGAACATGGCAGATGCTTGGACGAGAGGACAAAGTAATTGCAGGCATATCGGGAGGAGCGGATTCCATATGTCTGCTTTTTATACTTATAAAAATTAAAGAAGAGATGGGTTTTGAACTTGCGGCGGTCCACATTCATCATGGACTCAGAGGAGAGACGGCAGACCGGGATGAGGAGTATGTGCGCAGTGTCTGTGAGTCAGAGAATGTGGAGCTTTTTGTGTATCATAAGGACGTAAAACAATACGCGAAAGAGCACGGACTTACAGAGGAGGAAGCTGGCCGTGAAGTGAGGAGAGGTTGTTTTATGGAAGTGATGGAGGAACAGAATGGGACTTGCATCGCGACGGCTCATCACAGGAATGATAATGCAGAGACGGTACTGTGGAATCTGTGTCGGGGGACAGGATTAAAAGGTATGGGGGGGATTTCGCCGAAAAACGGTGTGTGGATCCGACCGCTTTTAAATCAGGAACGTACAGATATTGAATCATATTTGAAAAAGAGGGGAATATCTTATTGTACGGATGAGACGAATCTGCAGGATTGCTATACGAGAAATCGGATCCGTAATCATGTACTGACCTATCTGGAGGAAAATATCAATGAAAAATCTGTGGTTCATATTACTGAGTGCGCAACAAAGCTTAGAAAGCTTGGAGAGTATATCGAAGAAGAGACAACCAGATATAGAAAGAGATGTACGGAAAAAAGAGAAGATGGAACAATAGTTATTGTGAAAAAGCAATATGAGCTTGCACCGGATGCATTAAAGGCAGAAATAGTGCATGAAATTATCTGCGAAGCAGCCGGACGGAAAAAAGATATAGAGGAGATACATGTAAAGACGGTGCAGGAGCTTATGAGACGGCAGGTGGGACGCAAAGCTGATCTGCCATATGGGTTGGAAGCCGTCAGAAATTATGAAGGAATCTGCCTTGGAAAGAAAAAAAAAGCGGGGCAAAGGGAAGAAAAGCCGTTGTTTCGGATGAGGATTTTTGAAAAAAGTAAGGAATATATAACATTTTCGCAAAAAAACTACACGAAATGGTTTGATTATGCTATAATTAGCAATACTGTAAAAATCAGACACCGCAAGCCTGGGGACTATATTGTAATAGATAAAGAAGGAAGGAAGCAGAAGTTAAAGCAGTACTTTATTAATGCTAAAATTCCCAGGGAATCAAGAGACAGTATCTGGCTTGCGGCAGATGGGAATGAAATTATGTGGATCATAGGTTACAGGCAGAGTCAGGCATACCAGATTACAGATAGTACAAAACAGATATTGGAGATTAGTTTTTACGGAGGAGAAGATGATGGAGGAGACAATAAGAGTATTGGTTCCAGAAGCGGAGGCTGCAAAGAGGATTGAGGAGATCGGCAGGCAGATCAGTGACGATTATGCAGGACGGCAGGTGCATCTTATCTGTATTTTAAAGGGTGGGGTTTTCTTTATGTGTGAGCTGGCCAAAAGGATCACCGTACCGGTTTCTATGGATTTTATGAGTGTGAGCAGTTATGGCGACGGCACTTCATCCAGCGGAATCGTTAAGATTGCCAAGGATCTTGATGAGACGCTGGAGGGTAAGGATGTTATCATTGTAGAGGACATTATTGATTCCGGCAGGACGCTTTATTATCTGATGGATGTTTTAAAACAGAGAAAACCAAAGAGCCTGAGACTGTGCACACTTCTTGATAAACCGCAGCGCAGGGTGAAGGACGTGAAAGTTGATTATGTAGGTTATGAGATTCCGGATGAATTTGTGGTTGGATATGGGCTTGATTATGCTCAAAAATATAGAAATCTGCCATACATTGGTGTTGTGGAAGGTGTTGAGTAGAAGGAGGCTTGAGAATTGAACGATAGAAGAACTAGAGGGATCAGCGGCGCGAGTGTGCTGATATTCATATTATTTTTATTTGGGGCTTTGTGGTTTACGAACCAGATGGACCAGAGGGATAACGAGCTGAAATGGAATCAATTCGAAGAAGTGATAACAGGCGGTAATGTCAAGTCGATCAATATCGCGCAGAATAAGAATGTTCCTACCGGACGGGTAGAGATTGAGGTTAGGAGCGGCAAGGACGGGACAGATACAGAAGTCAAATATCTGTATACTTCCGATGTCAATGAAGTCCAGAAGTATTTAAAAGACAAGAATATTGAGAATTATACAATATCGAATGTACCGCAGGACAGTTGGTTTGCGAATACCATCGTGCCGATGCTTCTGATGATAGGCGGCATTGCTTTGATCTTTGCGTTCATGAACCGTCAGGGCGGTAATGCGAATGCAAAAGCGATGAATTTCGGAAAGAGCCGCGCGAAGCTCAGCGTGGACGGAGATAATAATGTGACATTCGCGAAAGTGGCAGGTCTTCAGGAAGAGAAGGAAGAACTTGAAGAAATTGTGGATTTCTTAAAGTCTCCAAAGAAATATATTCAGGTTGGCGCGAGAATACCGAAAGGCGTTTTGCTTGTAGGGCCTCCGGGAACTGGTAAGACGCTGCTTGCAAAAGCAGTAGCTGGTGAAGCGGGAGTTCCGTTCTTTACCATTTCTGGTTCGGACTTTGTGGAAATGTTTGTCGGAGTCGGTGCTTCGCGTGTCAGAGATCTGTTTGAGGAGGCGAAGAAGAATGCGCCGTGTATTATTTTCATAGATGAGATTGATGCAGTAGCGCGCCGCAGAGGAACCGGTATGGGCGGCGGACATGACGAAAGGGAGCAGACACTGAACCAGCTTCTGGTGGAAATGGATGGATTTGGCGTCAATGAAGGTATCATTGTCATGGCGGCAACCAACAGAGTTGATATTTTAGATCCGGCTATATTGCGCCCCGGAAGGTTTGACAGGAAGGTCATGGTGGGAAGGCCGGATGTTCAAGGGAGAGAGGAGATACTGGCTGTCCATGCCAAGGGTAAGCCTTTGAGTGAGGAGATCGATCTAAAGCAGATTGCGCAGACAACGGCAGGATTCACAGGAGCGGATCTTGAAAATCTGCTGAATGAAGCGGCGATTCTTGCAGCGAAGGATAATCGTGTATTTTTAAAGCAGGATGATATTAAAAAAGCTTTTGTCAAAGTAGGTATCGGTGCGGAGAAAAAAAGCCGGGTAATTTCTGATAAAGAGAAAAAAATCACTGCATTTCACGAGGCAGGCCATGCAATACTGTTTCATGTGCTTCCGGATGTAGGACCTGTTTACAGTGTCTCTATTATTCCGACAGGGGGAGCAGGGGGATATACTATGCCGCTTCCTGAGAGGGATGAGATGTTTAACACAAAAGGAAAGATGCTTCAGGATATCATTGTATCACTTGGGGGACGTATTGCGGAAGAAGAAGTGTTTGATGATATTACGACAGGCGCGTCGCAGGATATTAAGCAGGCAACTGGCATTGCAAAGTCCATGGTGACAAAGTTTGGTATGTCAGAGACAGTAGGTCTTGTCAATTATGACAATGACAGTGACGAAGTGTTTATCGGACGTGATCTCGCGCATGCGTCAAGAGGATATGGAGAAAGTATCGCTACGGTGATTGATCAGGAAGTAAAACGTATTATTGATGAGTGCTATACAAAGGCAAAAAAGATCATACAAGAGTATGACAGCGTACTTCATGCGTGTGCAGAACTCCTTTTAGAAAAAGAAAAGATTTCCAGAGAAGAGTTTGAGGCCTTGTTTCAGCCGGGAAATACGGAAGAGTCTGGAGAATTTGTACAGGTATAATATAGGCGACTGAGAGGAAATAGCATGAATAAGCAGGCATTGTTTTGTGACGGCTCCAGGTGGTATGTATCGCCGCAGGAGCCGGACTGTAACCAGATAGTAACGTTAAGATTCCGGGCGGCAAAGGAGGATGCACTACGTGTATGTCTTGTCACTGGGGAAGACAGATATAATGTAAGTAAAGAATCAGTAGAGGGAGAGTTTGATTATTATTCTATTGACTGGAAGCTTGGCAATGAGCCGTTCAGCTATTGTTTTGAGATTTCAGATAAGGAGCAGGTGTGTTATTACAACCGATGCGGTGTATCTGATGTCCGTTCCTGTCTCTATGATTTTAAGATCATTCCTGGGTTTTCTACACCGGAGTGGGCCAGGGGTGCTGTCATGTATCAGATTTACACAGACCGGTTTTATAACGGCGATAAGTCGAACGATGTAGAGACAAAGGAATACTTCTATATTGGTGATTACAGCCAGAAAGTAACCGATTGGAATAAATACCCTGCTACGATGGGAGTAAGAGAGTTTTACGGGGGCGATTTAAAGGGTGTAATGGATAAGCTTGATTACCTTCAGGATCTGGGGGTTGAAGTCCTTTATTTTAATCCTTTATTTGTATCACCGTCTAATCATAAGTATGATATTCAGGATTATGATTATATAGACCCGCATTTTGGAGTGATCGTTGATGACGGCGGGGAGGTTCTGCCTGATGGAGACAAAGATAACGCTCATGCGACAAAATATCAGAAAAGAGTTGCCGGATTTAAGAATCTTGAGGCGAGTAATGAGCTTTTTATAAAGCTTGTGGAAGAGCTTCACAGAAGAGGCATGAAGATAATCCTTGACGGGGTATTTAATCACTGCGGTTCTTTTAATAAATGGATGGACAGGGAGCGGATTTACGAAAACCTGGAAGGATATGATCCGGGCGCATATATAAGCGCGGAAAGTCCATATCGCAGTTATTTTGACTTTCGAGAAAATGAAAATGGCAGGTGGCCGTATAATAGGAGCTATGACGGTTGGTGGAGTCATGATACACTGCCGAAGCTTAATTATGAAGGATCGAAGGATCTTGAAGAATATATTTTAAGGGTTGGGCGAAAATGGGTCTCACCTCCTTATAATGTGGATGGATGGCGTCTGGATGTAGCGGCGGATTTAGGCCACAGTAATGATTATAATCATGAATTTTGGAAGAAGTTCCGGAAAGCAGTTAAGGAAGCCAATCCGGATGCGCTGATTTTAGCGGAACATTATGGAGATCCCAGCAGCTGGCTCCAGGGGGATCAATGGGACAGTGTCATGAATTATGATGCATTTATGGAACCGCTTACGTGGTTCCTGACGGGAATGGAAAAGCACAGTGATGAATGGAACGAGGACCTTTTCGGCAATGCGGAATATTTCAAAAGCACTATGGATCATTATATGTCCAGAATGCTTACACCGTCTTTGGAAGTAGCCATGAATGAATTATCAAACCATGACCATTCCAGATTCCTTACCAGAACAAACAGAATCGTAGGAAGAGTTGCGGACAAAGGCCCGAAAGCGGCAGAAGAGTATGTGAATCCCGCAGTTATGCGGGAAGCGGTCGTGGTGCAGATGACATGGGTCGGAGCGTCGACCATTTATTATGGAGATGAAGCGGGAGTATGTGGATTTACCGATCCGGATAACAGGCGTACTTATCCGTGGGGGAGTGAGGATCAGGAACTTATAGAATTTCATCGGGATATGATAGCGATCCATAAGAATAGTCAGGCACTCCGGAATGGTTCGATCCAGTTTTTGTGCGGAGATGATAATATACTTGCTTACGGCCGGTTTACAGAAGATGAGCAGATTGTTGTGATCATAAATAACCGCAATGATTTCGCGGAAGTTACTGTGCCGGTGTGGATGGTTGGAGTTCCTATGAGGGGAAAGATGCAAAGACTTATGTATTCGTATGTAAAAGGATATACGATGTCACACGATGAATATTTAGTGCGTGGAGGAGAACTGGTCGTGAATATGGGTGCGCAGTCAGCGCTGGTTGTGGAAAGCATAAGATAATACTAAGGGACAAAAGTCGTGCTTTTCATGTTGGAATGAAAAGTACGACTTTTACCCCTGGAGCTAGGAGAATATCAAAAACAGCGGATTTATTTTGATAACACTTCGATGCCGCTGTCGGTTACAAGAACCATATATTCGGTCTGGGCAGATAAACCATCATCAATTGTATATACAGTCCAGCCATTGTCTTCATCTATAAAAAAGTCAGGGCTTCCTTCATTGATCATAGGTTCGATCGTGAACATCATACCCGGAACGAGAACCATCTCACTGCCTTTTGGCGTAACGTAGCTTACAAAGGGTTCTTCGTGAAACTCAAGACCGATTCCGTGGCCGCCGATCTCTTCGACAACAGAATATCCGTGTCTTTGGGCGTGGGTATTGATCGCGTGGGCGATGTCTCCAAGATGACCCCACGGTTTTGCGGCTTTAAGACCTAATTCCACACATTCCCTTGACACACGTACAAGCTGTTTTGCTTCCGGGGAAGGATCACCGATCATGAACATGCGGGAGGCGTCCGAATAATAGCCATTCAGGATTGTTGACACATCCACATTGACAATATCGCCTTCTTCCAGAAATTCATATTTGTCAGGTATTCCGTGGCATATGACATTGTTGACAGATGTGCATACGCTCTTGGGAAAACCTTGATAATTAAGCGGCGCGGGAATACCACCGTGCTTTTTTGTGAAATCATAAACAAGTCTGTCTATTTCTTCAGTATTCATACCAGCCCGTATGTGTTTAGAAACATGATCGAGCACTGCTGTGTTTAGAGCGGCGCTTTTTTTAATTGCTCTGATCTGTGCCGGAGTTTTTAAAAGGGAACGGTCAGGGACAATCTGTCCTCTGGCCGCCAGGGTCCAAAGTTTTATATCTAATTTATTCACATTTATTACCTGCCTTCTGATACAATATACAAGTATTATAGCACTATCGCTCTGTCTAAACAGTATATGCTGTATAGAATTTTTGTGATTATCTGAAGCGATTTCTGTGCAAAAGTATAAAATACGCTTCTCATTGACACCAGTTGCGGGATAGGATAAACTTATTCTATATAAGAAAACAATAGAAAATTATAACAGATAACATAGAATTAAGACGGGTGGTTATTGAACATGGATGAATTGAGGAATATATTAGAGGAAAATCTGAATAAGGACTTTTTGGCTGCCGTCTTAAGCAATCCAAGAAATAAGGATCAGGCGGTAAAAGTAAAGGTGCGTCCGGTAAAGCATAAGGGTCAGTTAGTGTTTCAGACAGAGACTTTTCAAAATAAACAGGTATTTCATGAAAATCTGAATGCTGTCGACACTGCGGCCAGATTGATGGAATATATGGGGAATTTCAGACAGATACAGATAGAGACCAGTCTTATGCTGTATACAGTGCTGGTAAGCAAAAAGGGAAAGATTACGATAAAAAAGAAACAGAATGCTTCGCCAAGGTCTGTAGAGACTTTCTCGCATAACCGTAAAAAGAATTATATCCTTGAAGAGGGAGAACCGATACCATTTCTTGTTGATCTGGGGGTGATGACGCAGGAAGGGAAGATCGTACATTCCAAATTTGATAAATTCAGGCAGATCAATCGGTTCTTAGAATTTATAGAGGATATTTCGGAGAATCTTCCAAAGGACAGGGAGATGACAGTACTGGATTTTGGCTGCGGTAAATCTTATCTCACTTTTGCTATGTATTATTATCTGCATGAGATGAAAAGATATGATGTCCGCATTATCGGGCTGGACTTAAAGGAAGAAGTGATCCGGCGCTGCGGAGAGCTTGCAGTCAGATACGGATACAGGAAACTTTCCTTTTTAAAAGGGGATATTGCGAATTATGCCGGCGCGGACAAGATAGATATGGTAGTTACGCTTCATGCCTGTGATACGGCTACGGATTACGCGCTTGAGAAAGCAGTGGGGTGGGAAGCAAAGGTTATCTTATCTGTGCCCTGCTGTCAGCATGAGCTGAATGCGCAGCTTAAGGAAACGGCGCAATGTAAAGATGACCGGCTTCTGGCGCTTGAACCTGTTATGAAGTATGGTCTTTTGAAAGAACGTATGGCAGCACTTGTTACTGACGGGCTGCGTGCGCAGTATCTTGAGAGGGCAGGATACTATGTGCAGGTGCTGGAATTTATTGATATGGAACATACGCCGAAGAACATATTGATCCGCGCGGTAAAAATGAGCAGCGCTGAAGGAAAGAAGCGTGCGGGGGAAAGTATAAAGGCCTGTGAAGAATTTTTTCACATATCGCCAACTATCGGCAGGCTGTTAGACAGATAAGGGGTATAAGATGAACAAGAGAAAGTTAAAGAGATATCTGCGGGAGGCAGCTCTTTTAATTGTATTATTTATAATAACAGCAGCGGCATTTGGTTATTACACAAACCGCGACAATGGCAGCATGACTGCGGATATGGATACGGCAACTCTGCCGCAGATTTCGTTTTCAAGTAATGGATATGTTGTAAATTATGTGCCGGGATATGTAGAGGAGATGGATATTGCCTCTTTAAGAGATACGATTACTCCTGTGGCTGATGGTAAGATAGAAGTCAGGCTTGACCCGTATGATAATGAGATCAGCAGTATGCAGCTTAAGATATTTTCTTTAGACGGAAAGGAAAAGCTTTTAGAGGCAGAAGTGGAGAGTCCGGGTGAAGAAGTGGAAGTAGCCATGCAGGATCTGTCTGTGATTGCTGAGGAGAAGGTACTGGAAGTAATACTGAAAATTCCGGGAGGCAGATCAGTCTATTATTACACAAGGATTGTGGACGAAAAAGATAAGCATATATTGGAATATCTGAATTATATTAAGGATTTTCATGAAAATTCCCTGATAAAAACAGAAGGTGTCGGTATCGGAGCGGCGATCGAACCGGATGAGACAGGAGATAATTCTACACTTTGGCATGTAAATATCCATTCGGATTATGAACATGTGACATGGGGAGGTTTAGAACCCCAGGTAGAAGGTAATGAGAGGTGGCAGATAAAAGAGATCAATGAAACATCCTGCTCTGTTTGGCTCCAGTATCAGATCCGCGGCAAGGGTGAGGAAAACGAAGAGGATCTGTACAAGGTTAAAGAATTTTTCCGTATCCGGTACCGGGCAGATAATAAAAAGGTACTTTTGCTCGATTATGACCGGACGATGGAGCAGGTTTTTGATGTGACGAAGAAGGTTCTCAATGAGAAAGGCATCCTGCTTGGGATCGCGGATCCTGATACACAATATATGGATAATAAGGATGGAATGCAGGTAGCATTTGTCCAGGCAGATGAGTTGTGGAATTATGATAAAGAGGCGGATGAACTGTCCCTTGTATTCAGTTTTGCATCAGGGGAGGGCGCAGATGAGAGAAATCTGACAGCGCAGCATGAGATCAAGCTTCTTGATATGGACAAGAAGGGGAATCTTTCTTTTGCGGTATTTGGATATATGAACCGCGGAGAGCACGAAGGAGAAGTGGGGGTTGCAGTATATTATTACAATACAGAGGAGAACTTTGTGGAGGAGAAAGCCTTTATTTCTACAAAGAAATCGTATGCCCATACTGTTTTGGAGTTTGGAAAGCTGATATGCTACAGTGTAGAGCAGGATACTATGTATGTGCTGGCAGACGGAGTACTATATCAGATTCAGGTTGGAAAAGGCAGGATGTTCGAGTTGGCGGAGGATATGAAGGAAGGACAGTATATCATATCCGAAGACGGTACACGAATGGCTTATCAGAGCGGGAAAAGGGATAACCCGGCAGGAGAAGTGACAGTGATCACATTTTCTACCGGAAAAAAGAGAACAGTAGAATGTGAGATGGGGCAGAGTATCGTGCCTTTAGGTTTTATGGGGGCGGATTTTGTGTATGGGCTTGCCAGACACGAGGATGCGGGAATTTCTGTATCTGGCGAGGGCCTCACCCCGATGTACCGCATTGAGATACAGACCGGTAAAGGAAAAGTTGTTAAGACATATGAAAATGAAGGCGTTTATATTCGCAGTACGCAGTTTGACGGTAATATGATCACGCTCAACAGGGTAGCGAAAAACGGGAATGTATATAATTCTATCATAGAAGAGTATATTACAAACAACGAAGATCAGCAAGAGAGCAATGTTTCGATAGGCTCTTATACGACTTCGCTGAAACAGAGACAGATGCGTATTGTATTTGGGGATGGTGTTGAAAATGAGGATCCGAAAATATTGTTTCCGAAACAGGCACTATTTGAAAAACCAAGAGAATTTTCTTTTGATGAGGAGTCAAAGGAAGAGCAATATTTCGTATATGGTTACGGGGAACTTAAAGGGATCAGCGAAAAGGCAGGGGAAGCGGTACGGCTGGCAGATGAGTATAATGGAGTTGTAGTCTCGGCGGCACAGGAATATATCTGGGAGAGAGGAAACCGCAGACTCCGGTATACTATCAACGGAAAGAGTGTACTGGTTGATGAGATGAGAAAACAGCTTAATGCCAACGCAGCGCCGCTTGATGTTATATCACAGCTTAACAGCAGAACGGGACTGGATCTGACAGGGTGTACACCGGAAGAGCTTTTATATATTATTGATCGGGATAAGCCTGTGATTGCGATGAAGGATGCCAAATCAGCAGTTATTCTGGTTGGCTATACTGAGACAAGGATCATCTATATTGATGCCAGCAGCGGAGAAAGACATACTGTTTCTCACAAGGAACTGGAAAAAATGACTGAGAAAAGCGGACATACTTATATCGCGTGAGTATTCTGCAGATAAGGAGAAAAAAGGCATGCTCACAGTATTGAATGTGAGCATGTCTTTTTTGAACAATAGAGCTTAAAAAATTATTTGATATCTATACAGGTGTCGGACGAAACAGGATTGCTTTGTATTTTCTTAATGAAAAATATAGTATCAAGCCCAATACACCGCAGGAAAGCACTTCGCCGATGCCGATGGTGACCATCAGAAACGGAACCGGTAAATTGACACCGTATCCGTAAAACAGTACGAATGGTACGATCAAAGTATTTGAGACGATCGGGGGAACCGGTCCGAAGAGAGGATTTAAATCCCGCAGGCGGTAAGTAAGCACAGCGCCGATCAACGTAGCCAGACTGCCGAAGATGATGTCGGGCAGAATCCCTCCTCCGATGATGTTGGCGATCAAACAGCCGACAAAAACTCCCGGCACGGCGGCAGGAGTAAACAGCGGAAGTATTGTGAGTGCTTCAGCGATACGTACCTGTATCTCTCCGAAAGAGATCGGCCTGAACAGAAGTGTCAGTACTACATAGACAGCGGCAATCATAGCCGCCTGAGTTAAAAAAGATGCATTTTTGTTTTTCATGATTTTATTCTCCTTTAGTTTTGTTTTACGAGTGGAAGGTCTCGAACACTCGGCACATTTAACGGCGGTGACCGCCGGGAAAGCCCTATAGACCTTGGTTTTTGTGGGCTTTGCAACGAATAATAGTATAGCATAATGTGGGTATGAAATGCAAGCCATACCCACAATTTACCCACAATGAAAATTATTTGTTTTTATCAAATCTTTTTGCCGTAGGATAACCTAAACGTCGTTCTTTCCTCTGTGGAAGATGAGAAATTAGAAAATGTGTATAGGAGTTTAAATCTTGTGTTATCAATCACATGTTAAGATATGTTAAGGGTATTCGGAACGGCAAAGGTGCATCCTATATGCACCCTCGGATGTACCCCGGATTCTTTGGGGAGTGCATTAATTAAATGAGGTTGAAAGTTATGTAATACAAAACAAACGAATAACTTGCAAGATGGCAGCAGGACATTGAAACAGTGAAAAGAATATGTTACACTCTCTGCATGGGAAACCAAAGCGAGGCGGCTCACCCTCTACTGTCGGAGGGGTCATACCCTCTGGACGAAAGAAAGGAGGGCATGTCGATGGTTACATATTCTGATCTGATTCAGTTTAGTATACTCGTGGTTGTTCTTGTTGGTCTGTGTTATCAGATTTTCAAGGGAAAACGGAAATAGCCGCCACTACTGCCAATTGATATGCCCCTTGTCAAGTAGACAGGACAAATATCTAAAATTTAGTGCGGATGA
>CAJUAM010000054.1 GCA_910584615.1 uncultured Dorea sp.
GATATTCAGAAATAACAGTATCTCTGATGCTATCTTTCAGGCTCTGAACATCTTCTTCCGTTAAAGCATCTTCGCCTGTTTTCATAACTCCATTAGAAGACTCATCTTCATCATCTACCTCTGCCTCATCGGTATCTGATGTCTCTTCCTGCTTCGGTTCTTCTTTTTCCGCCGCCTCTTCTTTTTTGCCGCATGCTGTCGCCGCCATTGCAAATACTATAACAAAAACGAATATAATACTTAAAATCCGCTTTTTTGATTTCATAATAGTCACTCTCCTTTAAAAGGTTTACTGTTAGTTTCATTGTTACTAAAATTAAGTCTACGGGTCACATATGGGGGTTTTGCTTTACCATCTGCATTATTGTTTGTTGTGCTTAGTCTTCTTACTTAATCTATTGCGTATAGAAATTAACTAAGCGTTGTTTACAGAAATGCCGCAGTGTAAGAAAGGCTTACATTTCTGCCCGATTTGGAAAAATGTAAAAGGGAGCGTTGCAAAATAGATGAGTGATCATCTATTTTGCAACGCTCCCTTTATTATCCGGCAAATCAGGATAATACTGATAACACAGACTCCTTTTTTCTTACCTCTCCCATCACACCTCCCGGTTCTCAACACATCTGCCCTTCGACTACCGGACAGTTTTTCAGCCATCTCGCAGTATTTCTTGTCGCTTCGTCCGGATCGTCAAAATAGATCTGGTTATTGATTTCCATCGTAATAGACCCTTTATAATCATGATCCGCAAATGTTTTAAGATAAGATTCTATCGGGTTTGTGCCTTCACCCGGGACCATATGTCCCACCGGCACTCCATCCGCAAGATGTGCATGATTGATCTCACCGAATGTATGATAATAATCTTCCACTGTCTCACCGGCCGCGGCCGCGGCAACACAGTCGACACACGCCGTCAGATAAGGAGAATCCACCGCTTTGATCAGGTCCCGGAGTGTCTTCGTATCATAACACAGATTTGATTCGTATCTCTGGAGCTGCTCCATAACCATCTTTACCCCGATCTTTTTCGCGTATTCTGTCATTTCCAGCAAAGCATCTACTGAGCGTTTGTACGCTTCATCCCAATCCTCATCAAACAATCCGTAACCCATCTGGGCAAAATAATAATCCGCGCCGAATTCCTTTGTATCTTCAATATAATTTTTCACGATCTCAAGGCTTTTCTTTCTTACATACGGATTAGAGGATGCTACATTGATTGGATACAGACAAATCTGCTCTGCCGTAAACACAGACATTTTAAGTCCCCGCTCATCTAACATGTTCCGGATTTCCGACACACGTTTCTGCCGTTTGTCAACCGGCGTATCAAACACACAATAATGAGGAGCGCCGCCCCAAAAGTCTACATACTTAAATCCATTCCGGGCAATAGAATCAAGACAGTATTCCAGACTGTACTGCTGATAGTTCACACTCATAATTCCAAACTGTTCAAACCGCAGCTTATTCATATCTTACATCCCCCTTTAAGATTTTCTTTAACGCGCTGATAGACTCCGCATAAAATTTTTCTGCGCCATCCGCATATTCCTCCATCGTGATCTCCAATGCGACAGGCCCTTCATAACCCCATTTGTTAAGTACATCTATATGCTGTCTTATGTCCTGGTTTCCCTCGCCTAATACAAGCTGCTCATCTTCATCATCACTGTCGGAAATCTGGACTACTTTGATCTTTTCACCAAAACGTTCAAAATAGTTATCAAGCGTCTCCCCTCCCGCGCATACCGCACAAGTATTCACACTGATCCCAAGATTCTTTCCGCCCACTTCATCTATGATTTCCCCAACCGCGGCACTGTCAGGTGTAAGTCCTGAAATACAGCGCGATACATTCTGTAAAAGCAGTGACGCCCCGCACCTTGCGGCAGTCTTCTCCAGCTCATACAAAGATTCACAGCAGTATTTTTTTGCCTCTGCGTTTGGATAATCCATAATTTTCTTTCCGGGGTATACGATTACCTGATCACAGTCAAAGGCAGCCGCATTTTCTATGTAAAACTGTATCTGCCTCACACTTTCTTTACGCAGATATTCATTGTGTGAAGCAATATTAACCGGCAGGAAATTCTGCTCCGGCTCAATTGCCAGCACCCGGATCCCTGCATTTTTAATCTTTTTTGCCAGACTGTTTACGTTGATCTGTTCACCCTCGTAAATCGTATAGTGAGGATGACAGCCTGATAATTCGATATTTTTTATCCCAAGCCGTTTCACCGATTCTAAAAAATAGTGAAAACTGTATCTTCGATATGTCATATTATTTATACACACCTGATTCTCAAAATCCATAACTACACATCCTTCCTTTTATTCACCCATAACAACAACGGATACCACCCGCTCCTGCGGACCGTCAAATTCCGCAAGATATATCTCCTGCGCGCTCCCGCTCACAAGTTTTCCATCCTCAATGGGCATGACACAGTGGTTGCCGGAAACCATCGCTTTGAGATGTCCGGTAGGATTCCCCGCCATAGCGCCGTAATCATCCAGAAACCTCGCGTGATAGTAATCCCCGTCCTCCGGAAAGCATTTCCCAAGCTGTGTAAGGATATCATCCTCCAGACACTCCAGATTTTCATTCACCATGATTCCTGTAGTCGTATGATGTGTGATCACATATACGATGCCTTTTTTTACTGGTGAATCATCTACAATCCGCATGACCTTTTCTTTTATGGGAATCATCTCGTTGTACTTCGCCGTAAAAAATTCCAGCTTCTTGATCATTACCATCTAAATACCTCCCAGAAATTCCACTGCATTTTCTCCCAGTATCAGCTCTTTTGTAGACTCGCGCATATCCATCTGACGAATCGCCTGCAGCATGCGTCTTTGCTCCAGCCTTGGATCATCAGAACCAAACATTACCTGATGCCGTAAGCTCCTGTCGATCCATCGGGGACCAATATCCACGTTAAGACACTGGTGGTAAAATTCTACCGGATTGTCAAAATAAAGCAGCGCCGTATCTGTATAGACATTTCTATACTTCAGCATCAGCATACAGACCTCCTTAACCCACGGCCAGCCAAAATGCGCAAGACATATCTTAAGCTTTGGATGACTGTATGCCGTTTCTTCAAATACAAGCGGATGCGAATACTTTACCAGTGTTCCTGGTTCCATTGATACACCGCAATGAAAGATGACCGGCTTTTTGTATCTTTCACAAACTTGATACACAGGTTCCATAAATTCTTCACAGGGATAAAAATGCTGCTTTGAGGGATGGAGTTTCAATCCTTTTAAGCCAAGCTCCTCAAATGCGTATTCCAGAGTATCCACCGCATCCTTTTGCAGCGGATCAACACTCGCAAAACCCGTCAGCATCCGCGGACACATATTCACCAGCTTTGCCGTCTGTTCGTTTGTTACAGTATTTCCTCCAGCTTCCTCAGGAAGGGCCAGAGGCAGGATGCACAGCCTGTCAATCCCTGACACCTGACAATCCCGCCTCCATTGTTCTAAGCCAAATTCTTCTGTCTTATAAAGGCCGAGCGCTTGCCTGTTTGCCTCAAGCTTTTCCTCTGAAAACCCGAGTTCTTCTATAAAAGCCGGATGGACATGCATATCAATCACCATCCCATTCACTACCTTTCTCCCATGGTCCAAAAACACTTACTACTTTCGCCGCAATTTCAGCCCCGATCCTCTGACACTCCGGTATTTCTTTTCCGGACATGATCCCATACATAAAACCTGCCATAAAAGAATCCCCTGCGCCTACCGTATTCACTACCTCAGCCGGACAGATCCCGTGCTGATAATACTCTTTCCCATCATATACGATACTGCCGCTTTCCCCAAATGTCGCAACTGCCGCCTTACTGCCCTTCTCAACTATTTTCTTCAAAAAATCCCTTACCTCAGTGTTACAGGCTTCAAAGGAAAAGAATGCGTAGTCAACATATGAAACCGTCTTATCTACCAATGGATCGTCTGACTCTGTCGCGTAATCAAAACATATCACCGCGCCTTTTTTCTTCAATTCAGGAAGATGCATATGAGCATTTCCCCAAAAGGCAGTATGGATCAGATCGTGAGAAGCCGCGAATCTTATATCTTCTTCTGTAAATGTGACATTTTCCATAACACCTTCGATATAATCTCCGTAAGTCCTTTCCTTGTCTACAAGATCCATATAAGATATTGCTGTCTCTCCCTCTCCTACCTTCAAATGTGTAATATTTATCTCTTCTTTCTCAAGCTCTTTGATCATCTGGCGGCCATATTCATCATTTCCCGTAGTGCTAATAAGAGAAACTTCTGCGCCGAGCCGTTTCATATGGACCGCAAAATCAACACAATTTCCCGTACAATAATATCTTTTAAGCTTTGTGTAAACATCTACACAATTATCACCGATCGCCGCAATTTTCATATCTTTGCCACTCCTTGACCTATACAATAAAGCCCGCCGCTAAAAAAGCTGCCGCGGATATAACTACCGCAATTACCATATACTGCACAGAAGCCGTTGATGCTTCGTACGCATCTGTTTTTGTAGCCGCGGCCGCCACCAGCGCTCCATCAGAATACAGACATCCCTGACTTCCCCAGATACCGGCACAGATCAATGCCGCGATCGTAAGATATGGATTGGCTCCTGTTGCCGCCGCAAGCGGAATTATGATCGGCAGTGCCATCATATACAGCGACCAGTTGAAACTGACTAAAAACTCCGTGCACGCAAACACTACAAACACGACAAACGGAAGGATCTTCGGCGAAAGAATATGTGATGTGATACCTACAATATATGGCGCGAATCCCATTGCATCCAATTGATTGACCAGCACTAATGATACTCCGAACAGCATAGTAAGCATCATCATATCTTTAAACCCTTCGATCAAAATGTCATTGATAAACTGCCGCGGTGTACACAAGCCCTGAAATACAAACAGGAAAAATGTAACTACAAGAGAAGCGATGATACCAACCATGATATCTAAGCCTGCCATCCACGCGCCGCCTACAAGTACAATAACCGGAATAAAGAAATTTACCATTCTGTGAGGCATTCCTTCCGTGATATCATCAGACCCTACATCCGCGTCGTCCCCCATCTCTTTTCCGCTTGCCAAAGGCTCCACAGACCCTCCGTCTTTTACCCTCTGTACTGCCGCTTTCATCTTTCCAAAATCCGGGATCACACCCAATGCCACCAGCATACCGATGATCAAAACGATGATCGGGAAGAACATAAAAGGTACGCACTTCATATATTCTGCCACACCCTTTCCTGATTCCGCGAACCCCGATGTCTCAAGGAGCACTGCGACAAATACCGTCCATGCCCCTAACGGCCACAAAGTTGCCGGCGCTACCGCGGACGCGCGGATCATAAAGGATGATTTTTCTCTCGGAATCCCGTAGCTGTCCGCAAGAGGCGTAATTGCCGTCCCTGTAGTAAACGCGCTGAGTTCATCATCCACAGAAAGTATCACATCCATGAACCACATGATGAGCAGAGAGGTCTTAGGACTCTTCGCCCTCTTCTGCGCCCAGTCCGCAAATGCTTTGGCCCCGCCTCCCTTTGATACGGCTGCCAGCACACTCCCTATGCCAAGATACAAAAGAAGCATTCTGGCATTATCGTAATTGAGTATCGCGGAAATCTGTTCCTCTGTAAACGCGACGACAGTGTCCATCCTAAACCGCATAAAAACCGTAAGAAAGGATGCCCATATAAATGCCTCCAGAAATCCTTTTGTCAAAAGAACAAATACAAACATTACAACCGGAACTAAAAGAGTCCATGCCCCAAAACTAACAACTGTTTCCGCCGGCATCGTCTCGCCTGCTTCAAAATCAACTGTTTCCGCGATCTCCTGATAATCAAAATAACCAAGCTTCTCTCTCGGAGCAAAAATTCCAACTATTATAAATACAACTATCATCATCAAATAGGCTGCCGCCCGTTTTCTGTCACTTAAAAATGCTTTCATCACAATGCCTCCTCTCACTCTATAGGCTGCCCGTATCCAAATGCTCCGTTTATCATGCAATTTTCAGCAGAAAATTCTGCCGCATATTCAAATGCCTCCCGAATTGCTTTTTCATCTACCTTTGACCCCTTTTTCCACCCGCTTTTTAAAAGACACATTAAAAAGGATGTAAAGTAACTATCTCCTGCCCCCATTGTATCTACTGCCTTCTTAAGATGAACTGTGCCATCATAGAATTTCTCCCCGTCAAAAAGAAGCTGCCCTTTTATCCCCATAGTCGCAAGCACATAACTTACTCCTCTGGCATTCACTTTTCTTAGAAGCTCTCTGATTTCCTGATCTGTCAGATGTTCACAGGAAAACAGCGCGAAATCAATACAGGGGCATACCATGTCCAGATATTCCTTTGTACGGAATTCATCTTCTACCGCGAAATCAAAGGTCACAAGCCCCGGCATGTCTTTAAGTTTTTCAAGCTCCTCTTCCTCCTCCGCATAACAACTGCAGTGGATCAGATCAAACTTTGTCAGATAATCAAGCTCTGCGGCTCCAAGCGGGAGTGCTTCATGAAGATTCTCCCGCTCATCAAATGGCAGAAACACTCTCTCACCATCTATCAGATTCACATCGCACCGCTCGGTAACTGTGCCGTGCTGAATCTTACAGTGTGAAATATCCACCTTTAAATCTTCCATAGCCTCTTGTATCACCCGTGCTTCTTCATCGTCGCCCCAATATCCAAGGTACGCCGTGTCGATACCCATTCTTTTCGCATAAGCCGCGAAATTAATACAATTTCCGCCCGGATATCTTACATTCTGGTTGATATACCGGTCTACTACGTTATCTCCGTATCCTATTACTTTCATGTTTTGTATTCCCCTATTCCTCATATACAATCTTTCCATCGCAGATTGTCATACACACCTTTGTTTCTCTTAATCTCTGCCCATGCTCCCTGAATATATCACGGTCCAGCACGGCAATATCCGCCAGTTTTCCCTTCTCAAGTGTTCCAAGCCGCCCCTCGTCAAAGTTGGCCTTCTGTCCATTGCAGGTCCATCCTAAAAGCACCTCTCCCGGAGTGATCGCCTCTTTCGTGTTGTACCCTGCCTTTGGGGCATTATCCGGAAACTTTCTCTCACAGGCAAAATAGACAGAAACCGGAATATCGGGAACATCAAGCGGCAGATCTGTCCCCCAGCACAGCACCGCTCCTGAATCTATCAAGGAGCGATATGGCCAGATAGTCTTCTGTCTTAGTTCCGAAAAATATTTCAAGCCATAATAATCCTCATATCGCGGATAGCAGTTCATGATCTGTACATAATTGATCGCTGTGATCCCATTTTCTTTCAGCCTTCTGACATCCTCTCTGTCGATCAGCTCCATATCAATGATAGCATGTCTTGCATCCTGAGTACCGTTTTCCTTACGGCACTTTTCCAAGATATCTATGACCTTCCTGACTGCTCTGTCACCTTCCGCATGGAGAGCACAACGGAAGTTCATTTTATCCGCTTCTGACACGATCTGTTCCAGTTCCTCATAATCCGGTGCTTCAAATTCTGACTCTGCCCTTTCCTCATCAGGATATTTATCAAGGATATCTCCTCCGTAAGATTCGATATCTCCGTCTACCATGATGTTATATCCCATAAATTTTACAAAATCACCGCCAAATTTTTCCCGCATCGCCTGACCATATTCAAAATCGGCACTCCTGCCTACCGGCTGGCTCACAAGATTTACTCTGTGCAAAAGGCTTCCACTTTCCTCAAGCTCCTTCAGCACATCCGTAAATCCATAATAATCGTCAAAACCTATCTCTTTAATAGAAGTAACTCCCTGCTTCGCCAGCATCTTCTGGAAATCCATATATTCCTCTCTGGCGTATTCTTTATTTCCCACCAATTCCTTAAACATTCTAAAGCAGCCTTCTGCATAACAGTTTTCCTCGTCAAACCCGAATCTGTCCCTTGCCTTTTGATTCATACAGCACTCTTCACGGCTTTCTCTGAAGACAACAACTGCGCGGTCAGGAAATTCTTTGTCAAAAATATTTTTGTCTACCTGTATCTCCCCGGAAAGTCCATGTGCCAATAGCGGTTCTTCTGGCTTTAATGAAAGTCCGTACTTTTTCAGCGCATGCACAAGCTCCTCTTCACTGTTAATATGAGCAGTATCCAGACCGACATGCTCCCATATATAACCCATAAAAAAAACATGATTGTCCACAAACCCCGGTGATACCACCTTCCCTGTCATATCCAGCACTCTGGTATCTTCACCTTTATATTTCTCAAAATCTGATCCTGTTTGCACACAGCAGATCCTGTTTCCGTCTATCCCGATAAATCCATCAATGATCTCATTTTCAGTCCGTCCTGTAAATATCAGATCCGAACGGATGATTAAATTCGCATATCCCTTCATCGTCATCTCTCCTAGTATTCCATCTGCTTGTAATATCTGCGGATATCCAATGAATGTCCTCTTTTAGCCTCAAGCTGTATGCTCAATCTATCCAGCACGGCAGTCATGACGATCGGAGAAAGAAGTTTTCTGTACTTATCCTCTACTCCTGGCAATGCATAATCAGCAGTATCAAAAACGTTTAAGTTCTCTGTAAAGCCAAGCTTTTCGGCAAACCTTACGACACGTTCGCACTGAGGCCGCAGCTTGTCTTCCCCCATGATCACCATAAGACTTACATCTTTCTCCAAAAGCTCTAATGTACCATGGAAAAACTCTGCGGCTTTTACGGATTTTGTACGGATCCACTGCATTTCTTCCATCACGCACATCGCGTAAGAATATGTCTCTCCCCATACAGTTCCCGCTCCTGTCAGCAAATGATATGTCTCATTTTTGTATTTTTTTGCAAACGCTTCTGCTTTTTCCTCACACTGCTTCTTTACCTCAACAAGTGCCTGCGGCAATTTCCCAAGACTGTCACAGAACTCTTCATACTCCGGAAAATCTCCATGTTCGTGCATCAAAGAGAATATCAGTATATATAACAAAATATAGTCTGCATCTGCTGCCGAAAAATCATCCATTGTATTGATGATCGGATAATCCGCTTCTTTAGCATATGGTACATTGGCATCTCCTGAGATACAGATTGTCTTCGCTCCTTTTTTACGGCAGTACTCGGCTGCGGCCACAGTCTCCTGCGTTGTTCCTGACGTTGAAGTAAAAATACATACCGAATCCTTTCCAAGCTGATTATGTCCGCAGGCCATAAGCTCTGCCGCGATTTCTGCATATACTGAAATTGTAGACATTGTCCTCATATAAAACTCAAATGGCAGAAACATTGCGTAAGACCCGCCTGAACCAATCAGAAAAACGTTCTTATAGCCTGCTTTACTGATTTCCTTTGTTATCTCTTCCACTCTTCCTTTCAGCTTTACTGTGTTGTTGCCAATCTCAAGATATTTCTTCTCTTCAAAACCTATCATGTCATTCATTCCTCCTAAAACATTATATTTTTCTTCGTGATATACCATATATATCTTTTATGCATTAAACTATACCACTATATCATTTTTTCGTCAATATCTTTGCTATTAACCCTTTTTCACAATATTTATTCCAGTTTTTTATTTACTTTTCACAAATATTCGCTGTTATTTTTGTGTGTTTTATAATATTTTTTAATATACCACTTTACTTTTTTCAGAGGAAGTTTTATAATATAAAAGGAGCGAACAGTGTATACCATTAAAAAGCATAACCATACCTGTTTTAAATAAGCCCTGTAACTGCGCTATGCATCAGTAATTAATATACATATACCTGTTTAAGCAAAAAAGCATACCACTTTTGTCCCTGCAGGCGGAACACTTCTCATGTGGTATACTATACCAATCTTACAAAAAGGAGACTTTCAAAAATGATTCACCAACAGCCGCTTTACAGACAAATTGCAGAACTATTGAGAGAAAAGATTGAAAAAGAAGAATATCAATTTGGACAATTCATCCCTTCTGAACGGGAATTATCTGCCAGGTACGGTGTTAACCGGCTGACACTTCGCAAAGCCATCGCCCTGCTTGTTAATGAAGGACTTTTGATCCCAAAACCCGGAAAGGGAACTTATGTTAACCGCCCCAAAATTGATTCAGCATTTGATACGATCCAGAGTACCACGCCATTTTTACTGGATATGGGACTGACTCCCTCTAATCGGCTGATCTATTCCGGACGCAGGAAAGCCTGCTGGAAATATTCCCGGATATTCCAGATCTCTCCGGACGATGATATCTTTCAGATATTCCGGGTCCGCCTTGGCGACGGCGAACCGTATATTTTAGAGTATACCTATCTTCCGTACACCCTGATTCCTGAGATTGAACAATACGATTTCAATATTTATTCTCTTTACGATATATACTGCAAACATAATATCCAGCTTGCGCACGATATCCAGACTCTTGAAATCGTAAAGATATGTCCTCCCCAGTCTACTTTGCTAAATCTCCCTGAAAATGATCCTGTATTTATGACTACGGAAACGATCATTGATACCCTGGGAAAAGTAGTGGAATATACAAAATCATACTCCAGCGGAAAAAAATTTGTCTTTTCAACAGTTATGGAATAAAGGAGAACCTATGGGAAAATTAATACAATTAGTAAGTGAAGATTTACGTGAAAAAATTGAAGAATATATTGTCGCGCACCAGTTAAAGGCACATGACAAGCTCCCTTCGGAGCGTTCTTTATGTGAACTTTTTGACGCGAACCGCATAACTCTCAGGGAAGCCCTGAAGCATATGCAGAATGAAGGCAGCATATATACGATCCATGGAAAAGGAAATTATATTGCTGAACCAAAATACACAGAAGATGTCAGGAGCTTCATTTCTTACTCCTCTGGCTGGGAATCTGACGGCTATCAGACACGAAGCAAAGTAATTGATTTTTACGTAATAGAAGCGCCAAAAAAAGTAGCCCTGGCATTAAAATGCCGGATCGGCACCCCAGTCTACCTATTAAAACGAGTGAGATATCTCAATGACATCCCGTTATTTTTAGAAACTGCTTATATCCCTGTCGAATACTGTCCAAAGCTTGACAGTTTTAACTTTAACAGTTGTTCTTTATACAGTACACTGGATCAATTTTATAATATAAAACTAACACATCAGGAACACACCATTTCTATAACAAAACTTGATGCCTTTGAAGCACATCTTCTCGGCATGCAGGAAGGTGCCGCCGCTTTCTGCATCAAAGGGATCACAAAAAGCAGTGATGGAACCCCTTATGAATACTGTATATCATTAAACAGGGCAGATAAATATAAAATGTCCGGAAAGCTCAGCTCGGAAGCAGAAACGTAGATCAGAGATTGATTTCTTCAGACACAACACTCTTAAGATATTAATAAAACAAACTGCTGTTAAAGTTGGTGCCGGGAATATTCCACAGCACCAACTTTAACAGCAGTTCCATATGTATCATAAATTATCTCTTGAGATTCAGCTCAAATGAACTCATCAGATTCTTGAGCAGACCCGCCTGAGAAGATAACTGCTCACTGGAAGCAGCACATTCTTCACTCGTCGCGGAATTAGTCTGGACAACATTGGAAATCTGTCCAATACCATCTGTAACCTGTTCTATCGCCTTTGTCTGTTTTTCCACAGCTTCTACGACAATCGCCATTTTTTCTGTTACATTTCCGGCAAGCTGACCTGTCTTTTCTAAGGACTCCGTAACTCTGGTCACCGCTGCTCCTCCTTCGGCAACAGTAGCAATAGAAGTCTCAATCAATTCTTTAGTTGCTTTCGTCGCTTCTTCGGACTTGGAAGCCAGATTACTGACTTCATCAGCAACCACAGCAAATCCTTTGCCTGCTGAACCTGCCCGCGCCGCTTCTACTGCTGCATTGAGAGCAAGTACGTTGATCTGGAACGCAATATTTTCAATGGTGGCAATAATCGTACTGATTTTCTGCGACGAACCAGAAATACGATCCATAGCCTCATTTAATTCCTTAACATAATCTATGCTGATACCAAGCTGCGCGCCTGCCCGGTTAACAAAGTCGCCTGCCTCCGCGGCAGCGATCGAAGTTTTTTGCGCGCTCTGGGAAATATCCGCAATAGTGGCAGAAATTTCCTGAACAGAGCTTGCCTGTTCCGTAGCCCCTTGAGCCATGGACTGCGCACTGCTTGATACATTATCAGAACCTGCCGAAACCTGTTCAGCGCTTGCCGCAATCTGTCCCATTGTATGGTTCAATCCGGACTGGATCCTGTCTAATGACATTTTGATCGATCGGAAGTCACCCAAATATTCCTGTCCAGCATTTTCTGTCAGATTTCCTTTAGCAATCGAGTCCAAGAGAACAGTGATCTCTCCAATATATTCACGCAGACGGCGGGTAGTATCTTCAAATATCTGTCCCAGCAGACCGATCTCATCATCTGAATAAACAGTAGCCTTAACTTCTCTGCCATTTTCAAGACCAAGATCTCCTACTTCCAGACGTTTGGCCATCTGTGTGATCTCTCCCATAGGATCCGTAACTCGTTTCTTTAAATATCCTACCAAAAATACTCCGCATAAAACAATTGCAATAAGGCTCAATCCCGTTGCCCAGGCAATAACACTGAAGATCTCATGATTTACATCGGCCATAGATATCCCTGCGAAAATCAAACCATTGATTTTCCCATCTTCTCCCTTTGTCGGAACATAAGAGCAAAGATAGCTGATGCCTAAAATATCTGCCTCACCTACATACGCTTTTCCCTGCTGAAGTACGATATCATTTAACTCGGCTGACAACTTAGTGCCAACTACACGTTCACCATTCTTAGTCACAGTACTATAAGCTCTGGTATCGCCCTCGAAGATAGTAAACTCGCAATCCATACGGCTCTTTAAGTCATCTAACATCTGGTTTATATCTTCACTTCCTGATATACGTTCAAGCTCACCAGCAAGGATGTTTGTACCATTCGTACAGCGTTCTTCCTGCATTTTTGTAATCAAAGACTTAAACATGGAAACACAGATAACCATTGCCAGCACAAAAGACACCAATTGCATGACTGCCGCAACACGTCCTATCTTTGTACCGATACTTTTGTAGTTTTTGTTCTTTCTCTTTCTAGGCATTTCTCCTCTTTTCATCTCCGTTCCTCCTGACCTGTAATATTTAATAGGAGACTTAAAATGCTCCGTCCGATATGATTCATTTAAACACCAAAAGGACTTTCCGAAAGAAACGGAAAGTCCTCATTAATAATCAGTTCCGATTACTCAATAATCTTAGCAACTGTACCAGAACCTACTGTACGGCCACCCTCACGGATAGCGAAACGAAGACCCTGCTCCATAGCTACCGGATGAATCAGCTCTGCTGTAATCTCTACGTTATCACCAGGCATACACATCTCAATACCCTCTGGAAGGTTACAAACACCTGTTACGTCTGTTGTTCTGAAATAGAACTGCGGACGATAGTTGTTGAAGAATGGTGTATGACGGCCACCTTCATCTTTTGTCAATACATAAACCTGTCCTGTGAACTTTGTATGACATGTTACAGAACCTGGTTTAACAAGACACTGTCCTCTCTCAATATCTGTTCTCTGAACACCACGAAGAAGAGCACCGATATTGTCTCCAGCCTGAGCCTCGTCAAGAAGTTTACGGAACATCTCAACACCTGTAACAACAGTTTTTCTCTTATCCTCATGGATACCGATGATCTCTACTTCATCATTAACATGAAGAGTACCACGCTCTACTCTACCTGTAGCAACTGTTCCACGGCCTGTGATAGAGAATACGTCCTCTACCGGCATAAGGAACGGCTGATCTGTAGCACGCTGCGGATCCGGAACGAAAGAATCAACTGTATCCATAAGTTCCATGATCTTGTCGCCCCACTCACTCTTCGGATCCTCAAGAGCTTTCAGCGCAGAACCCTGAATGATCGGGCAGCCTTCAAATTCATACTCTTCAAGAACTTCTGTAATCTCCATCTCTACTAATTCAAGAAGCTCTTCATCATCTACCATATCACACTTATTCATAAATACTACGATATAAGGTACACCTACCTGACGGGACAGAAGAATGTGCTCTTTTGTCTGAGCCATAACACCGTCTGTAGCAGCTACTACAAGAATAGCGCCGTCCATCTGAGCTGCACCAGTGATCATATTCTTAACGTAGTCAGCATGTCCCGGGCAGTCAACGTGAGCATAGTGACGGTTAGCTGTCTCATACTCAACGTGAGCTGTAGAAATTGTGATTCCACGCTCTCTCTCTTCCGGAGCTTTATCAATGTTATCGAATGCTACTGCTGCGTTACCTTCTACTCTCTCAGACAGAACTTTTGTGATCGCTGCTGTAAGAGTTGTCTTACCATGGTCAACGTGGCCAATGGTACCAATATTACAATGTGGTTTAGTTCTTTCAAATTTAGCTTTTGCCATTATGAATATCCTCCTTAATTT
>CAJUAM010000055.1 GCA_910584615.1 uncultured Dorea sp.
GACAAACGGTTTTCAAGACCGCCTCGTTATGACCACTTCGATACCTCTCCATCTAACTACTATTAACTTACCGCCTCTGCCATTTACGCTTCAGCAATATGCATTCTATCACACAAAGAAATGCCCGTCAATATCAAATCTCCATTTTTTCAGTCCTTTTTCAGAAAACTTTCCGCAATCTCCAGATCCTCCGGCGTGGTGATCTTGATATTCTCATAGGAAGCCTCGAATAATTTCACCGGCTGCTGCATCATCTGCTCTACAACCATGGCATCGTCTGTCACGTCAATATATTGTTCCCTCATGAGTCTAGAATATGCTTCCATGATCAAAGAAGTTTCAAAAATCTGCGGTGTCTGCACAGTCCAGACATATTTACGCTTTGGTGTCTGCACAGCAAATCCTTCATCATCCACCAATTTAACCGTATCCTTACTCGGCATTCCTGCCACACAGGCACGATACTCCAAAACCGTCTCATATCCTCTTTTTAAAATAGATTCATCCACAAACATCCGCGCGCCGTCATGAATAAAAATATAACCATCCATATCCTGTGCTTTAGCATTCCGGACTGCTTTTAATCCCTGCCATACGGAATCATATCTCTCAGCTCCGCCCGGAACAATCACCGTTACCTTTGTGAAACGGAACTTTTCCACAATCTCTTTTCTTGCAAACTCTTCCTGTCCGCTGCCCACCACAAGAACGATACTGTCAATGATCCCAGAATCCTGAAAAGCTCTCAGCGTATAATAAATGACCGGCTTTCCCAGAATCTTGATGTACTGTTTGTGTACGTCCGCTCCCATTCGCTTTCCCTGGCCTGCTGAAAGTATGATAGCCGTACATTTTTTGCGTAATTTACTCATACCGCTCCCCCAGCTTCAGATTAGGCACTGCATTCAAATCCCAGCCATGTCTTGTGCCCGCAAGATATTCATAATAAGCGGCGACTCCTATCATCGCTGCATTGTCAGTACAGTAAACCAAGGATGGATAATAAAGTCTCACTTCATGTTCCTCACAAGCCGATCTCATTGCCGAACGAAGCGCACTATTAGCGGCAACTCCTCCTGCAATTACAAATTTATCCGCTTTAAACTCCTTTACTGCGTGCATTGCATTCGCAACCAGTACATCTGTCACTGCTTTTTGGAAAGAAGCCGCAACATCCGCCTGATTATAGTCTTCACCTTTCATCTTACAGGCATTGATATAGTTAAGCACTGCTGACTTCACACCGCTGAAGCTGAAATCATAAGCCGCCCCCTCCACATGTGCCCTTGGAAAAGAAATTGCCTGCGCATTTCCTTCCTTTGATACTTTATCTATCTTTGGACCGCCTGGATATCCAAGCCCGATCGCCCTCGCCACCTTATCAAATGCCTCTCCTGCCGCATCATCTCTTGTACGTCCGATAATCTCATACTTTCCGTAATCCTTCACATACACCAGATGAGTATGCCCTCCGGATACGACCAATGATAAAAAAGGCGGCTCCAATTCCGGATGTTCAATAAAATTCGCCGCAATATGTCCTTCAATATGATGTACGCCGATCAATGGCTTTTTGGCCGCATACGCAATCGCCTTTGCCTCTGCCACTCCCACAAGCAGCGCGCCTACAAGTCCCGGCCCATAAGTAACACCAATGGCATCAACATCCGAAAGCGTGATTTCTGCCTCAGAAAGCGCCGCTTCTATAACCTGATTGATCTTTTCAATATGCTTTCTCGACGCAATCTCCGGCACTACCCCTCCATACAAAGTATGAAGCGCGATCTGGGAGGATATCACATTTGAAAGTACCGTTCTTCCATTTTTCACGACTGCTGCCGCCGTCTCATCACAGGAGCTTTCAATCGCAAGTACTAAAACATCTTTCTGCTCTTCCATCATACATTTCCTTTTTGTCACACATTATATGTTACAGATGATCTCAACGTTTACTATTAATCATTAAAAACAAGCTCAACTGAACGTTTATCTTTAGCCGCGACAGCCCTCGGAAAGATCTGGCGCACTTCGTCCATATACTCCTCAGGATGATTAAGGGACGGGCTGTAATGTGTCAGCCACATCTCTCCCACATCTGCTTCCTTAGCAAGCCAGGCTGCTTCATAAAACGTCATGTGCTTGTATTCACGAGCCTTTTTCTGTTTATCCTTTTCGCCGTACATGCCCTCACAGACAAACAGATCTGATCCGGCCGCATTGGTCCTGATTGAGTCTGTCGGCCTTGTATCCGTACAATAAGTCACTTTAATCCCTTTTCTGGCGGGACCAAGTACCATGTCAGGTGTATAGATACTGCCGTTTGCTTCTACCGTCTCGCCTTTTTGTAAAATCCCCCATAACTTCTGCGGAATCTGTGCCGCATTGGCACGCTCCACATCAAATTTACCCGCGCGGTCTATCTCAACTGTATATCCGTAACAAATAACATTGTGATTCACCCGGAATGCTTTTAAGCGGTATCCATTGATTTCAAATGTCTGCTCTGGCTCAGTAATTTCTATATAATGAATAGAAAACGGAAGCTCCGGCGCTATCACTCTCAGACAATCAACAACCCGCCTTAAGCCTTTCGGCCCGATCAGAGTCAGCGGCTGTGTCCTGTCTGCATTTCCCATCGTGAGAAGCAGCCCAGGCAGTCCGCTGATATGATCCCCATGATAATGAGTAAAGCAGATCACATCAATGGGCTTAAAGCTCCATCCTTTTTCCTTTATGGCAATCTGCGTTCCCTCGCCGCAGTCAATCAACAGACTGCTTCCATTATACCTTACCATGAATGATGTAAGCCACCGGTACGGCAGCGGCATCATTCCGCCAGTTCCTAACAAACATACATCTAACATCTTCTACCTCTTTACCGCTGCCTTTCGCAGCTATCCTTCTGTCTCCACCGGAACAAGGAAGCTCCCTATAAACTCATCATAGCACTGCTCGCAAAGTTCAAAACGGTCTCTCCGGTTATCTTTACCAGAAAAATACCCCCACTGTTTTTCTACTTGCAGCATGTCCTCTGACGGAACCCCTCCTGCAACCGGAATCTCTTTTCCGCATTTATTACAGACAATCTTGCTGATTTCCTGAACTTCTTTTGTACTGTTTCTATATTGGCGCATACAATTCCTCCTGTGCATATTCCATATATTCTGAAATATATCTTTCTCCTTGCTGTTACGCCTACATTATATAAAATCATTAACCTTTTTCCAAGTGGGAAGCACTGTCACATCTGGCAGTTATTTTCCAATTGCAAAACTCATCAAAACTGCGTTTTCTTTTGGCTTTACATAATAATTCTTTCTTACCCCATCTTCTGTAAATCCGAATTTTTTGTAAAGTCTGACTGCTTCCTCATTGCTCTCTCTGACATCCAGCATGATCTTTTCTGCCTGCATTTTTCTGCCGGTCTCTTTAATGACATCAAGAAGCTTAAGGGCAGCCCCTTTCCTTCTGTACGGCTCATCCACGGCAATTCTGGCAATCTCACCGCCGTCTACTGAAAAGTAAGCAATCACATATCCGGCCAGTTTTTCACCTTCCCATGCTCCCAGAAGCGCCGTATATGTCTGAGCGAGACTTTCCTGAATTCCGGCTATACTCCACGGATCCGGGAAATATTTTTTTTCAAGCTGATGAATCTTTTCAATATCTTTTTGTTCAATATTTTTTATATCAAATATCATAACCCATCCCGCATCCGCTTTTGCTGTTCCTGCCTCTCCTTTTGCTCCCGCTCTGCCTGCGATACCCGCAGATATTCCGGCACATGCTCTAAAGCACTTTCAATCTTACCATCCCTGTAATAGCAAATTGCAAGCGCCGCCACAGATGCCGCCCGCTGACGGTTCATATTGCACGGCGCAAAAGAAATATCTCTCCCTTTAAGAAGCTGCTCTGCGAGGACTTCTCTAAAGACCGGCACACCGTCTCCAAGGAATATGATTCTCCGGTCATAATCAAGAAGCTTTCGTCCAAGCTCCTCTATCGCTATCGCCATCTGATCCTCTAGCACGATCAGTTTATTTTTATGAAACTCATAAATACCCGCATATACTTGTCCGCGTCTTGCATCCATGATCGGGCACACAATATCTGCCGCACCGCAAAGATTATAAGCCAGACCTTCAAGCGTCGGCACTGCAACAAGCGGCTTGTTAAGCGCGAGCCCCAATCCCTTTGCTGTCGCGGAACCGATTCTAAGACCGGTAAAAGACCCCGGTCCCGCTGCTACCGCAATGGCATCAATAGATTCCATGTCCAGTTCTGTCATCTTCGCCACTTCATCCAGCATAGGGAGCAGTGTCTGGGAATGCGTCTTTTTAAAATTCACAGTATATTCGGCGACAAGCTGCTCTTCTTTTTCGTCCGCGTAAGCAACCGCCACACCAGCAACCAGTCCCGAGCTGTCTAACGCTAGTATTCGCATAACTCTATCCTCCGATAATCGAATCCTTTTTCCATATCCTTTTCAATCTTCACTTCCGTATAATGCTCCGGCAAGATCTCAAAGATCAGATCCGCCCATTCGATCAGGCTGACACCATCCCCATAAATATAATCTTCATATCCGATCTCTTCCATCTCTTCCACATCACCAATGCGGTAAACATCAAAATGATAGAAGGGCAGCCGCCCTTCTTCATATATCTGTACAATCGTAAATGTCGGGCTGCTTACCGGCTCCTTTACTCCTAGTCCCTCTGCCAGACCTTTTGTAAATACAGTCTTACCAACCCCCAAATCGCCGATCAATGTAAACACTTGTCCGGCTTTAGCCTTCTCTCCCATCGTATAGCCAAGACTATAGGTCTCTTTCTCACTGTTGGTTTCTACTACCATAGTAACCCTTCCTGTCTAAGATCTATTCTGAATTTTACTGTCTGTGTCATAATTTTTGCTGTTTATCTTGTAAAGATATGATATACTCGAATTAAAAAATAGTCAATAATAAGACGCTTAACAGGAGGATTTATTTATGAAATTCACATTTTACCACAATAACATCAATGTCTCTGACTTAGAAAAATCAGTTGCATTCTACAAAAAAGCACTCGGTCTTACTATTTCCTCAGAAAAAGAAGCTGAAGACGGGAGCTTCAAACTGGTATTTATGGGAGACGGGATCACCCCTCATCTTTTAGAGCTTACCTGGCTGCGCGATATGGACAGACCTTATGAACTCGGAGACAACGAGTTTCACCTTGCCATGAAAGTCGATGATATGAATGGGGCACTTGCGCTTCATAAGGAGATGGGCTGCGTATGCTTTGAGAATATTGAGATGGGCGTGTACTTTATCAATGATCCGGACGGGTACTGGACCGAGATCTGTCAGGCCTAAATCATACTTTATTCTTTTGCCCGGTCACATATAGACATTATCTATATATGCATTCTTTTATTATTATTTGCAATTAGGCGGCACGTTTAAAAAATGATATCATAAAATTAAATGCAAAGAAAACATTGCTTAATGCTATGTCATTATGGAAAGAGCAAGAGGAGGTTGGATACAACATTATGGAAATCATTAAAAATTTACCGGAAGTATTCGAGGAATTCGCAGAACAGCGGAAAAATTCTTTTTTAGCAGTCAAACAGCTTAAAGACAGGGGCGTCCCGGTAGTCGGCGCATACTGTACTTACTTCCCCCAGGAGATCGCTCATGCGATGGGCGCCGCAACAGTAGGCCTATGTTCTACATCTGACGAAACTATCGCCGTCGCGGAAAGAGATCTGCCTAAAAATCTCTGCCCTCTGATCAAATCCAGCTATGGATTTGCCAAGACCGACAAATGTCCATTCTTTTATTTTTCCGATGTAGTCGTTGGGGAGACTACTTGTGACGGAAAGAAAAAAATGTACGAATATATGTCTGAATTCAAGGATGTCTTTTTAATGGAACTTCCTAATTCACAGAGCGAAAATGCATTGGCACTCTGGAAGGCAGAAATCATCCGTTTTAAAGAATATCTTGAGAAAAAGTTTGATGTTACCATCACGGAGGATGATATCAGAGAAGCCATCAAGAACGAAAATAAAGTCAGAAACTCTTTAAAGAAGCTTTATCAGGTTATGCGGCGCGACCCCGCGCCGATCACCGGGCACGATTTGTTCAAGGTTCTCTATGGAAGCACTTTTAAATTCGACCGCTCCATGATCCCCGTAGAAGTGGAAGCTCTTGTTGAAAAAATCGAAAAAGAATATGAATCTGGAACCATGCAGGAGAAAAAACCGCGTATCCTTGTTACCGGATGTCCTATCGGAGGCGCTACTGAAAAGGTCATCAAGGCCATTGAAGACAACGGCGGTATCGTAGTAACCTACGAAAACTGCACCGGTGCCAAATCTATCGACAAACCAGTAGACGAAGACAACCCGGACGTATACGATGCTTTGGCAAGACGCTATCTCAACATCGGCTGTTCTGTCATGACTCCGAATCCAAACCGTCTCACTCTTCTTGGTGAATTGATCGACGAGTATAAAGTAGACGGCGTTGTAGAAATGACGCTTCAGGCTTGTCATACATATAACGTAGAATCTCTTTCCATCCGCAGGTTTGTTAACGAAAAGAAAGGAATCCCTTATCTCAATGTAGAAACTGATTACTCACAGGCAGATATCGGACAGTTAAATACCCGTATCACTGCATTTATCGAGATGCTGTAACTATTTTTGAGTCCGGACCCAAGATCAATAATGTACTTACAGCTATAGTAAAGCTGCCGACTCAACGAATAAAAATCCGTAAAGCGGCAGCTTCATTCATATCAATCAGCATTCCGGAACTATATTCTTATTCCATTTGCAGATCTTTTTCATCAGTCTGCGTAAATTCTGCTGTGATCCGTGCTTCTGCAGGAATAGACACTATCGACTTTTCCAGTGTTCCCAGAACTTTGATCTCCTGACGGGCAAGGACCCCTTCTTTATCCACCTCACTTACAAACTCCAGGCTGTCTATCTGTACAGATGTGTTTTCAAAAATCGTATCTTCTGTACCCATCTGTGCCATCAGCCTGACAATGTAATCCTCCGCAATAAAAGACGGAAGTTCATAGGTATAGATCTTATTTGTTCCATCCTCTTTTATACGAAGATTTTCAATTTTATCAGAAGTTTCCGTTACCATATCCGTAATATCTGTTATCACCGAAAGAACTTCTTCTGGCGATTTTTTCAGCTTTTGCTGATTCTTCCCGTCGCCCATATAATACCAGCCGTCTTTATAATATGCCTTTGAAACCGCATTTCCCGGATTCAGCTCAGTCTCCACTGTCATCTGAAGATTCTGCCCGTCCTCTCCTTGTACTACATGTATCCGGGAATCCATTCCAAACTCTCCGTTGATAGTCTTTCCGCCAAGTTTAAGGCTGCCTTCTGTGTCTGCTTTAAACGAGGGCATTTTCAATGTCTTTTCCATCGCCTCCACGATAATCTCATTACCTGCGCGAGTATCTGTCTCTATCTGACTATCTTGTTCATTTTGCATTTCTTTGTCTGCTTCATCAGACTGGCTCTTGACAGCCTTGTGTCCGTCTTCTTCCTTTTTTCCGCATCCAAAGCATAGCGCCAGACAGAAAAGCGATATCATCAACACTTTTATCAATTTCATAAAACTCCCCCTACCTGATCGTAACAAGCTCATACTCCCTGCTGCCAAGCCCGATCTTTTCTGCGTGTGCAAGACAGCTCTTATACTCGGAATTCACAGTTGTATTTTCAAAATGATCATGATGATCACAAAATGACGCCTGTTTCATATTATCTGTAAGCTGGCTGTTTGGCAAAGGCTCTGCTTTAAGGCAGGCATCCACACAAGCCTGATCAAGAGCCAGCGGGTCAAATGATGCGAACATTCCAATATTCGGCAGGATAGGCGCATCATTCTCTGCGTGGCAGTCACAATTCGGTGATACATCTACGATCAATGACATATGGAAATGCGGACGTCCGTCTAATACTGCCTTCGTGTACTCTGCCATACGACAGTTCAGCACTTTTGTCGCCGCATCATCTGTAAATGAGATCGCATCAAAGCTACATGCCCCGATACAGCGCCCGCAGCCTACACAATTTTCTGTGTTCACAGACATTTTCCTTGACGCTTCGTCAAATACGAGCCCTTCATTGGCACACTCTCTCATACACAAACGGCAGCCGCGGCAGTTCTGCGGATCAATAGAAGGCTTCCCGTTCTTGTGCTGTTCTTTCTTTCCTGCCCGTGATCCGCAGCCCATACCGATATTTTTAATCGCGCCTCCAAATCCCGTCATCTCATGCCCTTTAAAATGGGAAAGACTCAGGAAAATATCCGCATCCATAACTGCGCGTCCTATCTTTGCCTTCTCTATGTATTCACCGCCCTGAACCAAAACTTCAACGTCGTCTGTTCCTTTCAGTCCGTCTCCGATCAGTATCGGACAGCCCACTGTCATAGGAGTAAATCCATTTTCCCACGCGCAGTACAGATGCTCCAGCGCATTCTTACGGCTTCCCGGATAGAGCGTATTGCAGTCAGTAAGGAAAGGCCTGCCGCCCAGTTCTTTTACTACATCCGCCACCGCTTTCGCGTAATTGGGGCGCAGAAAGCTGATATTGCCAAGCTCACCAAAATGCATTTTGATGGCCACGAACTTACTTTCCATATCAATTTCTCCGATACCCGCTTCTTTGATCAGACGCTTAAATTTTGTCGGAAGACCTTCTCCTAATTTTGCCCTGAAATCTGTATAATATACTTTTGATTTTTCCATGCACTTTTCTCCTCTCAAGATCATTTAATCATTGATCATCATCTTGATGATCTCTTCATTGGTTTCCTTCATGCCGTCTTTACCAAGACGTCCGATGTTACTAATCGTCGCTTCCACGCCTTTTGTGACAATGCCATCCCCCGCGTAAAACTGCTGCCCTCTAAGGAACATGTTATATCCCAGGATTCCGGCATCTACAGATGCCGCAATCTTCGCCGCGCAGGAAGCTTTCGCCCCGTCACAGACCATGCCCGATACGATTGCCAGCGCATTTACCACAGTATGTATCACTTCCTCATATCCGCCGCCGCAAAGATAAGCAATCCCTGCGCCTGCCGCCGCTCCCGCACTGACAGCACCACAGTACGCGGAAAGCCTTCCAATACCTGTCTTCTGATGGATAGCCGTCAGATTAGAAAGCGCCAGCGCACGATACATCTTTTCCTCTCCGCACTGGAATTCCCTGGCATATTCCAGCACAGGAAGGGAACAGGTCATCCCCTGATTACCACTGCCTGCATTGATAATAACCGGGAGTTCGCAGCCGTTCATCCTTGCGTCAGACCCTGCTGCCGCCCTTGCTTTCGCTCTTGTACGGACATCATCACCATAAGTCTCTAACAGTACACTTCCAATATTGGCGCCATAATCTCCTTTAAGTCCTTCATCCGCAATAGCTGTATTATACTCGACCTGGCGTCCGATAACCTCTCTGATATCTGCCACATCCACCGAATTGATAAAATCCCAGATATCTTCCATATTGAGAAGGGACCTGTCTGTCAGTCCTTCCTCTGTCTCCCCCTCTACAGGAATATCAAGAAGCTTTTCTTCGTCTTTTTCTACTAGGACAATATTCGTATGATAATTTGCAATCCTTACCTTTGCGTAGGAATCTCCCTTCTTCACTACAACAATAATGTCGAATGTAACCCCTTGATCTATATGCTCTACACTGATCGGAACCGTCTTTAAAAATTCTGCCATCCGTACAGTCTCTTCCTCAGAAACCTCCGCGATAACCTCCAGCTCCTTTTCTACTTTACCTGCAATGATCCCAGCCGCTGCAGCCGCCGGTATTCCTTTCAGATGATTCGTATTCGGCACGATTACACTTTTAACATTTTTAATTATACTCCCGCTGGCGCCAATCTCTACAGCATCCGGCAGACACCCCAGTACTTCTCTGGCCTTCGCCGCCGCATAAGCAAGCGCGATCGGTTCTGTACAACCCATGGCAGGCACAAGCTCCTCCTTTAAGATCTGAATATACGCTTTGTATTTCTCATTCGTCTTTTCCATCGTAAACCTCTCCTTTATATTTAGAGTATCGCACATTCCCTGTCCTTATTATAAAAAATGTAAGGGAATGTTGCAATACATTTATTATTACCATCTGACCGCCCTGTAAAATTATGCAAAAAATATTGAATTATTGTTATACCGCTTGAAAACCTTCTTCGATAACGTTACAATAAACTGAGATTATACAAGGGAGATTTTTATTGTGCAGATTCAGAATAAAACTACCGCGCCAATCGGCGTATTCGACTCTGGCGTAGGCGGGCTGACGGTTGCCCGTGAGATCATGCGCCAGCTTCCAAGTGAAAATGTTGTATATTTCGGCGACACTGCCAGAGTTCCATACGGGAGTAAATCTAAAAATACGATCATCCGCTTCTCCAGACAGATCATCCGGTTTTTACAAACAAAAAATGTGAAAGCTATCGTCATTGCCTGCAATACAGCAAGCGCTCTCGCCCTTGATATTGTACAGGCAGAAACTGATATCCCGGTGATCGGTGTGATCACACCTGGCGCAAGGGCTGCTGTCAATGAGACAAAAAACGCAAAAATAGGTGTAGTCGGGACCGAAGCCACCATCCGCAGCGAGACCTACACAAAGGTAATCAAAACTTACCTTTCCAATGCTACTGTTATCGGCAAACCCTGCCCATTATTCGTCCCGCTGGTAGAGGAAGGATTTGCCAAACATCTCATTACAGAGCAGGTCATTGACATTTATCTGTCAGAAATGAAAAATACTGATATCGACACAATGATTCTTGGCTGTACCCACTATCCGCTGCTTAGATCTAAGATCATAGAATATCTGGGGGATCGTGTACATATCGTCAACCCTGCATATGAGACTGCAATGGATCTTAAGGATATTTTAAACAAACAGGAAATTGCCAATACCTCTGACGCTCCCGGAACTTATGAGTTCTACGTCAGTGATGCCGCGGAAAAATTTACAAGATTCGCAAATTCTATCCTTCCGTATGATGTAGCATCAACTCAGTACGTCAATATTGAAGATTATTGATCGTATTTTCCGAATCTTACGAACTTAAAAACGGCACTTATAGCACAAAACAGATGACTTAAGTTTTCCTTTGTTCATCTGTTTTTTTATATATCAATTTATATGACAGCACATTAAGCAATGTATATCCGCCAATATTCTATATACACGAAACTGCCCTTTTTCTATAATAGCATCAAGAATATTTACGTAAAAAAGGAGACGAAACAGATGACAGCACAAAAACCTCCTATGGGATGGAACTCTTGGAACACCTTCGGAAAAGAAATCAACGAACAATTAATTATTGAAACAGCAGATACCATGGTTGAAAAAGGATATAAAGATGCAGGCTATGAATACCTGATCATCGATGACTGCTGGTCGAAAAAAGAACGGGACGACAAAGGAAATCTGGTTCCTGATCCGGAAAAATTCCCCCACGGCATAAAAGCTGTTGCAGACCACGTCCATGAAAAAGGACTAAAATTCGGCATGTACTCCTGTGCGGGAGTATTGACTTGTGCAGGATATCCTTCAAGTTACGACCATGAATTCCAGGATGCAAAACAATTCGCAGACTGGGGCGTCGATTATCTGAAATATGATTACTGTAATTTCCCCAACAGCGCAGACTGTATCAATCGTTATCACATTATGAGCATGGCGCTGAAAGCAAGCGGAAGAGAGATCCTGTTTGCGGCATGCAATTGGGGTCAAAAAGAAAGCTGGAACTGGATGCGCTCTATCGGCGCGCATACTTACCGCTCGACGGGCGATATTTTTGATAATTTCCGCTCTTTTACCGGAATCTTCCAATCACAGATTGAACATTTCTGTCAATCAGCACCCTATTGCTTTAATGATATGGATATGCTGACGGTCGGAATGTATAATCAAGGCAATGCCGCCATTGGGAAACCTTGCACAGACGCAGAATACCGAATGCAGTTTTCCTTGTGGTGCCTTGCGGGTACTCCCCTTATCATGGGCGCTGATATCCGGAATATCACTCCGCAGATGGAAACCCTGTTAAAAAACAAGACACTGATTTCCATCAATCAGGACAGAGAATGCCGACCGCCTTATCTCGTTGGCAAAAGGAGTGTTTCCGTCCCGCAGGAAGATGATGAAAATACGGTGGAACCTCTGAGACTGGTTAAAGACAAGCTCTATACATTTATCAAACATCTCTCGGACAATGAGTTTGCCATAGCATATTATAACCTTTTCGAAGAAGAAAGACAGATGAATTTTATTTTTGCGGATGCGGGAATTCCGTATGGCTCTGGTTACGGTTTCTCTATGCGTGATGTATTTACGGGAGAAAACATAGGCATAAAAAGAGATTATCATATCGTCAGCGTTCCAGGACATGACTGCCGGATATATAAATGCCGATTAGTACCGTGCAGATAAAAGTATAAAAAGAAGGTGGATAAGTGTTGATCGATCACAGAGAAAGCGAAAACCATTCCCAGGAGCGGTGCAGAAAGTGCGGTATGTCTCTGACTTCCGACGAAATCGCCATAACCAGAAAGCTAATAAACAGAGGAACGACTGTTTATTACTGCGCAGACTGTCTTGCAGAGGCTTTTGATGTAAGGCGGGCCGACATAGAAGCTAAGATTGTCTATTACAAAAAATCCGGCTGTACATTATTTCAATGACGAAAGCAGATTATTCTATATCGAAAGCACATTACGTCATTTTTTAAATATTTCCTTCATGCTAGAATCCTTTACAGAAACAAAAAGGAGGAAATATGTATGAAATTCAAAAAAATTTTATCAGCTGTTTTAGCAGCAGCAACATGTGTCTCGCTTTGCGCCTGCAAAGGCGGCAAAGACAATGGAGACGGTGAAGGTGGTCCCGTACAGGTAGCGATCTGGGACAATGTACAGCTTGACGGACTCAGGGAAATTGCGGCAGACTTCACAAAAGAGACTGGAATTGATGTAGAATTCCAGGTAATTCCCTGGAACGAATACTGGACTCTTCTTGAAGCAGGAGCCACAGGCGGAGAGATGCCGGATGTGTTCTGGATGCATTCCACTTATTCCCAGAGATACATGTCCAATGACATCCTTCTTGATTTGACCGACAAGATTGAGGGCAGCGAAAAGATTGATCTGGGTAACTATTACAAGGATATTGCAGAGTTATATCAGTATGACGGAAAAACATATGCAGTTCCGAAAGATTATGACACCATCGCTCTCTGGTACAACAAGAAGATGTTTGATGAAGCTAAGATTGCATATCCGGACGAGACGTGGACATGGAAAGATTTTGCAGATGCCGCGAAAAAACTGACAGCAGAGGATGGAAGCCAGTACGGAACAGCAATTCCCGCAATCTTTAATCAGGATGGTTATTACAACCTGATCTATGATATGGGCGGCTATATCGTGAGCGATGACAAGAAAAAATCAGGATGGGATGACCCTAAAACAATGGCTGCCATGAATTGGCTGTATGACAATGTAGTAACCACATCTATGCCGTCACAGGAAACGATGGGTGAGACGACTCCAGAAGTACTGTTCAGTTCAGGAAAAATCGCGATGACTCTGCAGGGTTCATGGATGACAGCATTTATGAGAGACAACGAGTTTGTAAACGAAAATTGTGACGTAGCAGTTCTCCCGAAAGCAGATGACGGAACAAGAAAATCCATCTATAACGGTCTTGGATGGGCGGCCGCAGCAGAAGGAGACAATACGGAGAACTCATGGAAACTTATTGAATATTTCGGGAGCGAAAAAGCACAGAAAAAACAGTCCGAACTTGGAATCACAATGTCAGCTTTCATGGGAACTTCTGATACATGGGTACAGTGCGCGCCGAATTTCAACCTTCAGGCATACCTTGACATGACAGAGGATATGCAGATTCGCCCGTACACGAAAAATACAAAGCTCTGGGAGGACTATTCTCAGGAAGTGATGAAAGAGGCATATACAAAAGAGATTACCATTGATGAGGCTTGTAAAGAAATCGCTGAATATATGAACAAAAGTATTGAAGAAGAAAATCCGTAAGATGCCTTCATGAGAAAAGGGGTGAGAGACTTGGCTAATCCAAAAAAAGGTACAAGTCAGGAACGCA
>CAJUAM010000056.1 GCA_910584615.1 uncultured Dorea sp.
GTAAAGATCAGATTAAGAAGAATGGGACAGAAGAAGGCTCCTTTCTATAGAATCATCGTGGCAGATTCCAGATCACCAAGAGATGGTAAATTCATCGATGAGATCGGAACCTATGACCCGAACTGTGAGCCAAGCGCAATTTCAGTAAACGAGGAAGCGGCTAAGAAATGGCTCAGTACAGGTGCGCAGCCGACAGAAACTGTAAGCAAGATCTTCAAGGCAGCCGGCATCGAGAAATAAATGATATTATGTAACAGTGCATGTATCTGGACTGTTGTGATATTATGTTCCGGAGGTATATGGCTATGAAAGAATTAGTAGAAGTAATTACAAAGGCTTTGGTTGATTCTCCTGAGGAAGTGGTTGTGACAGAGCGCGAGGATAAGAAGACTACTGTTTTAGAAGTCCGGGTGGCTGAGAACGATATGGGAAAAGTCATCGGAAAGCAGGGACGTATCGCGAAGGCAATCCGTTCGGTTGTGAAAGCGGCTGCTGCCAAGGAAGATAAAAAAGTGGTTGTAGATATTATGGATCAATAGGATGATTGTAATTGGAGACAGGTCAAAAGAACGTGGCCTGTCTTTTGTACATCATTTAAAAGTTTATGGTTTTGAAGGTTATATAAGGAGTATTGTATATATATGGAAGATATGCTTCAGGTAGGTGTGATCACTGCCACGCATGGGGTACGGGGAGAAGTTAAGGTATTTCCTACGACAGATGATACGGCACGGTTTAAAAAATCACAGATACTGATTCTTGATACGGGAAGAGAAAGACTGACTCTTAAAGTTCGGAATGTAAAGTTTTTCAAACAGTTTGTAATTTTGAAGTTTGAAGGGATTGATAATATAAATGATATTGAGAAATATAAAAGATGTCCGCTGCTTGTAAGGCGTGAAGATGCGGTGCCTCTTGAGGATGATGAGTATTTTATCGCTGATATGATAGGAATCCTGGTTGAGACGGAAGATGGAGACACATTCGGCACTCTGAAAGATGTCATAAAGACAGGAGCCAATGATGTCTATGTGATAGCCAGTGAAACACACGGCGAGGTGCTTATTCCGGCAATTAAAGAATGTATCCTTGAGGTGGATATTGAAGCGGGCAGGATGAAGATACATCTGATGGAAGGACTTTTGTAACAATGGATTTTTATATCATGACATTATTTCCTGAAATGGTGACAGAAGGCTTGAACACCAGTATTATAGGCAGGGCCGTAAATAAAGGTCTTTTGTCTGTTGAAGCGGTCAATATCCGGGACTACGCATTCAACAAGCATAACAGCGTAGATGATTATCCTTACGGCGGCGGAGCCGGTATGCTCATGCAGGCGGAGCCGGTGTACCAGTGTTATAAAGCATTGGAGGACAAGATTGTATCAAAGAGACTAGAAAAGATACAGGAAAGAGATAAAAAGACTGAAGAACCGAAAAAACTAAGGGTCGTTTATCTTTCTCCCCAGGGGCAGACATTTCATCAGTCTATGGCGGAGGAATTTGCGAAAGAGGAAGAGCTGATTCTTCTTTGCGGGCATTATGAGGGGATTGATGAACGTGTTTTGGAAGAGATAGTGACTGATCAGGTGTCTATCGGAGATTATGTGCTGACAGGAGGCGAGCTTCCGGCGATGATCATGGTAGATGCGATTGCAAGGCTGGTGCCCGGGGTTCTCCACAATGATGTGTCGGCGGAATTTGAAAGTTTTCAGGATAATCTGCTGGAGTATCCCCAGTACTCAAGACCGGAGGTGTGGCATGAAAAAAGAGTGCCGGAAGTATTGCTTTCCGGACACCATGCCAATGTGGAAAAATGGAGACGGGAGCAGTCTGTCATCCGGACGGCGAAAAACCGTCCCGATCTTTTAAAAAGGGCGTTGCTTACAGAAACAGAAGTTTTGTTGGCAAAGAGCATCGCAAAAGAAAATAAAGAAGAATGAAGGTGAGAAGGTGGATAGTAAAGAATACGGGGAAGTTTTGAATACAGTGCCGGTTGACGGCCATACGCAGGCGATCAGCGATACATACCATAAGATACTGCGTGTAGATCTTTCAAAAGACCGCTATGAGGTGGTAAAGATGGATCCTGGGGACAGAACTTTCGGATACGGCACGGACAGCTTCTCAAGCTGGCTTGGCCAGTTTATTTATAACGGTGGCATCCATCCGGACGATATGAATAATTTTATATCCTTTACCCGTCCGGATCATTTGAAAAAGGCGCTGGATACTGGCAGAAAGGTACTAAGATGCTGTTACCGGAGACGTTCAAAAGATGATTTTCACTGGAATCTGATGGAAGTTGTGCCGGACTCTGACGGGGAAGGTCAGTATATTTTTGTGTATGTGAAGGATATCCATGAAATCTTTCAGGAGAGTCTGGAGCTTGATGATGCCAGTATCAGGGTGCAGGAAGTCATCCGGACACTGGGAGAGCAGAACTTTGGGGTGTATGGTATTGAACTCAGTACCGGGGAGGCGAATCTTGTCCGGGAAAACGGGCATACACATACCGGTTGGAAATCATGGACGCTCCAATGGGACGAGATCATGAACTCCCGGCTTATGAAGCAGATCCATCCCGCGGACAGAGACAGCTTCTATAAGAGATTTTCACTAAAAGGGCTGCGTCAGATGAAAGAGGCAGATATACAAAAAGCAGATATGCTCTGCCAGTGGCGCGGTGAGGAAGACAGCGAGTACCGGTATATGGCTGTTATCGCCTATTACGGAGAGAAATATAACGCAAAGAATTACGCGATCCTTGCCTTGCAGAATGTAGATAAGCGTGTTCGCCAGGAGCACGCGCTGACACTTCGGGATATGCAGCTTGCAGCGATCTTAAAATCCCGTTACAGTGTCATGACAACGGTTTATCTGGAAAATGGCCAGTGTGAGCGCATCTGGATCAATGAGAGCAGTCAAATGAATAATGTCCTATCCGGAAATTATAATCAGTATTTTCATCAGGCGCTGGAAAATACGGTCCATCCGGATGATGCGGAAGTATTTAAGCGGGTCATGAGTTTAGAGCACCTATATCAAAAGGCCGCCTCTACAAGAGAATATTCGGAGGAAAGCTGTCAGTACCGTATGACAGGGAAATCTCTTCGGTGGCTGGAACAGCATGTGATCTATTCCAGACAGGGCAGCAGGATATCTGTGAATATACTGGGACGGGATATTACGCAGGAAAAGATTGATGAGGAATTAAGACATAAGGAGGAGCAGGAAAAGGCGGATATTATCAAAACGTTAAGCGGTATGTTCTTTGCTACTTATTATGCGGATCTTGAGCAGGATACTTTCCAGAGTGTGACCCATCTTCAGGAAGTGGAAGAGGCGCTGGAAGGCAGGATTGATTACGAGACAGGACTTAAAACTTATGCCGAGAAGTTTGTCCATCCCGATGACAGAGAAGAGTATCTCAGGGTTCTGAGCGTAGAGAATTTAAAAAAGACACTCAGCAGTAAAAATCCATATGTGACTTTTGCTTACAGGAAGCTTCCGGACGATCAAAAAGAAGCCCCGCAGCAGTACGGATGGATCAGGAGTACCGCCGTTATGTCTCAGACCGATGCCAATGGAAAGGCGCGCTCCATCGTCTATGCGGCTCAGGACGTGACTGAGAGCAAGCGCAGGGAGATGAGGGAGCAGCAGGCGCTCCAGGCGGCATGTGAGGCGGCTGATCATGCCAACGCGTCCAAGCAGGAATTTTTGTCTTGTATGAGCCACAATATACGTACGCCTATGAATGGAATCATGGGCATGATCAAAATTGCGGCAGATAATGTGGATAATCATGAGAAAGTGAAGAACTGTCTGGATAAAGCTTCTTTGTCAAGTCTTCAGCTTCTTTCAACATTGAATGAAGTGCTGGATATCAGCCAGATCAAGTCCGGCGGATTCCTTTTGGATATATCAGCATTTAACCTGAATGAACTTATGCAGGATATGGTAGCATCTGTACTTCCGGGGATCATGGAAAAGAACTTGAATCTTAACGTGCTCCCGCTTCAGGTGGAACATGAAGCTGTTTACGGAGACTGGCAGAGACTTCAGCAGATGTTCATGAATATACTGGGTAATTCTGTAAAATACACACCGTCCGGAGGGACACTGGAAATATCTGTTGCGGAACGGGAATCCAGAGAACGGGGATGCCGCTCTTATGATTTTGTTTTCAGTGATAATGGCATCGGCATGGATGAGGAATTCATCAATCACATTTTTGAACCGTTCAGCCGCGCGGAGGATCCGAAAGTCAGCCAGATCGACGGTATCGGTCTTGGTATGTCCATTGCACAGAATATCGCGCGAATGATGGGCGGAGCGATCAGTGTAGAGAGTGTGCCGGGGCATGGAACAAAGTTTACAGTAACGCTCATATTAAAACTCCAGAATCCGGCGGAGAGTTGTGAAGATCTGCCTGCTGCGGCTTCGGAACACATCTCTGATACTGCTTTCAAAGGATGCCGGATACTCCTTGTGGAAGATAATGAGCTGAATCAGGAAATCGCTATGGAGCTGATCGGAGAGACCGGGGCTTTGGTAGAGTGCGCTTCAGACGGGCGCAAAGGACTGCAGCGGTTTGCGGAGATGCCAAAAGGGTACTACGATATGATCCTGATGGATATCCAGATGCCTGTTATGAACGGTTTTGAAGCTACCCGCGCGATACGGAAACTGCCGCGCCATGATGCGGAAACGATCCCGATCATCGCGCTGTCTGCCAATGTTACTTCTGATGATATTGCTATGAGCCGTGAATCAGGGATGAATGAACATATCGCAAAACCGCTTGATATCCCGAGACTTATGGAGCGTATGAATTACTGGCTGAACGGTAAAAAACGCTGATATTTTGCTGTTATTTTTAAAAGAAAATCCTTGCTATTACATCATAAGTATGATAAGCTATAGTATGTTGTGAAGAAATGGATGGTCCTCTGGTATCGGTGATATTAAGAACATCTAAAAAACAAGGAGGTCACACATAATGAATGATATTATTAAGAATATTGAAGCTGAGCAGTTAAAAGAAGTGTCAGCATTCAATGTAGGAGATACCGTTAAGGTATATGGTAAGATTAAAGAGGGAAACCGCGAAAGAATCCAGGTTTTCGAGGGAACTGTTATTAAGAAGCAGGGCGGCAGCACAAGAGCTACATTTACTGTCAGAAAGAATTCTAACGGTGTCGGCGTTGAGAAGACATGGCCGCTGCACTCTCCGAATGTTGAGAAGGTTGAAGTAGTAAGAAGAGGTAAGGTAAGAAGAGCCAAATTGTTCTATTTAAGAGACCGTGTAGGCAAGAGAGCGAAAGTAAAAGAATTAGTAAAATAGGAAACCGGATAAAAAGGACAACTACATATCGTAATTGTCCTTTTGTGTTTATTCGTGGAGATTGGTATGAGAAGAACAAGAAGAACTGCCGGCAGGCGGGGAACTTCATCCGGCCAGAGAAATTATGACATTGAAAAAAGGCGCCGCAAGCTGGAGAGAAGGATAAGACGGCAGGAGATGAAAGAGGATGGCACTATAAATGAAGCTATGCAGGTGGTCCTTGGGATGCTGCCGTACATTGGCGGCTGGATCCTTAAGATCGGGATTGTCTGCCTGTTCGCGTTCGCTTATATCTGGTTTTTCGGGCAAAAAGTAAGTACAGTGGGAGATTCCATGAAACCGGTTTTAAGTAACGGTGATACGGTTTTGGTAAACCGGATCGTTTATAATGCGATGATGCCGAGGCGGGGAGATGTGGTCGTATTCAGGCCCGGCGGCAATAAGAACTCTCATTATTATATCAAACGGGTCATCGGACTTCCGGGTGAGACAGTTGAGATCATCGAGAACGGGATTTTTATTGACGGCGAGAGGATAGAGGAGGAATATGAGACAAGTGATATTTCGGACGTGGGAGTTGTTACAGAAAAGATAGAGCTTGGAGAAAACGAGTATTTTGTGCTGGGAGATGACAGGGAAAACAGTGTGGACAGCCGCAGCGCGGATGTGGGCAATGTAGAGCGCAAAGATATATACGGCAAAGCATGGTTTGTCGTATCTCCCTTAAGACATATCGGTTTTATCAGATAGAGAGGTTAGAATATGCATTTTCAATGGTACCCCGGTCATATGACGAAGGCGAAGCGTATGATGCAGGAGAATATAAAGCTGGTGGATCTGGTGATTGAACTTGTGGATGCAAGGATTCCGCTTAGCAGCCGTAATCCGGATATTGATGAATTGGGACATAATAAAGCGAGGATCGTCGTTTTGAATAAGTCGGATCTGGCAGAAGAGAGATGGAACGACGCATGGAGCAGATATTTTGAAGAAAAAGGATTTCTTGTTGTGAAAGTGGATTCTAGAAAAGGCAGCGGGATGAAAGTGATCCAAAATGTCATCAGAGAGGCATGTAAGGAAAAAATCGAGCGGGACAAAAAGCGCGGGATCTTAAACCGTCCTGTGCGCGCTATGGTAGTGGGAATCCCTAATGTGGGAAAGTCAACCTTCATAAACGCGCTGGCAGGCAAAGCATGTACAAAGACCGGCAATAAACCTGGCGTTACGAAAGGAAAGCAGTGGATCAGGCTTAACAGGCAGGTGGAACTTTTGGATACGCCGGGAATTCTGTGGCCTAAGTTCGAGGACCAGAAGGTAGGGCTTCGTCTGGCCTTTATCGGATCTATCAAGGAAGAGATATTAAATACACAAGAGCTGGCGCTTGAGTTTATACAATTTATGCATGAAAAGTATGCCGGAGTCCTGGAGGAAAAGTATCATATAGAAGCGGATAGTGAAAGTTATGCAACGCTTAATGGCATCGCAGAGAGCAGACATTGTCTGCTGAAGGGAAATGAACTTGATACAGATAAAGCAGCGTTTCTTCTGCTGGATGATTTCAGGAATGGACGGCTTGGAAGGATCACACTGGAAACATGTTGAGATTGAGAATATAAAATAGTTAAGGGGCATGAAAGATGGCGAAGCATGGAGAGGAAGATATAAAGACTGAAAAGAACGCGGAAAAATCTATTATGAAAGAACTTTTTGGATGGATCATATATATATTGGTTGTTGTAGGACTTACCTACCTGATCCTTACCTTTGTAGGACAGCGTACGAGGGTGAGCGGGCAATCTATGGAGACGACTTTAAGTGACGGGGATAACCTGATCGTAGACAAATTATCTTACCGGTTCAAAGATCCGAAGCGTTTTGATATTATCGTATTTCCTTTTAGATATGAAGAAAATGTGTACTATATCAAACGTATCATCGGTCTTCCGGGCGAGAAGATACAAGTGAAAGACGGCTGTGCATACATAGACGGGGAGATTCTGGAGTCGGATATTTACGGGGCCGAACTGATGGATAATTTTGGAATTGCAGGTGAAGAGATTACATTAGGAGAGGATGAGTATTTTGTGCTTGGTGATAACCGGAACCACAGTTCAGACAGCCGGGACCCAAGTGTAGGAGTGTTGACAAGGGAGGATCTTCTTGGAAAAGCGTGGGTAAGGATCTATCCTTTTGATAAGATGGGAGTCATCAGGCATGAATAAACGGGAAGAAGAAAAGATCATGCGGCAGAAGGAGAGGCTTGAAAAAGAGCTTAGGCGTCTGAAAGAAATAAGTATATATGAAGAAGAATATGGGATGTATGAGCATATATGCGGCATTGATGAAGCGGGCAGAGGTCCTTTGGCCGGTCCTGTTGTGGCGGGAGCGGTGATCCTTCCAAAAGATTCAAAGATATTGTATCTGAATGATTCAAAAAAGCTTTCACAGAAAAAACGGGAGGCCCTCTATGATGAGATCATGGAAAAGGCTGTCTCGGTGGGAGTCGGTATTATAGGACCGGAGAGGATCGATCAGATCAATATTTTAAATGCTACCTATGAGGCTATGAGGCTTGCGGTATCAGATCTTGAGGTTAAGCCGGATATACTGCTCAATGATGCAGTCACTATACCGGAGGCAGGCATGAAACAGGTTCCTATCATTAAAGGAGATGCGAAAAGTATCTCTATCGCAGCGGCAAGTATTATCGCGAAGGTCACAAGGGATCGTCTGATGACAGAGTATGATCTTTCTATGCCGGGATATGATTTCGCCAAGCACAAAGGCTATGGGACAAAAGCGCATATTGAGAGTCTGATGAGACTGGGTCCGTGTCCGATCCACAGAAGGACATTTATTAAGAATTTCGTGTGAGCGGGAGTAAGAATCGCATGGAGTCATGAAAGATAAAAAGTATAATAAGCGTCAGATCGGCGCCAGGTATGAAAAAAAGGCAGGAGAATATCTTATATCACAAGGATATGAGATCGTGGAATATAATTTTCGCTGCCGTATGGGAGAGATTGATCTGATCGCGAAAGACGGAGAATACTTAGTGTTCTGTGAGGTGAAGTACCGCGCGGGAGTGGCTAAGGGACATCCGGCGGAGGCCGTGGGAATCCGCAAGCAGCAGGTGATTTCAAAATGTGCTTCCTATTATCTGATGATAAGACGGCTGTCAGGTATTTTATGCCGGTTTGATGTTGTCAGTGTGGAAGGAAAAGAGATGGTTTTGATCAAAAATGCATTTGAATACATAGGGAGATAGAGGATGCTGGGATTAAAATATAAGAATCAGGACAGAATATTCGAAGAAAAAGTAGTGGACGGGGTGCCTTATCTGGCTTATCCTGTATTTGAAAAGCTGGGAATCGTAAATCATGGATTTTCCACAAGACTCGGGGGAGTGAGTAAAGGCAGCTGTGCCACTATGAACCTTAGTACCACAAGAGGAGACGATCCGGCAGCCATATCAGAGAACAGACGGCGGATCGCAAAAGCGATCGGAGTGCAGGAAAAAGATATGGTGTATACACATCAGACACATACGGTAAATGTAGCGGTTGTGGGAGATCATGACAGGGGAAAGAGTTTTATGGACACGGACGGCATGGTTACGGATGTGCCGGGAATCTGTCTTGTGACTTTTTTCGCTGACTGTGTACCGCTGTATTTTGTAGATCCGGTGAAAAAGGTGATCGGACTTAGTCATTCCGGATGGCGCGGGACCGTTCATAAGATTGGTAAAGTCACGGTAGAGAAGATGACAGAAAATTACGGCTGCGATCCGAAAGATATCATTGCGGCGATCGGGCCTTCCATCTGCCAGGACTGTTATGAAGTGAGTGAAGACGTTATAGAAGAGTTCAGATCGAACTTTGGAACAAAAGTACTGCCGGAGTTGTTTTTTAGGAAAGAGAACGGAAAATACCAGCTTAATTTGTGGAGGGCGAATGAAGAGGTTTTAGTAGAAGCAGGGATAGAAAAAGAAAGGATTGTTGTTACGAATGTATGTACGCACTGCAATCCGGATATTTTGTTTTCCCACAGGTCCATGGGAATGAAACGCGGGAATCTAAGCGCGTTTCTTGCGCTTAAGCAGTAATGACAGTCTGGCGCGGCAATGTGATAAGATAAAGAGCGAAGAAAACGGAGGTAGGCATGGAAGACGGTGCAATGAATGAGGTGGCGCAGACAACCCAGGATACAGTAGAAGAGGTTGTGGAGACGACCCAGAATACGGTAGAAGAGGTAGGGAGACTTACTTCCTATGTTCATGAAAATATTCCGATGATCATTTCTTTCGGGCTCAAGGTGCTGTTTGCTATCCTGGTCTTTTGTATCGGGCGTATCCTCATTAAGTGGGTCAGGAAGATAGTCAGTAAATCACTGGAACGGTCGAATGTAGATAAAGGTGTGGAACAGTTTGTAGATTCTGTGCTTAAATTTGCGTTATATTTTGTCCTTATATTTAGCATCGCAAGAGAATTCGGCGTTGATGCGGCTTCTGTCGCGGCTGTGATCGCTTCTGCGGGAGTGGCTCTGGGTCTTGCGCTCCAAGGCAGCCTTTCGAATTTTGCGGGCGGGGTACTGATCCTTCTTTTAAAGCCTTTTAAGGTGGGGGATTACATTATCGAAGATACAAATAATAATGAAGGAACGGTAAAAGAAATCCAGATCTTTTATACGAAGCTTAGTACAGTCGACAATAAAACTATTGTAATACCTAATGGCATGCTGACGAATAACAGTCTGACCAATGTTGCGGAGAAGGATGAAAGACAGCTTGATTTAAGGATCGGCATATCTTACAATGCCAATATCCGTACAGCAAAAGAGTTGATAGAAAATCTTCTTAAAAATGATCCCTTTATACTGAAAGAGGAGCAAATGAATGTATTTGTGGCAGAACTTGCGGATTCTGCCGTGCTTCTGGGAGTGCGTGCATGGGTAAAAAGTGATGAGTTCTGGCCGGCAAAATGGCAGCTGCTGGAACATATCAAGATCGCGCTTGACGAGAATGGGATCGAGATTCCGTATCCTCAGATGACTGTCCATATAGGGAAGGAGAGGAGTTAAGAAAAAATCTTGATAAAATATAGAAAAAATCCTTGCAAATATTAAGATTTCCGTTATAATAATATTTGTGGCTGCGCATGCGGTTCACAAGTTTCGCTGGAATAGCTCAGTCGGTAGAGCACTTCACTCGTAATGAAGGGGTCGTCGGT
>CAJUAM010000057.1 GCA_910584615.1 uncultured Dorea sp.
TCTTAGCGTCAACGGTAGGAATGATTCCGTCATAGATGTTACCTGTCGTACCATCAATGGATATTGCGTCTCCCTCATGGAATTCTTTTCCTGCTAATGTAAACTTCTTATTCTCCTCGTCCATAGCGATATCGCCGCATCCAGATACACAGCATGGCTTGTCATACCGCCACGAACAGTCAGAATGCCCTGTGAGGACTTCATACCAGTAATATCCTCCGGTGAAGTCTCAAGACGTACAAGAACTACCTTCTCTCCTCTTGCATGCCACTCTACAGCATCCTCTGCCGTAAATACAACTTTACCGCATGCAGCTCCAGGAGATGCTCCAAGACCCTTTCCAAGGGGTGCAGCCGCCTTAAGCGCTGCTGCGTCAAACTGGGGATGAAGAAGTGTATCTAGGTTACGGGGATCAATCATAGCTACTGCTTCTTCTTCTGTTCTCATGCCTTCATCTACCAGATCACACGCTATCTTAAGCGCTGCCTGTGCTGTTCTCTTACCATTACGTGTCTGAAGCATATAAAGCTTACCGTGCTCTACTGTAAACTCCATATCCTGCATATCTCTGTAATGCTTCTCAAGTGTCTCACACACCTGCTTAAACTGAACAAATGCCTCCGGGAATTTCTGCTCCATCTCGGAAATATGCATCGGTGTACGAACACCTGCAACTACGTCCTCACCCTGAGCATTTGTAAGGAACTCGCCAAACAGACCATTTTCTCCTGTTGCAGGGTCACGAGTAAATGCAACGCCTGTACCACAATCGTCACCCATGTTGCCGAATGCCATAGACTGTACGTTTACAGCAGTTCCCCAGGAATATGGAATATCGTTATCACGACGGTATACATTGGCTCTTGGGTTGTCCCAGGAACGGAATACAGCCTTGATTGCACCCATCAACTGCTCCTTCGGGTCAGACGGGAAGTCCTGTCCAATCTTTTCCTTATACTCTGCCTTAAACTGACCTGCAAGCGCTTTGAGATCCTCTGCCGTAAGCTCAACATCCTGCTTAACACCCTTCTCTTCCTTCATCTTATCAATCAGCTCTTCGAAATATTTCTTTCCAACTTCCATAACTACATCAGAGTACATCTGGATAAATCTTCTATAGCAGTCCCATGCCCAGCGCGGATTACCGGATCTCTCTGCCAGAACCTCAACAACGTCTTCATTCAGACCAAGGTTTAAGATCGTATCCATCATACCTGGCATAGATGCTCTCGCTCCAGAACGTACGGAAACAAGAAGCGGATTCTCTTTATCGCCGAATTTCTTCTCTGTGATGGCCTCCATCTTTGTAACAGCTTCCATAATCTGTTCCATGATCTCGTCATTGATTGATCTTCCATCTTCATAATACTGTGTGCAGGCCTCAGTTGTAATCGTAAATCCCTGCGGTACCGGAAGACCCAAGCTTGTCATCTCAGCAAGGTTCGCTCCCTTACCACCGAGAAGATTTCTCATGGTCGCGTTACCTTCTGAAAACATATAAACCCATTTTGCCATTGTCATGACCTCCTAAAATCTTAATTTACTAAGTCGCATTCTATATTTTACTGTTTTTACCAATATTCGTCAAGAGAATGCCCTACATTTCCTTTTAAAACTATAAAAGAAACCTGTCATTTTATTTAACAATTACGCAAAAAAGCTTTATATCCTTTATATGCTTCATATACGTCCGCCTTGCTCACTGCTTCCCACGGAGCATGCATCCCGAGGACCGCTACACCGCTGTCTATTACTTCCATTCCATAATTTGCCATGATATATGCGATCGTACCGCCGCCGCCCGCATCCACTTTTCCAAGTTCCGCAAACTGATAAGCTACCTCTTCTTTGTCAAGAGCCCTCCTGATCTGCGCCAGATACTCTGCATTGGCATCATTGGAACCAGACTTTCCGCGGCTTCCGGTAAATTTGTTGAATACAAGTCCTTTAGAGAAAAATGCCGAGCTCCTCTTCTCAAAATTCTCCGCAAACATAGGATCATACGCAGCGCTCACATCCGAGGAAAGCATCTTCGAATTCTGAAGAGAACGCCTTACTTTAATATCTGACTCTTTTCCACTAAGAGCAATCAGTTCTGCTACAACATTTTCAAAAAATCTGGAATGCATACCCGTCGCGCCTACACTCCCGACCTCTTCTTTATCCACTAAGATACAGCATGCCGTACGTTTTGCCTCTGGCACGTCAAGAAGGGCAAAAAGGGAAGTAAACGCGCACACTCTGTCATCGTGTCCATAAGCAAGTATCATACTTCTGTCAAACCCAAGATCCCTCGCCCTTCCTGCCGGAACGATCTCTAGCTCAGCAGATACAAAATCTTCCTCTTCCATATCATAGCACTCTTTCAGAATATCCATAACTTTTGCCTTCACCGCATTCTTTTCTCCATCCTCAAGCCCTTCAGCTTCCGTAAGCGGCCGGCTCCCAATCAAAAGATCAAGCTTTTCCCCTTCAATAACAAGACTCGCTTTTTTCTCCATCTGTTTTGCGGCAAGATGTACCAGCAGATCCGTGATCGTAAATACAGGATCTGTATCCTTTTCTCCGATGTTTATCTCTGTAACCGTTCCATCCTTCTTCGCGACCACGCCGTGAAGAGCCAATGGCAATGTTACCCACTGGTATTTTTTGATTCCGCCATAGTAATGTGTATCAAGATAAGCAAGCTCCTCACTCTCATACAAAGGATTTTGCTTGACGTCAATACGCGGCGAATCTATGTGTGCTCCAAGAATATTCATCCCTCGCTCAAGCGGATCGCTTCCAATATGAAACGCCGCAATGCTCTTTTCCATACACACCGCATATATTTTATCACCGGATTTTAACCCCTCACCGGAATTTCTTTTCTTTTCAAGACTGACAAAACCATTTTCCTTTAACTTTTCAACCGCAAGCTTCACACACTCCCTCTCAGTCTTTCCTAAATCAAGACACCTTTTATATTCCTCATTGATCTTATCAAGCTCTTTTATCTGCTCATCTCCATAACATTTCCAAATATTCTTTCTGTCCATTGTCCTCGTCTCCCTTCTAAGATTAAAATTTTGTTTTTTATACCGGACTTTTTCGCCGTCTGCCTGTCCCTTCCATAAAGAAGCACGATAATTTTGTCAATTATGATCCTTTATTATATGTTATGATTACCATAAAGTCAATTTTATCCATTATTCGTTAAATTATTTAACAGATATTGCTTTTGATTTATTTATACGAAAAGTATTGCCTGCTTCAGACTGGTCCCACGCAGAAAAAAGCACAGCATCTTAACGACACTGTGCCTCTTTATCTTTTTTATTTCATCTCTTCTCTTACTTCTTTGAAGCATTTTACAATGAAATCTATATCTTCTTTTGTATGGCTTGCGCATACTTGTGTCCGTATCCTTGCCTTTCCCTTCGGCACTACCGGATAGGAAAATGCTACAACATACACTCCTTTTTCCATCATACGTTTTGCAAATTCTGCCGCCGTCTTCTCATCATACAGCATAACAGGAACACATGGATGTGTTCCGGGGATAACGTCAAATCCGTTATCAACCAGCTCTTTACGATAATATGCCGTCACTTCCTCCAGATGGTCACGAAGCTCGGTACTTTCGTCCAGCATATCGAACAGTTCAATGCTCGCGCCTGCGATCGCAGGAGCAAGGGAGTTAGAGAACAAGTACGGACGGCTTCTCTGACGAAGAAGGTCGATGATCTCTTTTCGTCCGGATGTATATCCGCCGGAAGCTCCGCCGAGGGCCTTTCCAAGTGTTCCGGTAATGATATCGACACGTCCCTGCACGCCGCAGTGCTCTGGTGTCCCGCGTCCGGTCTTTCCCACAAATCCTACGGCATGACTGTCATCTACCATAACAAGCGCATTGTATTTATCTGCCAGATCACATACTCCCTTTAGATCACAGATGATTCCGTCCATAGAGAAGACACCGTCTGTAGCGATCAGCTTGATTCTTGCGCCTGCCTCATCAGCCTCTTTTAACTTTTCCTCAAGATCTTCCATGTTATTGTTCTTATACCGGAAACGCTTTGCCTTGCACAGACGTACTCCATCAATAATAGAAGCATGGTTCAGTTCATCACTGATAACCGCATCATCCGGCGTAAGAATGGTCTCAAATAATCCCCCGTTCGCATCGAAACATGAGGAATAAAGAATGGTGTCATCTGTTCCAAGAAAATCTGAAATCTTCTTTTCCAGCTTTTTATGTATATCCTGAGTTCCGCAGATAAAACGCACGGATGCAACTCCGTAACCCTTCTCATCATAAGTTCTCTTAGCCGCCTCAATCAGTCTCGGATTGTCTCCAAGACCAAGGTAATTGTTCGCGCACATACAAAGCAGTTCTCTGCCATCCTCCATCTTCACTCTGGATCCCTGCGGTGAGATAAAAGGTGCTTCTCCTTTAAAAAGCCCTGCTTCCTTGATTCCTTCTACTTCCTTTGTGTAAATACTTAAAATGTCATCTTTACGTGCCATCGTAATCATCCCCTTTTATTCATTATAATTTGTCATATCTCAGTCAAACCTTATCATCAGCTTGATTTTCGCTCCCTGACTCTTAAATCAGTCATTTACATGCGCCCAGTCAAGAATTACTTTTCCTGACTGACCTGATATCATAGCTTCAAAGCCCTTCTCATAATCTTTGATATCGAAATGATGCGTAATGATATCAGAGATATCAAGACCTGCCTGGATCATGGTAGACATCATGTACCATGTATCCCATACTTTTCTTCCGTAGATTCCCCGAAGATTCAGTCCATTAAAGATCACGGTCTCAAGATCAACCTTTGCATCTGTTCTCTGAAGACCCAGCATAGCAATATTGCCGCCGTGTTTCATGTTATGGATCATATCATGGAGCGCAACCTGTGAGCCAGACATCTCAAGACCTACGTCAAATCCCTCTGTCATGCCGATCTCATCCATAACTTCCGGAAGTTTTTCTTCCTTGAGATTCACTACTCTCGTCGCGCCAAGCTTTTTCGCCAGATCAAGACGATATTGGTTCATATCTGTAACTACTACATGCCTTGCCCCTGAGAACTTTGCGATCGCTGCCGCCATACACCCAATAGGTCCGGCGCCGGCAACCAATACATCCTCGCCTAACATTTTATAGGAGAGCGCTGTGTGCGTCGCATTTCCAAATGGATCGAAAATCGCGTACATCTCTTCCGGAATCGCCGGATTACACGGCCACACATTACAAGCCGGAATTACCAGATATTCCGCAAAAGCTCCGTTGCGGTTCACTCCGACGCCCTTGGCATCCTTGCAGTTCTCTTTATGGCCTTCCAGACAGTTCCGGCATTTGCCGCATGTAATATGTCCCTCGCCGGATACAAGATCCCCAATATTAAATCCTCTTACGCCTTCGCCCGTCTCAACTACTTCTCCAACATATTCATGACCGGCAGTCAATCCCACCGGAATAGTATGCTGCGCCCAGTCATTCCATTGGTAAATATGTACATCCGTGCCGCAGATAGCCGTCTTACGGATCTTGATCTTTACATCGTTAGAGCCAACCTCCGGAATCGGCACCCGCTTCATCCACAGTCCTTCCTCAGGTTTTTCTTTGACGAGCGCCCACATCATACCATCGTTTTTTTCAATCATTGTCTTCGTTTACCTCCCGTTTCCACCGTCTCCCCTGACGGTATTTTTTCGTTGATGTTATTATAGCACTCTTCTATAATATGTACAATGAATTTTTAGATGTTTTTGACTATTTTGTCAATTTTTTCACATTCAAAACGCTATTTTATGTCATTTTTTACAATTATATATTTACAAATCACGAGAAATTGTATATAATTTTCGTATGTTATCAATATACTTTATAAAGAGTTCAGTATATTGATATATCGGGGAACAAAAATCAAAAAAGGAAAGAGAGGAGAAGCAGATATAGATATTATAAATATCTGCAAAAAGAGGTATGAAAGATTTATTTCAGAAATGGAACAGCATAAGCCTTGTTAAACGGATCATCTGTGGTCTTGCCATCGGTATTATACTTGGCCTTGTTATTCCGCAGGCATCAGCAATCGGTATTCTTGGGGATTTATTCGTAGGGGCATTGAAGGGAGTAGCACCTATCCTGGTATTCTTCCTTGTTATGAGCGCATTGTGCCATATGGGCGCGGGCCAGAAGACGAACATGAAATTCATCGTCATCCTGTACATCATGGGAAATCTTATCTCTGCTTTTACAGCAGTTATCGCATGTTTCGCTTTCCCGATCAAGCTTACATTTTCAGAGACAGCAGGTGCAGGAGATATTGCTCCTCCGAGCGGTATTACGGAAGTTCTTACCAATCTGCTCATGAATCTTGTTAAGAATCCGGTAGATTCTATCGTGAATGCAAATTATATCGGAATCTTGTTCTGGGCTATCATCTTCGGTATCGCTCTGAAGGCAGCCAGCGAAGGGACAAAGACCGCATTAGAGAATATCTCTGATGCTACGGCTACCGCTGTTAAGTGGATCATCAGCTTTGCTCCGTTCGGTATCATGGGTCTGATCTTCACAGTAATCTCCCAGCAGGGACTTGGCGTTCTTCTTGGATACGGAAAATTGATTATTGTGTTAGTAGGAAGTATGGCTGTTGTAGCACTGGTCATCAATCCGATCGTTGTATTCCTTTTTACAAAGCAGAATCCTTTCCCGCTTGTATTCAAGTGTTTGAAAGGAAGCTTTATCACTGCATTCTTCACAAGAAGCTCTGCTGCCAATATTCCGGTTAATATGGAGCTTTGTAAGGAACTTGGTCTGGATGAGGATACATATTCTATCTCCATACCTCTCGGCGCAACTGTTAACATGGCGGGCGCGGCGATCACCATCTCTGTTATGGCTCTCGCTACCGCGAATACTGTCGGCGTAAAGGTTGACTTCCTCACAGCGATCATCCTTTGTGTGCTTGCAGCGCTCAGTGCGGCAGGCGCATCAGGAGTTGCCGGTGGTTCACTGCTTCTTATCCCTATGGCCTGCAGCTTATTCGGTATCCCGAATGATGTTGCTATGCAGGCAGTAGGTGTTGGCTTTATCGTTGGTGTAATCCAGGATTCCTGCGAGACAGGTCTTAACTCCTCCACAGACGTTCTCTACACAGCCGTTGCTGAATTGAGAGACAGAAGATTACACCCGGAGAATTACGCTTCCAAATAATATATCACAAAAATGATTTGAAAACTTCATAGCCGAAATCTTAAGGACCGCCCACCATGGACGGTCCTTTTTATGTCTTTATTTACCACTCAAATTTCTTTGCAAAATAAGCATCTAATTCATCAATTTTGATTCTTTCCTGCTCCATAGAATCACGGTCACGTACCGTAACTGCTCCATCTTCCTCAGAATCAAAATCATAAGTGACACAGAACGGAGTTCCGATCTCATCCTGACGGCGGTAACGCTTGCCGATATTTCCACGGTCATCAAACTCACAGTTATATTTCTTAGAAAGCTGCGCGTACACTTTCTCAGCGCCTTCATTAAGCTTCTTGGACAGAGGCAGCACGCCGACTTTAACCGGAGCAAGCGCCGGATGGAAATGAAGGACTGTTCTCTTATCTCCGCCCTCTAACTCTTCCTCGTCATATGCGCTGCACAGGAATGCAAGTACCATACGGTCTGCCCCCAGTGACGGCTCAATAACATAAGGAACATACTTTGTCTTCTTCTCATCATCAAAGTAGCTTAAATCCTGCTTCGATGTATTAATATGCTGTGTCAGGTCAAAATCTGTCCTGTCAGCGATACCCCAGAGTTCTCCCCATCCAAATGGGAACAAGAATTCCACATCAGTCGTAGCCTTACTGTAATGGCTCAGCTCCTCCGGAGTATGGTCACGATAACGTACCTCCTCCTCACTGAGTCCAAGCTTCTTCAGCCAGTCAAGACAGAACTGCTTCCAATACGCGAACCACTCAAGGTCTGTATCCGGCTCGCAGAAAAACTCTAACTCCATCTGTTCAAACTCTCTTGTACGGAAAGTAAAATTACCCGGCGTAATCTCGTTACGGAAAGATTTACCGATCTGACAGATACCAAATGGAATCTTCTTTCTGGAAGTACGCTGCACATTCTTAAAATTCACAAATATCCCCTGTGCTGTCTCCGGCCTTAAATACACTGTATTCTTTGCATCCTCTGTGACACCCTGAAATGTCTTGAACATCAGATTGAACTCACGGATCTCTGTAAAATCATGCTTCCCGCATGTAGGACATGGAATCTCATGTTCCTTAATATAGTTCTCCATCTGCTCATGGCTCCATCCATCGATCGTATCTCCGATATCAAGTCCTTTTTCCTTGGCGTAATCCTCAATCATCTTATCCGCGCGGAAACGCTCATGGCACTCCTTACAATCCATCAGCGGATCACTGAAGCCTCCCAGATGTCCGCTGGCCACCCATGTCTGAGGATTCATCAGAATCGCGCAGTCAACGCCTACATTATAGGGCGACTCCTGAACGAACTTCTGCCACCATGCTCGTTTTACATTGTTCTTGAGTTCCACACCAAGATTGCCGTAATCCCACGTATTCGCAAGGCCTCCGTATATCTCCGAACCGGGATATACAAAACCTCTCGACTTTGCCAAAGCCACAATCTTTTCCATCGTCTTTTCTACCATAGCTCAACCTCACCTTCTTAAGTTTCCTTCTTTTTTGGCATAGTAATTATTGTTTTATCAGGCTGTCATGCTGAAAAAATATCATGTTCATATTAGTATAACGTTAAGTTTAAAGCATTGCAAGCTTTTTATGCCTTAATCTGCCGTATAAGTTCATCAGGATAAATACAACACAGCCATCTTATAAGCCGGCTTGTACATGATTTTGAACTTGTGATTTCCTCCCATCAGTGCTATAATACCTCCGTATTTGTATTGTATCCCGCTTAAGCGGGAATGATAACAAGGAGGAATTGAATAATGAAAACACAAAAACACGACACTCGTTGGATGGTCAGTGTTGCACTTATGGCAGCTATTGTCATCGTACTGGCAAACACACCGCTTGGTATGATCCAGCTTCCCATCATTAAGGCGACAACTGTTCATATCCCAGTCATCATCGGAGCTATTTTGCTTGGTCCTTTAGCAGGCGCAGTCCTTGGCTCAGTATTCGGTATCTGCTCGCTGATCAGCAATACTATGGCACCGACACTTTTATCCTTTGCGTTCTCTCCATTTATGAGCACATCGGGAATTCCCGGAGTACTGAAAGCCATCTGGATCTCCATAGGATGCCGGATCTTAATCGGTGTGGCAGCCGGATGGTTATGGATCGCGCTGAAGGAACTGAAGGTTAACCAGCTCATTGCATTGCCAATTGTGGGCTTTGCCGGTTCAATGGTTAATACTATCTCTGTCATGGGAAGTATTTATTTCTTATTCGCACAACAGTATGCCGAGGCAAAAGAAGTCGCAGTTACCGCTGTCTGGGGCCTTATCATGGGCACTGTTACAGCTTCCGGAATCCCGGAGGCAATTGCTGCCGCAATTCTTGTTCTCGCCCTTGGCAAAGTACTGATCCAGTCATTTAAAAGAATGAATGTCGGCACATCAAACACTCAGCCTGCAAAGTAATGACTTCAAACTAACACAACAAAATAAAAACTAAATATTTCATATATCTTCTACTTGACATTTCCTGTCAAAGTATGTTATAAATAATTGGTGCGATAAGCACATACAGGGGATTGGTCAAGTGGTATGATAGGGGTCTCCAAAACCTTTGGCGGGGGTT
>CAJUAM010000058.1 GCA_910584615.1 uncultured Dorea sp.
ATGTAAGTTCCTTTTTTCAGTTTTCCAATGAGATCAGGCGCATAATGTATACGACAAACATTATAGAGGGATTGAACCGTCAGTATCGGAAGGCCACGAAAACCAAAAGTGTATTTCCAAGTGATACAGCGCTGGAAAAGATGCTGTACCTTGCCAGTGAAAATATAGTCAAGAAGTGGACACAAAGATATCGAAACTGGGATCAGGTGATAAACCAACTGATTGTCCTGTATGGGGAACGGATACCACCTTCGATCAGGAAGTGGAACTGATCACCGCTGAGACCGAAAAATATCAGCTTGGACGTCTCCATAAAGCCTCTTATGGTTCCATGATCTCCGTTAACAGCCTGCTAAATGGCAGCTTTAACAACTATTCCAAACTTTTCATTGAAATTCCTTTCCTTCCCTATCAGACTGGTCTGCACATCATGCCCAACGGGAAATATCTGCGGGCTTTCCATAAAGGGAAGTGGGATGGAATTCCAAAACGGTATCAGGAAATTCTTGATTACGCAAAAAAGCATAAACTGAACCTCCATGGATTTTCCTATGAGATGGGCATTAATGAAAATGTCATTGACCGGATTGAGGATTATATTGTGCAGATTGAAATCCCCATTGACGGGTAACTTAAAAACTGCCCGTATGGATCAATTTTGTTCTGCTCATTTAACTGTCCTTTTCTTATACATATAGTTCTCCCATAAAAAACTGTTCCTGAAAACTGATGGAATTACGGATAACATCCGCACAAACGTTTTTTCCATCCAAACTTACTATCCACTTATCTTCGCTATCGTTCAACCGATGATATACTCCTATAACCTTCCCCGAAAATGTGGTTATCGGCTGATCTGTCCCAAATATATATACATCCTGTTCTGCGCCGTCCCCGGCAAAAACTCCATCCACATATCCATAATTGATGGGATATATCATCTCCGGATTCCCCGGATGAACGCTCCCTAATGGTCTGTCAATCGTACCATGCACCATGCTTCCCAGAACATTGCTGTAATCCATAGTTACAATGTCAGTTCTATATATGCGGCTGTCCTCACCGCCAACATCTTTCATCAGCTTCCAAAAATTATACCCGTATTTTTCATACAGTCCGGTTTCACATGTAGAAATATAAATATGCTTATGTCCGTCGTTCTTTGCGAGCGCATAGGCATACTCCAGGAGTTTTCCCATACGCCGTTTTCCTCTATGCTTCGGAAAAGTATAAACAAAGCCAACCCACGGAGTTAATGACGGCTCCCGCACATCATCCTGTTTCGCATATGTACAGAAAGAAAGCAACTCACCATTGTCAACAAGTAAAAGGACTTTGGTTGATCCGCCGCATAGTTCCTTCAGTTTCTGATCTCGGAGCAATTCATAAAGATATTTCCCTACACCCCAGTCACTCTTTTGTATTTCCGCAAGCCAATGATCTTTTTTATCGCTGGTAAAATAATCAATTACTTCCATCAAACTTCTATTCATCAATATCAATCATCCTCCTATATACTCCCAAAGATTTTTCACCGATCATAATCGCATCTGCACATTTTATATAAAATCCAACAGCGGACTTTGCAGGCCACCATATCATGGAATGCTTATCTGTTGCTGTGAAATGCACTACCAGAAAGCCGGGGCTTTTCTGCAATACATGCCGGCCCATTTTGCAAGTGCTTCAAGTAAAATCTACCAGTCCTGCCCCTTATGATCGATTTTAAAATAGACAAACCAAGAAAGAGATAGTATAATCCAGATTGAGGCTGTTTTGTCCAAAAAGCAAAGTTTCACACTCTACTCTTTTTCATGGAAAACGTCAAATATATTGATGAGAATCTCTCTCGCCTCATCCTCAGGAGCAGAATCACAAAAATCCGCGAACCATTTATCATGAATCCGTATATCTCCCTCACATTCCCCAGATTTTATCTCGCCGCAGTTTTCTTCAAGGAACCATCCTAAAGCTTCAAACTGCTCCTTAAACTGTTTAAAAAACCGGTTACAGATTTCAATATTCATCTGGTCTAATCCTAAAACATCTGTAATATAGACCAATCTGTCAAAATCCTGAAAAGTCATCCTCTCTTTTCCGTTCAGCATATCCCGGTCCCTCTGGCCACACAAATATAAAAACGCAAATCTTTCCATATCCTTTTGCTGCATAGTTTCCTTCTTTCTCATCAATCGTTATCATGTTTATATTATCCCGTTCACGCACATAATACATACTGACCCTGCACCAGTTTTCTGTTCAAATTTTACCGGCATGTCTCATATTTACAACCGATTCTACATGTTTTTGCTATTAAAATCAATAAATATGGTGCAAAAAATGAGACAAATAATAACCTTACATATGGAGGAGAAGGAATTATGCCAAGACCAAAGACGCAGACGGGCGAAAAAAATCTCATCAGCCAGCAATTGATCGAGCTGCGCAGACAGAATGACTATTCCCAGCGGTATTTAGCCTACCTGCTGCAGCTTGCCGGATATGACATGGATAAAAATGTGATCACAAGAATTGAAACAAATAAGCGGTATGTCACAGATCTGGAATTAAAAGCGCTGTCAGAAATTTTCCATGTATCTTACGATTATCTTATAGACGGAAAAGCAAAACCAGAGGATACAATTCCGGATCACTAAAAAGGAGACAAGGATCTATGCACTATGTAAAAACAAAAGGCATCCTATCACCAAAAAACGGCATGAATCTATACCGGGGCTGCTCTCACGGCTGTATCTACTGCGACTCCAGAAGCAGATGCTATCATATGGATCATGCTTTTGAAGACATAGAAGTCAAAGAAAATGCCCTTGAACTTTTAGAATACTCATTAAAGCACAAGCGCAAAAAATGTATGATCGGTACAGGCTCCATGACAGACCCGTATATTCCTCTGGAAATGGAACTTTTACACGTCAGAAGGGCCTTATCACTCATATACAGATATGGATTCGGTTTTACCGTCATCACAAAATCTAACCGTATTCTACGGGATTTAGACCTTTTAAAGAAAATAAATGAACAGACAAAATGTGTCGTACAGATGACCCTTACTACTTACGACGAAGATCTATGCAGAAAACTAGAGCCCAATGTAAGCACAACAAAAGAACGCTTTGAGACTTTAATGCGCCTGCGCGATGCAGGCATCCCCACCGTCGTATGGCTGTCACCCATCTTACCTTTTATCAATGATACGCCGGAAAATATATCCGGTATCTTAGATATGTGCATAGAAGCGAAAGTTTACGGCGTCATCTGCTTTGGCATGGGGCTTACGCTCCGAGAAGGAAACAGGGAATACTTTTATGGACAGCTTGACCGCCTCTTCCCCCATCTGAAAGAGAAGTATATGGAACTCTATAAAGATCAATATGTCATAGGAAGCCCCAACAACCAGACACTAATGAAGCTGTTCGCTAAAAAGTGCAGCAAAAGCGGGATCGTCCATGATAACGATCAGATATTTAAGTATCTGTCTGACTTTGAAGAAAAAGGATGCGGAGAGCAGCTAAGCCTTTCCTTTCACTGATCTTATCCCGCAGATCAATCATATCAGTATATCCCTCCAAATTCCATCATCAACTACGCATAATGCCAGAACCCGCCTGTCACTCTGATATGCGGGTCCCCGGCATCATATGCGTGCAGATACATTATACGCAAAAATCTCAATATAGACAATCCAAAAACAAAATCCCTATCTTTCTCCTATTATCCCAACAATCTGCTTTGTTCTCCCATATGCCATCTTATATACTCCATACATGACTCCAGATATGACCAGCATAAGGATTATTTCCATCAGCAGCATTTTCACTTCAAATATCTGAAGCCTCATATCGTTAAAATAAGTCAGGAACAAGGAAAATACCCCTACCACCGTACAACCTGCTGCCACAGGATACACAAAGATCCTGCGAAGCTGCATGCGTATCACTTTTTCCTCATAGACATTATCGGCCCCAAGCCGTTTTAAATCTTCAAAAAGCTGGCGGTTATCCATAGCTATTGTAATGCTCCTTATATAACTCATGATCCCTGCTGCCGTCAGAGATATGATCGACACATAGATACTAAGAAGCACAAATACCGCGACAAGTTCCATGGCATCTGCCTTTATAATGACTTTAGAAAAAGGTGAATATTTCCACTCATCTAAAAGCCGGGGATTATCCGCTGACAGATCGATCTTTCCGGCATAGCCGTACTCTTCGCCTGCTGCCAGAGCAAGCTCCTCCTCATGGGCATCATAAAGAGAATAATGATTAGAAATCGCCGTTGCATTTGAGATATATTCCTCCTTCACAGCATTGGCAAAATCATAGGTCTCCATTGTATCTGCTGTATTGAAAAATATATGCTCCTCTTTCCAGTCGTCAGTAATGTCTTTCGCAAACTTATCATAATCCTCATCAGACAGGATAAAAGTAAAAGGAGAACTATTATTCACAGTTTCAGACAGATTATCAAACTCCGCCGTTCCTTTAAATTCCGGCTTTATTTCCTCCTTCGTAACCGGATTTATGATTTTTTCCAGACAGTCAGCGCTTACCCAGATCGACTCTTTAAAATCCGTGATAGTAATTGTCTGATACTCTCCTGCTCTCAGATGCACCGGTCTTTCAGAGATCCTCGCAAAATCAGAAGCCGATATAAAAGAAGCCCGTTTTTCATACTCCACATCAAAATACTGCTTCTCATCATTCATATCCCTTCCGGTATAGACAATGATCAATTCCAGCGACTCCACATTCTCATAAGCTGTAAGTTCTGTGTCATATTTCTCTGCCAGTGCTCTTATTTCTCCCTCCCCTATCTGTTCTTCCAAAGCCGGATAATGAAGGGAATAGTCATAAGGCGCATCATTTCCTCCTTCTGTAGCGCTGAAATAATACATCACACCCCAGAAGGCTGATGTCACCATTACAAACACCAGCAGCGCGATCACACACATATTTCTGGTTGTCTGTCTCGCTGTAAAACGCATAAGGTTGGCAGAAATAATATTATTATAGTATTTTTCCGGATGTTTTCCTCTTTTTGAATGACCGACGGCACTTAAAATCACCATATAAAGCCCCAAAAGAGCTAAAAGATAAGTTGCATTCCAGATTCCCGGCAGCCCTTGCTTAAACATCCGAACTGTCATACCCGGAACTGCCATAGCCAGAAAAAGCCCCGTGATGACAAGAGCTGCTCCTGCCTTTCCATACCATGGCCTGATTTCTTTCACCATCTCCGTTTTCCGGCTGGCATTTAAGATATCCATAATATTAGCCCTCCGGATAAAACGGATTCCCAGGATCAGGATACACAAAGATAATACTGCCGCAAAGAAAATCCCTGCAAATACTCCCCCGATCCCTAAACGATACTGCAGCTCATCCGAACTGATCACCATCATCTGAAATAATTTCCAGATCAGATATGATACCGGTATTGCAAGCAGCATGCCAAAAAAGATATATTTCCCCACCACTGCGGCAATCTCTCTTAAAAGTTCTCGGGAAAGTTCCTTTTTTTCCTGCCCCAGTGCCAGCATAACCCCAAACTCCCTGCTCTTTTTACGAAAAAAAAGGCTGCTCCCATATAGAGTAAAGATAAGACATCCTATTGATACCACACCTAACATAAGCCACATAAGCTTTCTCGTATCCCCGCCCGGAGATAAAAATTTCTGTACAGCAGGTGAAAAAAACATCATCGTAAAAGAAGAGACTAAAAGTACAGACAAAAAGATGCAGATTCCAAGCAGGCGGTACTGATCCTCATTTTTCTGCCGGAGTTTTGCTGTAATATTACTCATCGTCATCGCTGTCACCTCCCAACGTCCGTATCGTATCAAGAAGTTCATCCATAAACTCACGCCTGGTATTCTTTCTTCTCAACTGACCATACACCTGTCCGTCTTTTAACACAATCACCCTGTCGCAGAAAGATGCCGCAAAACTGTCGTGAGTCACCATAAATATCGTTGCCCCCATCTCCTTTTTTGCCTGCATAAATGCGTCGATGACTGCTTTACATGACTTACTGTCAAGATTTCCTGTCGGCTCATCAGCCAGGATCACAAAAGGCTGGTTCATCAGTGCTCTTGCCACCGCTGCGCGCTGCTTCTCTCCGCCGGAGACTTCCGCAGGGTATTTATCCATAATCTTTTCTATCCCAAAAAGCCGGCAGATATTTTTTGCCTTCTCTTCCATCTGTACCACCGGACGGCGGGCTATGATTTGGGGAAGACAGATATTGTCGAAAATACTCAGTCCGTCTAACAGCATAAAATCCTGAAAAACAAATCCCATCTGCCTGTTACGGACTCTGGAAAGCTCCTTTTCATTCAGATTGGAGATATCTTTGCCTGTCAGAAGAATCTTCCCCTCCTCATGAGGAATAAAACAGGAAATACAATTAAGAAGTGTTGTCTTTCCCGATCCGGAAGGACCCATGACAGCCACAAACTCCCCTTTTCCTACCTCTAACGAGACATCTTTAAGCACCGGATATATCTGACCTCCTGATGAATAACTTTTTGATAAATGCTTTACTTTCAGCATAGAATCTTACCTCCTTGGATTTTCGTTATAGCTGTATTATAGACAATGGTCTGACAGATTTCCTTCTGGCAAATGTCATATTTGGTATTGATTTGGTAAAGTTTGCACGCCTTTGCCAAATCGCATTTACAAAACAGGATTTGTTTTGTAAAATATCTTTGGTTGCTATAAAAATAAAAATGGAGGATTCGATATGATCAGCATTGGTATCTGTGATGATGAAGCCGCCATGCGAAAGAGTCTTCGCACTCCTTTAGAGCAGAAGCTGCAGCTTTTAGGACTTGATTACCAGATTTTTGAATACGATTCCGGTGAGTCTCTCATGAGGGGACAAAAAGCACAATGGATTGATATCCTGTTTTTAGATATAGAGATGAAAGCCTTAAGCGGCATGGATACTGCCAGGGCCATAAGAAAACAAAATACCCGCACTCTTCTCATCTTTGTAACCGCGTATCCTGATTTTGTATTTCAAGGCTACGAAGTCCACGCCTTTCATTATATTTTAAAACCCTATGACGAGCGCAAGATCAAAAGTGTTCTTGAGCAGGCGTTAAAAGAACTTGGTAAAAATACATCGCAATATTTTACATTAGAACAAAAATCGGGAGTCTATAAAATTCCCGTAGAAAAAATCGTCGCCTTTTCCAGTGATAAAAGAAAGCTCATGATCACTCTGGAAGACGGTGATAAGCTTACCTTTTACGGGAAACTTGACAATGTAATGGCAGACCTTCCGGATTATTTCATCCGCTGCCACAACAGGCATCTGGTGAACCTGAATTTTGTCACTGCTCTGGAAAAAGATAACTGTATCTGCGACACCTGCTCCTTCCCCATAAGCCGCGCATACCGCAGTCCTCTGGATATTGCCTTTGCGCGCCTCCTTCTTCAATAGAAAGCCTTTTTTAAATATTCACTAAGGAGACTAACATGGATCTATCATTCTTTATAAACGGTTTTGACAATATACTGGCTTTTGTACAAGGTTTTCTGATCTACAAGATCTTATCCCTTTTTGCAGACAAACGGACCGGAAAACTCTGGGATGTTATTATTTTCTTTTCCTGTACCGTATGTGCCTGCATGGTTATCTTTCCAAACGATTTTTTCAATATAACCATAGATCTTATCTGGCTTACCGCTATGATGATGATTGCCTTTAGGGGAAGCATCTGGCAGAGAGCTGCCGCTGTCTCTGTTCTCTATCCGCTCATAATCAGCCAGAACTTCTTTGTCCTTGATATACTGGGGGTGATCGGAACAAAGATTGGCTGGTCCGCCCCTGTAGATAACTTCTGTTCTATCGCGGACCCTGTTTTACACCTGCTGATCTGGTACGGTATCTACAAGTTATTTAATAATCATTTAATCCATATGAAACAACTGTTTGACAATAAGATCTGGCTGCTGTTAGATGTCATCTGTCTGGCTTCCTTCGTAAATATTACGACCTGTATCTATTTCACGCCCAAGGACACCTACAAGATGTGGCCGGCTGCCTTTTCCTGCTTTGCAACAAACCTTGGATGCATCGTTCTGGCAAAATATTTTGTTATCAGTATCCAGCAGAACCTGGAGCGTAAAAATCTCAAGCTTCAAAAAAGCTACTATGAAGAACTGGAATCAAATCAGGCAGAAATCCGCAAAATCCGCCATGACATGAACAACCATCTAAGTGTCATCCATTCCCTGTTCTACTCTGGAAGCAAAGAGGAGGCAGAACAATACATGAAAGATATAGAAGCACAGCTGACAGCCAGAAGCCGAGTTTTCTGCAAAAATGGTATTGTCAATGCCGTATTAAACTCCAAATATAATCTGGCTTTCGAACAGGACATTGACTGCTTTTTCCACATTGACCTTGATAAACTTATCGGTATTGACCCGATCAGCCTGTGCTGCCTTTTTTCAAATACACTGGATAATTCCATTGAAGCATCTGTAAAGATACCAGACCAGGAAAAACGGCACATTTCTGTAAAAGCACGAGTCACAGATACCGGTTATTTCACCTATGAGATCACAAACGCAAAAAACAACAAAATTGAAAAAAAACATGGTTTGATAAAGTCTGACAAAAAAGATACGGCCTCTCACGGCCTTGGTCTGTCCAATGTGCGTGAAATGGTGAAAAAGTATAACGGCACTCTGGATATCTCTTATACCGAAGATACCTTTACCGTTACGGTTCTGATCCGAAATGCGTAAAATAACACTTATAAAAGACCTGCCTTTTAGAGCAAACTATAAAAAAGCACCCGCTGGGTTAATCAATGCCCAACGGGTGCTTTTTTCTTACATGTTATTTGCCAGCCATCTGCTTTTCCTGCTGCTCGATCATTTTCTTAACCATATATCCGCCTACAGAACCATTCTGTCTGGATGTCAGGTCTCCGTTGTAACCGTCAGATAACGGTACTCCAAGTTCGCTTGCAACCTCATATTTGAATTTGTCAAGTGCACCCTTTGCTTCAGGTACGGCTGTTCTGTTAGATGAACGATTTGCCATTTTATCTCTCCTCCTTTTTGTAACTTTGTAACCTTTTGTTTTGTTACAACCATAGTATATGGAGGA
>CAJUAM010000059.1 GCA_910584615.1 uncultured Dorea sp.
CAAGGTTATCAAATACGAGCTGTAAATCCTCTAAAAAGTCCTGTTTAAAACGGGTGATTTTAGAAGCATCCAGGACTTTAGTAAATCCACAGAACTCATGAAGGGGTTTGGAATAAGCGAGGAAAGTTAAAAGAATCTGATCCGTAGGGATAGAGAAAATACGCTGAATGATCAAAGTCCACAGAAAAAAATATCTGCCAAAGAGAGCTGTTTATATGATATCATAGGTATCAGAATAACTCCTTTCTTAGGTGTATGGTTTTTAGTTTTTAGGCAACTCTATTATACCATATCCGGTGAGGAGTTATTTGTTTTTAATAACAAAAAAAGCGTACCACTATTTTTAATGATACGCTTATGATTATTTAGATATAAACATCAACGGTCAAATCTTCCCATTGATTTTTTTAAGATAGCCGCCGTTCGCCTTGCGGAAAACCTGTGCTTCCTCAAAACTTATAGTAAAAGTCCAAAATATTTTTCTCCTATCTTTGTGATATAGCCACCTGAGCGGTATATCGCGGTCAGTGAGATACCATGTTCTGGAAATTTATTCTGTAGTATTGAAATGATTATAAAGCTTTCATTTTTTCTAATTTTTTCTGAACTTCTCTTCCTCTCTTGTTGCAGTAATCCATCCGTTCTTCATCTGTCATATGCTTTATCATTTGATAATTATATTCCCTGAGCGTATGAATATCCTCTATAGTAAAATTGGGACTCAAAACAGGTTTTTCCATCATTATCCTTTTTTACAGGCTCAGAACACGTTCCTGAAACTTTTCCTTACTTTTCACAATTTCATAAGGTTCATATTCTCCATAGGCACTAGGACGGCTGATCGTCACCAACTGCACACCGTTCTCTCCTATCTGTTTTTGTAACTTTTCGGTAAAATCCGCCAATGCTTTACCATGCCCGGTTTTTACTGCAATACAGCCCTTTTTATTAAATTCTTTCGCAATGAGATAACACATAACTTAGCACCTCCTCAAACTGCTGCTCGCTTAATACTTTACCACCCTCGTACTCACTCCGCAATATCCTGCCTACAGAATCAGGATATTCCCTTTTATACAGATATTTATGCAGCCAATTATTCAACTGTCTGTCATAGTAAGTATTTGCCTGAATTTCTATCGGATAATGGAAGTGATCAGGCTGAAAATAAATATGCACTCCTCGATAGCCGTCATCTTTCGCTTTTCCATGACTCATATCGACAATCCGTACTTCTTCCAGCATTTCCCCCTCTAACAAACTTGTATAACTGTCTGTTAGCATACGAAACCCTAAAATATCATTAAAGACTTTTTCCAATCGCATATCAGGATAGAATTTATTGTATTTGCGTATACAGGAATCCTCACTTTTAATCCGGTAATCCAAATCGACCAGATCCAAAATATCTGCTTCCTGATAAAATCTTATCATTTCGGAAACTTCCTGAAATAAGGTTTCTTTATCGAATTTCCACAGGCTATTGACAAGACTTCTTTCCATTTTGGTTTTGTAAGACAATTCTCGAAGAATTTGAACAGATAAGCTATTTTTCTCTAATTCACTTAACAAACGATATCCTCCAAATGATTTTAGTATTTATCATTGCAAATATATATACTGTTTTATTCCATCACAGACATATTAGCTTCAACTTTCTTATGCTAATCATAACATCAGATATCATATCCTTCCAGAAGAACAGCCTTCTTCTGGTTAAATATTCCTCCATGATAATGCTGCTTTCTTTCAATACCGCAAGCTTTTTAATCCACTTAAATAAATCTTCCCCGCCAGAAACATTATTGGACTGATTAAACTTAGTTCCCTTAAACTGCAAAGACCATTTCTCCTATTCCTGAATTCCCCTTTCAATAGCTGATGCCAATGCTCTTAACCGATTAATTGTCTTTTCTACACCTCTTAACATGTATCTCATATTTTCAGGAGAATCTTTTCTGTCAGCCTTTTGCAAAATACCAATTTCCTCTCTGGCAAGCGTTTCAAAAACATTGATTAACTCGTCTAAGGATGGAGACTCATTTGAACTTCTTAATAGCAAAAATAAGTCTCGCGGAGAAAGACCGTCTATGAGATAATCCATCAGGTACTTGAAATGTAAGTGCAATTTCCTGTAAATTCAAGCCAAGTTCCTTTGACGCCCTTGCAATTTCTGTTAGTTGATTTTCAGTAACAAGTGAAAATCCTTTTTTTCTGGCATGAGTTCGAATAGTACCATCACTAAATCCTGGGCCAACAATTGCCACATAATCTGCATTGTTCTTTTCTTTATGCGTATCTAATGCAATATCGCTTATATCATTATGTGATACCCGACCCCCAGATTTAGATTTTCCATCTATAATTGCAACGACATACTTATCTTCCTCATCCTTCCATTTTACAACGACATCCGTATCACCGGATCCGCCGACTCTCTCAGCTTTAAATCCCATAAAACAAAATATATCTGCAATGGCTTCTTCGAAGGCAATCCCCGAACCTTTTCCTTCTGCACTGGGATCCATTGATGTGTTATGTAATCGATTACAGACTTCTTCAAGCTTACTGAGTGAGTGACTAACCACCACTTTCATTTCATCAGATGTATTCTTTTGTTCAGATACTTCTCCATATCCATCTCTCCAACAAACTGCATATTTGAATGAAGAATCCTGATAAAGTCTAAATCGCTTCCCGTTTCCAGCCATGCTTTTGCTGCTGGAGTTGCTACATAAATATTTCGCCCTACTTCTTCTAAAAGACCAGATGCTTTTAGAAATGGCAGCATTGATTCAACACTGCTTAATTTCAGATTAAATTTTTTTGCTATAAATCCGAATAAATCCGTTTTAGTAATTTTATCAGAAGCACTTTGAATAATAATCCGCAAATTTTCTATACGATTCGGACTTGGAACCCATATATTATATGTACATCTTTTCTTATGCAATTCAGGTGAATCAGCTAAATGCTGAAGCAATATAGCAATTTCTTCTGGAGGATCAGCAATTTCTATATCGTTCGACTCAAGATTCATAAGTTCCAGTACTTCTGGCTTAATCAAACACCACTCCTTTAGTGCCTCTCTCCTGGAATCAGTCACTTCCCATTTATAATTACTAATCGCTTGAATTAAACCCAGTACCTCTAGCCAATCCATGCGTTTGCGTATATTGCTCTTATTTTTCCAATGCAATTCATAATCATTGCAAAGCTGCTTATCTGCTTCTTCCACTGTTTTCGGTTCAGTCTCCAGAATGCCCAGCACTTCACCAAACAGCCGATATCTATCTTGTATCTGATCAGCCAATTTTCTCCGAGTTGGCTCTACTAAAAACTTCATGCCAGCCTCCGACAACATCAACCGTCCTGCTTGATTTCTTACAAATCCTACCTCCTTTAGAAAAGCAGCATATGTGCGCCATGATTGCGGTTGTGTTATTTCATAAATATCTGGAACTGAATCTAAATCATATGCCTGCCCTGAATCCACTAATTCAACCAGTTTCTTTACCAGCGTGTACCATATTTGTTTTCCACCTCTAATATCAGGAATAGACCAACCTTTTTTTCTCCACTCATTTTTTAGTCTATCACAACTTTTAAAAGGTTTCTAGCCTCTATTTTAATACTAAAAAATGGGAAACAAAGTAAACATCAAATCAAACACTAAGGGTTAAAACCACGCCATCTTTCAACGGCATGGTTTTCTGCATTCATCTGGGAACATCTCTGATCATTGCAAAAGGTCGTCCAGTTTTGTCTCACTCCACCACCATCAAATAGGAAAAACTATTCTCTCCTTCTCTTCTCCAAAAAAGAGAAGAAGAGAATCTTGAAAGTATAGGCTGTCAAGATCCTCTTTTGGGTTCATCTCTATTGTTTTTTATTACTGCTTCAGCAAAAAGCAATGTTTGCAATGAGGAAAAATCATTTTACAAAAACATCAGCTTCCAGTGTATTACTTGCTGTTAATAGCCGCCTGTGCTGCTGCCAATCTTGCAATCGGTACACGGAACGGTGAACAGGATACATAATCCAGTCCAATCTTATGGCAGAACTCTACGGAAGAAGGATCTCCGCCGTGCTCGCCGCAAATACCGATATGAAGCTTATCATTAACCGGCTTTCCAAGTTTAATAGACATCTCCATCAACTTGCCTACGCCAGTCTGATCAAGCTTAGCAAACGGATCGTTCTCGAAAATCTTAGCATCATAGTAAGCGTCAAGGAACTTACCGGCATCATCACGTGAGAATCCGTATGTCATCTGTGTCAGGTCATTTGTACCAAAGCAGAAGAAGTCAGCTTCTTTTGCAATCTCATCTGCTGTAAGGGCTGCTCTCGGGATCTCGATCATAGTACCTACTTCGTACTCAAGATCACTGCCTGCTGCCTTGATCTCAGCATCCGCAGTCTCAACAACAACTTTCTTTACATACTTAAGCTCTTTGATATCGCCGATCAGCGGAATCATGATCTCTGGTTTCACTTTCCAGTCAGCATGAGCCTTCTGTACATTGATAGCTGCACGGATAACTGCTGCTGTCTGCATCTTTGCAATCTCAGGATAAGTAACTGCAAGACGGCATCCTCTGTGACCCATCATCGGGTTGAACTCATGAAGGCTGTCGATGAGAGTCTTAATATCCTCCACAGACTTGCCCTGTGCTGCTGCAAGTTTCTCAATATCTTCTTCCTCTGTAGGAACGAACTCGTGAAGCGGCGGATCAAGGAAACGGATCGTAACCGGATTGCCCTCAAGAGCTTCGTAAAGAGCCTCAAAGTCTCCCTGCTGATATGGAAGGATCTTCTCAAGCGCAGCTTCTCTCTCTTCTACTGTATCTGCGCAGATCATCTCACGGAATGCCGCGATCCTGTCTTCTTCAAAGAACATGTGCTCTGTACGGCAAAGACCGATACCCTCTGCGCCAAGTTCACGGGCTTTCTTAGCGTCTGCCGGAGTATCTGCATTTGTACGAACTTTAAGAGTTCTGTACTTGTCTGCCCATGCCATGATTCTTCCGAACTCTCCGGCAATCTGAGCATCAACGGTAGGAATGATCCCGTCATATATATTGCCTGTTGTACCATCAATAGAGATTGCATCTCCTTCATGGAACTCTTTTCCTGCAAGCGTAAACTTCTTATTCTCCTCATCCATAGCGATATCACCGCATCCGGATACACAGCATGTACCCATACCGCGCGCAACAACCGCTGCATGAGATGTCATACCACCGCGCACTGTCAGGATACCCTGTGAAGACTTCATACCTGTGATATCTTCCGGCGAAGTCTCAAGACGTACAAGAACTACCTTTTCACCTCTTGCTGCCCACTCTACAGCATCCTCCGCTGTAAATACAACCTTACCGCAGGCTGCTCCCGGAGATGCGCCAAGACCCTTGCCCATCGGAGTAGCTGCCTTAAGTGCTGCTGCGTCAAACTGCGGATGAAGAAGTGTATCAAGGTTACGAGGATCGATCATTGCAACTGCCTCTTCCTCTGTTCTCATACCTTCATCAACAAGGTCACAAGCAATCTTAAGAGCTGCCTGTGCTGTTCTCTTACCGTTACGTGTCTGCAGCATATAAAGCTTTCCATGCTCTACGGTAAACTCCATATCCTGCATATCTCTGTAGTGATTCTCAAGAGTCTCACATACTTTCTTAAACTGGACAAATGCCTCCGGGAACTTCTGCTCCATCTCAGAAATATGCATAGGTGTACGAACACCGGCAACTACATCTTCACCCTGCGCATTAGTCAGGAATTCACCAAACAGGCCATTCTCTCCTGTAGCCGGGTCACGGGTAAACGCAACACCTGTACCACAGTCATCACCCATGTTACCAAATGCCATAGACTGTACATTCACAGCTGTTCCCCATGAATACGGGATATCATTGTCACGACGGTATACATTGGCTCTCGGGTTGTCCCATGAACGGAATACAGCCTTGATCGCTCCCATCAACTGCTCCTTCGGATCAGCCGGGAAATCCTGTCCGATCTTTTCTTTATACTCTGCCTTGAACTGTCCTGCAAGTGCCTTAAGATCTTCTGCTGTAAGCTCAACGTCCTGCTTAACACCTTTTTCCTCTTTCATCTTGTCGATCAGTTCTTCAAAATATTTCTTTCCAACTTCCATAACTACATCAGAGTACATCTGGATAAATCTTC
>CAJUAM010000060.1 GCA_910584615.1 uncultured Dorea sp.
CCCTCCGGAGGCGGGAGCGGCGGTTCGAATCCGCCCGGGTGTGTACCTTAAAAAAAGCGCAGGTATTTGGAGGAAGCCTATGAAGAAAGTCTTTAATGGCTGCCTTGCAAAGCTTGGAAGACACAGGCGCAGGAATCTTTTGATCATTCTTGCGTTGTTGTTTTTTTTGTCAGGGGCAGTCGGATTGGGATTGACCAAAGAAAAAGCGCAGATGAGAAAGGTACCTAAGATAAATAATGCAGAGAATGTAAGAGTTAAGAATATCGGCTGCAATATAAAGGAGCTGAATCCTCTGAGGAGGGACGAACATCCAGAGATAAACAAAGTAATAGCAGAATACTTTCAGGGACTTACGGAAGGTGAGACATTTGTTGAAAAGTATGATGACCTTCATGTTTATACGAAAGTTGGACAGTACAGAGGGACTTACATTGCATTTGCAGAGTATCGTATGAAGATAAAGGATATTTACACAGAAGTTCCCGGGCTTGTCACGATATATGTGTCAAAAGATGACAAGAGCGGGCAGTACCAGATAGATACAAAAGATTTAGACGAACAGAAAGAGGAGTATGTACATGCCATGGCAGAACACGCGGATGTTCAGGAAATGCTTCGGCAGACAGAAGATGAATTTGCTGAAGCGGTGCATTCTGATGCACTTCTCAGAGAAGCGTTGGCGGACCTCAAACAAGCATATAGTGCATACTCTGGTTGATAAGGCGGATGTGAAGCGGATAGAATCGGGTCTCAGACAAGGGGCCTGATTTTTTATACTTTCATCAAGGATTTATCACAAATTAAACACAATTATAGTATAAGATATCTTACATGATACAAAAACAATAGTCATGACAACAGTTGATGAAGGGAGATATAGTTTATGGATAACCAGTATAGTTATTACACACCGGATCAGGACGATATGGATTATAGAGGGAGAGATGACCGAAAGAGAAATAAAAAAGTACCGCAGGTCATCAAAGTTATCGGTCTGGGATTGATCTTTGGAGTCGTAGCAAGCGCTGCGTTCCAGACGAGCAATGTCATTGCGGAGAAATTTCTTAAGACCACTCCAAAAGCAGTAAAACAGGAGACAGATACTGTAGGCAGTACACAGCTTACAACCAGTTCCGGAAAAACAGAGACATCAGATATTTCCGTAATAGCGAAAAACGCGATGCCTTCTGTAGTGTCGATCACAAATATGAGTGTGAAGCAGGTGCAGAATTTCTTTGGAGGAATCCACGAGCAGGAGAGCGAGAGCGCAGGCTCTGGAATCATCATTGCGCAGAATGATACGGAACTTCTGGTTCTTACTAACAACCATGTTGTGGAGGGAAATGATACGTTGACGGTATCATTTATTGATGAAGAGAGTGTTACTGCTAACATTAAGGGTACGGACTCTGTACGTGACCTTGCGGTGATCGCTGTTAAGATGGAGGATATCAAAGGATCTACAAAAGAAAAGATCGCGGTGGCACAGATGGGCGATTCCACACAGCTTCAGGTGGGAGAGCAGGTTATCGCTATCGGCAATGCTTTAGGATACGGACAGTCAGTGACAACAGGGATTGTTTCTGCTACTCAGAGAATGTTAGATGGGTTTGACAGTGAGCTGATCCAGACAGATGCTGCGATCAATCCTGGAAACAGCGGCGGTGCGCTCTTAAATGCAAAGGGTGAATTAGTGGGAATTAATACAATCAAGGTTGCTACAAGTATAGTGGAAGGTATGGGGTATGCGATCCCAATCTCTGATGCACAGGAAGTTATTACAAATCTGATGAACCAGAAGACAAAGACAAAAGTGTCTGAGGGGCAGCAGGGATATCTTGGGATCCAGCCTGTAGATGTTTCTGAGGACAGTGCCCAGATGTATGGCATGCCTACCGGAGTCTATGTATCAGAGGTGATAAAAGGCAGCGGGGCGCAGGAAGCAGGCATTACGAAGGGGTGCATTATTACAGCGATTGAAGGCACTCAGATCAACAGTACGGTAGCGCTCAGAGAGCAGCTTCAGTATTACGGTGCGGGAGAGACCATTAAAATTACGGTACAGGTTCCTAAGAATAACGGTGAATATAAACCGCAGACTGTAAAGGTCAAACTTGGAACCGACAGATAATAGATAAAATCATACAAATGTTTGCTATTTTTATTTTCTTGTAGTATAATCTATAACAGATTATAAGGCGAGGAGGCAGAAAGTACAAATGAAATGTCCGATATGTGGTGAACAATTGCGGCCGGGAAAAAAAGATCCTAATTATTTGCTGTGTTATAATTGTAAAAAGAAATACAAAGCTCCGCAGAATGGCGCTCCGAAGAAAGAAGCAAAGGTTTCAAAAAGCAGCGCTCCGAAGCAAAAAGCTAAACCTAAGAAAGTAAGAGATCAGGAGGATGATGAAGAACAAAGATACTCTAATCTTCCGCCGAAGAAAGTCCGGGATAAGCGTGAGGATGAGATGCGCAGGGCTTATGATGAGATGCTTGCGGTAGGTGATGGAAGAAGCAAAAAGAAGAAGTCTAATGATAAGGTGAGTACGAAAAAGCGGCAGAGAGATTACGAGGATGATTACTACGACGACGATGATTATTACGATGACGACGACAGAGTTTCCAAAGCACCGATCATTATTCTTGGGATTGCAATTCTGGTTGTAGCAGCAGTGATTGCATATATGATCCTTTTCAAAAAATCAATATAGTTATTTTATGCGGACCAGAAAGCGCAGGGCTTTTGGTCCGTATTTTTTACAATGCGCCAGTCAGGGAAAATGATATGGGTATGAGCGTCAAATTTGCTGTATTGCTGGGAAATTCCATCATTTGACTGTAAAAAGTACAGTCCACTTGCTCGTTTGCAAACGAGAATTCTGCTAAGATTTGAATACAAAATCATAAGGAGGAGCATGTATGGAATTTGCAGAAAAACTTACAGCGCTGCGCAAGGGCAGAGAATTGACACAGGAGAAATTAGCTGAACAGCTTAATGTTTCAAGGCAGTCTGTCTCAAAATGGGAAAGCGGACAGGTTGTGCCTGATGTAGAAAAAATCATTGAATTGAGCAGGGTATTTGATGTTGCTTTGGATTATCTGCTGAAGCCGTCGGAAATAGACGAACTATCAGTTAAAGCAGACATGCTGGAACAGCAGCAAAAACAGATGATGGACAGGGAGCGAAAACGATGGAAGATCTGCAAAAATGTGATGTATTCGGTTGTTATATATTTGATATTTTTTGCAGCCTTTTTTGTAGAACATTATTTTCATTTCTTTTTGGAATGGGAAATATGGGGGAAACCTATAGTTTTTGCAGAATTTATTGCGGCAACAGCAATTGTGATCTTTGTTTGGGCAAGAAATTTGGGGAAGTATGGAAAGCTGAATAGATAAAAATAGATTGCTGTGCTTTGGGCATAACTTTTCTTTGGAAATGGAATTGAAAGTGCCAGTGAAAGAGGGTATCGTAAAATCATTTATATGATTTTATGACACCCTCTTTTTAAGAATAAGGAATTCTGTTATTTACATTTAGAATTCAGATCAAATTCTGGGTTGATAGCATAGAAGTTTTTACTGTCTAAGTGATCCTGAACAATCCTTAAGGATTCACCGAAACGGGAGGATTGAAGTAAATCTATCTGTTGATTTTCTGCATTTTCTTGATAATGGACTGCCAATACATGCGGTCTTTCAAGACCCGGATTACCGTAATCGTGGAATCCTCCACGACAAAGAAGATTAAATATGTACTGTAAGGCTTGAAATAAACGCTCAATCCTTCAATTACATATCCCGTAGCTTCATAGCCTTTGGGGAAGGAATCCAATTCTTTGATTGCCTTCTTTATCTTCTTTGAAAAGTTTTCCGCATATTCCCGATATTTGAAGGTGTCAAGAATATACTTTTTTGTTGATTTAATATCCAAGAGAGCATCTTTGGAAATCACAATTTTGTATTTTTTAGGTTTATCCGGCATTATATTTTGTCAATTTCCTCCCATGCTTCATCAATCGTATAAACATCGCCTTTTTTCAGACTTTCTATTCCTTTGGAGAGTTCGTCATATAATGCGCCTATGGCTGCTTTTTCGGAATATTCAGTTTTTAGGATTTCCTGATTTCTGATTGCCTGTGCTGCAGGTGCCATAGTATCACTTCCTTTCGATTGTTGATTTTATTATACGGTATTTAGTATCGGCTTATCAACAGATTTTTATTAAAGTTTGCTCAAAACTGTGTGGCTTAGACTTTTATGGCTGTTTGTTAAATGTTCCAAGTGACTTCAATGTTTCCATCTGCAATGCGGATAACTTTGATAAGCGTATCGACTACCGCCTGTCTGTCCTCGAAAGAGAGTGTTTCCCATGTTTTCACATGATTGGTTATCTGCTTCAATCTGCCCTCTGTGTCTGTGACATTTGCCGTAACGATTTCTTCCTGCAAGGCTTTCCGCTCTGCGTCCAGTTCCGATACTTTTTCGTCTATGTACTTCATCAGAACGCCGCTTGCCCCGGACACTTTGGAGAGAAGTTCTTCAATTTCTTCCTCAATCTGTATCAGACGGATTTTTTTCGTCATGTTTGTTTGTTCTTCTCCTGCGTCAGATAGACAGGAGAGTAAGCTCTCTTTGAGAGCTGAAAATTCCGACAGTCTTTCCTTGATTGCACCAAGCATATATTCTTCCAAAACGTCCGCATAAACCGTACAGCCCGCCCCGGTGCAGTTGCTCCCACGGCTTCCCGACTGGCTGCAAACAAAGTAACGTCCCCACTTTGTTTTTGCCTTGCGGATTGTCAGCGCATAACCGCAGTTGCCGCATTTTACCTTGCCTACAAGCCATGAGTTTTTGGGTTTACAGGTTTTTGTAGATTGTCGGTTATTTAAACACCGTATGCGGCAGGCTAACCATGTCTTAGAGGGGATAAAACCCTTATGCGGCGCAAGCACAATCTCTTTGTCGGACAGGTCACTTTGCTTTCTTGAAGTGGAAACCGTACTTTTGTAGAGATAGCAGGCATTATAACCCGTAAAATCACTTACCAGATTATAGATATTTGCACCTTGACTTTGGAAAAACTGATACACGTCAATATCGGCTTGCACATACACGGGATTGCGGAGCATTTC
>CAJUAM010000061.1 GCA_910584615.1 uncultured Dorea sp.
CTGGATTGTGCTTTTCCTTTCCTCTTTTGATTACCTCTAATTAGCCATGACCTGAATCATCCCAATAGAATCCGGGGCGGTTAAAAGCAGTTCTTTGGTGGAATCCTTCTGGAGCGCCAGATTTTCATTCTGGACAAGAAGAGTGTAAGTATCGTCCTCGGTCTTGGACATAAAAATTTACCATTGAGAACCTTTAGGACCTCATTTACAGGACTTGTGTGTTCTGCTTTGGCACGCAGCAGGGCTTTTCCGGTTTCCTGCAGGCTTGTGGGAGAGCCTGCTACCAGGCATTCTAGGCAGTCGGTCTTGCTAAGAGGGGGAAGGCAATATGCGATCAGAATATTATCATAAGAAACAACGATGCTTCTTCCGATTAAAAGCAGGGCAACTATTTGCAAATATGAAAATGGGAATATTGTTATGGATATAGAAACCCTGTCTTGTCTATATAGGGCAGGGATTTGGTTCAGATACAACATTTTCTTTTATGGTCACGAACTATCGGAATGAGTTAGATCAGATGTATTTTACTGCAAGTCTGCCATATATAAATTGGAGTGGTTATCTGGCGGGCTTCTGGATCGGACTTACATTTGAAGGAGTCACTCCCATCTGTATGAAAGCAGTTATCTCCGAAAAACCGATGGAGGATAAGGAACTGCTAAGAAGACTTCTGAAAGTGACCCCTGCCGAATTAAATTATTTTAAGAGTAAAGATAAGTTTTTGCTCCGCAGCGAGGAATAATGTTATCTGTCTGTTTTGGCAACATATACGATGCCGAAAGCGCCGGTCCCGATATGGGTTCCGATGATCGGCCCGATTCCCCGCACTTTCGGGGAGTCAAGGTTTAGTCCGCTCTTTTGAAGGGTGTGCAGAAATGCAGCGCAGTTTTTCTGGTCATAAGCATAAAGGAGATATAAGGGGCAGTCTATGTCCGGTTCATCGCTCATCACAAGCTTTGCGACCTGCTTGCAGGCGTGACGGATCCCCATCTGTTTGCCGCACAAAGTTACATTTCCATCTTCTGTAAATGTAATGATCGGTTTTAAATTGGCCAGATTTCCAAGCGCAGCGGTAGTCTTTGAAAGGCGGCCGCCTTTTGCAAGATATTCTAAAGTGTTGAGTCCGGCAAAGAGACGGAGCCTTGGCTTTAAATCTTCAAGTTCTGCCACGATCTCGTGTACTGTGCGTCCATTATCGCGCATCTTTACGGCGCGGTCAACTAAGATACGCATTCCGAGAGTTGCTATTTTACTGTCTACGATATAGATATTCTCATAATCTGCCATGCTTTTTGCCAGTACCGCATTCTGCAGCGTGCCGCTTAACGCGCTTGAGATCAGGATGGCGATCACGCTGTCGCCAGCTTCTTTTGCCGCCTCAAAGCATTCTAAAAAACTGGAAGGTGAGGGCTGTGATGTCTTCGGAAAATCCTTTCCTTCAGTCAGGAGTTCAAAAAATTCTTCTTTTGTGATGTCTCTGCCATCCAGATATTCTTTGTCGCCGAAAGATACAGTCATAGGGATGCATGTAATCTGTCTTTTTTCAATTTCCTGTGCGGAGTAATCGGCAGCAGAATCAGTAATAATGCGGATTGCCATAGTTTTCTCTCCTTTGTTGTGATTTTTTGTAAATAGTTTGACGTTCAAATGATTTGATGATAAGAACTATATCGCATAACTTAGAAAAAGTCAATGTATATCAGAACATATTGTGGTATACTGTTATTGCGTGTCTGTGCATGAGAGCGGAAATGACGCGAATGGCAGTGAGCCGTTCATTTTCATAAAAAGGAGAAGGGTCATGGGGAATTTTACACATTTTGATCTGCAGGGCAATGCGGTGATGGTAGATGTGAGCGAAAAGTCTGATACTGTCCGGGAAGCAGTTGCCTGCGGACGGATAAAGATGTCAGAAGAATGTTTCCGTATGGTAAAAAACGGAGGCATGAAGAAGGGGGATGTCCTGGGAGCTGCGAGGATAGCAGGGATCATGGGGGCAAAAAAGACATCTGAGCTGATTCCGCTCTGCCATATTGTCAGGATTACAGGGGTAGAGATAGAGTTTGAACTGCGTTCTGAGATCTGTTCCATAGAGGCAAGGTGTACTGCCCGGACCGTTGATAAGACGGGAGTCGAGATGGAGGCGCTCACCGGAGTGAGTACAGCGCTTCTTACTATCTATGACATGTGCAAGGCGGCGGATAAAGGGATGCTTATAGAATGCATACATTTACTGCAGAAGTCCGGGGGAAAAAGCGGGACATTTACTGCGAAGGAGGAAGGTTTTAATATAGATTTGATGTGATGATCATATACGGTCATATACAATCAGGCGGTTTATGTTGTTAAGAACTGTTTTTTTTGCTATAATGGCATGAAAGGTTGCTATTACATTGTTTTAAGAGTTACAAACTATAACAGGAGATCACGAGTGGCAAGAGCTATGGAGGTACATTATGAGGGTTGCGATACTTACGGCAAATACAGAGATATACAAAGAGAACGAAGAAGATAAGGGCGGAAAAGCTATTAAGAAGATGGTAGAAAAAGCCGGAGAGCAGGTAGTATTTATGAAGGCTGTTCCAAATGACAGAAAGGTGTTGTCTACGATCATGCAGCGGATGGCAGATGGGAATGTCGCGGATCTGATCCTTACGACCGGAGGGGCCGGCTGCGGACCGGAGGACTGTACGCCGGAAGCGACGATGGACGTTGCAGACCGTCCTGTGCTTGGTATTCCGGAGGCTATGCGTGCCTATATGATATCCCTGACGAAGCGTTCAATGCTAAACCGCTGCGCCGCAGGCATAAAGGGAGAAACACTGATCGTTAATCTTCCGGGTAAAGAGGGGGCAGTGAAAGCAGCGCTTGAGTATCTTCTCCCTGAGATCCAGCATGCAGTGAAGGTGATCAAAGGAGAAGTATAAGATGACGGTCACATATCTGTATCACAGCGGATTTGCAGTAGAATTTGAAGATATCATGCTAGTGTTTGATTATTATAAGGGTGAGCTGCCCAAGACGGCGAAGGGAAAAAAACTGTATGTTTTTTCCAGCCATTATCATAAAGACCATTTTCAGTATAAAGTGTTTGACTGGGCAGAGGGCTACGATGTCTCTTATATTCTTTCAAAGGATATCCGGACAAAGGGACCTGGAGGGAGAGTTGTGAAAGCGGGAAAAAGGCAGGAGCTTTCAGTGGACGATCTTCAGATAAAGACACTTTGCTCGACAGATGAGGGAGTGGCGTTTTTGGTGCGTGTGAAAGGAGTAACGATCTACCATGCAGGGGATCTGAACTGGTGGCACTGGGAGGAGGAGAGCCCCGATTATAATGAGAAGATGATGAATGATTATCAGAAAGAGATCGGGATGATAGAGGGAGAGCATATAGATCTGGCGTTTGTTCCGCTGGATCCGAGACTTGAGGGAGCATATGGCTGGGGAATGGATTATTTTATGCGTCATACAGATACCCGCTATCTCTTTCCTATGCATCTATGGGGAAGCTATAAGACGATCCGTAAGTTTTTAAAAGATCCGCTGTCTTATGAGTACCGGGACAGGATCGTGAGGATTGAAAAAAGGCAGCAGAGCTTCGTGATACCTGTATCATGATCCATAGACATATCAGATGAAGGAGGAGTTATGAAGGTCAGTATTTATACAGACGGCGCGGCCCGCGGCAATCCGGACGGACCGGGCGGCTATGGTACGGTGCTGGAATATGTTGATTCTAAAGGAGAACTTCATGTGAAGGAGTTGTCACAGGGGTATAAGAAGACAACGAACAACCGGATGGAGCTGATGGCAGTGATCGCAGGCCTGGAGGCGCTGAACCGTCCGTGCGAGGTTTTGCTTTACTCGGATTCTAAGTATGTGGTGGATGCTTTTAACCAGCATTGGATTGACGGCTGGCTTAAGAAAGGCTGGAAGCGGGGGAAGAATGAGCCGGTAAAAAACGTAGATCTCTGGAAACGTCTGCTTGCGGCAAAGGAAAAGCATGAGGTGCGGTTTATCTGGGTCAAAGGCCATGACGGGCATCCGCAGAATGAGAGATGTGATGAGCTTGCGACTACGGCGGCAGATGGGAGCGATCTGATCGACGATACGATAGGATAATGAGTTGCCATGGCGCTGGATTTGTGATATGATCTGAAATGGCGAGTAAGACAGGTAATCGCGGCTGCGAGAGCCGAAAGGCTGCAGGCGAGGAAAGTCCGGGCTTCACAGGGCAGGATGCCGGATAACGTCCGGTGGAGGCG